>CAZGZT010000003.1:0-140932 GCA_964529805.1 uncultured Solobacterium sp. | reverse complement strand
GTGACCCAGGAGAATACGGTTGTGCCATCCTCATCGATGATTTCCATTTCAGCACCAGGAAGGTAATTGTTTTCTGAATCCTTCTTGGAGATGACGATCTCTGTTGCCTGTTCTTCTATCTCCGCAATGTATTCGAATACAGCCGTGTTTTCTTCCTGAATAAAGGCCTCTACCTGGAACTCTTCACTGTTGATAAGATAACCATCCGGAGCCTTTGCTTCCTTAATGTAGTAAACACCCGGAAGTAGATCGTTACCTTCGCTGTCTTTTGACAGACTTCCTTTCCCTCTAAAATCGGTGATGATGGTTCCGACAGTTTCCCTGTTTCCGTTTTCCTCATTCAGTCTGCTGACGGTAAATTCCGCGTTCTCCAGACTTCCAAGTCCCTGCGGAGAAGCCTCTCTTGTTTCATTATCGATTTTCTGTACCGTGATGACGACAGCCTGCTTGTTTTCCGACTGGGTCATGATCTGATCCTCAACCTGTAACTGCTGTCCGCCGTTGAACTTTGTATAGACATTTCCATTATCATAGATGATATGACCGACATAGATGTTTTCATCCCTGGCGAAAGTCTGAGGCGCTTTGGTTTCTTCAATCGTAAATGTACCGATCGGGATAAAGAATTCTCCGTTCTCATCCAGAAGCAGTTCATCTCCTCTTAGATAGTGCTGTACATCGAAGACGACTTCCGCTTTCAGATCACGATTGATGATAGGCTTGAATACCCAGGTATACTTAGGATTCATGTTTGTAACATCATCACTTTGCGTATCGTAGTATCTCAAGGTAAATTCTGCTTCTTCCAGGAAAGAAACATCCTCTCTGTCTCTGGTGTTTTCCTTGTACAGAAACATTGTAAAAGGGTCGTTCAAAGGCGTTTCATAAGAATCTATCAAGGTCGTCTTTGACAGAGTGATCTTTGCGATATAGATGTTCTCATCCAGCTGAAAACCCTGACTCGCTTTCAGTTCCTTGATGTAGTAGGTTCCGGGATCCAGATCTTTACTATTGGTCTGGCCGTTTTCTTTTGTTGTCAGAACTGCGACTCTATTGGTGCATTCCATATCTTTAAAGATACCGTATTCCGCTCCTGCCAGAGAATAACTGTTCGGACAGTTGCCGATGTAATCGAACTGTGTTTCTGCAGGATGCTTCCTGATCTGTACCTTTCCTTTTGCCGGATCAGGGCAGGGTGTATATCTTCCCATTTTCTGATAGGATGAGTTCCCCGGTGAATACACTTCAATCGAACAGGTCTGTCCGGGTGCGGAATAATACCGGCTGTCGTAGTCGACATTTTCACCTGAATCGACCCAGGCATAAGTCTTATCGGATTTCAGATAATTCCATATCGTAGCCTGAATCGCTCCGGGAGACATGCCATGAAGCGTTCCTTTATCGATGATATCGGCCAGTTTAGAAGTATCGACTCCCGAATAGGAATAAACAGAACCGACAGCAGGTACAGTTCTATCCGCCTGTAGACAGTATGACTGCTCGCCTCCCAATAGAAAGTTGTAGGTGCCGATGTATCCGCCTCTGCTGTGAAGACCCCAGGCAAGAGATCCAAAACCGGAATACAGAACGGACGCTGCCTTGTACATAACTGTGTTCTCAAGCTTTTTCTTGGCCTGATCCGTATTCATCCAGATTCCTGAGAACACGATATCTTCATTCAATACGGTCTGTGTCTTTGGCTCCCATCCAAGAAAGACCCAGCTTCCGACTGTGGTATCGGCAGGATCTTCCGGTGTTACTGTTTCATTCTCTTTCAATCCGTTAACAGGATCAGGAAGCAGTTCCAGAACCTCATCCGGAAGCATTCCGATACCGTCTGCTGCATCTGCCTGTCCGAATACATAAGATACCGTATATCCACGACCTTCTTCCTCTACGGCTTCCACGGCCTCTGTATCATCAGTATCCTTTACGTCTTCAGAAGAATCAGAGACTGTACTGAAATGTCTGTAGTACAGTTTTTCATCTTTGCAGGGAGTCAGGATTGAGGATACCAGTGTAATAAAAACAAGAAACGATTTCGCTAAACAAAACATAATAAACCGACCCCCCGCAAAGAAAGTATCATACCGGGAATACCGGATGTGATCGTATGAATGGCAGAATGAAAATCATCGGAATCCAGAATCAGGACCAGCAGAAAGAAGCTGATCAGAACAAACAGGATTCCAACGAGTATAAACAGAATACTTAGATCAATGCTTTTATTCGCTTTTTGCATAATTATCTCCTCTATATCGTTATTCCCGAAAAAATGAAGGATTCCTAAATGAAATGCCGAATTTTATAAAAAAAGTCATATTTCTATGACTTTTCGGTATTGTTTATAGATGTTTTGGCTAGAAACGGAGATCTATCCTATCTATGATCTTGCCGCCGCTGATATAGATTCTGGTGATTCTATCAGACAGCGATGTCAGCAGTTCATAGGTAATCGTATGCAGGTCTTGAGCACGTTTGACGATATCTACATGTTCGCCAAACAGTTCTACTCTGGTTCCGGCAGGATGAGGATGTTGAGTAAGGATCATCAGCTGGTCCATGCAGACGCTGCCGACGATGGTTCCGTATTCGTTCTCTACATATACTTCTTTCCCGGTATTGGAGCGGTAGAAACCGTCCGCATAACCAAGAGGAATCGTTAGAATATAACCCTTGCCGTCACTGGTGTAGTGTCTGCCGTAGGAGACTGTTTCGCCTTCAGTAAGCTGCTTGCACATAACGACTTCACTGTAAAGGGAAACGCATGGCTTTAAGCCGATGTCGTAGGAACTGTATCCCAGCAGTCCGATACCGATACGCTGAGCATTACAGATATCGTCATCCACAAGAATCGCACCGTCCGTTGCGGATATATGAATATATTTGAAATCATAGTCAAGAGACAGAACGCATTCTCTGAATCGGGCATACTGTTTCTTCGAGTATTCTTCATCCGTATCTGCACTGGAGAAATGAGACATGACGCCTTCAATGACGGCCTTCTTCTCTTTCAGCAGTTCAAGGACTTCCTTTGCTTCAGAAACATTCACGCCGATCCGGTTCATTCCTGTATTCAGCTTGAGATGGATCTTAACGCCTTCCAGATCCGTATTCTGAACAAACTCTTTACTCACGGTAACGATACTGATATCGTTCTCTTTGATCAGATCCATCGCATCATATGGTACATATCCCAGGATCAGGATATGACCCTGTACCCCATGTTTCCTTAGTCTTAACGCTTCATCCAGACTGGATACCGCAAAGAAGTCAATTCCGCATTCTTCCAGGGCCTTTGCTTCCATATAGTCGACGGAGCAGTAGCCGTTGGCCTTCACGACACCGATGATCTCTTTCTTTGAATTTTCCTGAAATTTCCTGGTATTGAATTTCAACTTATCCAGGTCAATTTCCACATAAGTATTTCTATACATATTTTTATTTTAACCCAATTGACTAAAAAAAGAACGTATGTTAAGATAATTAAGCGTCAAAAATGGAGACTTAGCTCAGTTGGGAGAGCACCTGCCTTACAAGCAGGGGGTCACAGGTTCGAGCCCTGTAGTCTCCACCATCTGCCAACTTAGCGCAATAGGTAGAGCAACTGATTTGTAATCAGTAGGTTACGGGTTCAATTCCTGTAGTTGGCACCAGCGTATCAAGAAAACGCCTTAAAACAGGCGTTTTTTTAATGTCTAGATGAATTTGCCTCCACCTTTTTGCCTCCATTTCCAGAAAAAAACGAAGAAAATACTAATCAGTAATTGAAAAGCTATGTTTAAAATATGAAAATATTTACAGAAAATAATTATTGACACTTTTTCATTATGCATTTAAAATTACTATATCTCATATTATTGGGATTCTACTTAAAGGAGGATTAAGTGTGAAAAAAGTTTTTAGTTTATTGCTTGCTTTGCTTATGGTATTATCTTTAGCTGCTTGTGGCGGCAATACTCCTGCAGAGCCTAGCGGATCCGGAGATAGCGGTTCAGATAAATTCAAGATTGCTATCGTAACTGGTACCGTATCTCAATCAGAAGATGATAGACGTGGCGCTGAAGCTATCCAGGCAAAATACGGCGAAGATGTTGTTGTACTTGCTACATATCCTGATAACTTTACAGAAGAATATGAAACAACTGTACAGACAATCGTTAACTTCGCTGATGATCCAGAAGTAAAAGCCATCGTTGTTAACCAGGGCGTTCCTGGAACTACTGAAGCATTCCAGAAAGTGAAAGAAATGAGACCTGATATGATCTGCTTGGTTGGTGAAGCTCATGAAGACTTACCGGTAATCGGATCTATCGCTGATGTTGTTGTAAACAACGACTTCGTAGCACGTGGCTACTTAATGATTAAGACTGCTCATGATTTGGGCTGTGACACATTCGTACACGTTTCTTTCCCAAGACACTTGTCTTATGAAACAATGTCAAGACGTGTTGCTATCATGAGAGCTGCCTGTGAAGAATTTGGTATGACATTTGCAATGGAAACTGCACCAGACCCAACTGATACTTCAGCCGGTGGTATGGATGGTGCTGTTGCATTCATGAAAGAAAACACTCCTAAATGGATTGAAAAGTATGGACAGAATGCTGCATTCTTCTGCACAAACGATGGCGAAACCGCTCCGATGCTGGCTGCATTATTAGAAAACGGCGGCTATTTTGTCGAAGCTGACCTTCCATCTCCATTAATGGGCTATCCAGAAGCATTAGGCGGATTAGACACTACTGCTGAAGCCGGTGACTTCGCTAAGATCACTAAGAAGGTTGAAGATGCTGTAGTCGCTGCTGGCGGCGCAGGCAGATTTGGTACTTGGACTTGCTCATGGGGTTACTCATTATCCGCAGGTCTTGGCCAGTACGCTTATAACGTATTAAGCGGTACCGCTAAATTACAGGACGCAGCTGATCTGTCTGCGGCTCTCAAGGAGTTCTCAGGCGTTGATTGGAATGGTTCTAACTATGTAGATGCTACTACAGGTGTTAAATCTGACAGTATCGTACTGTTGTACCAGGATACTTATATCTTCGGCAAAGGTTACATGGGTGTAACTGATGTAGAGGTTCCTGAAAAGTACTTCAACATTGCCGGAGAATAATTACTGATTCATTTCAATTAGTATGCAGGGGGAGGTTAATCCTCCCCTTATTCTTGATTTATGAGGTGAACTTATGGCTAATAATAATGCTCCGTTACTGGAGATGAAAAACATTCAGAAAAGTTTTTATGGAAATCAGGTATTGAATGATATAAACATTACTTTAAATGAAGGTGATGTTTTAGGTCTTTGCGGTGAAAACGGTGCCGGAAAGACTACCCTGATGAAAATTCTTTTTGGTATGGAAGAGATCGCTGAGACCGGGGGCTATGGCGGCGAGATCTGTTTTAATGGCGAGAAAGTTGATTTCAAGTCTCCTTTTGATGCCCTCAATGCCGGAATAGGTATGGTTCACCAGGAGTTTTCTCTTATTCCGGGATTTACTGCAACTGAGAATATTCTTCTTAACCGCGAACCTTTGAAAAGAAATGTAATTTCTGAGGTTTTTGGTGATAGATTAAATACATTAAATTATAACGAAATGACCGGCAGAGCAGAAAACGCCATCGAGAAGATGGGATTTAAAATTGATCCTAAGATGGTTATCGCTGATATGCCTGTTGGTCATAAACAGTTTACTGAGATTGCTAGAGAATTATCCAAAGAAAACCTCCGTCTTCTGATTCTGGATGAGCCTACTGCCGTTTTGACAGAATCAGAAGCAGACGCTTTATTGCAATCCATCAAATCAATGTCTGAAAGAGGAGTAGCTGTAATATTCGTTACTCATAGACTGGAAGAAATCATGACTGTCTGCAATAAGGTGGTTGTCATGAGAGACGGTCTGGTTGTAATGGATACTCGTGCCGAAGATACTGATGTTAAAAAGATAACGAAAGCAATGGTTGGCCGTGATGTCGAGTCTGTGGATAATAAATCAGCAGGAACTGATGAAACAGCTGAAACAATCATGTCCATTAAAAACCTTTGGGTCGATATGCCAGGCGAGACAGTCAGAAATGTTTCGTTGGATGTTAAAAAAGGCGAAATACTGGGAATTGGCGGTCTGGCGGGTCAAGGCAAACTTGGCGTTCCTAACGGCATCATGGGTCTATATGAAGCTGGAGGAACGGTTGTGTTTAAAGGAAACGAAATCCCTTTGAATTCACCAAGAAAATGTCTCGATTCGAATATTGCCTTTGTTTCAGAAGATAGAAGAGGCGTTGGACTGTTGCTTGATGAAACACTTGAATGGAACATCGCTTTCCCTGCCATGCAGATACAGAATAAATTCTTAAAGAAGCTATTTGGCGGAATAATTAAATGGCGTGATGAAAAAGCTATTAAAGAGGTTACTGATAAGTATATTGATGAATTACAGATCAAGTGTACCAGTTCGAAACAGAAAGCTAAGGAATTATCCGGCGGCAATCAGCAGAAAATCTGTCTAGCTAAATCATTCGCGTTAGAACCTGAATTCTTGTTTGCGTCTGAGCCTACAAGAGGAATTGACGTAGGCGCAAAATCACTTGTCTTAGAAGCATTAAGAAAACTGAATAGGGAAAAAGGCGTTACCGTTGTTGTTATATCTTCAGAACTGGAAGAATTAAGAGGCGTGTGTGACCGTATCGCTATCGTATCCGGCGGTGAAGTTGCAGGAATACTGCCTGCAAGCAAGTCGTCAGAAGAATTTGGCCAGTTGATGGTCTCGAAGGTAATCTAGAAAGGAGTATCAGATGAAAGAAAGAATAAAAAACATTATTGCTGAATTTGGTATCTCTAGACTGATTATCGTTGGTTTTATCTTGTTCATGTTTGCTTTGGCGCCGGTTTCAGGCAATAAGATTTCTACCTTGCTGTCAAATGTCGCAAACAGATTTGCTTGGAACGGTTTATTAGTGCTTTCGATGGTGCCGATGATTCATTCGGGCTGCGGTCTTAATTTCGGTCTTCCTCTTGGAATTGAAGCCGGTTTGCTTGGAGTAACTATTGCCATAGAAATGGGCTTTACCGGTAATGAAGCGTTTTTTGCCGCTCTTACTATTGCGACACCATTTGCAATCCTGTTTGGAACTTTATATGGCTTCTTACTTAATAAGATTAAAGGTGGAGAAATGATGATCGCAACTTATGTTGGTTTCTCTGCTGTATCTTTGATGTGCATTGGTTGGGTTATGCTTCCATTTAAGAATCCGGTTATCGTTTGGGGTTATACGGGCAAAGGTCTAAGAACCATGATTTCAATTGAAAACTATTATTATGAGGTTTTATCAGGATTCTTAAGATTTAAACTGTTTGGCGTAACGATTCCTACCGGTGCAATTCTGTTCTTTGCTTTAATAGCGTTTGGCATATGGGCGTTTTTGCACACAAAGACCGGTACAGCTATGACGGCTGTCGGATCAAACCCAACGTTTGCTAAAGCCGCCGGTATCAATATTGATAGAATCAGGATGCTGTCTGTTATTCTATCTACCTGGATTGCCGCTATCGGCATTATCAATTACCAGCAAGGCTTCGGTTATGTGCAGTTATATACTGCGCCATACTCAATGGCTATGCCTGCTGTTGCGGCAATCTTGCTTGGCGGAGCCAGCGTAAACAAAGCATCTATATCTAACGTTATTATTGGTACTATTCTGTATCAGGCTATCGTTACTACTACACCGAATGTCATCAATTCTTTAATCAATTTGGATATTTCCGATGTTATAAGAATTATTGTTTCTAACGGTGTCATCCTATTCGCATTAACAAGAAAGATAGAGGAACCTAAGAAATGAAAAACATAATTGAATTTCTGAAAAAGAACATTGTTCCAATCATGTTCATTATTATTTGCTCTATCTGTGTTCCTATTTCCGGTTTCTCTGTAACCTATATGATTAACGAGGTTATGACCAGACTTACCAGAAATGCTTTCTTGATACTGTCGTTATTGATTCCGATCATGGCAGGTATGGGCCTTAACTTTGGAATGACTCTTGGTGCTATGGCCGGAGAAATCGCAATAGTACTTGTATCGGACTGGCAAATCTGGGGCATCCCGGCTATTGTGCTGGCCTGTATATTCTCAATACCTATTTCTATACTGCTGGGTTTATTCTGCGGAAAGATGCTTAATATGGCCAAAAGCAGAGAAATGGTAACAAGCTACATTATTTCATTCTTTATGAATGGTATCTATATGCTGTTGATGCTGTATGCGATGGGACCGATTATTCCTATCAAACATACATCAATCAAACTGCCAAGAGGATATGGCATTCGTAATACTGTTTCGATGCTTAACAACAGACAATGCATTGATAACGCCCTGGCGTTTAGTGTCGGGGGCGTTAAGATCCCGGTCCTGACATTGCTAATTATTGCCGCCATGTGTCTGTTTATCATCTGGTTTAGAAAAACCAAGCTTGGTCAGGATATGAGGGCCGTAGGACAGGACATGGAAGTTGCAAGATCTGCAGGTATTGATGTTGAAAAGACCAGAATTATCGCAATGGTTATCTCAACTGTCATGGCCGGTTTTGGCATGGTTCTATATGTACAGAATCTAAGTAGTTTCTCTACATATTCATCACACTCTAATGTGGGTATGTTTGCGATTGCTGCATTGCTGGTAGGCGGCGCTTCAGTTGACAAGGCATCGATTGGAAATGTATTCTTAGGCGTTATACTATTCCATACACTATTTATCGTAGCGCCAACTGTTGGCACTAAGATTACAGGCGATTCTATGGTTGGCGAGTACTTCCGTGTATTCATATCATATGCGGTTATCACAATCGCTTTGATTATGTACGAAATCAAGAAGCGCCAACAGAAATCCAATGCCGGCAAGCTTCTGGCTGAAGCTCATAACAAGGAGGAACAGTAGTATGAATAAACGTCGTCTGTTTTTTATTGCCGGTACGTTACTGGCTGTAGTTGCAATATGTGTACTATGCTTCATAATCGGCAGAGGCCATACTCTTTATCTAGACAATAAATCAATTGAAAACACAGGCTATAGTTCATATAATGCAATTGACCTTGTGTACAAAGGCGAGAAGGTTACTACACTTGCCGCAAGAGAACGCAGTTCCATTTCTTTCACCGGGCAAAGCGTTACTATTACTCTTGGCGTAAAGAAATCAAAAAGTTCATCAGTAGAAGAAAAGACAGTTACATTTAAAGTTCCATACAATATGGATGGAATTGTGATCAATCTCCCGGCTTATCTGGATGGCGCCGATGAATCAGTGTACATGTCTGAATTTGTCTCTATGGCTATTGTGGATGAAACAAACGTAGATGATGAAGTTCCTGTAACAGATGAATTTGCAATTGAAGGAGCAGAGGAAGAACAATAGAAAGAACAGATGATAGAAAACACTCTCACCGGCCAGTAAAGTCTGTCTTAACAAAAAAGACGAGCATCAAGAATGCTGGCGCAGGCAGAATATGAACTTCGACTGTTCAGGAATGAGTTTATTCATTTTGACGAACTCAGAAAGTCATTGATTATTGTTTTATTAAAAACTCATTCGTATTGCATGAATGAATGCCGGGCATAAGACTTGTCCGGCTTTTTTTTATTTCTTTTGAAACAAAAAGATCGAAAAATGCAATTCAATCGGCTTATTCAATGAATGACAGTGGTTCCTACTGATTGAATAAAAAACAGTTTATGATTTCTGAACCGGTGTTTTCAATGATCTTATTCCCGCTCCGGTAAGAGTTCCGTATTTCTTCGTAGCCCATCGTCTGCCATACGTGAAGTCCCATGAACACGGCATCTCTTAGATTTCCGTTGTCCAGTTGATACCATGGGTCATAAAATCGTCGTGGCCGAAAGAAACGTTGATTCCTTCGTTTAGCGGTTAGATAATAGAAATGTACGGGTAAAAAAAGAATGGATAAGAATCAAATCAAAATATGTGAGGAATTAACGGTATCTGGCAGTACTTACAGGATCGTCAGGCTGCTGGGACACGGAAAGGGCGGCTATTCCTATCTCGCGGAACAGAACGGCGTTTTTTATGTGCTGAAACAGATCCATCATGAACCGTGCGACTACTATGCATTCGGCGACAAGTTCGAAGCGGAATGTGGAGACTACAGACGTCTGATGGATGCCGGCATCAGGATTCCGAAGATGACAGCCTCAGACAAAGAAAACGAGAGGATCATCAAAGAATACATTGAAGGAAATACCGTTTTCAATATGGTATTAAGCGATCAGCCGGTAGAAGAGTATCTTCCACAGATCAGGGAGATGACAGAGAAGGCCATGGTTGCAGGACTCAACATCGACTACTTTCCGACCAATTTCATCGTCCATGACGGTCTTCTCTGGTATGTGGACTACGAATGCAACACTTACATGGAAGAATGGAACTTCGAGAACTGGGGAAGCAGATACTGGTCCAGAACGCCTGAATTTGAAGCTTATCTGAAAGAACACCATAAAAAACTCCGTTTTGAATCAGTTGCAGAAAGCGACGCTCCGATCATCAGCGGACTGCGCCGTATCGTCTGGAGTACCACCTACCGGAACATCTATCCCGATGAAATGATCGATCATTACGATTATCCCGGTCATATTCAAAGGGACATCGGCAGAATCGGCAATGTGCATTACCATGTCTATCTGATCCTGGAAGGAGAGATCCCGATCGGATATTTCTACTTCGAACACGATTCCGGTCTGCACATCCAGTCCCTTTATGTACTGAAAGAACATCAGAAAAAAGGCGTTGGAAAGAAAGTGTTCGTCTTTATCCGTCAATACTGTAAGGACAACGGTCTGGATCGTTTCACCTGTGAATGCAATCAGCACAATCACAATGCCCGCCGGTTCTATGAACACATGGGCGGAATCAATATCAGGGAAAACATCGGACACGAAAACAAAAGAGAAGACCAGATAACTTATTCTTTTAAAATATAGGGTTTTTTCTGTATAATAATAAATTGTATGGATGAGAAATTTCAGCAGGAACAACTTGATATAAAACAGAAACTTAAGAAAAGTCTTCTTGTTACGTGTCTGGTACTGTTGTTCTGCGGTCTGCTTTATGACCGCATTACCCAGAAGGTGAATATCACCGACCAGTACATCGAAAACGGAAGTATCGTAGTTGTTCTGGACGGAGAAGGCCAGTGCTATATCGGCGACAGCATGGATGATGCGGAATGGGTGAAGACCGATGAAAACAATACCTGTGTCTTGCCGCTGGTATCCAAAGGCAATATCTACATCAGAAACAGATACAACCATCTGTGTCAGGTTCTGGAAGATCAGAAGTTCAGCTATGTCGAGAAAATCGAGATTACTTCCGGAAATATATATCTTGCTTTAGAAGGTAATGAAAAGATCGTTTATGATTCTTCATATACCGGTGTTGTGGATGAACCGGTTCTTTTCTCCAGTGATAACGAACAGGTCGCTACGGTAGATGCGGATGGAACGGTACGTGCTGTATCTGCAGGTACTGCCAACATTACTGCTACATATGGCGACAAGTCGGATACTGTAGAAGTTCTTGTTACTGATCTGATCACCACCATGGCTCCGGAATTCGACATGCAGAAGCCTTTCCTTTCCTGCGGCGTTTTCTCGAAAGAAGACAACGACCTGCTGGACGAGATTCTCTTCTCCAGAGTCGAAAAGGCAGGCTATCAGACCAGAGCTGGCGCTGTAGCGGCAGGCAGATTCCTGGCAATGGAATTCCCTTACAGGATCAACTACTTCACGGAGAACGGTCGTCTGGGTTCCTGCAGAGGTAACTATATCGACGGCGAAGGCAGATACTATCACAGAGGACTCTATCTGGATCCGTCACGTTTTGAAAACATCAACATGGATTACACCATGACCGGACCGCAGCCTTGGGGCTGTACGATGTATGAGGCTTCCTGGAACAGACATGCCGCAAACGGACTGGACTGCAGCGGTTCCATCACCTGGATCCTGGTACAGGCCGGGTTTGATCCTGGCGATATCGGTGCAGGCATTACGCCTTGGTGTCCGGCAATGGCCGACCTTGGCGAAAGGATCTGGCTGGCGGATGCCTACGACAATGGTACGCTGAAAGTAGGAGATCTGCTTTCAGGCGGTGACGGCGGTCCTAGCGGCGGCGGACATATTGCCATGTGCGTAGGTATCGATAAGGAAAACTATGTCTATGTAGCCGAAGAACTGGGTTACCATGACTACTGGGGATTCATGATTCGTAAGTACGATAGAGCAGGTCTGCTGCACTACTTCTACTGGCAGGTGGACATGGATGAGTTCTACGGTGCGGATGGCAATCTGACCAACTACTGGATCGAAGAATAATAAAAGGCTCTGTTGCAGAGCCTTTTAAGTTGTTTATTTCTTGACATAGGCAATGGCGCAGGCATTCGGCCCGATATGTGCTCCAACCGTAGCACCAACAGGAATCAGCTGTTCCTCCCTGATGTCGTAGCCTGCTTCTTTCAGTTTCTCTGCCAGTTTATAGGCATTTTCTTTAACCTTCGTATACATGACATAGATCGGGAAACGCTCGTCAGGAGCCTGTACGGAGAGACGCTCTACGATGTAGCGGATCGCTTTGTTCAGGCCGATGTGTTTCGATACGATCTCGGCTCTGCCTATAGAATCCACGGAACAGTGCATAATCGGCTTGATGTGTCCCAGCTGGGCGATATAGAATTCCACGTTGGATAATCTGCCGTTTTTGTAGAGATATTCCAGGGTATCCATGGCAGTATAGATCTCGGTCTTGGTTTTGAGATGTTCCATGGCTTCTGCAATCTCCTTGCCGCTCTTTCCTTCATCTCTCAGCCTTGCCGCTTCTTCTACCAGCAGTCTCTGTCCGCCGGTACAGGTCAGTGTATCGATCACATAAATCCCGTCATAATCTATCGTATTACGTACCGACATTGCTGTCTGATAGTCTCCTGACAGACCCGAAGAAAGAGGCAGATAGACCACTTCATCGCCGTTCTCTTTCACCATCAGGAACAGTTCTTCAAACAACGATGGGGAAGGCTGAGATGTCTTAGGAAAGTTTGGATCACTCTCCAGTCTATTGAAAAACTCTTCTTTAGAGATAGAAATATTCTCCAGATAATGGTCATCCCCGAAACTTACGGACATAGGCATATGGACGACGTTCATCTTTTCCAGTTCATACAGCTCAAAATCGGCAGCCGAGTCTGTAGCGATGATTACCATAAATGATACCTCCTCATGATTATTTAAATTATAAATCATTTCTATTTCCTTTATTCATATGATGATCTCTTTGGGGGGTTTGGTTTTAAGTAGCTTAAGTGATACAATTTTGCATTGTGAGGTTGATGTTATGAATGAGACGATCATAAAAACGATAGCTGATGAACTCAAGATCAGCGTCAGACAGGTTTCCACTGTACTGGATATGCTGGAGAACGGAGATACCGTTCCTTTTATTGCCCGATACAGAAAAGAAGCCACAGGAGCTTTGGATGAGGAACAGATCCTGTTTATCGAGAAACAGTACCGATATGAACTGAATCTGAGTGAGAGAAAGGAAAGTGTTCTTTCGCTGATCGAAATACAGGGCAAGCTGACGGATGAATTAAGGGATCAGATCAACTCCTGTACAAAACTGTCACAGGTAGAGGATCTTTATAAACCGTATAAGCAGAAGAAAAAGACCAGGGCAGCCATGGCCATCAAGAAGGGTCTGGAACCTTTGAGTGTTTATCTGCTGTCGTTACCGAAGAATGCGGAAATAGAAAAAGAAGCAGAGAAATATTTGAACGAGGAAGTCAAGAGCGTTGAGGAAGCGATTCAGGGCGCCAAAGACATCATTGCGGAGAATGTATCGGATAACGCCAAGCTAAGATGGCAGTTCAAGGATCTGATCGTCAAGTCCGGAGCCATCGTTACCAAGATCAAGAAGGATGCCGTAGACGAAAAGAAAGTCTACGAGATGTACTATGATTATTCGGAGAAGATCAGCAGCATTGCGGATCACCGAGTCATGGCGATCGACAGAGCCGAAAAGGAGAAGGTAATTACCGTATCTTTATCCTATGATCTGGATCATATCAAAGATCTTGCTCATGGTTTCTACATCAAGGACAGCATTTCCGATGTAGAAGACATCGTTAAAGATGCGATCGACGACGGTATCGACAGGCTGTTCATGCCATCTATCGAGAATGAGATCAGAAGCGATCTTTCCGAAAGAGCGCACAATACTTCCATTGAAGTCTTCTCCATGAATGTCGAGAAACTGCTTTCCCAGGCACCGTTAAAAGGCAGAGTCGTACTTGGATTTGACCCGGGATACTACAACGGCTGTAAGCTTGCCGTTCTGGATGAAACGGGAAAGATGCTGACGGTAGACAAGATCTATCCGTTCAGAAAGGATGGAGAGATCGATAAGAGTAAGGCTAAGCTTCTATCTCTGATCAAGAAATACGATGTCAAGATCATCGCCATAGGCAACGGTACAGCCAGCAGAGAAAGCGAGAAACTGGTTGCGGAAGTCATTCACGAGAATAAACTGGATGTCTCTTATGCCATCGTATCCGAAGCAGGCGCGTCCGTGTGGTCGGCACAGGAAGAAGCCAGAAAGGAATTCCCGGATCTGGCGGTAGAAGAAAGATCAGCCGTATCGATCGGCAGAAGGCTTCTGGATCCTCTGGCAGAACTGATCAAAATCGATCCAAAAGCCATCGGAGTAGGACAGTATCAGCACGACCTGCCGGAAAAGGCTTTGAACGAGAGACTCGATGAAGCGATGATGAAGGTCGTCAACAGGGTAGGCGCGGATGTTAATACGGCTTCCGTAGAACTGCTGGAACATATCTCCGGTCTGAATAAAGGCATTGCCTCAGAAATCATCAGTTACCGTAATGAAAACGGCAGATTCAGGAACCGTAATGAATTTCTGAATGTCAAGAAACTGGGTGCCAAGGCTTTTGAACAGTGTGCTGGTTTCTTAAGGATTACGGATGGGGAGGAAGCGCTGGATGCCACAAACATTCATCCGGAATCCTATGATGCCGCAAAACAGATCATGAAAGTATCCCATATCGAAAAACTTGGTGATCCTGGCATCCATTTTGACGATGAAGCCATAGGTAAGCTCAACATCGATGCCTATACGCTACAGGATATCAAGGACTGCATCACGATGCCTTTAAGAGATTACCGTGATCAGTTTGATTCCGCCATTCTGAAGTCCGATGTTTTGGAACTCAAGGATCTTAAGAAGGGCGATGAACTTTCCGGTACAGTAAGAAACGTCGTTGACTTCGGTGCCTTCATTGATATCGGTCTGCACGATGACGGCCTGGTACATATTTCCAGAATGTCGATGAAACATGTCAATCATCCGAGCGAAGTCGTAGGTGTAGGAGATATCGTCAAGGTCTACGTCTACGATGTGGATGAAGTGAAACAGAGAGTGCAGCTGTCTTTACTTCCGTTGGATGTTCTGACAAAAAGAGATGCGGACAAGAAGGAATTCCGTTCCCGTAAGAAAGCCTACAACCGTCCATATCACAAGGAAGAGAAAAAAGAAGAGCCGATTTCCGAAGAAGAAGCCATGAAACGTCTTCTGGAAAGATTCGGAAGCAGACATTGAAAGATAGAAACAATTGTTATAGAATAACACTAAATACTTGGAAACAGACCAGTAGTCGGACCAGTATCCGATAGAAAGACCGGGAGGATGGAAACCGGTTGGATGAGATCTGATGAATTCACTGTGGAGTAGGTCTTCTGAATGCAGTAGGAAGATCCGGTCATGCCGTTAATTGAATGAGATCATTCTGAATGATGAATTAAGGTGGTAACACGATCAAGTCGTCCTTAGGGATGACTTTTTTGTTTAAGGGGGTATCAGTATGGAAAAGGATAACAGGATGGAGAGACGTTTCGGTTTCCCGACCGCTCTGGCGATGGTAGTAGGTATCGTCATTGGATCAGGTATCTTTTTTAAGGCCGTCAAGGTATTGAAACTGACGGGCGGAAACATGAAGGATGCGATGATCGTCATTGCTGCCGTAGGCTGCATCTGCATGGTCTGTTCGCTGTTTTTTGCCAAGATGGGTAGAGAATACGCCAACTGCAACGGCCTGGTAGACTACGCGGAAGCGACGCTGGGAAAGACCTATGGCTATCTGATGGGCTGGTTTCTGGCGATGTTCTATTATCCGATCATCGGTGCGACGTTAAGCTATATCGCAGCCAGCTATGTGTCCATGATGTTCGGCTTGGAGATGTATGGCCAGACGACAACCGGCATTGCGGTATTCTTCATGCTGAGCCTATCGGCAGTAAACATGCTGGCGCCGAAACTCGGAGGAAAGCTGCAGGTCACGACAACTGTCATCAAACTGATTCCGCTGGTCCTGATGTCCGTCGTTGGTCTGGCGGTCGGCATCATTAACGGCAACAGCATCGAAGCATTAAAAACCATTTCCGAGGTTTCCACTTCTTCAGGAAACGGGATCTTTGCGGGAATCTGTGCATTCGCTTTCTCCTATGAAGGCTGGATCTCCGCAACGGCCATCAACTCCGAACTGAAGAATCCGAAAAGAGATCTGCCTCTGGCCCTGATCATCGGCAGCATCTTCTGCACCGTGCTGTACATGTCCTATGTCTTCTCCATGACTGCGACTCTGTCCGTTGACGAGATCATGGCGGCCGGAGATATGCTTCCGGTCATTGCCTTCGGCAACGTCTTTGGCAACTTTGTCGCCAGCATCATCCTGGTATTCATCATCATTTCCTGTCTTGGTACAGCCAACGGCATGATCATGTGTACCTTGAGAGGACTCTATGCCTTGTCTGTCAGAAACATGGGACCAAAACCGGATGTATTATCTGAAGTAGACAAGTCTACAGGCATGCCTCTGAAATGCTCCATTATCGGCATTGGACTGATGGGCTTCTGGCTCTTCCAGACTTCTACATTGTTTTTCCAGGGACCTCTGGCATTCAACGGCACAGGCAATCCGGAATGGCTGCTGGCCTGGGAAGCGGATGAAATCTGCATCATCACTCTCTATGCAATGTACATTCCGATGTTTATTCATATCATGATCCACAACAAGGATTTCAATGTATTGTATCGTTTTATTCTCCCGTTACTGTCAACTGCTTCATCATTGTTTATGTGCTATTCCAGCTACATCAGCTATGGTAAGCAAATCCTCTATTACCTGGTATTCTATGCTGCGGTAATGGGCATTGGACTCTACTTCATGCATCCAAAGGAGGCTAAGCATGAGTAAGATCGACTGGAAAGAGATATATGAACGGCTAAAGATCGATTCGACCACCCTGATCGTCAACCTGATCCAGATTGCCATCATTCTAGTGATTGCCAGGATCATACTGACCATCCTTTCTTCCTTTACATCTAGAGTCATACGCAAGGCAGAGAATCTGGATGATAAAACCAAGTCAAAAAGTCTTGTCACATCCATGACACTGTTCAGAAGTGTCGGACGTTATCTGATCTACTTCCTAGCTTTCTGCGTAATCATCAATCAGCTGGGATTCGGTTCTACGTTATCCAATATTGTAACGGCAGCCGGAGTAGGCGCTCTGGTCATTTCTCTAGGCGCACAAAGTATCATAAAGGATATGCTGGCGGGAGCCTTCATCATGTTTGAAAAACAGTATGGTGTAGGTGACTATGTCAAGATCAACGGCTATGAAGGAAGAGTCATTTCTCTGGCGGTACGCTGCACTTATCTGCTTAACTGGAAAGGCCAGAAAGTCATTATTCCCAACGGCCAGATCACTACGGTAGAAAACCTTTCCGGCGAATTCAACATGGCTGTGGTAGAAGTAGGAACGCCGTACGAGGAAGACAGCGAGAAGGTCTACCGGATCCTGGAAGATGTTGCGAACGAGTATTATGAGAAGCATCAGGACATCTGTTATGATAAGCCGATTACAGCCGCTATCACTTCCTTCGGCGACAGCAGCATAGGCATGGCTATCTATCAGAAAGCGAAACAAAGGAATCACTACCGGATCGAAAGAGATCTAAGGATGGAGATCAAGAAGAGATTCGACAAGGAAGGGATCTCTATCCCGTATTCCCAGATCGTCATACATCAGGATCAAAAATAAAAAGCTCATTCATGAGCTTTTTTATTAAGTGGTGCCGACACCGTGAATTGAACACGGGATTCATCCTTACCATGGATGCGTATTACCACTATACTATGTCGGCCTGTATTTCATTTTATAACAGAAATCTTCTTTTTTACAGATATTTTTTCAATCGGTGATACAGTTCTCCAATCGGCAGTCCTACGATGGTGTAGAAATCACCGTTAATACTACGGATAAACTTGGCACCGTCTCCCTGGATGGCATAGGATCCGGCTTTGTCCAGAGGTTCGTTGGTTGCGATGTAGATATCGATTTCTTCATCCGTCAGCGGATAGAAAGTGACGGAAGACGTACTGGAGAATGTTTCTCTTTGATTCTGATAAAGAATGGTAACACCGGTGATGACTTCGTGGGTATTGCCGGATAACAGATGAAGCATTTCTCTGGCTTCCTCATGTGTTTTAGGTTTTCCCAGAACCTGGTTGTTGATCTTGACGATCGTATCGGATCCGATGACCAAAGCATCGTTTTCTTTTTCGAAAACGGCTTTTGCTTTCTGATAGGACAGTTTTTCGATTTCTTTCGTCAGATCGTTTTCTGGATCGATCTGTTCCTCGATATCGGAAACGATGATCTCAAAAGGGATCCGCAGCATCTCCAAAAGCTCTTTTCTTCGCGGAGACTTGCTGGCGAGGATGACTCTAGCCATTGCCGTACCTCTGCGCAATAAAGGCCAGACCTCTGGTAACGAAGTCCGGATCATATTCATTCAGATCGGAGATGTACGGAGCGACCATCTTGCCGACACCGCCGCAGCCGATGACATAAAGATCCTCAAACAGCTCGTTACGCATGCCGTTGATCAGCGACTTGACCATACCGATATAGCCGTTATAGATTCCAACATTCATCGCATCGACAGTATTATTCGCCAGATAGCTGTCCGCATGTTTTAGATCGAATTCCGGCAGCTGTGCGGCATTCTTCCACAGGGTTTCAGCCAGCTTGTTGAAACCCGGAGCGATGATGCAGTGTCTGAATTCTCCTCTTCTTGTCACATGACAAAGAACAGTAGCCGTTCCCATGGATACAATGAGAAGCTCTCTGCGGTAGAGATTATAGGCGTAAGAACACATGACGATCAGGTCGTCGCCTGTATCTTCAGGATTAGGCATGTCAAGTTTGATGCCGTAGTTCTTGGCAGGGTTGATGTCAATGATGTTGTTCTTGCCGACGATGCTTTCCAGAGCGTCATAGACATCGTCATAGACGCGCGGCACAACGCATGACAGGATGGCCTTGTCCACGGCGTCTTCTCTCAGATTTGCCTTGAACAGGAAAGCGAGGATCAGACTGCGGTAGCGGTCGGATATTCCGTCGTAGCAGGTGAAAGCGATCTGTCTGTCGTTATCGAATAGTCCCAGCTTGGTACTGGTGTTTCCTAAATCAACTGTTAGTAGCATATTAACTATTATATAGGTTTACAATTGCAAATTCTAGTGAATTATTATATTATATATTGGCATCCGGGCTTGGCGGAACTGGTAGACGCGCTAGACTTAGAATCTAGTGGGCGACCGTGGGGGTTCGAGTCCCTTAGCCCGGACCATATATAGAACGATGATCATCATTATTCGGATGATCTTTTTATTTCTTGAGTATAATAATAGATATGACTGATCAGTCAGAAGGAATACTGTTATGAAGAAGGTTATGGTATGCGGCTGCGGCGTGCAGGGTTCAACGATCTGCAGAAAACTGGATGAGGAACCTAATATCGAGGAAGTGATCTGTGCGGATCATGATCTTGCTGCAGCGGAAGCCGTCTGCAGGCTGATGAAGAAAGGTACGCCGAAGAAGGTCGATGCGGAAGATCTGGAGGCGATCAAGGAAGCCGCGCAAGGATGTGAACTGCTGGTAAACGTCATGCCGCTGAATTTCGGTGCAAACATGCTGAAGCCCGCCATGGATCTGGGCTGCTGCTACCAGGATCTAGCCGCAAGCGAGAATCTCCCGGAATGCATGGATGTGGATCAGTATGACCGCTGGCTTGCCGGCATCAGATACATGTATGAAGGTTATGGCAAAGTGTTTACCCAAAACAATACGGCCGCGATCATTGGAACCGGTTCTGCACCGGGTGTCATGTGCGTCATGGCCCGCAGATGCATGAACGAACTGGACGAGTGCGATACTCTGAACATGATGGTTTATGAAGGCGTTGAAGCGAAAAGATTCCTGCCGTTCTGGTGGAGCAGCGATGTCGCTCTTGCGGACATGCAGGAAGATGCCTACGCTTTTGAAAACGGAGAAATCATCCGTACGAAGCCGTTCAGCCGGAAGATCTACAGAAAATGGCCGGAATACAACATGCGTCCGGTGATGCTTTGCGAACATGCCCATGATGAACCTGTCTATGTGGCGTTCAACAGCGAGAAGTATTTTAAAGGATGCAGGAATGCGTATTTCAAGTACGGCGGCGTAGGGATCCAGTTCTCAGAGCCGCTTTACCGTGCCGGTCTGCTCAGCTGGGAAGAAGAAGAGGTCGACGGACAGAAAGAAATACCGCATGATGTGATCCTGAAACATGTTCCGCAGGCTCCGAAAGATCCGGAAGAGATCAGGAAAATCATCGAGGAAGGCATCATATCCGACGGCGGAGCGTTTGTCGTTGAAGCCTACGGCAAGAAAAACGGCAAGAATGTGATGGTGGAACTGCATCTTTCTGCCCCGGGCCTGATTGAATCCTATGAAAAAGCGAAGATGACCGGAGAAATGTATCTGACAGGTCAGGGCGCTTTCCTGTATACCAAGCTCTTCGTCAACGACATGATCGATCAGAGAGGACTGATCTCCTCGGATATGCTGGATGATAGACAGGTCGAACAGTACATCAGATGGGCGGAAGAACTGGGCATTACCTATACGATCGAAGTTAAGGAAGACGTTCTGCCTGACGATCTGAAAGGATAAAATAAAAATTATATGCAGAAGGACATAAAAAGATTCTGTATCGTATCTCTGATCCTGCTTCTGCTTTCTGTTTCAGTGATCCTGCTGACGGGAAGAACATACGAAGAGGTTTTTTCCTGTAAACAGGACGAGGAGTATTCGTTGAGCCTGGAAAACGAAACAGGCGAAGTCGAGATCCTGGAAGAAAACAAAGAGAATGGCAGACTGACGGTAAAAGTCAGGGGAGTAAAACCGGGCAGAGTATTCCTGTTCTTTGAGAACGGAGAATACCGCAGTGAAGTACTGCTTTATATCCATCCAAGCATGGTCATCACCGACAACAACTTCTTCGGGAGATCGACCTGCAGCGAGATCCTTGCGATATCGCAGATGATCCTGCTGCTGTATGCCATCTATCTGATCTACGGAAGATACCGCGATTCCGTTGAAGAAAACCTGTATCAGTACAGGAACATCACTTATCTTGGAACCATCATTTTCCTATTCTTTTTTGTTGTCGATACTCTTTTGTCGATACCTCATTACCAGGGACTCTACGGCACGGTCAACAGCCTGATCCGTTCCATGTCCACAGTATCGATCATTCTTTTTCCGATCGCTGTGATCACCTCCGTTCTGGTCACTATCAGCAACATCAATCTGATCCGTAAAGAAGGAAGATCGCTAAGAAACCTGCTCGGTCTGTTCCTGGGTGTTTTCATCTGCATTTCGACCCTTTTGCCGGATCTTACTTACGGCATTCTGATGAGAACGCAGAAAGTAAACATCTACGATCTCAACAGCATCGGTCCGTATCTTTATAACTACATTGAAGCACTTGTATATCTGTCGATATCCTATCTGGAATGCGTTCTTGCCGGGACGATCATCATTGCGATCAAGGCCGTCAAGAGGAAAGTGGAACTGAACAAGGACTATATGATCATTCTGGGCTGTCAGATCGCAGAAGACGGGTCTCTTACTCCGTTATTAAAAGGGAGAGTAGACAGAGCCCTGGAATTCAGGAATGAACAGCTGCAGGCTACCAGAAAAGACCTGATCTTTATTCCTTCCGGAGGAAAAGGGGATAACGAGATCATCCCGGAAGCACAGGCAATGAAGAACTACCTGCTGAGTCAGGGAATCAAGGAAGAAAACATCCTTCTGGAAGACAAGTCGGCAAATACCGATGAAAACATCAGATTTTCGAATAATCTGATTAAAGAGAAAAACGCATCCATAGGTTTTTCCACGACCAATTACCATGTATTAAGAGCTGGACTGACCGCAACCCAGCAGGGATTAAAGATGGACGGCATCGGATCAAAAACCAAGGCCTACTTCTGGATCAACGCGTTTATCCGGGAATTCATCGGAACTCTGTATTATGAAAGAAAGAAACACATTGTCAATTTTATAATGATTGCTTTCGCAATCATGCTGATGATCGCGATCACATATCTGGCGAACAATATCTGATTATGATCTGTCAGATGATGCAACGCAGTTGACAAATATCGGAATCCGTTTCATAATAAACCCAATAAAAAATCTATGTATAGAGGTAGCGGTGCGGATGAGTACTGTATGAAGCCGGCAGGCGATGAAGTACGGGAAAGGCAATCACCGCCGAATATTCCTTGAAGGCGTTCACGGAATATGGGGCCGCAGGAAATACCTGCAGCACTCCTTCGTAAGAAGAGGCGCTATTACTTACTTTCGATAAGATTCGTATGTGATAGTGCATACGATTTTTTATTGAAAGGATGGATAAACAGATGAAAAAATTAGTATTTGTATTGCTGGCGCTTTTGTGCCTTGCGGGTTGTTCTTCTGCTCAGAACAGTGAGGAACAGTCCAATGTTCTGCGTGTCGGCATGGAGTGCGACTATGCGCCGTTCAACTGGACACAGGTCGAGGATTCGGATACGGCTGTGCAGATCTCTTCCGTCGATTATGCCGACGGCTACGATGTCGTGATCGCTTCGATGATTGCGCAGCAGCTGGGCATGGAGGTCCAGGTCGTCAAGACGGACTGGGATTCTCTGATTCCTTCACTTAATGCCGGAGCGATCGACTGCATCATCGCCGGCATGACGGAAACACCGGAAAGGGCACAGGAAGTCAGTTTTACGACTCCTTACTATGAATCGCAGATGGTCGTGATCGTCAGAGCGGATTCCGATCTTACAGGCATCAGCGATATTCAGCAGTTAAGCGGAAGGAACGTTCTGGGACAGGCGAATACGACTTATGATGAAGTCATCGATCAGATCGACGGCGTTGTTCACATGACACCTCTGGCAACCTATCCGCGCATGGTCCTGTCGCTGCAGGCGGGCGAGGCGGATGCGATCACTGCCGAACTTCCGGTAGCAAACGGCGTTGTTGCGGCAAACCCGGATCTGGCGATCGTCATGTTCGAGGAAGGAAAGGGATTTGTCGTAGATACATCGGTATCGATTGCGGTCGCAAAGCAGAACGTCGAACTGCTCAACAGCATTCAGGCTGCTCTGGATCAGATCAGCGAAGCCGACAGACTGGCGATCATGGAAGCTGCCGTAAACAGACAGCCGGCAGTCGAGGAATAAAATGTCTTTTACCAAGTGTATTGAAATACTGGCAAAATACTATCCAAGCTTTCTGCTGGGAATCAGAACGACCTTGATCGTCGCAATTACCGGTACGCTGCTGGGCCTGCTGATCGGACTTTTTGTCGGTGGTTTCAGGGCTATCAGGCTGGACAAGACCGCATCAGGATCAAAGAAGACCGTAAAGAAGATTCTTGACATCATCGCCAGGATCTATATTGAAGTCTTTAGAGGAACACCGATGATGGTTCAGGCCGTATTCATCTACTATCTTGTCTATACCAATATAGTCCGCTGGGACAAGATGACGGCTGCCATCTTCGTGATTTCGATCAATACCGGAGCTTACATGGCTGAAATCGTCAGATCCGGCATCCAGGCCATCGATCCCGGACAGAATGAGGCCGCCAGATCTTTGGGTATGTCCTCGATGCAGACGATGATGGATGTTATCCTGCCTCAGGCAATACGAAACGCATTCCCTGCAATCGGAAACGAACTGATCGTCAATATCAAGGACTCTTCCGTCCTGATGATCATATCGATCACAGAACTGATGTTTCAGTCCAATTCCATTGCCGGTACGACCTACCGTTTTACGGAGACCTATTTCCTGACGGCCATGATCTATCTGTTTCTGACCGGTCTTTCCAGCATCATCCTGGGAATGATCGAAAAGAGGATGAATCATACCAGAACATCATTGCCGCAGTCCGATACCAGTCTCAGCAGTATCTCTCTGGCAAATAAAGGAGCGAAGTCATGAGTCTGATCGATGTAAGAAATGTCCGCAAGGGATTCGGTGATCTTGAAGTTCTTCATGATGTCAGCTTTCAGGTAGACAAGGGGGAAGTCGTCTGTCTGATCGGACCATCCGGTTCCGGAAAGTCGACGATGCTACGATGTATCAACCTGCTGGAAGATATCGACGGAGGCATGATCAGGGTCTTTGATCAGGATATCAGCGAACTGAAGGACATCAACGACTACCGCAGAAGAGTAGGAATGGTATTCCAGCAGTTCAATCTCTTCAGTAATATGAATGTCCTGGACAACTGTACGCTTGCGCAGATGAGGGTACTGAAGAAAGACAAGAAAGAAGCGGAAGAAAGAGCTCTGCAGGAGCTGGAAAAGGTCGGTTTAAGCGATTTTGTTTATGCCTATCCTTCTACTCTGTCAGGAGGTCAGAAGCAGCGTGTGGCGATTGCCAGAGCCCTGTGCATGGATCCTGATATTCTTCTGTTTGATGAACCGACATCAGCACTGGATCCGGAAATGGTCGGTGAAGTTCTGAATGTCATCAGAGATCTGGCAAAAGAAGACATGACGATGGTGATCGTGACTCATGAAATGGCGTTTGCCAGAGACGTTGCGGATAAAGTCATCTTCATGGACGATGGCGTTATTCTGGAAGAAGGAAAGCCTGCACAGATCTTTGATCAGCCGAAACATGAGAGGACCAGACAGTTTCTGGCAAGGATCCTGTAGGAACATATTATGAAACAAGATCATCCTCTTCCATATAGGATGATCTTTTCTTTACTGATATAATATAGGTAATCTCTGTTTTAGATGAGATCTGTAAACAAGGAGAAATAAGATGAGCGTTAAGATTATTACAGATTCAGGAAGCGACATATCTCAGGAATATGCGAAACAGATCGGTGTGAGAGTTATTCCTCTGGTATTCAGATTCGGTGAACAGGAATACAACGACGGTGTTGATCTATCCAACTTCGAATTCTATGAGAAGCTGGAAAACTGTGATGAACTGCCGAAGACTTCCCAAATCTCGCCATACAGGTATTCCGAGGTATTTAAGGAAGAAACCGCTGATGGAAGTGAAGCTGTATACCTTTCCATCTCTTCCGGTGTATCGGGATGTTTCCAGAGTGCTACGCTGGCTGCTTCCGAGTTTGACGGCAAGGTCAAGGTCTTTGATTCCAAGCACTTCTGCATCAGTCTGAGAATACTGGTAGAATACGCCGTAAGACTCGCGAAGGAAGGAAAAAGTGCAGATGAGATCATGGCTCTTTTGGAAGAAGCACAGAAGAAGGTCAGAATCATTGCGATATTCGCTACTTTGGAGAATCTGAAGAAAGGCGGAAGGATCTCATCGGCTGCCGCTTTTGTCGGAGGAATGCTGTCGATCAAGCTGATTATTACAATCACAAATGGCGGAGTTGATGTCTTAGGCAAAGTAAAAGGCATGAAGAACGGCTACAAGGCCATGAGAGAATATATCGAGAAGGACGGAGGAATCGATCTGAACATGCCGTTCAGCGTTGCCTATTCCGGTACGGACGATACGAACATCAACGGTTTCATGGAAGAAAACAGGGATCTGTTCGGAAACATGGAAGATATCCCTCTGTCCTATGTAGGAGCCACCGTAGGTACCTATGCCGGACCGGGAGCCATCTCTGCCGCCTATTTTGTAAAATAAGAACAGGAGTTCAAAATGATCATTGATTCCTTTGACGATCAGTCACCCGCAAAAATCAATCCGATCATCAACGAGAATGCACCAAAAGTAGATGCAGTCATCTTTACTTTTTCCCATGTGATAGCAGAATATGTCACAGAGAATTACGACTGTAAAAAAATAGGGGAACTGATTATGGGTCATGGAGCCAGTCCTGTGTATGTGTTTGAATACCACGGCAGGAAATACGGTTTCTATAGAACCTGGGTAGGGGCTCCTGCCTGCGTAGGTACAGTCGAAGAAATAAGAGAGATCCTGAGTACAGACAAGATCATTTACTTTGGCGGAGCAGGATGTCTGAACAAGGAGATCGCCAGAGGAAAGGTCATGATTCCGACGGAAGCCTATCGGGATGAAGGAACTTCCTATCATTACGCACCGGCATCGGATTATATCAGGATCAGGAATGCCGGTATTGTTGCCAGGTGCATGGAAGAAAACGGAATCCCTTATGTTCTGGGTAAGACCTGGACCACGGACGGTTTCTATCGGGAAACCAATAACAACTTTGAGAAACACAAAGCAGATGGATGTATATCCGTAGAGATGGAAGGTTCTGCCGTACAGGCGGTATGCGACTTCAGAGGACTCAAAGTCTATATGTTCTTTACCAGCGGAGATCTGCTGGATGCGCCGGAATGGACGGCAAGAAGAGAAGAGAATCAAATCAAGGATACCCAGCATGATTCGGGACATTTCGATATCGCTCTGGCTCTTGCCGAATATGTAACAACTCATGAATAAAGGAGAACGATCATGAAAGAAAAACTGATTAGCTGTCTGATTGGATACTGTTTAGGAAACTTCCTGACTGCAGAACTTGTTGCCAAGAAGTACAACGGCACGAGTTCCTCGGAAATCGATTCCGGCAATCCGGGCATGGCCAACATTATGATCAATCTTGGCTTTGTTCCGGGTATACTGACTCTGATCGGCGATGTTTCAAAATGTGTCATTGCCATGCTGATTGCCAGATATCTGTTCCCGGAAGCGGATAAGAACATCATGTTCTATGCCGGATTCGGCGCAACCATCGGTCACTGTTATCCGATCTGGAGAAAATTCAAGGGAGGCAAGGGCGTCGCTACGACTTGCATCATGATCGCCATTTACAGTTTTCTTTGGGGTGCTGTTGCGGATATCGCCGGAGCCATCGTCGTCCTGATTACACAGTATCTGAACCTGGCCGGTCCTGTACCGCCTCTGGTATATGCAATCGCCATGTTTGCCGTGAAAGACTATGAAGTGGCTGTAATGTCAGCGATCCTGTTTGTGATCGCCCTGATAAAGCACTGGCCGGCCATTATGGGTATATTTGACAATACCACGGGAAAGACCGACGTGATCGGTGCAATCAAGAAAAAGCTGAATAAGAACAAAACAAAAGAAGTATAAAAGAAAAGAAGACTGTCTTGAGGCAGTCTTTATTAAAGTTGTAAAATGGAATGCGTATGGACATAGGCATTGGAAATAAGATCATCATTGTAGGCTGCTGCGGAAGCGGTAAGAGTACTTTTGCGAAGAAACTGCACGAGTGTACAGGTCTTCCTTTGTTTCATCTGGATAACATCTGGTGGAAGCCTGACATGAGCCATATCAGCAGAGAAGAATTCGATGAGAAACTGGAAAAGATCCTGCATGTTGATCAATGGATTATCGACGGCGATTACAGCCGGACTTATGATACAAGGATCAAAGCCTGCGATACCGTCATTTTCCTGGATTACAGTGAAGAGGAATGCATGAAAGGTATCACACAAAGAGTCGGCGAGAAAAGAAGCGATATTCCATGGGTAGAGGATCATCTGGATCCTGAACTGGTAGAGATGGTTCAAAGATATCACGATGAAGAACGTCCTGTCCTGTATGCCTTACTGGAGAAATATCCGGATAAAAAGAAGATCATTTTCAATACACGCCATCAGGCAGATGAATGGCTGTCACAATATCGCAGTCAACAAGGCTGAATCATTTAAGGGGGAAGAAACATGTTTGTATTTTGGGGAGACGGATCCCAGGAAGCAATGGATCTGGTAAAGAGCATCATTGTCCGTAGTACGGAAAACTTCAACTGGACTTTTATTTTCATTCTGTCCGTAGTCTTTTATGTCTACTGGTCAGAGATCAATAAGAAGAACTACAAGGTCATCTATGCCGGTCTGGCACTGTATGGCGTTCACTGGCTTTATGAAATAGGAAATGCCATCATCGCCCATGTTTTCGGCTATCCTTTGTGGTCTGTCAGTAATGCTTCTACAACCTTCATTTTGCTGATCGGTGTCTGCTGGGAACTGTCTATGATGTTCTCTCTGGCAGGAATCATTTCCTTCAAGATGCTGCCGGAAGATAGAAACATGCGTTACTTTGCAAAGGATGGAAAAGGCGGCATCAGCTGCAAGCTTGCGGGTGCCTTAAGCATGGCCCTGCTGTTTGCCTTGTTTGAATCTTTCCTGGCCGGTACATCCAATCATTCCTTTATCTGGGTCTATAAATGGTGGGGTGTACTGCCGGTATTCATTACCACATATATTCCGTTCTTCCTCGCCAGCAATTATGTTCCTGACATGGAACCGAAGAAGAGGAATGCTTTCCTGATCGGCGTATGGGGACTTGTAGCTTTGCTGCTCATTACTTTAATTCCATTAGGAATCATTTAAATGTTAAAGAAAAACCTGATCTGTATCCTGACAAATGCATCGTTGATGATCGTATTGCCTTTGTGTACAGTAAGATTCATCAGAAACGATGCGGCTATGGCGGTCTGCCTGATCCTGTTCTTTGCGGTTAATCCAATCGCAGCCATAATGACAGGGATTTTTACAGGCAAAAATATCCACAGTCGCTGGTTCCAGCCTCTGCTTCTGCCGGTGCTGTTTATTGCAGGTGTATGGATCGCCTTTGAAATGGGAGAAAAGGATTTCCTGATCTATGCGGCTATATATCTGATATTGGGATATCTTTCAGCGATTATCACGGTTTTTATAAATAAGAAGAATCAACGATATTAAGAAAAAACTGAGTATAGGAGAAGACTATGAGAGATCTGGTTGGATACTGCGGACTGGATTGTGAGAAATGCGATGCCTACATCGCTACGTTAAACAACGATCAGCAGTTGCGGGAAAAGACCGCAAAGCTTTGGAGTGAATTGAATCAGTATCCGATCACTCCGGAACAGATCAACTGTCAGGGTTGCAGAGTTGACGGAGTGAAAACGGTATTCTGTGACAGCCTTTGTGAGGTCCGTAAGTGTGCCATGAAGAAGAAGATGGAAACATGCGGTGTATGCCCGGAGATGGAACAGTGTCCGAAGCTTGGCGTAATGGTTTCAAATAATCCTGATCTGCTGAACAATCTGAGAGAAAAATGAAAAGAGAAATAATAAAAGAGAAACCGGAAATGAAAAGGATCGAAATCATTGGTGATAATTATTTCGGTTATTGGGATAGAGAACGTATCGCCTGCAGAGGCATCGTCATTCAGGATGATAAGGTACTTCTTTCTTACGAGACAAAGACTGATACCTGGATGCTTCCGGGAGGAGGTCTGGAAAACGGTGAGGATGAAAAAGACTGCTGCAGAAGGGAAGTATCCGAAGAAACGGGATTCATCATTGGTTCATTGTCCTGTGTGCTGGAGATCGATGAATACTATGAAAACTGCAAGTATGCCACAAAGTATTTCCTGGCTTCCATTAAAGACAGATGTGAAACCAGACTGACAGGTAGAGAGAAAGAAGCCGGCATGGAACCGAGATGGCTGCCGATCGATGAAGCCATAGACGTCTTCTCTACCCATGCTTCTTTTGCCGATACTGACGAAATGAAAAGAGGTCTTTATCAAAGGGAATACACGGCTCTATGTGAACTGTTTAGAAATACAAAGGGAAAGAAGAAACCTAAAGATATGATCCAGGATGGTGTGCTTGCCTATGGGGTGACCATCGGAAGATTCATATTCGAAGAAGAACAGAAGACCGTCTATGCGATAAGCGATTTTCCACATATCGGTGGATCAGATGTCTTAATGTGCTATCAGATCTCCAGAGAGGATTATGACAGACTGCTGCCGATGTCCAAACCACACGGCATTCCGGTTCCGGAAGTGTCTTCAGAAATAACGGATGCCTGTCATCGGGAATTTCTGTGTGGTGAATCCGCCTATTGCAAGCGTAACGAGTTTTCGCTGGAAGATACAGATCTATCCCTAATGAATACCAATAAGGAGGAACAGCAATGAGACGTAAAGACAGAGAGATAACAGACAGGAACGAGATCTATGATGTTTTAAGACGGTGCGATACTTTAAGAATCGCAATCCATGACGATGAGTATCCTTATGCCGTTCCTGTATCCTTTGGCACAGAAATCATTAACGATAGAATTGTCATTTATTTTCACAGTGCCTTGGAAGGAAAAAAGATCGAACTAATAAAGAAAAATCCTCATGTATGTATTGAAGGCGATATCTTCCACCGTACACAAGAAACAGCTCACGGTATCACGGTTCATTACGAAAGTGTGATCGGTTTTGGAGAATGCCGGTTCGTTGAGGAACAGGAAGAAATCGTACATGGGCTTGAACTGGTGATGAAGCACTACGGTTATTTAGAAAGATCAGTCGAACAGTGCGGATCGACGGCACATGTAGCCGTAGGAAAGATCGTTCTGGATGAGATCACAGGAAAGAGAAATCTTCCTATAGATTGATGGAAAGCATATGATCAGAATCATCAGTAATAAAAAAGCCGAAAGAATCATTAAACGCTATCAGGAATGGATCGATACGGTAGCGCAGAGTTACCGCCTTCCTTCTGCCGTGATCAAGGCGATCCTCTACATCGAAATGACCAGAATGGATATTCTGGATCCTTTGGTGGATCTGATCGTCGGGACTTATCTGTTCGCCAAGAAAGACAGCTCAACGGGCTATGCCCAGATCTTTGCCTATGTCGGCGTGAATGCCGTCAATTTCGCAGTCGATGAAGGACTCACGGATTATCAGAAGCTGAACATTCCTGCCGATCACCGTCTTGACAGCGATGACCCTAAGGATGTCCATCTGATGTGGATATATCTGCACCGCAACCCGGAAACGAACATTGAGATCGCCGCTTTGAACATCCTGAGTGCCGCCAGAGAGAAGACCGGAAGACTGGATTTTACCACTTTCTCGGAAGATGAGCTGAAACTGGTTCTGACTCGTTACAATGCCAATACAGACCACATTACGAAGTACGGAGAAGAAGCCTATGGACATTATCTGCGTTATCTCAATAATTAAACGATTTTACTGATGAATCGGCAGTTCTCTATGATAGAATAAAGACAGATAAGTGGAAGAAGAAACCGGGAGAGATTTCCGTACCGGAAACACCGAAGGGGATCAGAAACTCTCAGGTAAAAGGACCGGTTTTGGACAGACTCTGGAGAGCAATATGCACCAAAGAAGCAATCCTCAAAAGGGAGAATCTTTCAGGTAAAAAAACAGAGGCAGGAAAAGTTTTCCTGTCTCTTTTTAAGAAAAGGAGAATAATAATATGGAACTGAAAACGCCTTTGTATGATGTACATGTGAGGGAAAAAGGGAAGATCGTCCCGTTTGCGGGCTATCTGCTGCCGGTTCAGTACGAGGGAGTCATCGCTGAACATCTGGCAGTACGTCAACAGGCCGGTCTTTTTGATGTCTCACACATGGGCGAGATCACGATCAAGGGACCGGGCGCGCTGGCTACTTTGAATCATCTGCTGACCAACGACTTTACCAAGATGTCGATCGGCAAGGTCAGATACAGCGTCATGTGCAATGAAAACGGCGGCTGTGTCGATGACCTGCTGGTATACAAGTTCGGTGAAGAGGACTACTTCCTGGTCGTGAACGCTTCCAACCGTCATAAAGACTTTGAACATATGAAGAAGAATATCCTTCCGGATACGGAGATTGAAGACATTTCCGATAGTCTAGCCCAGGTTGCTTTACAGGGTCCGAATTCCAGAGAGATCATGAAGAAGGTCATGAAGGAAGAGGATATTCCGGAGAAGTATTATACGGCTAAGAGAAACGTCGATATCGGCGGAATGGACTGTATCATTTCCTATACCGGATATACCGGTGAGGCGGGATATGAGATCTATACGGCAAATGAGAATGCTGAAAAGATGTGGGATCTGCTAAGAGAAAACGGCAAGGAATTAGGTCTGATCCCATGCGGATTAGGCGCAAGAGATACTCTGCGTTTGGAAGCTTCGATGCCGCTGTACGGTCATGAGATGGATGAGGTGGTTTCACCGCTGGAAACTGGTCTGGACTTTGGTGTCAAGATGAACAAGGAAGAATTCATCGGCAAGAAAGCCCTGCTTGAAAGAGGGGAACCTGCAATCTGCAGAGTCGGTCTGATGATCCTGGACAGAGGCGTCTTAAGAGAACACCAGGATGTCTACATTGGAGATGAAAAGATCGGTCATACGACCAGTGGTACTTTCTCGCCGCTGTTAAAGACTTCCATTGCCATGGCTCTGATCGACAAGAAATACTCTGCACTGGATACGGTAGTAGAAGTGGATGTCAGAGGAAGAAGATTAAAGGCTAAGATTGTTGAAATGCCTTTCTATACCAGAAACAAATAAACATTAAAGGAGGAATAATAAAATGTTTAAAAATCCTGAAGAACTGAAGTATACCAAGACTCATGAATGGGTAAAAGAAGAAGACGGACTCTATGTTGTAGGTCTGACCGACTTTGCGCAGGATGCACTGGGCGATATCGTATTTGTTAATCTGCCTCAGGTAGGCGATGCTGTTACGGCAGGAGAAGCCTTCTCCGATGTCGAGTCTGTCAAGGCTGTCAGCGATGTTTTCTCTCCTGTTACTGGCATTGTCGTAGAAGTCAATGAAGAGATTCTGGATAATCCTGCTCTGGTCAATGAAGACTGCTACGGCGCATGGCTGGTCAAAGTCAACGAGGTTACGGGAACCGAAGAACTGCTGGATGCTGCAGCATACGAAGAAGTCTGTGCAAACGAGGCCTAATTATGGGCAGATATATTCCTGAAACATTAAGTGAACAGGAAGCCATGTTAAGGGACATCGGTTATACATCAATCGATGACCTTTATTCCATGGTTCCTGAGCAGGTGAAACTGAAAGGTCTGAATATTCCGGAAGGGAAATCGGAACTGGAAGTCCTGGAACAGATGAAGGAAATCGCGGAACAGAATACTGTATTCAGATCGATCTTCCGCGGTGCAGGCGTTTATGCTCATCATATTCCTTCCATCGTCAAGACGATCACTTCCAAGGAAGAATTCGTTACGGCTTATACGCCATACCAGGCAGAGATCTCTCAGGGTGTCCTGCAGTCCATATTTGAATATCAGACACAGATCTGCGGACTGACCGGTCTGGATGTTTCTAATGCGAGCGTCTATGACGGTGCGGTTGCGGCTGCGGAAGCGATCTTCATGACTCTGGAAAGAAACAAGGACGAGATCCTGGTTTCCGATATGATCGACCCGGAAACGCTGGCTGTCATTAAGACGTATTGCGAAAGCAGAAGCGTTAAGGTGACCTTATTAAAGAACAAGAATCATCTAACCGATCTTGAAGAAGTCAAGAAGAATCTGAATGAAAGAACCGCAGGTTTATACATTGAGAGTCCGAACTACTACGGTCTTGTGGAGGATGTTGAAGCTTTTGCAGCACTGATGCACGAAAACAAGGCCAGAATCATCGAAGGATGCGATCCTGTATCTCTGGCTTTATACAAGGCTCCGGGAGAAATGGACGTCGATATCGCCGTCGGTGAAGGCCAGCAGCTGGGTCTGCCGATGGGATTCGGTGGCCCGTATCTTGGATTCATGAGCTGCAAGAAAGAACTGATGAGAAAGCTTCCGGGCAGAATCGTCGGTGAAACGACTGACCATGAAGGCAGAAGAGCTTATGTTCTGACTCTGCAGGCAAGAGAGCAGCATATCCGTAGAGAGAAGGCTTCCAGCAATATCTGTTCCAACGAGGCATTATGTGCCATGACGGCTTCCGTCTATCTGGCAGCCATGGGTCCTCAGGGAATGAATAAGCTTGCTTTAAGCTGCTATGCCAATGCCCATTATCTGGCAGAAAAACTGAATGAACTTGGGTTTAAGAGAGTAGATGAAGGTGAATTCTTTGATGAATTCCTGACTTCTTCCCCTGTTGATTCAAAGCTTCTGGAAGAGAAACTGGCAGAAAAGAAGATCCTTTCAGGCTTACCGCTGGATGAAGGGATCCTGTGGTGCGCAACAGAGCTTAATACCAAAGAAAAGATCGATGAACTCATCGCTGCCATCAGGGAGGTGATCTAAAGAAACTCATATATGAAAGAAGAGTCAAAGGCAGAGGAAGCGATATCCTTCCTGAAATCACGACAGGAAATTACAAGCCTGAAACGAAATACCTCCGTCAAAGCAAGATGCATCTGCCGGAGATCTCCGAAGTCGATCTGGGCAGACACTATACGCAGCTGATGAAGCAGACTCACGGCGTCAACGACGGTTTCTATCCGCTGGGTTCCTGCACCATGAAATACAATCCGCGTGTAGACGAAGAAACAGCTTCTTTACCGAACTTCACGCAGATCCATCCTCTGCAGCCTGTGAATACCGTTCAGGGATGCATGGAAGTACTGCATACAGCCGAAAAGCTCCTGTGTGAAATCACAGGAATGGATGCGATGACATTCGAACCGGCAGCCGGTGCACATGGCGAGTATACCGGACTGCTGCTGATCAGAAAGTATCATCAGGACAGAAACGACACGGAAAGGGTCAATATCATCGTTCCGGATTCCGCGCATGGTACCAATCCTGCTTCGGCAGCGATGGCCGGATTCAAGGTTGTTAACATTCCTTCCAACGACAAGGGAGGCGTCGATCTAGATGCTTTAAGAGCTGCCGTTGGCAAGGATACTGCAGGACTGATGCTGACGAATCCGAATACCTTAGGTCTGTTCGACCCGAACATTCTTGAAATCACAAAGATCGTTCATGAAGCAGGCGGTCTGTGCTATTACGACGGCGCCAACCTGAATGCGATCATGGGTAGAGTCAGACCGGGCGACATGGGATTCGACTGCGTTCACCTCAATCTGCATAAGACATTTGCAACACCTCATGGCGGCGGAGGTCCGGGTTCAGGACCTGTCGGCTGTAAAGAATTCCTGAAGCAGTTCCTGCCTTGCCATATGGTTGAAGAAAGAGACGAGTTCTATTATTTCACCGATCCGGAGAAATCCATGGGTCAGGTCAGAAGCTTCTACGGCAACTTCCTGGTTGTCGTGAAGGCTTTGACTTATATCCTGACTTTAGGAAAGAAAGGAATTCCTGAAGCTTCCGGTAAGGCGGTACTGAATGCCAACTACATGATGCATCAGCTGAAGGATCATTACCATGTGGCTTATGATCAAATCTGCATGCATGAATTCGTACTGGGCCTGGATGACCTGAAGAAGGAAACAGGCGTATCCGCAATGGACATTGCCAAGGGATCCCTGGATTATGGCATCCATCCTCCTACAATGTATTTCCCGCTGATCGTACATGAAGCTTTGATGTTCGAACCGGCCGAAACCGAAAGCAGAGAGACGATCGACGAGGCTGTGAAGATCTATCTGGATCTGTATGAAAAAGCACACAGTGATCCGGAATATCTGCACAACGCACCGCACCACTGTCCGATCGGCAGACCTGACGACGTAAAAGCCGCCAGAGAACCGGTTCTGAAATACGATTTTAATGACTAAACTTTACGCTGTAGCGTCCGATACGTTCGATGTCTACTACAATCAGGCTCTGGAAAAATATCTGCTGGATCAGGTTAAACAGGATGAAGTCATCCTCTACCTGTGGCGCAACGACAGAACGGTTGTCATAGGCAAGAACCAGGACGCCTACAGCGAATGTAAAACCGAAGTACTGACACATGACGGTGGTTTCCTTGCCCGGAGGATTTCGGGTGGAGGAGCCGTCTATCATGATCAGGGGAATCTGAACTTTACGTTTATCTGCAAGAAGAATCTATTTGATATCGACAGGCATGATCAGATCATTCTGAGTGTTTTGAATCGTTTTGGCATCAAGGCTGAGAAGAACGGCAGAAACGATCTGGTGATCGATGGCAGGAAGTTCTCCGGTCATGCCTACTACAAGGGAAAAGGGAACTGCTTCCACCACGGAACCATCATGCTGGAAGTAAATCAAGAAGCGCTTGAGAAATATCTGAATGTTTCGATACTGAAGCTGCATTCCAAAGCCGTGAAATCGGTCAGATCCAGAGTGATCAACCTGAAACAGATCAGAGAAGATCTGAATCTGAAAATGCTGAAAGAAGCACTGATCCTTTCTTTTGAACAGATGTACGGATCTGAAGTATCGGATTATCCTCTCAATGAGGAAGAAATCGAAAAGAGAAGATCTTTCTTTGCGAATGAAGAATGGATCTACGGTCCTGTAATTGATCTGAAATACAGAAAACAGGCACGTTTTGATTGGGGCACGGTCAGGATCCTTTATGATCTGGATGACGACAGGATCAACGATCTGAAGATCTATACGGATGCCATGAATCAGGATCTTGCGGATGATCTGGAAGAAAGACTGATTGGGAGAAAACTATGTGAGCTGGGCATCTCTGAGGACGAGACAGGAGATGTGATCCGATTATTGAAAGAGGAAAACTATGAGATATGATGTGATGATCATCGGCGGCGGACCGGGAGGTTATACTGCCGCAAACAAGGCCGGCAAGAACGGTTTAAAGACGATCCTGTTTGAAAAGGATCAGATCGGCGGTACCTGTCTGAACAGAGGCTGTATTCCGATGAAGGCACTGATTCAGTCTGCCCATGTCTATAAGGATGCCAGACAAGGAGAACTGTTCGGTGTTTCTGCCGAGAACGCTTCTTTTGACTACGGGAAAGTAAAGGAAAGAAGAGACTTTGTTGTTTCATCCTTAAGAGGCGGTATCGAGAAATCACTGAAGGCCAATAAAGTTGAATCGGTAAAAGGTTTTGCTCAGATCATCGATAAGGACAAGATCTCCTGTAACGGTGAGATCTATGAAGGTGATCACATCATTATCGCGACAGGTTCCGTTCCTGCGATTCCGCCGATTGAAGGCAAGGAATACGCAATCACTTCGGATGATGTTCTGGAAAAGGATCATCAGCTGAAAGATTCGATCGTCATTATCGGCGGAGGCGTCATCGGCTGCGAGATCGCGGATGCGTTCAGCGGTTTTGGCGTAAAGGTTACTGTCATCGAGATGGCGGAACGTCTGCTGCCGACGCTGGACAGGGAACTTGGCACAAGACTGGCCATGTTCTTCAGAAAGAAGGGTATTGAAGTTGTCTGCTCGGCTGCCGTAAAGAAGATCGGTGAAGACCACAGTGTCATGTATACCGATAAGAAAGGCGAAGAACAGGTCGCTAATGCGGATGAAATTCTGATCGCAACCGGCAGAAGAGCCAATATCGCATCTCTTGTCAGTGAAGAGTTCCCTCTGGAAACTGGAAGAGGAATCGTATCCGACGAGAATGGTAGAACGGATGTCGACAGTATCTTTGTCATCGGCGATGCCAGACAGGGAAACATCCAGCTTGCCCATGTAGCGGAAGCCCAGGGTGAGAATGTCATCGATCTGATCCTTGGCAAGAATCCATCCCATGACATGAATGTGATTCCTAGCGGTGTCTATACCGATCCGGAAATCGCCAGCGTAGGTGCTGGAGAAGATGAGCTGAAGGAAAAGGGTATTGCCTATCAGGCAAAGAAATATCTGACCGGAGCCAACGGCAAGTGTCTGATCGAAAACAGCGAGAGTGGATTCGTGAAGATTATAACAGTTGATGATGTGATCGTAGGCGGTCAGATCATTACTCCGCACGCAACGGAACTGATCGGCGAACTGACGGTGGCTGTGCAGAAGAAACTGAAAGTCAGCGAACTCTCTGAGGTTGTTCACCCGCATCCGACCATTTCCGAGATGATCTGGGATGCTGTAAAAGAATAATATAAAGCCGCTTTCTAACAAAACATGACAGAGAGCGGTTTTTCTTTGTTCAAAAACTGTATTTTGGATTATAATTGTATTAGCAACTCTGAACGTAGCTCAGCTTGGTAGAGTGCTCGGTTCGGGACCGAGAGGCCGAGAGTTCAAATCTCTTCGTTCAGACCATTGGATATGAGCCCTGGAAACGGGGCTTTTATCATGCTTTTTGATGTATAATAAAGATAAGGAGAAAAACTATGGAAATGAAATTTTATCGCTGTAAACGCTGCGGTCAGATGGTTGCGATCGTCAATAAGACTTCCTGCCCGGTTGTATGCTGTGGAGAACCGATGGAAGAGATCATTCCGGGAACATCCGACGGTGCCGTAGAGAAGCATGTTCCGGTATATGAAGTAAAAGATAATAAGGTTTATGTCAGAGTAGGTGAGGTAGATCATCCGATGATCGAACAGCACTATATCGAATGGATCGCCGTTCAGACAACAACAGGCAATCAGCGCAAGGCTCTGAAACCGGAAGAAAAACCGGAAGCCGTGTTCGCTCTGCTGGAAGGTGAAGAGGTCAAGGCAGTATACGCGTATTGCAATCTGCACGGTCTCTGGAAGGCCTGATCATTAAACTTCATGAAGGTCCTGCACATGCAGGACTTTTCTTTTGGTTTTTGACGTTTTGATTGGCTTTTTGATATTGTTTTTTTTGTTCTAAAAAAATAAAATAGTAGTGATGAAAAAAGCGAAGAAAGATATGGACGGGCTGCCCGAACACAGTACATATTTGATTAGCGAAGCGTAGTAATGACATAGGCGGATCTTTATCACTGATTTGCTGATTGTCAGTTGAAAGGAGAACGCAGATGCAGAAGATATTCATAACGAAAAAAGGTGAGCTGGTTAGCATTGATGCTCCTCAGAAAGGATGCTGGATCAGTCTGATCCATCCGACTGAAAAAGAACTGGTTGAAATCGAAGAAAAGTACGAGATCGAATCTGACGACCTGAGAGCTGCACTGGATGAAGAAGAATCGACCCGTATTACGAAAGAAGATAACTATACACTGATCCTTGTCGATATTCCTTCTACGGAAGAGAAGGACGGCAAGAGCCGTTTTATTACGATTCCTTTGGCGATCATTCTGGCCAAGGACGCTTTAATTACGGTCTGTCTGGAAAGTACTCCGATCCTGAATTTCACAGGCAAGGCCAAGAAATCCGTCGATACCAAACTGAAGACCAGAATGCTTCTGACCATCCTGCTGGAGAACGCCAAGCTGTATCTGAAGAATCTGCGTCAGATCAACAGACAGTCGGAACAGCTGGAAGTCGTCCTGCATCATTCCATCGAAAATCCGGTTCTGCTGGAAATGATGGAACTGGGAAGGAGTCTTCTGTATTTCACCACATCCCTGAAAGGAAACAATGCGGTGCTGGAGAAGCTGACCAAATCAGCCGCAATTCCAAGATACGAAGAAGATGAAGATCTGCTGGACGACGTCATGATCGAATCGAAACAGGCATCGGAAATGGCTGACACCTACAGCGGTGTCATCAACGGCATGATGGATGCCTATTCTTCCATTATTTCCAACAACATGAACGTGGTTCAGAAGTTCATTGCGATCGCCGCAATCGTTATTTCCATTCCTAGTATCATCTTTGACGCCTACGGCATGAACATCGACGGCGTTCCGTTCGAGAATTCTCCTTACGCCTTCGTAGTGGTAGTTGCCGCCGCTGCCATCGCTTCCATGCTGGTGCTGCGTTACTTCAACCACAAACAGATGTTCTAAACAAACCTGAAAAATACAATAAGAAACCGTATGGGAAGCCATACGGTTTTTTTCATGAAAGGATCAGATTGAATTCAGAGAGAGTTCACATTCGATTGGCATTCTATAGGAAAAGAAAGGAGGAAGCAAGGTGCAGACGTTTCAAAGAAATGAAAAGAAGTATCTGCTGAACAGGTCGCAGTATGAAGGCATTCTGGAAGATCTCAAGCCGTATGTTGAAAAGGACAAGTTCTATGAAGCGAAGATCCGTTCCATCTATTACGATACCGATTCTTATGAACTGATACGTAGATCGATCGAAAGACCTGAATACAAGGAAAAGCTTCGGATCCGTTCCTACGATGAGGCAGATCCTGAGGATACGGTGTATGTCGAACTGAAGAAGAAATATGACGGTACCGTATACAAAAGAAGAACCAGGGCAGTCTGCGGGCAGCTGCTGAAAGACATCAGTAAGGCAGAATTTAAGGATACGCAGGTCGGAAAAGAAATCAGCTATGCATTAAGCTTTTACCGGAATCTGAAGCCGGCTGTCTATATCGGCTGTACCAGAACTTCCTACAAGGCAAAAAACCGTGATCTCAGGATCACCTTCGATCAGGATATCTCCTATCGGATGAAGAATTTGTCATTACATTCAGGTTCATCAGATAAAAGAGTTACGGATAAAATCGTAATGGAGATCAAAGTAAAAGACGCATATCCGTTGTGGCTGTGCGAGATACTGGATAAGAATCAGGCCTACCCGCAGAGATTCTCTAAGGCAGGCACGGCATTCTTACAGGAAATCAAAGGAGGAATCAATCATGACTAACATATTCGGAAGTATTTTCAATGGAACACTGACGCTTGGTCTGTTCCTGCTGGCACTGTGTTCCAGCATGTTTCTTGGGCTGCTGCTCTCACTGGTATTCATGTATCGTAATACTTATACAAAATCATTCATTACATCACTGATTCTGATACCGGCGATCGAAACAGTCGTCATCATGCTGGTAAACGACAATATAGGCGTAGGACTCTCTGTTGCGGGATCATTCGCTCTGATCCGTTTCCGTTCCGTAAAAGGCAACGCCAAGGAACTGACGGCGGTATTCATGGCGATGACGATCGGTATTATCTGCGGCACAGGCTATGTCGCTCTGGCAGGAGTATTCACGCTACTGTTAAGTGCGGTCATGTTTGCTCTGACTCTCAGCGGCATCGGAAGATATTCTGAAAACGAGAGATATCTGAAGATCACCGTACCGGAATCACTTAACTACGATGATGCATTTAATGGTATATTGGATAAGTATACGGTTGCCTGGGAACTGGATGCAGTCAAGACAATGACCCTTGGCTCGCTGTTCCGATTGGATTATCGTGTTACCCTGAAAGATGTAAGCAAGGTCAAGGAGATGATCGATGAACTAAGGACCAGAAATGGAAACCTTGAGATCATTTGTACCAGACCGGCAACCAACAGGGATGAACTCTAAATGCCGTAAGGTATGAAAGGAGACTTTATGAGAAAAAAACTGATAACGGTTCTGTTTCTTTCACTGCTACTCTTAAGCGGATGCAGTACTGTCATTTCTGAGAATAATAAAACTGAGAATTCAGAACAGGATACGGATCTGGATTTCAATGAGAATGATCTGGATGCTTCATATTCCGTGAACGGTTCTACCTATCTGAATCTTGACGATAAAGATATCAGGATCACTGAGGAAGGGACCTATATCCTGGAAGGAACACTCAACGGAAGCATTATCATCGAAGTATCAAAGGATGAAGATGTCCGTCTGGTTCTTAGCAATGTTGAAATCAATGCAGAAGATTTTGCCGGGATCTATGTCATAGAAGCGGATGAAGTAACGATCACGCTTGCTGAAGGATCCGTCAATACCATCAACGATTCTAGGACTCATGTTCAGATCGACGACAACGATGTAGATGCTTTGATCTATTCCAAGGCGGATCTGATCTTCAACGGCACAGGCACGCTGATCCTGAATTCCGACTACAGCCATGGTATCGTTTCAAAAGATGATCTGACAATTGCTGACGGAACTTTTCAGATCGATGTAGCCGGGCAGGGGATCAGAGGCAAGGACAGCGTAAAGATCGCCAACGGAAGCTTTGTGATCACATCAGGAGAGGATGCTTTGAAAGCTGATAATGAAGAGGAAGGAAAAGGCTATGTCTATATTGAGAACGGATCCTTTACGATCACTTCACAGGCCGACGGTATCTACGGATACTCGCTGGTCGACATCGAAGGCGGCGAATTCACGATCAAGACCGTGAAGAGCTCTTCTGCCGATTCCTATAAGGCAATCAAGTCCGACACCGATATTCAGATCAACGGCGGAAGTATTGTCATCGACAGTGCAGACGATTCCATCCATTCTAACGGAAACATTACGATCACCGATGGAACGATCGATATCACATCCGATGATGACGGTATCCATGCGGACGGAATGATAGAAATTGATGACGGCAATATCACGATTGATGCACATGAAGGCATTGAAGCAACCTATGTCCTGATCAACGGGGGTACGATTTCCATCAGTGCCAGCGATGACGGCATCAATGCCGGACAGAAATCCAATCTTTATACACCTACAGTCGAAATCAACGATGGATATATCACGATCGTCATGGGGCAGGGCGATACGGATGCCATCGACGTAAACGGATATCTTTACATCAATGGAGGTACTGTCAACATTACGGCACAGTTCCCGTTTGATTATGATAAAAACGCAGAACATAACGGGGGTACGATCATCGTCAACGGTGTAGAAACAGATGAGATTACCAACCAGTTCGGCGGCATGGAAGGCGGTCCATTCTCTCCGGGAGAAAATGGACCTTTTTCCCCGGGTGACGGAGGAGAATATCCTGTAGATGGCAATTCCGGTGAAGGAGGACATTTTCCACCTGGAGGAGGACCTAAAAGATAACGAAATGAACGGATCCTGAAAGGGATCCGTTTTTATTATCTGTTTTCTTTTTTTGAGTGCTCATATTATAATAATTAATAGTATAAGAAGAGAGATAATGAGCGAATTAAAAGAGTTTAAATGCCCGAACTGCGGCGGCATTCTGGAGTTTGATGCGAAGACACAGAAGATGAAGTGTCCTTATTGCGACGGAACCTTTGATCCGGATCTTTTTAATGATGAGATCGATTTTACCGTAGATGCGGAACAGTGGGATGATTCTGATCTGGTTGTTTATACCTGTAATTCCTGCGGCGGTACTATCATGGCCGATAAGGATACGGCAGCCAGCAGCTGTCCATACTGCGGCAATCCTGTCGTGATGACCGGGAACGTTTCAGGGATCTATAAGCCGAAGAAGATCATTCCTTTCAAGCTGGATAAGAAAGAAGCGAAAGAAAGATACAGGAAGTTTCTGAAGGGCAAGACCCTGCTTCCGAATGCGTTTAAGAGTGAAGCGACGATCGACGAGATTAGGGGGATCTATGTGCCGTATTGGAACTTTGACGGCAAAGCCAGTGCAAGAATGTGGTTCGATGCTACGAAGAGACGTCACTGGATCGAAGGCGACTACAACTGTACGGAGACCAGCTACTACAAGGTCTTCCGCGCCGGAAGTGTCGGATTCATGGATGTACCGGTAGATGCTTCCAGCAAGATCAGCGATGAACTGACGCAGTCCATCGAACCGTTTGACATCAGAGACAGCAAGAGCTTTAATGAGAACTATCTGGCCGGATATCTGGCTGATAAATACAATGTGGATGTAGACCAGTCCAGAAAGATCGCCAACAGCCGTATCGCCAATTCTACGGCATCCATGTTTGCATCAACGACATCGATGTACGACAGCTGTATTCCTTCTTCTTCCAGCATTTACATCAGCCAGGGCAAGCAGGAATACGTCATGTATCCGATGTGGCTTCTGAATGTGAAATACAAGGATAAGATCTATTCCTTTGCGATGAACGGTCAGACCGGCAAGTTTGTGGGCAGTCTGCCTACGGATAAGGGAAAACTGATTTCGATTACGTTAGGTGTATTCCTGGCGGTTACAGCGGCACTGACGGCGATTCAGTACGTCGTTTATATGGTGAGGTAGCGGCATGAAGAAGATATTAAGTGTACTGTTTGCCATATTGCTGCTGCTGGGAATGAGCCAGAGAGTATGCGCCGAAGACGGCCATATCATCATGAAGGACGGAGGAACGGATTATTCGTCCTACGAGACCTATCAGGAACTGAATGAAGACCTAGAGAGGATCGAAGAAGAATACGATATCGCCATCTATTTCATCTATGATGATTCGATCGAGAACAGCGAAAGCGGAGTCTCATACTATGCCAAGGATTTCCTGAACAGACATCTGGGTGCGAAGAATACCGTTGTCATGGTTGTTGCGAAGAACTACTATACCGTAAAGACGGATGGTCCGCAGGGCAGCCTGATATCGAATGAGGCTCAGAAGCTGTTTGAACTGTTCAATAATGCGTCAAGCCGCTATGACGGCATCAAGGATTATTACCAGTATGTCGTTCAGCTGGTCAATGAAGCGTCCTATGTCAGCGGCGCTCCTAGGGTCAGCGGTAAACCGAGAGTCTATGACGGCGCAGGTCTGCTCAGCAGCGATGAAGCTTCGTCTTTGACCAAGAAACTGAAAGATCTTTCGAATAAGCATAATATGGACATTATCGTGCTGACTTCAGATACCCTGAACGGCATGGATACGGATAACTATGCGGACGATTTCTACGACTACAACGGCTACAGGGATGACGGTGTCCTGCTGTTTATCTCCATGTCGACCAGCGAGATGTACATTTCTACCAAGGGAAGAGGTACGGATTATATTACCGATTATGGAATCGACTACATCTTCGATCAGATTTCAGGCGATCTGTCATCAGGCAGATTCTATGATGCTTTCGTAAAGTACGCCGATCAGACGGATAAGATGCTTAAGGAAGCGGAGAGCGGCAATGTCATCGATGTCGACAACAAGCCGAAGAAGAGTTTCACTGCTGCCAACGTAGGCATCTCAGCCATCGTGGGAGCGATCTCTTCTCTGATCAGCGCTCTGGTTCTGAAAGGACAGATGAGAAACGTTCATTACGAAAGATACGCAGGAAACTATGTTGTCAGCAACAGTTTCCATATTACCGGTATGTCGGACATGCTGGTAAACAGACACGTCAGCAGAACCCCTCGTTCAAGAAACAACAATACGTCCGGACACGGTCCGACACATTATTCCGGAGGCGGTTCGCATACGCACACTTCTTCAAGTGGATCAAGTCATGGAGGACATGGCGGTCACTTTTAGAATAAAGAATTAAATCAAAGGAGGAATTTAGAATGGGTTTAATTAAAGCTTTAGTTGGTTCGGTTGCCGGAACATTAAGTGACACCTGGAAGGATTATTTTGTTTGCGATTCTTTAGACAATGACACATTAATGGTTAAGGGAACCAAAAGAGGCTACAGCGGTTCAAACGATGTTATCACCAACGGTTCAGGAATCGTCGTAAACGAAGGACAGTGCGCTCTGGTTGTTGAAGAGGGCAATATTCTGGAAGTTGCGGCTGAACCAGGAAACTACACGTTTGATTCAAGCATGTCGCCAAGCATTTTCGACGGCGGCATGGAAGGACTGAAGAATACTTTCAAGGATGCTTTAGGCAGATTCACTTACGGCGGAGATGTCAACAAGAGCCAGAGAGTATACTACGTCAATACCAAAGAGATCATGGGCAACATGTACGGCACTTCTACACCGATTCCATTTAGAGTTGTTATAGATAAGAACAGCGGTGTAGATGCGGATATCGCTGTCAGATGTAACGGTGAGTATTCATTCAGAATCGTCAATCCGCTGCTGTTCTATCAGAACGTTGCAGGCAACAAGGCAAGCCGTTTTGAAAAGGACGAACTGATTTCCCTGATGAAGTCAGAAATGCTGGATGCACTGAATCCTGCATTCGCCAAGATTTCAGAAATGGGTATCAGATACTCTGAACTTCCTTCACATACTGCCGAGCTGAAAGAAGCAGTAGCTGAAGTACTGGGCAAGAAGTGGGAAGAAGAAAGAGGTATCGCTTTCCAGAGCATTACGGTCAATTCCGTAACGGTTCCGGAAGCTGATGCAGAAAGAATCAAGAATGCGCAGTTCGCTGCTCTTAACAAGGACCCTGAGATGGCCAACGCTACTCTGGTTACAGCTACGGCTGATGCCATGAGAGATGCTGCCAAGAATCCTAGCGGTGCAGGTGCCGGATTTGTCAATGTCAATATGGCACAGAATGCCGCTACAGGTCTTTACCAGCATGCCGCTCCTGCACAGCAGCAGGAAGTTTACGGCTACTGCCCGTTCTGCGGCAAGGCTTTACCGATTGCGGGTGCGAAATTCTGTCCGTTCTGCGGAAAAGAACTCGTATAGTTCAATCTTAAATGAACAACAAAACCTGTCAGAAATGACAGGTTTTTTTATTGATTTTATCATTGTGAAATCCGATCTATGATATGATAAAAGTACAGTATGAAATTTACCGATGTCTTATCAGTACTAAGCGGTCTGGCAATCTTCCTCTATGGCATGGAAGTCATGGGAAGCGGTTTTAAGCATATGGCTGGAGGAAAACTCCAGGATTTTCTTGAGAAACTGACGAAGAAACCAGTTGTAGCCATGCTGGCAGGAATGCTGGTAACGGCACTAATTCAGTCATCCGGAGCAACTACAAGCATGCTTGTTAGTTTTGTTAATGCCGGAATCATGAGAGTATCCCAGACAGTTTATGTAATCCTGGGTAGCAACATCGGTACGACGATCACCGGTCACCTTATGGCATTGGATGTTGGACTGGTTGCTCCGTTTATGGCCTTTATCGGTGTCTGTCTGATCATGTTTGTGAAGAACGATAAGCTGAATGCGATCGGCGAGATTTTAATGGGTCTTGGCTTTGTTTTCCTGGGAATGGAAACCATGTCCGGAGGTCTGGCTCCTTTGGGAAGATCACAGTTCTTCCTGAACATTCTTTCCAGTATGCAGAATCCGATATTCGGTATACTTGTCGGTTTTGTTCTTACCACGATCGTTCAGTCGTCTTCCGCTTCTCTGGGTATCATCCAGTCTCTGGCAAAAAGCGGACTCGTTACAATCAAGGATGTCATGTTCTTCAACCTTGGCCAGAATCTTGGTTCATGTACAACAGCCATGCTGGCTTCTCTTTCGTTCAACAGAGATGCAAAAAGAGTATCAATCATAAACTTTACATTCAATATCGTCAATGCTACGTTATTTACGATCTTATATTCGCTGTTTCCGTTTGACAGAATGTATGAAATGCTTGCACCGGGCAGAGTTGTTGAACAGATCGCTCTGATGCACACCTTTACCAATGTCGTTACTTCTCTGGCCTGTTTCCCGATAGCCGGACTTCTCTCGAAGATCGCCTATCTTATCATCCCTGATCAGGGAAGCGAGAAGAAACTCCAGCCTGAGATCACTCCGCCGACGAAGATCGAAAACAACGCTGTTTTCAACATCTACGGCATCAATATCGAGATCAGCAATATGTTTGAAATCGTAAAAACCAATATTCATAAGAGTCTGGATGCCATCCTGGAACACTATACTGCAATCGATGAGGTTAGAAAGAACGAGAATGAAGTCAACCTCATCAATAAAGGTATCTCAAAAAACCTTTCCCTGTTAATGGCCAGTAATATCAATATGCAGGAATCGAAACAGGCGGCTACGCTGTTCTCCATCAATGTCGATCTTGAGAGAATGAGCGACCATGCCTTAAATATTGCTGAAGCGGGCGATGATCTGGTAAGATCGGATCTGTCCTTCTCGGTAGATGCGTACGACGAGATTCATGAGCTTTCCCAGCTTTTGCTAGATAGTTTACAGATGGTAGACCATATGATCGAAACCGGAGACTGCGAAGTGATAGACAGGATTAACGCAAATGAAGACAAGATTGATGATCTTTGCATCCGTTACCGTGATATTGAGATCGGAAGAATGAAGAAAGATACGGATGAATCGGAGTCCGGTGTTGTCTATACAGAGATGCTGATCGACATCGAAAGGATCGGCGACCATATTGTCAACGTGGCTGAAAGCCTATGTGAAAGTTACAAGGACCTCTAAGGTCCTTTTTGTTTACTTTTGTATTCTGATGTGTTAGCATAAATGAGCGCAATAAAGCGCCAAATGGTCTGAGAAGCATAAAGATAGGATGAAACCATCTTTATGGTATTCGGGCCTTTTTTAATGTGCCCGGGAAAGGGGGCCTACATGGCAAAAACGTTCAACATTATTAACCGTCGCGACCTTCTCACCGGTGAGAAGAAAGCCGTCTGCTTCGCCTATGGCGATGATGCACAGGCTGAGGAGAAAGTCATCAGCAGGCTTAACGCTTCCCGCAGGCAGGGGGAAAATGTTCTTTTCGATTACTGCTATGGCAAGAAGATGCAGATGCACCTTCTTCCGGGTCTCTCTGACGAAACCGTCAGAGAGCTCAGCCGTTTCATGTACCATACTGCCTATGTCGTCTGTAAAAGGACAAAGAAGGGTGAAGAGGTACTCTACCTGTCTTTGCTGAAGGATTCAGCCCTTCGTTTCAAAGCTTCTATTCCGGCGGCAACGCTGACTGTCAAAGGCAAATCCGTTGCCAACCCCAACTATTTCGTCAAGGAGCTCAGGCTTTGCCTGTAGCTTCTTGAAAGCAGTTGTCTGCCGAAATGGTATACTAGAATTAATAGCCAGGATAGAAAACAATTGCGAACCGAAAGGATCATTATCTGAGACAGGAGAGTAGAAATGAGCGATATTCTAAAGCTGATGGAAACCAGGCACAGCGTCAGACAGTATCTGGATAAAACGATTCCTGCGGATATCAGGGAAGAACTGGATACGTACGCATCCGATCTGAACAGGACAGGCGATCTGCATATTCAGATCTTCTATGATGAACCGGATTGTTTCAACAGCCGTCTGGCGCATTATGGGAGATTTGAAAACTGCAGCAACTATATTGTGATGGCCGGGAAAAAGGCTGACGATCTGGAAGAGCGCTGCGGGTATTATGGCGAACTGCTGGTACTGAAGGCGCAGGTTCTGGGACTGAATACCTGCTGGGCAGCGCTGACGCACGGCAAGAGCAAAGCAGTTCTAGAAGAAAACGAGAAAGAAGTCATCGTCATTGCCTTGGGCTATGGAAAGACGCAGGGAAATCCTCGCAGAAGCAAGTCTCCATCAGAAGTGAGCGACATGACAGAGGATTCTCCTGAATGGTACACAGATGGTGTTAAGGCTGCATTGTTGGCACCGACGGCGGTCAATCAGCAGAAGTTCCGATTTATCCGAAACGGCAATAAAGTAACAGCAAGACCGGGAAAGATCGGCAGCTGTCTGAAAATCGATCTAGGTATCGTAAAATGTCACTTTGAACTTGGAGCGGGAAAAGAAAACTTTGATTGGATCTAATAGATTATAAGGAGAGCATATGGAATACATCAGAGTAACAAAAGAGAATCTGGAGAAGGAGCACATCTGCTGTGCCATCTCCAACAACAAGGATATTCAGGTATCATCCAAGAAAGACTGGCTGTCTGAACGTTTTGATGAGGGTCTGGTTTTCTTGAAGAGTGTTGAGAGAGGGAAGTGTTTCATTGAATATCTTCCTGCGGAGAATGCCTGGAATCCGATCGATGCGGAAGGATATACTTATATCGACTGTCTCTGGGTATCCGGTTCATTCAAGGGACACGGCTATTCCAACGACCTGCTGGAAGCGTGCATCTGTGACAGCAAAATCCGTAATAGAAAAGGTCTGTGCATTCTTTCATCCGACAAGAAGAAGCCGTTTCTTGCGGATCCTAAGTATTTAAGGTATAAGGGCTTTAAGGTGGGCGATGAAGCGGATAACGGCATACAGCTGTGGTATCTGCCATTCAAAGAGGATGAAACAGTCCCAAAATTCAAGGAATGTGCCAGACATCCGCATATCGACGAGCAGGGCTATGTCCTGTATTACACAAATCAATGTCCGTTTAACGGTAAATATGTACCGATTCTGGAAGAAACCGCAAAGAAACATAACATCTGTTTCAAGGCAATCCACATCAGCAGCAAAGAAGAAGCACAGAACGCTCCGACACCGATTACGACTTATGCCTTGTTCCATGACGGGGAATATGTGACAAACGAACAGATGAATGATACAAAGTTCTTGAAAATGGCATTAGAAAAAACAGCGTAAAACAATGTTAAAAGAAAAGAAAACACTGATATATATCACTGGAGTACTGCTTGTGGCTGCGATCTTTGGAATCGTGTTTTTATGGCCGTCTATTCATTTTGTACAGGATAGCCAGGTTCTAGAAAGAACTGTTCTTTATCCGGCTGAGGACTTTGTTGAAAAAAGCAACGGTACAGTAATTCCGGAAGCTGAATATCTTGATACGGAAGAAGTCGGTATGCACCGCTTTCATTACAACGTTAAGAAATGGTTCTTTACTAAAAATGCCATATTCACCTATGAAGTCGTTGATACGACTCCTCCTGTGATTGAGATTAAAGAAAAAAGAGTCGTCAAGGATCCGGGAGATACTTATTCCGTAGAAGAAATCAACAGCAACATTTCCGTCAACGAAGGATCGTTCTTCTATGAGACAGATTTTGATTCTGAACTTTCCGGAATCTATAAGGTAAACATCAGAGCAGAGGATGACTACGGAAATGTTTCGGAAGCTTTTTATGAAGTTGAAGTGAGAGACATTGAGCCGCCTTTCATATTCAGATATGGAGACGGAGCACTTGTTCAATTAAGAAGCGAGTTCAATATTCAGGATATTGTTGCATACGGCGACAATGCCGATCCTAATCCTGAATTAACGGTAGAAGGGGAAGTGAATACTTCCAAGAAAGGACACTATCCTCTGCATGCCGTACTGAAGGATCATTCCGGTAACGTGACGGAATGGGATCTGACGGTTGAAGTAACAGACTACATTCCGGATTATGATACGGAGGAAGAGGAATACCTGTTTGAAGACTTCCTCAAAGACTATGCAGGAGAGGGGAGAGAATACGGGATCGATGTTTCGACCTGGCAGGGAGATATCGACTTTGAGGCTGTAAAAGCCGCAGGATGCGATTTTGTGATCATCCGGGTCGGTTTCTCGTATGATGGAGCTTTTACTCTTGACAACAAATTCAGACAGAATTATGAAGGAGCAAAAAATGTAGGCCTTAAGGTAGGTCTTTATCATTTCTCTTATGACAACAATGAAGAGGATCTTCTTTCCGCTTTGAATGAGATTTTTAAAGAATTGAAAGGCGAAAAACCGGAACTGCCGATCATCTTCGACTGGGAAGACTTCTGGTGCTACCAGGAATATGAAATGAGTTTCCAGGATCTCAATCATCTCTATGACGTTTTTGAGAAAGAAGTCAATGAAAAGGGATATCAGTGCATGCTTTACGGAAGCAGCTATTATTTAAGAAATATCTGGACCCATACCGATACCCGTCCGATCTGGCTGGCACAGTATACCGACTGGCCTACCTATGAAGGACCGTATCAGATCTGGCAGCTATCCGATGCAGGAAAGATAGATGGGATCGAATGGCCTGTCGATCTGGATATCCTGTTTGTTTCACAATAAAAATGATTAGCGGAGTTTAAAAAATGGCTTACATAACGGATTCTTATCATGTCATATACAACGGCAATACTGTCGGCTATTATTCTGTCTTAAGCGATAAAACGATAAGATACTACACTGCCTGGGGGAACCCCTGGGATATCGAGAAAGAGCTGAAAGAACTGGAGCTGGATCAGGAAAGAACAGGAAAGAAGCCGATCAAGGCCCTTACCGATCTGACTAACGATTCCTACCGTGTTCCGGGAAGAAGAAAGATCATCTATGAGAACGGCCCTTTAAGGCTGGAAAGAGAATCCAGAGAGACGGGTGAGCGTTATTCCGTATATAGACGCAGAGCGGAAGAAGGAGAACCCGACTATTCACCACTACCTCACGATGCGCCGCACTATGAAGGAGAAAAAACACCGGAAGGCATGCGTGAATGGGCTTCCTGGTATGCCTTCAACAAGATGGATGACGGTACATATGAGGCGGAACTGGATGAAGCCTGGTGGTGGGGCGGAGGTCATAACGACGGAGGAACTATACACACTGAAATTCCGGAAGAATGGATGGATCTTCCTTATGATGAATTCCTGGAGAATGTCGTAACTCTTGCGTCAGCGTCACATTACGGTTTTACTGCCGAGATGCTGAAAGAAAAAGAAGGGCTGAAAGAATTCTTCGGATTTAAGGATTAGAAACAGGAGAAACAAATGGCATCAAGCGTAGAATATCTGGATTATGTGCTGGAACAGCTTTCCGATCTGGAAGATGTTTCCTACAGGCCTATGATGGGAGAGTACCTCATCTACTTTCAGGACAAGATCGTCGGCGGCATCTATGATGACAGGTTTTTAGTTAAGTCAACAAAGTCCGCAAAAAAGATGATGCCGGATGCTGAATATGTATCACCATATCCTGGAGCCAAGGAAATGCTGAAGGTCGATATCATAGATGACAGAGCAGGGATGATGGAACTGCTGGAAGCCATGTATGATGAACTTCCTTCACCAAAGAAAAGAAGATAACCGGTTATTAACCGTATAGGAAATGCATAATGAGACTACTGTTTGAAATTGATAAAAAAGACTATGGGTCATGTACTCATTCTTTTGTAAGGAATTCAGCACGAAGTATTATTATTCAGGATGGAAAGGTTGCCATGATTTACAGCCGGGAATACGATTACTACAAGTTTCCCGGAGGCGGTATAGAGGAATATGAAACACCGATTGAAGCTATGATTCGAGAAACGCGCGAAGAAGCAGGCCTGATAATCATACCTGAAAGCATTCAGGAATACGGCTATGTTCACCGTATTCAAAAAAGCGATATGGATGAAACGGAATGCTTTATACAGGACAATTTATACTATCTATGTAAAGTGGATGAAAAAACGGTTTCACAGGATTTGGATGACTATGAGGCAAAAGAACACTTCTCCCTGGAATATGTATATCCAAAGACTGCCATCGAGAAAAACCGCAATGTAAAGAGTCCGTACAATACAGCTATGTTTGAAAGAGAAGCCGGAGTTCTAGAACTTCTGATTGATGAAGGGCTGATAGACTGACTGATTATACCTATAATAAACAAAAAAGTACAGTTTCCTGTACTTTTTAAATCCAATGGGGCGAACGATGGGACTCGAACCCACGGAATGCTAGAGCCACAATCTAGTGTGTTAACCAACTTCACCACGTCCGCCGTGTGCTTTATTATTCTATCATAAGAATTATTTTCTTTTCAATGATAGAATGAGAATATGCTGGAAATAAAAGGGATCCGTTTTGAGGTAGAGATCACCCGTAAAAGAATCAAGAACATGTACCTTCGGGTAAACGGAGAAAAGCTCACGGTTTCTGCGCCTTTTCTGATGCCGGAGTGGAGGATCTACCGCTTTCTGGAAGAGAAAAGAGATTGGATCTACAAGGCTTACCAGAAGTCTTTACAGAAGCAGAAAAGATCGCTGATTTACCGGGAAGGGGATGTTTTCTATCTGTATGGGAAACCATATAAACTGATTCGGAAGAACGGAAAGAAGAACGTCGATATCGATGACGACACGATCATTCTGACCTATAAAGAAGATTCTACGGAAGACATCCATTTTTTATACAAGTATCTGGACAAATATCTGCTGAAGCAGGCAGAAGTCTATTTTAATCAGTATCAGTACATTCTAGATGACTACGGCTATCATCTAATTCCGGAACTGAGCTGTCGTGTCATGAGTTCCAAATGGGGCGTATGCTACACAAGAAAAAACAAGATCGTGATCAGTTCCTATCTGATACATTATCCTTTGGATTGTCTGGAATACATCGTCCTGCATGAACTGACCCACTTCATCATCCCGAACCATTCCCGCAGGTTCTACGACATCATTGAAAGAAACATGCCGGATTACAAGACATCGCAAAAGAAACTCAAATAATGAAAGTATTTACATGGTTAATCTACTTGAAACAAGCATGTTTAGAAGGTAAAATGATAGATGGATAAGGTTGTTTATCATATGAAAGTATTAAACAAGATGGAGAATACTGTCTTAGGGGTCGCTGACTCCTTACTTGTGTTTTACTTACACTGATTTTTTTGAAGTGGACGTTTCATTGCGTTCACTTTTTTATTGTCAAATAAAGGAGGTAAAAGAAGATGGATCAGACACAGAATGATGCTCTATTAGAGGCCTGTACTTCGGGAAGACTGGATCTGGTGAATGAACTGCTTGCTCAGGGTGCGGATGTCAACTGTAAGAACGGCGACGGAAGAACCGGACTGATGAGGGCTTCTAAGAGAGGATATGATGAAATCGTTGAGACATTGATCAGTAAGGGTGTCGATGTGAAAGCCAGAGACAAGAATGACGATACGGCTCTGATGGGTGCGGCAAAGCACGGACACCGTCATATCTGTGAAATGCTGATAAAGGCAGGAAGTGATGTCGATGCACAGGACAACGAAGGCAGAACGGCTCTGATGCGTGCAGCCTTCCTGGGAGAGACGCCGACAGTGGAGTGTCTGGTAGAATCCGGTGCTACTCTGGATCTGGCCGACAGCAAGGGCCGTACGGCTCTGATGGATGCGGTGCTGGCATTCAAGGTGGATGTGATCCGTTATCTGCTGGAAAAGGGAGCGGATATTAATAAAAGAGATAATGAAGGATGTACCTGTCTGATGCGTGCAAGCTATGGCGGTTATACGGATTTAGTGATATATTTGATACGTAAAGGTGCAGATAAGACAGTTACGGACAATGCAGGAAGGACTGCGTTGCAGTACGTACGCACAAAAAGCGATGAAGAACTGCTTAATGTTCTGAAATAATAAGGGGAAGAAGAAATGAAAGAGTATTTATCAAAAGACATTAGAAATGTTGTATTGCTGGGACATTCCGGTTCCGGTAAATCGGCTCTGGTAGAAGCTGCGCTGTATCTGACCAAGGCTGTCGACCGTATGGGTAAGACGGTAGACGGTACCTCCGCAATGGACTATGATCCGGAAGAATCCAAGAGAGGTTTGTCTGTATTTACAGCTTTAGGACCTGTCGAGTGGAAGAATACCAAGATCAACTTCATTGATACGCCGGGATATCTGGATTACGAAGGCGAAAAGGTTTCCGGTGCTGCCGCAGCCGATCTGGCTCTGGTAGTTGTATCTGCAAAAGACGGAATCGAATCCGGTACGGAAAGCGCAGTCAAGCTCTGCAAGAGAATGAACCTTCCGATCGTATTCTTTATCAATAAGATCGATGATGATAACGCAAACTTCGAAAAGACAGTCGATGCACTGAGAGACAAGTTCGGCGCTTCTGTCGTTCCGTTTGAAGTTCCTGTCATGGACGGCAAGAAGATGACCGGATCCAACAAGGTTCTGGATGATCCGTCCAACGCTCATTACGATCAGATCGCTGAAGCCATCGCATCAGCCGATGATGAACTGATGGAAAAATTCTTTGAAGGCGAAGCATTCACTCCGGAAGAGACTGCCAAAGGTCTGAAGCTCGCGCTTAAGTCCGGCGACATCAAGCCGGTTCTTGCCGGCAGCGCTGTCAATGCCCAGGGCGTTGAGCAGGTTCTTGACTTCATGAAAGACAACTGTCCGATCTATGCCGATCAGGGTAGTGTTAAGGATGCCAACGGCTTAGAACTGAAGACGGATGATTCTGAAGCATTCTCCGCTTTGGTCTTCAAGACTGTCGTTGATGCTTTCGTTGGCAAGGTTTCTTATGTTAAAGTCATGTCAGGTTCACTGAGCCTTACGACTCCTTTATATAATTCAAAGAAGGATCAGGCTGAAAAGGCCGGCGGTCTGTTTGCCATTCAGGGCAAGCAGCAGCTTCCTGTCAACAAGCTTTCCTGCGGCGATCTTGGCGCATTAACCAAGCTGGCTGTAACGGAATCCAACGATACTTTATGTACAAAAGACAAGAAGGTCGTATTCAAGGATATCGAATATCCTAGACCGATGCTTGGCGTTGCTATATCACCTAAGACAAAGGACGATGAAGACAAGATGTCCGATGCTCTGAAGAAGGTTCTGATCGAAGACAAGTCGCTGAACTTTGTCAGAAACGCCGAAACAGGCGAACAGGTCCTCTATGCGGTTGGCGACCAGCAGATCGATGTTGTCGTCAGCAAACTGAAGAGCAGATACAAGGTAGAAGTAGCTCTGAAAGAACCGAAGGTACAGTACCGTGAGACCATCAGAGGTAAGTCTGAGGTTCAGGGTAAGTATAAGAAGCAGAACGGCGGTGCCGGTCAGTACGGTGATGTATGGGTAAGATTTGAACCGAACCCTGATTCAGAAGAAATGGTATTTGCAGAAGAAGTATTCGGCGGTGCTGTTCCAAAGAACTACTTCCCATCTGTTGAAGCAGGCTTAAGAGGCTGTATGGCGAAGGGCCCTCTGGCCGGTTGTAAGGTTGTTAACGTCAAGGCTACGCTGTATGATGGATCCTACCACCCGGTAGACTCAAAACCGAACTCTTTCGAAGCTGCAGCAAGACTGGCATTTAAAGCCGGTATTCCTAAGGCTAACCCGATCCTTCTTGAACCGATCGGCAAGGTTACCGTTATCTGTCCGGAAGAATACACCGGCGATATCATCGGTGATTTCAACAAGAGACGTGGCATGATTCTGGATACAGGTTCCGCTGAATCCGGTGAAGCACGCATCGAAGCTGAAGTACCGATGGCAGAAATGCTGAAGTATGCGACAGAACTGCGTTCCATGACCAAGGGTAGAGGTACATACGTTATTGACTTTGACCGTTATGAACCGGCTCCTCAGAACGTAACCGACAAGGTCGTTGCCGCTACGGCTGCTGAAAGAAAGGACGAAGACGACGATTAATTCCTAGTCAAGGCATAATAAAAGGAAGTTCAATGAACTTCCTTTTTTGTCGGTTTATCAGTTGTTTCCGGCTGCCTGCAGGATGACCGGGATTTCCAGCTTCTGATCATCCCTGGTTATGCTTACAACGACTTTTTCGCCGATTGTTTTAGAATCCAGGATTTTGGACAGATCGGCATAGGCGGATACTTTTTCTCCGTTAATTGCCGTAATCACGTCGTTTGCCTGAATTCCCGCTTTTTCCGCACTTCCTTCCGGAATGACTTCAGAGACGATGACGCCGTTGGTCTTGTAGAAGGAAGAAGACGTATAGACTCTGACACCCAAAGCAGCTCTATCCTTGACATAACCGTTCTCGATCAGATCGGAAATGATACGTACGACCGTGTTGGAAGGAATCGCATAATTCATTCCTTCGACATTGGTGGTCATCGTAGAAGTGTTCTTCGCATTGACGATGCCGATCAGATTGCCGTTGATGTCAAACAGTCCTCCTCCGGAGTTTCCGGCATTGACGGCCGCATTTGTCTGAATCACCGTCATGTAGACGTTGTTGATGTAGATTTCTTTCTCTAAGGCAGAAACGATGCCGTTGGAGCAGGAAATGCCTGAACCCAGAGGATTGCCTATCGCTATGACATCCTGTCCCAGAAGCAGTTGGGATGAATCCGCAAAAGATACATACGGCAGATCGTTTTCTTCGATCTTCAGCACAGCCAGATCGGTCCTGGTATCATAACCGATTACTTTGGCACCATATGTCTCGCCGTTAAACAGTTTCACTTTAATCGAATCCTCACTGGTCAGATTTCTAATTACATGCTCGTTTGTAATAATGTAGCCGTCAGATGAGAAGATGACTCCTGAACCGGCGGAAGTCGATTCTGTCGTTCCACCGCCAAAGAAGAAGAAATCCGAAGATGTTGAACTTTTAACCGTACAGGTTATCTCTACGACCGTGTTGTAGGCCTTTTCGATCGCCTTGGTATAATCTCCTTTTTCAATACTGGTATATGCGACTTCATTCAGGACGACATCACTGTGCCCCTTACTGTTTTCTATGTTTCCGTTATAGAAGGACAGAACACCGAATGTACCTAATCCTGAACCCAGCAGGGCTACCAGAAATACAATAATAATCGCTTTAAAATTCAGTTTCATTTTCCATCACCTCCGCATATTAATATATGATACGAATGTGAACTTCATCTGAATTTTACTAATGAAGATGAAAAAGCTATAATCTTAAGTATGAGCACAAAAAAGGAACACGTTGTCAGTATCAAATACGCCAGAAGAAACTTCTCTGTCGTAGGTCTTTTTCTGATCCTGTATACGCTTTTTGTGCTGATCCTTCCTTTTTTCTTCCACATGTACATGCAATACAGTAATAGCCCTATCCTTTACGACAGACTGATGTATTTCGGGATCTATTTCCTTATCATTTTCTTCGGAACACTGCTTCCTTTCCTTCTGATGCGTCTGTATTTCAGACTTCCCTTCAGGAAAGTCAACCGCAGGATTACTACTTCATTTACCGATCTGTTCGTTCAGACGATCGTTTTCTTTACCATCTGTATTGCCCTGACCTATGTATCCAACAGGATCTTTGTCTACTTTTCTCAGGAAGGGAAACTGATCTCCAGCATCGGTTTTAGCTATGACGATGCGTATCTGGACAATTACCTGTATGTATTCATGCTGGTGATTGTTACGCCTATCATGGAGGAGTATGCTTTTAGAGGCGTTTTGCTGAATGTCTTAGGAAAATATGGAAAGGTGTTCGGACTCTATGCCAGTGCCATCCTGTTTGCCTTGGCACATACCAACTTCTCGGAGTACATCCCGGCATTTGCGATGGGCTATGTTCTGGGAAAGACATCCCTGCGTTACAAGAGCATCCGTCCGACCATCCTGATTCATATCCTGTTTAACGGTCTGATCTATGCCTTGTGCGTAATTCCGGCACCAATTACCCAATACATGGCCTACGGACTGGCTGCGGTATTCATGATCTCAGTCTATCTGATCCTTACCGGAAAATACGAAAGGATACAGATTCAGAAGCTGCGTTCCAACAAGACGACAAATGTTATATTTTATACCTGTCCAACGGTAATTCTAAGCATGCTTCTGATGATTGCCGGATCACTGCTTTTCATTCTCTTTAAATAAAACCGGATATAGAATACCCGGTTTAGTCGTTTGCCTGTTGAAACAGGTTTTTATTTGTTTAAATCTTCAGTCGTAATGATGTCTTTCGGATACTTTCTGGCTACCAGGACATCCATGCAATGAACATGCGGTATACCGGAAGAATGACATTCGAAAATCGTTTCATCCACTCTTTCGAACTTCCAGTCCGGATAGTAGGAGAACAGTTTTCCGGTAGGCCACATCTTTTCGCCTTCATCCCAGTCAGGAGGCAGCGGTATGAACGGTTTATCGACAAAGACGTTGAACCAGTTGATGCCTCCCGGTCTGGTCATGTCTTTGACTCTCTCGAAGAATCCGTTGATCTTGTCATCCTCCAGATACTGTATCGTACCAGTAGAGTAGATGATGTCGAATTTCTCATCGATGCTGAAATCGTTGATATCGGCAATGAAAGCGTTGATCTCAACGTTGTTTTCTTTCGCCATTTTCTTAGTCTTGGCGATTCCATTAGTTGTAATGTCGAACGCATAGACATCATAGCCCTGTCTGGCCATGTATACAGCATCTTTCCCTTCGCCGCAGCCGATATCCAGGACTTTTACTCCTTTTCCCGGAGGAACAAGTCTGATCAGCTCGTAGCAAAGCTCTGCAGGTTCAGTCCCCCAGAAGTAGTTTTCCGATTCATACCATTTTTCATATTGTGTTTTAAGTGCCATGTTAGTTTTTTTATTGATTCTCAACGTAGTTGATATAAGAACCGATCAGGTTGGCATCATTGCTGAACTGACAAGGAACGATGTCGATATCTATCTTGAAATGGTGCTGTCCGGCAAAGGATCTCTCTACGACTTCATTGAATTTCTCTCTGATTTTTTCCGTTAAGATCGGCTGTCTGCTGATACCGCCGCCGATGGCGATCTTCTCCAGATCCAGGAGCCAGTAGAGATTGTAGATCTGCTTCGCAATATTCTCACAGAGTTCATCCAGTACTTCCTGAGCGATTGGATCTTCCGGCAGTCTGGCGAAGAATTCCCGGCCGTTGATCAGTTCTTCCGATCCGGTTCTTGTCTTATAGGTATTGAGCAGGAAAGTAGTCGAGCAGTTGCCTCCAAGCATGCTTTCTTGATTCTGATAATCCTTGGCATCCGTAATGAGAAAACTGAATTCTCCGGCAGTAAAATGACGTCCTCTAACGATCTGCCTGTTGATGATCAGACCTCCGCCAACACCTGTTCCGATTACAAACACGGCGGCGTTACTGCATCCCTGCAAAGCACCATAGCGGTATTCAGCCATAACCGCAGCCTTTCCGTCGTTTTCCAGAACCACTTTGCACCCGCATTTTTCTTCCAGCAGCTTTCCGACGGCTGTACCGATATTGTAACGAAGAGCGCCGCCGCCGTTGCAGCGTCCGTTCTTCACATCGATGAAGCCGGGCAAAGACATGGCGATTCCTTCCACCTCTTCCTTATGTTGCTGATAGACGCTGTCAATGACATTCGCAAAGCTTTCAAAAGTGTCCTTCGGTGAAGGAACAAATCCTTTGTCCGTAATGGTTAAGCCGTCTTCTACTGCACCGTATTTAATCTCCGTTCCGCCTACGTCAAAAGCCAGTAGTTTCATTCCTGTTTCCTTTCTAATCTATTGATCTTTATCATGATCATATCTCTAAACTAATTCTATCAATTACCTAATTCATCATCAAGAAAAGCCGGTTCTGTTCACCTGAATCATAAATATTGACAAAGTATTTTATTAGGAGTTAATATCAAAAAGTAAAAGAATTGTACGGCCGTACAAGAAACCGTTCCATGAATAATTGAAGATGGAAGTTGGTTTTAAAACCCATAAGAACAACATCGCTACGATGTTTTTTATTTGTTTTCGGAGGTGCATTATGTGTAAGTTCGTATTTGTAACAGGAGGTGTCGTTTCAGGTCTGGGAAAGGGCATTACGGCCGCATCTTTAGGTAGACTTCTAAAGGCCAGAGGATTCAAGGTAGCCTCACAGAAACTGGATCCCTACATTAATGTTGATCCGGGCACGATGTCGCCTTATCAGCATGGCGAGGTCTATGTCACGGAGGATGGCGCCGAGACCGATCTGGATCTGGGACACTATGAAAGATTCATCAATGAGGATCTGAACAAGTATTCCAACCTGACGACCGGAAAAGTATTCTGGAATGTTCTGAATAAAGAAAGAAAAGGAGAATACCTTGGTAAGACCATTCAGATCATTCCCCATATTACCAACGAGATCAAAGACTTCATCTATACGGCAGCAAAGAAGAACGATCCGGATGTGCTGATCTGCGAGGTTGGTGGTACGATCGGCGATATCGAATCCCAGCCTTTCATTGAAGCGATCAGACAGATCGGACTGGAACAGGGAAAAGATAACGTCTGTTACGTGCATGTGACCCTTGTTCCGTATCTGGAAAGCTCCAAGGAACACAAATCAAAACCGACCCAGCACTCCGTAAAAGAACTGCAGGGCATGGGTATTAATCCGGATGTGATCGTCTTAAGATGCGTAAAAACGCTGGAAGAGGATGTCTTTGAAAAGATCGCTCTCTTCTGCAACATCCCAAAAGAATGTGTCATAGAAAACAGAACGCTGAAGCTGCTTTATGAAGTGCCTCTGGCACTGGAGAAACAGGGATTTGGAGACTGTGTCTGCAAGATTCTGAAACTAAAAGGAAACAAACCTGATCTGGATGCCTGGAAAGAAATGGTCAGAAGAGCCAAAAAGGCTGATCAGCGTATCGACATCGGCATTGTCGGCAAGTATGTCAAGCTGCATGACGCCTATCTTTCCGTCGCGGAAGCGCTCAATCACGCCGCCTATTATAATCATTGCAAAGTGAAGATCCACTGGATCGATTCCGAAACCATCAATGAAAATAATGTTGTGAAGAAACTGGAAGCCTGTGACGGCATCGTCGTTCCGGGAGGATTTGGCAATAGAGGTATAGAAGGCAAGATCATTACGGCGAAATACTGTCGCGAAAACGATGTTCCATATCTGGGACTGTGTCTGGGCATGCAGGTGGCGGTCATTGAATTCGCCAGGAATGTCTGCGGATTCAAGGATGCCAATTCAAGGGAATTCGATCCTGAATCAGACCATAAAGTCATCGACTTCCTTCCTGATCAGAACGACCAGACCCAGAAGGGCGGTACTTTGCGTCTAGGGGCCTATGAATGCCATCTAAAGAAGGAAACGCTGATCAGAGAGCTCTACGGTCAGGACGTAATAAAAGAACGGCACAGACATCGCTACGAGTTCAACAACGATTATCGTAACATCCTGGAAACAAACGGAATGACCCTTTCAGGTACATCTCCCGACGGATACATCGTAGAAACGGTAGAACATAAAGATAACAGTTACTTTATCGGTGTTCAGTTTCATCCGGAATTCAAGTCAAGACCGAACCGTCCGCATCCGCTGTTCATAGGTCTGATCAAAGCCGCATTATCAAAAAAGAATAATACCTAATATCAGGTAGGGTGAATTGAATCATATCGTATGGCGTATTATAATATATTCAAATGAAAGCAGTGTGGATTTTTGATCTTTATATAAGAATCAGGTCCTAAACAAAGACAAGGCGTTTTTAAGCCTCGTCTTTTTGTTTTATTAAACACCGCTTTTAACAAAGGGGAAAAAAGGAGGAAAGTATCTAGAAATGAAAAAGATTTTCACTTTGTTTATGATCGTCATGATGCTGTTCGGCGTCGCTGCCTGCAGCAAAGAATCAGGTCAGGAAGAAGTAGATGAGTTTCTGACTGAATTGAGTGAACCTGTTACGATCACTGTCTGGAACACTTATTCTGCTCATCAGCAGGAAGCATTCCAGGAAATGGTAGATTCATTCAATGCATCGCAGGACAAGGTCACTGTCGTTTATGAACCGCAGGCTTATCAGGACTATGACAGCAACCTTCTGCTTGCCGTACGTAACGGAACAGGTCCAAACATCAGTAACCGTTATCCAAGCTCAGCCGCTGCCTACATTGAAGAAGATCTGCTGGTCAATCTGACTCCGTACATCAACAATGAGACTATCGGTATCCCTAGCTTCAAGGAGAACCTTGTCGGTAAGGTATACGAAGAGATTACCCAGTGGGGCGAGGAATCCGTCTATGTATTCCCAATCATCATCACTTCAGAAGTTCTTTACTACAACAAGGATTTATTCAACGAGCTTAATCTGGAAGCTCCGAAGACCTGGGAAGAACTTGCAGAAGTATCAAAGGCCATCTACGAAGCAAAAGGCATTCCGGGATGGGGTTCCGATTCCGAGACCGATACAATGATCGACCGTGTTGTTCAGCTCGGCAGCAAATTCATCAATGCCGAGGATCATACTGTTGCAGTCGATGAAGGCAAGTTCACAGAAGCTCTTGAATGGTATCTAACAGGTTTAAAGGAAGGCTATTTCCGCCTTGCCGGTGCTGACCTTTATCATTCAAATCCGTTCACACAGGGCAATGTTGGCTGCTATATCGGTTCTAGTGCAGGATCAGGTTTTGTACTTCCTTATGCTGATTTTGAAGTCGGCGTGTCTTTGATTCCACAGTCCGGTCCGGAAAAGTTCGCTCCTGCATGGGGCGGCGGTCTGGTTGTCTTCAATAAGACACCGGAAGAAAATCTGGCCAGCTATCTGTTCCTGAAGTACTGCCTGGATGATGAAGTTCTTGCCAAGTGGGCAATCGAATTCGGCGCCGCACCTTGCACGAAGTCTTCCATTGCTACGGCTACGTTCCAGGAAGAAATCAAGAACAACATCGTTACGGCAGCTCTGGTTGAAACGACAGAGTGCATCAACTGGGTTCCATCTGTTGCAGGTGCTGACGGCGTAAGAGACGCTTTCGGTAAGGCAGTAGATGCCGGTTACGCTGACGACAGCGGCAAAGATGTTGCTACACTGGTGAAAGAAGCGACTGAAACCTTCTTCAAAGAAGCACAGGCTGCTCTTGAACAGTAATTAAACATTCTATTTGGGAGAACCGTTTTTAAGACGGTTCTCCCTTTATTTTTAGAAATAAACACCTAAGGAAAATAATATGAGTAAACTGATGGTTTTTATGATTGATGCGCTTTGTTCCAGCGATCTGGAATACATGCGTAGTCTTCCTAATTTCAGTTCCGTCATTGAACGGGGGTCTTATGTAAAACATCTGCTTCCGGTACATCCTGCATTAACTTATTGCTGCCATACATCGATCGTGACTTCATGTTATGTGGACCGTCACGGCATTCACAACAATGAGAATTATGAACGTGGATGCAAACATGGGGATGTGTGGTTCGGCATGAAGAAAGATGTCAGAGTACCGACACTGCTGGACTACGCAAGAGAAGCGGGAATGACGACTGCGTCGATTGCCTGGCCTGTTTCCGCAGGTGCAGACTATACCTACAACTGGCCGATGATTGTTCCTTATCATTATGAAGGAGATCATCCGGAGGATTACCTTATCAACGGCAATGCGACGCAGAATCTTTTAGATGCTTATTTCTGGAAATACGGCAGATATCAGAAAGGTCCTGACAGTAGTCTGGATCTAATGACCATGTCAGTAGCTCCTGACCTGGTCAGGGATTTCGGGCAGCCTGACGTAATGCTGGTGAAGATGTGCGATCTTGATACTGTTCGTCATACTTATGGTGTCTATGATCCACATACGAAGATCCAGCTGAAGAAACACGACGAGGAGTTCGGCGTGATTCTGGAATCTGTGCGCCGGTATGGTGATTTTGATGACACGAACTTTGTGATCATGGGCGACCATGGTCAGACGAATATTACCGATATCCTGAACATCAACAGATTATTTGAAAGAGACGGTCTGCTCAAGATGGACGATAATTACAATCTCGTCGACTGCAAGTGTTTCGCCCATTCCGGTGCCTTAACCTGCTTTATTGAGCTGAAGGATCCGGAAGACAAGGAAACAGAAGCCGAAGTCAGAGCTTATCTGGAAAAGCTTAAGGATGATCCGAAGATCAGACTGGCGTATGTTCTGGATAAGAAAGAAATGAAAGAAAGATATCATCTGGAAGGCCCGTATGACTTTGTAATAGAGAGTGCCAATCCAATCAGTTTTTCAGATAGATTGAGTGCAACGGAAATCTGGGCATCAGTTGAACCGGGAGACCATGTTCTGGGTAAGGCAACTCACGGAAGCTGTCCGGAAAGGGAAGAGAATACGCTGTTTATTGCGGCAGGCCCGGATGTCAGACAGGGCGTTGTATATGAAAGAAGATCCATGGTTGATGAAGCCATTACGATGGCTAAAATGATCGGCCTGGAGATGAAAGATACAGATGGAGAGATCATGGAGGAAATGCTGTATGGAAGTAAGAATTGAAGATCTGGTAAAACGTTTTGGGGATGTTACTGCAGTAAACAAGGTCAACGCTACCTTTGAATCAGGAAAACTGATTGCTTTACTCGGCCCTTCAGGTTGCGGCAAGAGTACTATGCTGAACATGCTCAGCGGCATCATGCCGGTTACCGAGGGAAAGATTTACTTTGATGATCGGGATGTGACCATGCTTTCTCCTGATAAGAGAGAGGTAGGACTGGTCTTTCAGAACTATGCCTTATATCCGCATATGACGGTTCTGGAAAACATCTGTTTTCCTTTAAAGATCAAGAAAGTTCCTAAGGCTGAACGTATCGAAAAAGCCAAAGAATATGCCAGAATGGTTCATATCGACGACTATCTGGATCGTCTTCCAAAAGAGCTTTCCGGCGGACAGCAGCAGCGTGTCGCCATTGCCCGTGCTTTGGTGAAACAGCCTAAACTTCTGCTTCTGGATGAACCGTTATCCAATCTGGATGCCAAGCTGCGGGTTGAGATGAGAGAAGAAATCCGCCGCATACAGCGTGAAAGCGGTGTTACAACGGTTTTTGTTACCCATGATCAGGAAGAAGCGACATCCATCTCCGACTATATTATGCTGATGAAACTGGGGGTCAAGCAGCAGTTTGCCAAAACCAGAAATCTCTACAACGATCCGGCAAATCTTTTTGTTGCCGATTTTATCGGTAATCCGACCATCAATCAGCTGCACGGTGTCTATGAAAAAGGTAATTTCAAACCCGACGGTTATGACAATATGATTCCAATCGGCAAGTATCAGGTCGAAGACGGGACAAGAGTCGTGTTTGCTTCCCGGCCGGAAAGTGTCATTGTTGAGAAGACAAACGGCAAGACAATGATGGAAGTGGATGAAACTTACATTTCTGGTAAGGATACATTATGTGTTCTGAAAGCGGGAGAGGGACGTATGCGTGCTTATGTGGACAACGACAATGCACCACAGGAAAAAGATATCGTATCCGTTTCGTTCCGTAATAAAGGAGTATTCGTGTTCAACGAAGAAAGCGGAGAACGCTATTATGAATAGAAAAATAAAACACAGTCACGATAGACGAGATCCGGATGAAAAGTTTGAAGTTTCAATGATTGGTAAGATTTTACTTTTTCTTGGACCGTTCATGCTTGGCATTGTAGTCTTTACCATTTATCCATTCATCAATGCTTTTCTGATGAGTTTTAAAGAGAACTATTCAATTCTACGAAATACCTTCTCCGGCTGGGGTTTGGCGAACTATCGTAAAATCTTAAATGATCCTATCTTTTTGTCGGGTCTCAAGACAACTGTCAAATATGTTGTAATCGTCGTCCCGATCAGCCTTATTATTTCCATTATTATCGCTGTATTATTAAATAACGCTCAACGTTTCAAGGCAATTCTGCAGACCGCTTACTTTATGCCTCTAGTTACATCTACCGCAGCGATCTCTCTGGTATTCCGTTTCATCTTTGCCAACGAGGGCGGTTTGATCAACAAGATTATTACCGGCATGGGCCAGTCCCAGATCAACTTCCTGGGAACCAATAGATGGAGCGAAATCGTGCTGTATGTCTTCGGCATCTGGAACATCCTGCCTTTTACAATCATCCTTTTACTGGCAGGATTGCAGAATATCGATCCGCAGTACTATACTGCAGCAAAGGTAGACGGCGCGAAGACGCTGGATATCTTTACGAACATCACTGTTCCTCTGTTAAGCCCGACGATTGCGCTGGTAGCCATTGTCAACTCCATTAGCGCATTCAAAGTATTCGATTACGTTTTCCAGTTGTACAATAAACCGGGACCTGGCTATAACCTGTATACGATTATTTATTATATTTACGAGAAATTTGGAGGAACCAAACCGCAGTACGGCTACGCTGCTGCGGCTTCCATCGTTCTCTTCTTCATTATCGCTGTGTTTACACTCCTGCAACGTGTTCTGCAGAAGAAAACAGATTATTGAAAGGAGTTAGCATGAAAAACAAAACTGACAGATTAAAAGACTTTATGCAGTATCTGACCCTCTTTATCGGCGCAGCCATCATGTTTCTGCCTTTCTTCTGGATGATCAACTCCTCGTTCAAGACTGAAAAAGAACTGTTGTCATTCCAGAGTTTCTTCCCAAAACAGTTCCTGTATGACAATTTCCGCCAGGCCTGGGAAATGGGTGATTTCCCAAGGTATTTCGGTAACAGCGTGTTTGTTACGGTGACATGTGTAGCTCTAACGATGTTTGTAACGATTCTGGGAGCCTACGGTTTCTCAAAGCTGAGATTTCCTGGAAGGGATCTGATCTTTACTGTACTTGTCAGTATGATGATGATTCCGTATGAAATGCTGATGCTTACCAACTATGAAACCATCAGACATATGCATCTTTTTGGTAAGATATGGTCATTGATTGTACCGTTTACCTCGTCCATTTTCTATACCTATATTCTCAGAAATTTCTTCCTGAGCGTACCGGATAGCCTCTATCAGAGCGCAAGAATCGACGGAGCCAGCGACTGGCAGTATCTCTGGGAGATTATGGTGCCGATGGCTAAACCTTCTTTGGTTACGATAGCTCTGCTTGATGCGATCACCTGCTGGAACAGCTTCATGTGGACGATGTTGATGAGCAGCGGCAACCGGAATATCAGAACACTGCCGTTCGGACTGATGGCGTTTACTTCAGAAGCAGGAGTCCATTATAATCTATGGATGGCTGCGGCAACGATCGTCGTTATTCCAATGATCATCCTGTTCCTATTCTGCCGTAAGAGCATCATCACCGGTGTAAGCCGTGGCGGATTGAAGGGATAATATGCTGAAGAAGATCGACATTCTGACACATGCCGATTTTCATGGACAGTTTCGTGAGGATGACGAGAATCCCGGACTGTCGCGATTTTACAGTGCTATTGAATCAGTAAGAAAGTGTAATCCTCAGGGAACACTGCTCCTGGATGCCGGAGATGAATCGAAATGTCTATGGCATGGAAAAGTCGTATATGAAGGATTGAACCTGCTGAAGACGGATGCCATGGTATTAGGTAATCATGAATTCGATGCCGGAAGAGAAGATCTGGAACAGTGCATCCAATGGGGCAGCCGACATTATCCGATGCTTTGTGCCAATGTTGCATACCAGAACAGTAATGATCTAATAAACGGAATAAAGCCGTATGTCATCCTGGAAAGAGAAGGGATCCGTATTGGCATATTGGGCTTAACAAGCGCCTATACGCCGTACATGGTGGAACAGAGTGCTTTCTCAGATTTCAGAATGCTTGACAGCGTTGAAACGATCAGACACTACGTACCGTTAATAAGAAAAGAAGGTGCAGAGATCATCATCCTGTTGACACACTTTCCTTTCTATCTGAATGAGACGGGAGAACTGTTTGAATGTTTTGAGCAGATAAAGGATCTCGATGTCGATGTCTTTATCGGTGGTCATATTCCAGGAGACTATGCTTCAGTCAAAGACAATTGTGCAATCGTGAAGGGTGGATTCCATGGCGTTTCTCTTTGCCATGTGGCACTGTATTTCGATGATGAAAAAAGAGAAGTCATTTCAAAAAAAGCGGAAATCATTGATGTCAAGAACGGACCTTTTGGATACGATGAAAGAATAGATGCTTTCGTTAAAGAAACAACGAAGGATTATGAGTTCTATTTCACGGATGTCATTGCTGAAGCGTTAGATGACATTCCTATGCGTCTGTCTGCGGAATCGCCGATGGGAGATCTGTTAAGCGATGCGATGCGGGAAGCTGCAGGAACGGATTTCGCCTACTTCAACTGTACCAGCTGCGGCAGGATGATTCCCGAAGGACCTCTGACCCGTTATTCCATTCAGAAAGCGATCGCTTTCAATGAAAAGCTGCAAGTAACGGAAATGAAAGGATCAGATCTTTATGATCTGTTTGAACTGATTCATGAACCCGAGATCTTCGGAAACAATGCCGAACTGATGTTTTCCGGTTTAAAGATAAAGATCGATCATACCCGGCCTTCAGGTCATAAAGTCGTATGGATCAGAGATTTAAATGGTATAGATATAGAACCAGACCGTATTTTGAGTGTTGTCACCAGTAAATACATGTCTACGGGAGGTAACGGGACAAGAGCCTTTGCAGAAAGATTCAAATGGAAAGAACTGAATATCAAAATCCATGATGCAATCGCAGATTATCTACAAAGAAAGGGGAAAATCAAAGGAGAGACGGATGGACGTTATGAATTCATCGGAACCCCGGAAAATGACAATTCTCCATGGTAGAAAATGATACAGATCAACATTCTTTCACATGCAGACTATTCCGGCAGAATCAGAAAAGACAAGGAAACCAGCGGACTGGATCATTTTGCGAAAGCCATAGACAGGATACGTGATAAAGATCCTGATCATTGTCTTCTGCTGGATGCCGGGGATAATATTTCTCATCTGTTATGGGGAGATTTCATTCCGGAAGCGATCAAACTCTTGAAGACCGATGTTTTTGAACTGGGTAATCATGAATTCGACCGTGGTGAAAAGGATCTTGAAACCAGAATTGCAAGATTCAATGACCAGGTGGATGTTGTATGTGCCAATATCGTAAAGAAGAAGGATGATTCCTATGTAGAAGGACTCAGACCGTATACATTGCTGCAGAAGGGTGGAGTGACCTTTGGCATTCTTGGCTTGTGTACGGAATACACTCCTTACATGGTTACAAAACCGATGATTGAACCGTTCAAGGTTCTGAACAGTGTAGAATGTGCCAGAAAGTACATTCCGCAGATGCGAAAAGAAGGTGCTGAGATCATCATCGTTCTGACCCATTTTCCGTTCTATGCGGATCATACCGGTGAACTGTTTGATGTATTCAGCCAGATCAAAGGCCTGCATCCTGATGTGATGATCGGCGGTCATATCCCGGGAGACTTTGCGGAAGTAATTGATGGATGTGCCATTACAAAAGCCGGGTTTGGCGGTAGAAGCCTGGGCCATACGACGATCTGTTTTGATGAAGAGAAAAGAGAGATCATCTCTAAAGAAACGGAAATCATCGACGTGATGAAGGAAGAAGAAACTGATCCTGAAATAGAAAAGATTCTGAAAGAAGTCCTGAAACCGCATCTCTACTATTTTGAGGAAGCCGTGGCGGAAGTCAGAGAAGACATTCCGATGCGTCTGGATTTTGAATCAGAAATGGGAGATCTCTTAAGCGATGCGGTACGTGAAGAAATGAAGGTCGACTTTGCCTATTTCAATTGTACAAGCTGTGGAAGGTTCTTATCGAAAGGGCCTTTGACCAGGTCATCCATTGCCGATGCAATGGGATTTAACGACTATCTGTATAAATCAAGATATACAGGCAAGGACATCTATGATTTGTTTGAACATATCCATTACCCGGAACGTTTCGGCAACAACGGCAACATCATGTTTTCAGGATTAAGAGTAAAGATGGACCATACAAAACCTGCCGGTCATAAAGTCGTATGGATCAGAAAAGAAAACGGAGAAAACGTAGATCCATATGAAATATTCACAGTCGTGACATCTGAATACATGTCTTCGGGAGGAAACGATACAGGAGACATCAGCGGAAGAGTGAAATGGGAGAATACCGGTATCAGGATCCACGACGTCTTGTGGAACTATTTCAGTCATTTCAGAATCATAGAAGGAAAGAAAGACGGACGTTATGAGTTTATCGGTAAACCGGAAAACGACAACAGTCCGTGGTAAACACGAAATAAAAACCTGTCTGTTGACAGGTTTTATTGTTGAACGAGTGCATAGAATGCATGCAGAAATCTTGCAGAAAACATCATGGGTATTAAAAAAACGCCCTAAATAAGGCGTTTAATGATCAATGGCTGCGGATGAAGGATTCGAACCTTCGCAATGGTGGATTCAGAGTCCACTGCCTTACCGCTTGGCTAATCCGCAAGGACAATAACTATTATATAATAGAATTATTAAATTTGGTAAAGAAAATTCAGATTAAATTCACAAATAAAGGTTAGGATGAAATTATGGCGAGACTTTTGATTGCGGATGATGAAGAGAAAATCAGAGAGATGCTGGGAAAGTATGCATCTCATGAAGGATATGATGTTACGCTTGCAAGCGATGGCAAGGAGGCTTTAAAACTGTTTGAGAACAGCGATTACGATCTGGTAATCCTGGATGTCATGATGCCGGAAATGGACGGCTACGAGGCCTTAAAAAAAATGAAGGAAATTAAAGATGTTCCATGTATCTTTTTGACGGCATTGGGACAGGAATACGACCGTATTTATGGATTTGACATCGGTGCAGAAGACTATGTGACCAAACCGTTCTCTTTGAAAGAGCTGATGATGCGTATCAAGGTCATTCTGAAAAGAGAGAATAAAGGAAGCAGCAGGATCGTTGTTAAGGATATGGTCCTGGACGAGGATGCCCATATGGTGACAATCAACGGAGAAAGAGTAGATCTCGCAAACAAGGAGTATGAACTGCTTCTTTATCTATTAAAAAACAGAGGAAACGCCCTGACCAGACAGGCCATCATATCCAAAGTGTGGGGCTATGAATACGATTCCGATGACCGTACCCTGGATACGCATATGAAGCTTTTAAGAAAAGATCTGAAAGAATACGGACAGTACATCACGACAATCAGAGGAGTAGGATATCGTTTTGAAAAAGAGGATTAGTCTAAGGCTGCAGCTGATCGGGATCCTTTTGGGATTCGTGGTACTGCTGATGGGAACTGTATACTTCGTACAGACCACTTTTCTTGATGACTTCTACAGGATCAACAAGATCAAGTCGATCGAAAGCGTAGGAAAGAATATCGCCGGCAAGATCGGAGATTCTGATTTCGAAGACATCGTAGAACAGGCAGGCATGACCAACGAAGTCTGCATCCGTGTCGTCTCCAATAATCCTTCCTATTCCTATACCGGAGCCTGTACCCTAAGAGGTCTCGACAACAACATGATCAATCTGATCGCTCAGGAGACGATGGAAAGCGAAGAAGGAGAGAAACTCTTTGACGATTTCCGTTATCAGCGAAGACCTAACGAGAATCCGGAAAACGTCTTTATCTTTTCCAAGTTCATCACCTATAACAATGAACCGGTCATGGTTCTGGTATCTACCGGAATCACTCCATTATCGGCGACGATTTCAACGCTGAAGTCGCAGTATTTCATCATTACACTGGCAGTCATCGTCATGACAATCATCCTGGCTCTGATCATATCCCGTTTTATCTTGAGGCCGGTAAAGCAGATCTCTGAAGAGTCAAGGAATCTATCCAGAGGAGAATATAATGGAAACAGGGTCAGAACTGATTCCAGAGAAATGTCTGAATTAAATGAAACTCTGGTTCAGGCGAATGAGGATATTCAGAAAGCCGATAGAGCCAAGAAAGAACTCTTAGGTAATGTTTCTCATGATTTAAGAACGCCTTTAACCATGATCGTTGGATACGGAGAAATGATCAGAGATCTTCCGGAAGAGAATACCGAAGAGAATCTGAATGTCATCATCGAAGAGGCAAAACGTCTTTCAACACTGGTCGATGATTTGATTGACATCTCAAAGATCGATACGGCTGGCGTTGAACTGAATAAAGAAGACATCAGGCTCAATGCTCTGCTGGAAGATGTATATCGTCAGTATCAGAAATACTGCGAGTCTCAGAATATCGATTTCCAGCTAAAACCGAGCGAAGAAAATCCTGTTATCAATATCGATGTCAAGAGGATCAAACAGGTTCTGTATAACTTCATCAACAATTCCTTGAACTACAACGGCAAGAAGCACCAGCAGATCATTCTGGGTACAGAAAAGAAAGATGATGTCTACCGTGTTTATGTCTATGACAACGGCGAGGGAATCGAAGAGAAAGACATTCAGAATATCTGGGACCGATACTATAAAGTAGATAAGGAACACAGGCGTCATCACATCGGTTCAGGAATCGGACTGTCGTTGTCCAGAGAACTGCTGATTGCCCACGGACTGAATTACGGCGTAGAATCTGAACCAAAGAAGTATTCCCGTTTCTATTTTGATATTCCTGAAAAACAATAATATAAGATCACAACTGTAATATAATGAGGATAAGAATGGAGCTCTAACTATGAAAATCGTTCTGGAACACCTTACAAAACAGTTTATCAGCCGTAATAACAGTTCGGAGATCGTAACGGCTGTCAATGACTTTAATTTTGAGATCCCGGACGGGAAGCTTGTTGGACTGCTGGGACCTTCAGGCTGCGGCAAGTCTACGACTTTGAATCTGATCTGCGGTCTGGAAGTGCCTACTGAAGGAAAGATCTATTTCGGAGATCTTGATGTAACGAATCTTCCTCCGGAGAACAGAGGAGTGGGAATGGTATTTCAGAACTATGCCTTATATCCGCATCTTACCGTCAGACAGAACATCCTGTTCCCTCTGGAGAACCTGAAAGGGGAACAGAAGCTCAGCAAGGAAGTCATGAACGAGAAGGCACTGGAAGCTGCCAGACTGGTACAGATCGATACTTTGATGGAAAGAAAGCCATCAGAGTTATCAGGAGGTCAGCAGCAGCGTGTTGCGATCGCCAGAGCTCTGGTCAAGACTCCGGGTGTTCTGCTTCTGGATGAGCCTTTAAGTAACCTGGATGCGCGTTTAAGGCTGCAGACCAGGGAACAGATCAGAAGAATACAGAAAGAAACAGGCATTACCACGATATTCGTTACGCACGATCAGGAAGAAGCGATGTCCATTTCCGATCTGATCATCGTCATGAAAGAAGGCGTGATGCAGCAGATGGGCAAGCCGCAGGAAGTATACAACCATCCTGCCAATCTGTTTGTAGCGAAATTCCTGGGGACGCCTGCGATCAACGTATTTGAAGGAAAAATCAAGGATCATAAGGTCTACATCGGTGAAGATGCGATCATGGACAGTAATGCTCAAGATCAGGACATTTATGTCGGTATCCGTCCGGAAGGATTTATTCCTGACAAGAAGGGCAGGTTAAACTGCAGGTTTGACCGTATCGAAACGACCGGCAGAGATACCAGCATCGTCTGTCACAACGACAGCTGCATTTCCGACAGCGATATCAGAGTCATCGTAGATTCCGATGATGAACTGAACAATGATAACGGAATCATCCGTTTTAATCTTAAACCAAACAAGACACATTTATTCTCCAAGAAGGATGAAACGGTGATCTGATGTATAATCACAATAATCTGAAAGGGTGGCTTTATCTGCTGCCTGCTTTAGTGTTTATTACCGTATTCATGGTCTATCCTTTGATCGATGTTTTTGTATACTCCTTTGAAGAAGGATACAACTTCGCATCTCAGTCCTATACCGGTGCAGGTCTGTACAACTATTCCTATATCCTGCATGATCCTTATTTCCTGCAGGCGATCAGGAATACCTTCATTCTGGTTATCATTACCGTACCGTTATCGACTGGGATTGCACTGCTGATATCTTTGGCTTTGAATTCGATCAAGAAGCTGAAGGATCTCTTTCAGACGGTTTTCTTCCTGCCTTATGTAACCAATACGCTGGCGGTCGGTCTGGTCTTCATGATCCTGTTTAAGAAGACGGCCTATACGGAAGGCTTGATCAATCTGCTGCTTAACAGCGTAGGCATATCATCCGTAGACTTTATCGAAGGACCGTACTGGGCCAAGATGTTTGTGTTGTGCTTCTATACGGTTTGGGTGGTACTGCCGTTCAAGATCCTGATCCTGACTTCTGCGCTGGCGTCCGTAAACAAGGACTACTACAACGTCGCGAGAATCGACGGTACCAGCAAGCTCCGTATGTTTACCAGGATCACTTTGCCGATGATTTCACCGTCTCTGTTCTATCTGATCATTACGGGTTTCATCGGTGCATTCAAGGCTTATTCCGATGTCGTTGCGCTGTTTGGAACGGATCTCAATGCCGCAGGCATGAATACGATCGTCGGCTATGTCTATGACATGCTGTACGGGAATTCGGGAGGCTATCCATCCTTTGCTTCGGCTGCGGCGCTGGTGCTGTTCGCCATCGTCTTGACTATTACGGTAATCAATCTTCTGGTTTCCAGAAAGAACGTACACTATCAGTAACATGGATAAGATCAAAGAATTAGAAAGAAAAAGCAGAGCACGCAATACCGCCTGGACAGTCGCCGTTTTCGCATTGCTGATCCTGTGGGCGATCATCGTCCTGTTCCCGTTCTACTGGATGCTTTTGACATCCGTGAAATCCTACGCTTCATACAATGCGGAATACGTTCCGAAATTCTTTACTCTGTCTCCTACGATAGAGAACTACATTCAGGCCTTTACTGCCGTTCCTTTAGCCAAGTATTTCGTCAATACGATCATCTTTACCGTTGTTACAACCGGGCTGATGCTGATCATCGTCGTTTTATCGGCTTTCGCTTTCAGCAGACTGGAATTCAAAGGAAAAGACCTGGTATTTACGCTGTTCCTTTCTCTGATGATGATCCCGAACGAACTGGTCATCATCACCAACTTCGTTACCATCACCAACGCCGGTCTGAGGAACTCATTCCTGGGGCTGATCCTGCCTAGCGTAACCAGCGTGTTCTACATTTATCTGTTGAAGGAGAATTTCGAACAGATTCCGGATGAACTCTACAAGGCAGCCAAAGTGGATGGAACCAGCGATTTCAAGTATCTTTGGAAAGTAATGATCCCGATCTGCAGACCTACGATCGTTACCGTTGTGATATTAAAAGTTATCGAATGCTGGAACTCCTATGTCTGGCCAAGACTGATTACCGATGACGAGAACTATTTCCTTGTTTCTAATGGAATTCAGACGATCAGAGAATCCGGTTTTGGCAGGGAGAACATTCCGGCCATGATGGCGGCTGTCGTTGTCATATCCGTTCCTTTGATTATTCTTTTCCTGATTTTCCACAAGAAGATCATGGAAGGTGTTTCCAGAGGAGGTACAAAAGGATGAGAAAGAAACTGTTATCTATCATTTCCACAATCCTTATGTGCATGTCTCTATGTGGATGCCACGGTTCGAAAGAATCAAATTCTTTCGTGCTGCCTGAGAGCTTCGATGAAATAAAACAGTATGAGATTACTTTCTGGGCAAAGAACGATACCAATATCAATCAGGTCAACGTCTATAAGAAAGCCATAAAAGACTTTGAAGAGATCTATCCGAACATTACTGTCAGCCTAAAACTATACACGGACTATTCCCGTATCTATAACGATGTCATCACCAACATCTCTACCGATACGACACCTAATGTCTGCATCACTTATCCGGACCATATCGCTACTTATATGACCGGAAACAATACGGTCGTCTGTCTGGATGAACTGCTTATGGATGAAAACTACGGTTTAGGAGGATCACAGGTTAGATTCGACAGCCCGGCAAAAGATGAAGTAGTCGATGAGTTTCTGAACGAATGCATCATCAAAGGGAAGTACTACGCCTTGCCTTTCATGCGTTCTACGGAAGCTTTGTACATCAATAAGACTTATGTAGAAAAACTGGGTTATGAGATCCCGGACATCGTTACCTGGAACTGGATCTGGGAAGTGTCGGAAGCGGCAACGGAAAAAGATGCGGACGGAAACTATGCCGTGAACGGGCAGAAGATCATGATCCCGTTTATTTACAAATCTACGGATAATATGATGATCAGCATGCTGAAACAGCTGAATGCTCCGTATTCTGAAGAAGACGGAACCGTTCTGATTTTCAATGATACAACAAAGGACATCCTTTATGATATTGCCGGACATACGGCAAAGGGTGCTTTCTCTACGTTTAAGATCTCCAGCTATCCTGCCAACTTCCTAAATGCCGGACAGTGCATCTTTGCGATCGATTCGACAGCCGGAGCGACCTGGATGGGAAGCAAGGCGCCTTTGCTGGATATTCCTCCAGATCAGATCGTTGATTTTGAGACTGTAGTAAGACCGATACCGCAGTATGATACATCCGACATAAAGATGATCTCTCAGGGTCCTTCTCTATGTATTTTCAACAAGACAGATCCGCAGGAAGTACTCGCATCGTGGCTGTTTGCCCAGTATCTGCTTACCAATGATGTACAGATCGCCTACGGCATGACGGAAGGCTATCTTCCTGTTACGCAAAAGGCGCACGAATCGGCAGAATATCAGGATTATCTAAATAGAGAAGGGGAAGATGACAATATCTATTACAACATCAAGATTGAAGCATCCAGACTGCTTCTGGAGAATACGGAACATACTTTTGTTACTCCGGTCTTCAACGGTTCCGCTTCTCTGCGTGATGCGGCAGGAAGCCTGATCGAGAATACCTGCAAGTCGGTTAACCGCAAGGAAACAATCGATGACGCTTATTTTGACGCTCTGTTTGAAAAGCTGACCTCACTGTATCATCTGGATCAGATCAGCGCGCAGAGGACAAAAAAAGACTTGGGTCCGCTCCCGCCGACATCTGTCGCACTTCTTAGCACTCTAGGTATCGCATGGCTGCTGATAGGAGCGTATACGATCATCAGTTACAGAAAAGACAAAGGCATAAAATAGTGCCTTTGTTTTACTGATGTGTTATGATAATGTTGTTCTAAAGAATTGCTTTAGGAGGAGAAAAAATGAAAAAACTGTTAACTGTATTATTAGGACTGATGATGATCCTGTCTCTCAGTGCATGCAAGAAGCAGGAAGAACCTCAGGTTGATCCAGAACCGGTTCCGGGCGATGATGTAGTTGTTATGAACTATGGCGAATATGCGGCTGCTGAACTTGGCACAAAGGTCGTAGTTGAAGCTTATGTACAGGCTGCTCAGTCATACTGGAACGGTGCGAAACTGTATCTTCAGGATAAGGACGGCGCTTACTTTGTATACTGCGACGGTAAGGGCGAGGATATCAACATTTCTGAAGAAGACTACGCCAAACTGGTTCCTTCTGTCGATTATTCAGCAGGCTGGGCCGGCCTATGCGACGGCACAAAAGTTCGTGTCGAAGGCGTCAAGTCTGAATGGTCCGGTGAAGTTGAGATTGCAGAAGCAACTGTTACGATCCTTGATGGCGAGAAGTGGGTCGCAGAAGCTGAAGATGTTACTGCACTGCTGGGAAGCGAAGAACTGGCTGATCACATGAACAAGAAAGTCAGATTCTCAGGTCTTACTGTTGCAGCAAGCAAAGATGCGGAAGGGAATGACGTTGCATTCCTGTACAACTGGGATGGTTCAGGTGCTGAAGGCAGTAATAATGACCTGTACTTCAATGTAACAAACGGTGAAGCTCCATTCACGTTCGTAGTTGAGTCATATCTGTGCTATGAAGGATCTGAAGTTTATGAAGCCGTTAAAGCTCTGAATATCGGCGATACTGTCGATCTGGAAGGCTTCCTGTACTGGTACAACGGTGCAAATCCGCACATTACTTCTGTCACAGTCAGATAAGCAAAACATAATTCAGGGAAGAACCTCGGTTCTTCCCTTTTTATATGTATTTTTGTGAATATTTTAATAATTTTCAGTATAATAAATATGTAGTCATAAATAGGAGGAAAAATTATTATGGCCGTAAAAGTTGCGATTAATGGTTTCGGACGTATCGGAAGACTTGCTTTCCGTCAGATGTTCGGTGCCGAGGGTTATGAAGTTGTTGCAATCAACGACTTAACAAGCCCAAAGATGTTAGCTAATTTATTAAAGTATGACTCCGCTCAGGGCGGTTATTGCGGTGTATTCGGTGAAAACCTGCACACTGTTTCTTCTAAGGAACCTGAACTGGAAGAAGATGGCAAGACGGTTAAAGTTCCTGGCTCTATCACAGTAGACGGCAAGGAAATCACGATCTATGCAAAACCAAATGCAGCTGATCTGCCTTGGGGCGAACTGGATGTTGATGTTGTTCTGGAATGCACAGGTTTCTATACTTCTAAGGCAAAGGCTCAGGCTCATATCGATGCCGGTGCCAAGAAAGTCGTTATTTCTGCTCCTGCAGGCAACGATCTTCCAACTATCGTTTACAATGTAAACCACAAGACACTGACAAAGGATGACAAGATCATCTCTGCCGCATCCTGCACGACCAACTGTCTGGCTCCAATGACAAAGGCCTTAAACGATGCTTATCCGATCCAGTCCGGTATCATGACAACTGTTCATGCTTACACCGGCGACCAGATGATCCTCGATGGACCGCACAGAAAAGGCGATCTCCAGAGAGCTAGAGCAGGTGCTGCCAACATCGTTCCTAACTCAACCGGTGCTGCAAAGGCTATCGGTCTGGTAATCCCTGAACTGAATGGCAAGCTGATCGGTGCTGCACAGAGAGTTCCTACTGTTACCGGTTCTACAACCATCCTCCACGCTGTTGTTCTGGGCGATGATGTAACGGTTGATGGCATCAACGAAGCAATGAAGGCACAGGCTAACGAATCATTCGGTTACACGACTGAGAAGCTGGTTTCTTCCGACATCATCGGCATGAGATACGGTTCTCTGTTCGATGCAAACCAGACAATGGTTTCTAAGGTCGAAGACGGCAAGTATCTGGTACAGGTTGTTTCTTGGTACGACAACGAGAACTCTTACACATCACAGATGGTAAGAACGATCAAGTACTTCGCTGAATTAGGCTAAAGAGTACTTAGAATTAAGCTGCGTTAAGCACTTAACTGAACAAACTAAGCAGAGGCTGAATCAAGGCCTCTGCTTTTTTTGCAGAATGGAACGAAGGATGTAGGTCAGGATGATCTGTTATGATATTATTTAACTAAGATACAGGTGTAAAAAATGAGTGTAAATCTGAAATACAGGAAGAAGGGCCCAGGATTATTAAAGGATCTGCAGAAGGTCTTTTTCTGTTCGACAGATGTCGACCGGGTAAAATACTTTGAAGAGATAAGCTCTGATCTTTTTGAACTTCAGGACAATATTTCCATCTGGTACAGAGAAGAGGATATCTCAGGTCTGAATGACGAGGAAAAGAAGAATTATCTATCGGATCTTTCCCAGATGGCTTTGTTTGTGGTGATAGTCACAAGTGATTTTCTCAAGACCGAGAATGATGCACGCATGCTGGAACTGGATTTCGCAATCAAAGAGAACATACCGGTTCTTCCTGTGCTTGAGGAACAGGGGCTGGAATATTATTTTAATGATGTCTGCGGTAATCTGCAGATTCTGAATAAATATGATCCGGATCCGACAGCCTTGCCTTATAAAGACAAGCTGAAACTGTTTCTGGATACTGTCTTACTGAAAGATGAGATGCTGGAAAAGATCAGAAAAGCTTTTGCGGCATATATCTTTCTGAGCTACCGCAAGAAGGATAGACGCTATGCTCAGGAAGTGATGCGGCTGATTCATGCCGATCCTTTCACCCGCGATATTGCCATCTGGTACGATGAGTTTCTGACACCGGGAGAGGACTTTAATGAGTCGATCAAGGAAGCCTTTGAAAAGAGCGATCTTTTTACGATGGTTGTCACGCCGAATCTGCTGGAAAAACCAAACTATGTCATGACTACGGAATACCCGATGGCAATAAAGGCGGAAAAGAAGATCCTGCCGATAAAAGCCGTTGAAACAGATGAAAAGTCTTTAGCTGAGTGCTATCCCCAAATACCTGATCCAATCAATGCGGAAAACGGAGCAGACGTTGTCGGAAAACTGATCAGGGAAGCTCTGGATGTGAAAACGACTGACGATCCTCTGCATCAGTTTTTCATCGGCCTTGCCTATCTTTCCGGTATCGATATGGAGACCGATCATGAAAAAGCAAGATCCCTGATCACCGCTGCCGCTGAAGGCGGGCTTGAAGAAGCATATGAGAAACTTGTGTCCATGTATGAAAAAGGGCAAGGCGTCGACCGGGATTACGAACAGAGTGCGCTCTATCGGGAGAAATACGCCGATTTATTGGAAAGAAAACTGGCAGAAGGAAGTGATGATGAAGATCTGCAGTACCGTTATATTAGGGCTGTCAATGACTCTGCCAAACGGTGGTCTGATCTTCTGAAGTACGAACGCTGCTGGAAACTGCTGGATAAAATGATGGCTTTGGATTTGAAAGGCAAGACAAATCGCGAGAAAATCGCTTTGGCTGAAACTTTCCAGTATGCTGCCGAGATCTCTGTACGGCAGAATGAACTGTCTAAGGCCAAGTCTTATCTTGACAGAATGTTTGAAGTATCAGAAGGTTTCATCGCCGACTTAAGAGTGATTGACATAGAAAAGAATAAGAATACCTATCAGACCAATATGTTGAAATATATCTACGAAGGCATAGGTCTTATCATCAGAGGCGCAATCGCAGTAAAGGAAAAAAACTGGAACGAAGCGATGAATTCTTATGAAAAGGCCATTTCGCCGATAAGAAAAGTCTTTTCAAGCAATCCGGCAAAATACCCGAACTATGCCAGAACTCTAGTCGAGCTTTATGGGGATTACAGCGAAGCGTTTCTGATGATTGATGAGACTTCGGAAGATAACCTCAGAATGGCTGAAAGAAAGTGCCGGGAAGGTCTGCTTTTTGCTGAAGGAGTTATTAATCAGCACGGAGATTTTGTCCGGTGTCCTTACACATACAAAATCTACAAAACATTGGTAAAATCCTATATCGGTCTGAAAAACTATTATGCCGCTGAAAAAACCGCTAAAGAATTTCTGGCTTTAGCCGAAAAGGAAGACCGGGAACAAGAAAGCATTAATTCAGCTCAGACTCTGGCTTTTGCCCATGGCCTCTTAGCTTCAGTAGCTGAAAAGAAACAGGATTATGTTTTGGCAGAGAAGGAAGTGCGAGCTGCCGTAGAGATCGAGAACTCTCTGAAAGATAAGATCGGTATCCTGAATGCTGAAAAAACGCTGAAATCTTATTATCAGATTCTACTGAATTATGCGAAAAAAAGAGGGGATGACAAAGCCGCTTCTTTTTACAGCGATAATATCAGGTATGTCGATTCACTGGTGGCTTTGAAATACTATCGGGACGGCGAAAAAGGGGATGTCGAAGCAGCGGCCAAGGCTTATGATCTTTACATGAAACTGCATGAGAAGTATCCGGAGCGCGGTTATGACAAGAACGCCAATTATGTTAAAAATCATTTTATGAACCATTAATGGATCTAATGTTATAAAAAGCAGGAACTGAAATTCCTGCTTTTTTTTCTGATTTCCATTTATAATAAAACTATTGAAGGGGAGAAGATAATATGTTTACAAACAGTGTACTGAACAAAGAATACAAGAAAAGCAAAACCAAGATCATTTCCGGATTCATCCTTTGCGTGCTGACTGCGTGTCTGCTGCTTGCGGGAGTACTTCATTTTGTCGATCTGAAGAAGAATGCCGTTCATCTTAACGATGTCATCATTAGTGATAGTGACAAGACGGCGCGTATCGCATATGCGGATCTACAGGGATACATGCAGTTTGCGACCTATGGGGATGATCTGGGATACTATATCGCCTGGGATGAAGATCTGTTCTATATCATGTCGATCAAGGAAAAGGATTACGATTACTTCGACAAGAGGTTTACCGATGATATGGCTTCTTACCGTTTCTGGGGCTTTACGGAAGAGATTCCGAATGAGGCGAAGTCTTATGCAATCGAGACTCTGAACGATGAGCTGGGGCAGGAATATGCCTCCTACGATAATTTCTATGATGTTTTCGGAGATGTCTATCTGGCAGTTGAAAAGGAATCAAAGGTTACAGGTATCGGAGGTTTCTTCAAGTCTTCCGGCATGTATCTGATGGGGGCTTTCCTTACGGGTCTCTTTGGCCTGATCCTGCTTTTGACAGGACTTTCCGACAAGAAGAGCTTCAAGGTTCTGGAAGATACATCAGGTATTGGAAACAACCAGATCCTTTCCCAGATCGAAGCCGACACCACGAAGTATTATGAGAATCTGAAACTCTATCTGACCGACGATTATCTGGTCAGCGTCAGAAACGGCGTATCAGCAGTCAGATATTCCGACATCTTCTGGGCCTATGTAACCAAACACCGTACCAACGGCATTTCCGACTACAACTATCTGAACATCGTTACGAAAGACGGTGGCAAGATCATGTGCGGCAATGGCAAGACATTAGGAAAGAAGCATTCAGCTGCGACCAGCCAGGATCATGATGAGATCCTCGGTTTCATTCAGCAGAAAAACGAATCTGTACGTCTGGGCTACGACCAGGAAAACCTGGCAGCCTTCAATGAACTGAAAAAGAAATAGTAATTCGTTTTTTATAGAAATTGAAATGATTTTTGTTATTATTAATATAGAAGCAAAAAAGGAGGATTGATAATATGGCAAAAAGAAAAGGTGGATTTTTAGGTAAGTTATTTGGTGCTGCTGCTGTTGCAGGTGCTGCTGCAGCTGTTTCTAAACTGGAAAAACAGGCAAAAGAAGAAGGCAAGGACATTCTTGATGTTGCCAAAGAAAAACTGGATAAGACAGTAGAAAGCGTCAAGTCAGGCGAAGCAAAGGAAAAAGTTACAGAATTTGCCAACAAGACCATGGATACTGTAAACAAGACAGTTGAGTCTGCAAAATCCGGCGAACTCGCTGACAAGGCAAAAGAAAAGCTGAACGAGACGGTTGAGAGCGTTAAGTCCGGTGAATTTGCCGAGAAGGCTAAGGAATACGCCGAGAATGCGAAAGAGACAGCCATGAACCTGAAAGACGGCGTTGTCGATCTGTTCGACGGCAAGGCAGAAGAAGCCGCTGAAGAAGTCGTAGAAGCCGCTAAAGAAGAAACAGAAGCATAATCATTAACTGAAACAAAAATCGAAGAGACAGGCCTTGTAAGCCTGTCTTTTTCTGTTTCGATTACAGATATTTCAGTCGAAACATTATATAATGATTAATGATGAAACTGAAAGACCGTGTCGTGATGATTATGATCCTTGGAAGCATGCTGCTATGCACGCTTTTCGGATCTTTGATCATGAACAGTAAAAAGAAAGAACCGGTTCCTGATGTTGAACCAGATATCAATGAACCGGTTAAGATCCCTAACACTTTTCTGGGGAAGATCGATGATGAATACAGTGTACCGAAAGAAGTTTTGAAGGCCATCACCGACTACATGGATGCCTACTATCTTTCCGTATTTAAGCTTGAACCGCAGGATATGAAAGACCTCTTCTCGAATGAAAGAATGGAAAAGATTTCAGAGAAATCCATCAGTCTGATGATCGATGTCAGAAAGCTCTATGATTTTGATTTCTCTTTAACCAGAGCCCACTATGATCTGAAGATCTCTGATTACAGGCAAGAAAACGGTCTGTATTACGTCGATCTGCTGGAAGACGACTACATGTCCTATGCCTTCCTCAACGGCCTGGAATCGCAGGCTTACGAGATCGAGAACAGCTTTGTGATTAAGCAGGAAGACAACAAGTACAGAATAGAAGAACTGGAGAAGATTCAGGGCTACTACATAGCTTTCTACGATGATGAAAGAGATCCGCAGAATGTCTATGACTACTATTATTCTGAACTGAAAGACATGCTGACATATCACGATGAAGTGCTGAAGAGAAAAGCTTCACAGAATCCGTACAGTTCCGATCGATATGCATCTAAAGCATATGACCGCAATGCAGCCGTTGCCTATCTGGACCAGTACAGCCATTCCCGCAATCCGAAGTGGTACAACTTTACGGACGAAGGGGGGAACTGTCAGAACTACGCATCCCAGGCACTGATGGCGGGAGGCATTCCGATGGATTATGACGGCGAGGAGCAGTGGAAGTGCTACATCGAAGATCCGGAATATGATCCTGGCATCAACGAGGATGAAACAGCCTGGGGCAGAACCAGATCCTGGGTCAATGTCGGATACTTCTACAACTATGCCAAATACAACGAAGGAGAAGGATTGGCTGCGGAAACGGATGTCAATCTCTTCTATGCGGAACCGGGAGACATCATCATGGTCGGAAACGCCGGACTTTCCCACACCGTCATGGTATCAAAGGTCGTAGACGGTCACATTCTGGTCGATTCCAATAGTATCGACATGAAGGATTATCCGCTGGAAGCCTATACCTATACCAACATCACATTAATCAAAATACTGGGTTACAACTAGAGACGGAAACGTCTCTTTTATATATGAGTGATAATGATGTGCCAATGTTTAGCACTCTTATTGACAGAGTGCTATAAAGGGTTATAATGGATATGTGAACAGGAGGTTTTTATATGATTAAACCATTATATAACAATGTTTTACTGAAAAAAGTGGAAGCTTCCAAGAAGACGGAAAGCGGTATTATCATCTCTCAGAAAGAGGAGAATGAGGAGTATGCGATCGTAGCTGCAGTAAGCGACTGCAAGGAAGTGAAGATCAACGATCATACCTATGAGATGCCTTTGAAGAAAGGCGACAAGGTCATGTACAAGAAGTATTCCGGAACGGATATTAAAGACGGCGAGGAAGAGTATGTTCTGATTAAGGCGGAAGATATCCTGGCCATCGTGAAATAGGAGGCATATTATGGCAAAGATAGTTAAGTATTCAAAAGATGCAAGAGATTCTGTACTGAAGGGTGTTGATACACTGGCAGATGCCGTAAGGATCACTTTAGGTCCTAAGGGCAGAAATGTCGTGCTGGACAAAGGTTACGGTTCACCGCTGATCGTCAACGACGGCGTTACCATTGCCAAGGAGATTGAACTGGAAGATACCTTTGAAAACATGGGTGCGAAGATGATCTATGAAGTCGCAAACCATACGAATGATTCTGCAGGCGACGGTACGACAACCGCAACGTTGCTGGCACAGGCCATGATTCATTCCGGCCTGGATGCCGTGGAGAAGGGATCCAATCCTGTTCTGTTAAGAGAAGGCATCGAAATTGCTTCAAAGAAAGTAGCGGAAAAGCTGCTTAGTTCTGCCAGAAAGATCGATTCTTCTGCCGAGATCGCCAATGTTGCGGCTGTATCCAGCGGTTCACAGGAGATCGGTAACATCGTTTCAGAAGCTATGGAAAAGGTCGGAAAGAACGGTGTCATCAATGTGGATGAATCCAAGGGATTTGATACCTCATTAGAGGTTACAGAAGGCTTAAGATACGACAAGGGCTATATTTCGCCTTACATGGTAACGGACAGAGAAAAGATGAATGTTGTCATGGAGAATCCTGCCATTCTGGTAACGGATCAGAAGATCTCCACCATTCAGGAAGTACTGCCTGTTCTGGAACAGATCGTTCAGGCCAACAAGCCATTGCTGATCATTGCGGACGACATCGAGAATGAAGTCGTTTCTACATTGATCGTGAATAAACTCAGAGGTACATTCAACGTCGTTGCGACCAAGGCTCCGGGATTCGGCGACAATCAGAAAGCCAATCTGCAGGATATCGCCATTCTGACAGGTTCTACATTCGTTTCCAAGGATCTGGGCATGCAGCTGAAAGACTTAAGCATGAAGGATCTGGGTAGCGCCAAGAAGGTCGTAGTAGAGAAAGACAATACGACCATCATCGATGGCACAGGTTCCAAGAAGGCTTTCAAGGAAAGAATCGCCGAGATTCAGAACATGATCGAGAGAACGACTTCCGATTATGACAAGAAGAATCTGAAGGAACGTCTGGCAAAGCTGACCAACGGCGTAGCTGTCATTAAGGTAGGTGCTACGACAGAGACGGAACTGAAGGAGAAGAAACTGAGGATCGAAGATGCCCTGAATGCAACAAGAGCTGCGATCGAAGAAGGTATCGTAAGCGGCGGCGGATGCGCTTTGATGTCCATCTATAAGGAAATGAGAAGCAAGGTTACTGCAGAAGATCCGGATGTACAGAAGGGTATTTCTATCGTCTTTGAATCACTGACGAAGCCTCTGTATCAGATCGCCGAGAATGCCGGTCATAACGGCAAGGATATTGTCGACAAACAGCTGGAACAGAAGAACAATGTCGGTTTCGACGCCAAGAACGGAGAATGGGTAGACATGTTCAAGGCCGGAATTGTCGATCCATGCAAAGTCACAAGATCCGCACTGCTCAATGCCGCATCCATTGCCGGACTGCTGATCACGACTGAAGCGGCGGTAGGTACTGTGAAAGAACCGGAACCTGCAATGCCTGCCGGCGGAATGGGCGGAATGTACTAAAGCATAACGCACATATAACATGACAAAAAGAGAGAAATAACAGGATTATTCCTCTCTTTTTTATTATCTGAAAGTCTTTTTCAGTAAATATTTTCATAAATGATGTAAAATTTCACAATATTTTCACATAACTGATATATAGTAATAGTGTAAAAAGTTTTTTCATTTTAAATTCCTTAGTAATTGAAAATAGGTTATAGACCTATTTTCTTTTATTTATGTATAATAGTGATGTGGCCCCATAGTCTAATGGATCAAATAATCCCCTCCTAAGGGATAGTTACAGGTTCGATTCCTGTTGGGGCCGCCAGTCTTGTTTACTGATCTTTTTATAAAGATGAGATAGATCAAAATGAAAAATAAACAGAATCTTCATCTGCAGAAACTGAAGAGCGGTCGATCTGAAGCGGAAAGCGTAAGGATCGATGATTTTTTTAATGCGCTTGATCAGAAACTGGATCTTCCTTTGTACGGAAAGAATCTGATCTATCAGCACTTTATCCGCGCTTTTGAATACTATCAGGATCAGGAACACGATATCAGTGAGATCTGTGAAAGGATAGATCCAAAACATCTGGGAGATTTCTATGCGTCAAATAAGCGCAGATCCTATTCGCTGGACAATGCAGCTATCATCTATCCATTAGGCATGAAATTCGGACAGATGCCGATGTTCAGACTTTCCGTTGAACTGAAAGAAGATGTTGAACCGATCCTGCTGCAGTTGGCTTTGGATTTTACCATCAAGCGTTTTCCAACCTTTTCGGCCGTCATCAAGAACGGCTTCTTCTGGCACTACCTGGAAACAACGAATCATATTCTTCTGGTAGAAGAGGAAGAGGATATCCCGTGCAAGCCGATATCGATACTGCTTAGAAGCTACCGTTCTTTGCGTGTTCTCTACTACAAGAAAAGGATCAGCGTTGAGTTCTTCCATTCCATTACCGATGGAAGCGGCGGTATGGTCTTCCTGAAGACGCTGCTTGGCGAATACTGCAGGCTACAGGGAAAGACGTTCTCCTACGAGTGCAATGTAAAGGATCCGGATGAGATGCCTGATGAAGCGGAAGCGGTCAATGAATTCAAGAATGCCCAGGGGAAAGGGGATTTCTCCAAGTTCGTCGATAAGAAATCGATGCAGCTGGATGGCAGACTTTCCAAGACCGGGGTTACCAGGATCATCCATTTCATCATGGACAGCGATGAGCTGAAGAAGGTAAGCAAGTCCTACAACGGAACCGTTACGGCTTATTTGTGTGCAACACTCATGCTGGCAGCAAAGAAGTCCATCGTAAAGAACGACGGCATTTTCAACATTCAGGTCCCTGTCAACATGCGCAAGTTCAATCATTCCGTAACATTACGTAACTATTCGATGTATTTCAACGCCACGGAGAATCTTTCGCAGATCAAAGACAAGAAACAGCTGATCGAAGACATTGCCGCTCAGATCAAAGATAAAGGCGATGAAGAGCACATGAGCCAGATGATGAAGATTACCGGTAATCTGATCGCATCTTTGAATTATGTTCCATTGTTTATTAAAGTGGCGATCGCTCAGACGGTCTACGGCTACTTTAGCAACAGTATTATCGGTTGCACATTATCCAATCTGGGTGTTGTTGAACTGCCTCAGCAGCTTCAGGACGAAGTTGACAGATTTCAGTTCATTCTGATGCCTGGTATTCCAAACAGAGTCACCAGTTCCATGGTCACATATGGGAAAAAAGCTGTCTTTACCCTGATCAAGAACTGCCGTGAAACGGTTTTTGAAGAAGAGGTATACCGTCTTTTGAAAGAAGACGGACTTGCCGTAGAAGCGGAAGGGAGTGTCGAATATGAATCCTAGGATCATTTATCCGATACCGGAAAGACAAAGTTCTTTCTACCGTACCTTACGTAACATCGTCAGGATCGTTTTCCTTTGCGCTTCTGCGGCATGTCTTCTGGTGAATCTTCTTGTAAAAGGCAAGATGTGGAGCCTGATCGTCATCTGGTCTCTTTTCAGCATCTGGAAGCTGGTGTTTTCCTTAAGACTGGTAGAATTCTCCATATTCTCTCATACCATTCGAATATCCTTCTATCTGGCAGTCCTGCTGCTTCTGATCGAACACTTCCTGGCCAGAGGATGGGCTCAGACCGTCATTCCGATCGTCCTGTTTGCCTATCTTCTGCTGATGGTCATCATCTTCTATGTGACCTATGACAGAAAAGCCAGACATCTGACCTCCGTCATGCTGCTGGGACTGCTATGTCTTGCCAGTATCCCTTATTCCATCCACAGCTGGCCTATCACCAACTGGATCGCATTTGCCTTCTCTACAGCCTCGTTTGTCCTCTTCCTAGTGATGATCATCATCAACTGGAAAGACATCCTGTACGAGCTGAAAGTGCGTCTAAACACAAAACAGAGCTGACTGCTTGAGTTATTTCGGCTTAGAATTTATACTTAAGGTAGCATAACAATAGAAGGAGACAATTATGGCAAACAAATACGCTGGTACACAGACAGAAAAGAACCTGCAGGCTGCTTTTGCGGGTGAATCACAGGCAAGAAACAAGTACACTTATTTTGCTTCCAAGGCAAAAAAAGAAGGATATGAACAGATTGCTGCACTGTTCCTGAAAACTGCAGACAACGAGAAAGAACACGCCAAGATGTGGTTTAAGGAACTGGAAGGTATCGGAACGACTGCCGAGAACCTGACGGCTGCTGCAGAGGGTGAAAACTACGAATGGACAGACATGTACGAAGGTTTCGCCAAGACAGCTGAAGAAGAAGGATTCAAGGTTCTGGCTGCCAAATTCAGAATGGTAGGAGCCATTGAAAAGCACCATGAAGAAAGATACAGAGCGCTGTTACACAACGTTGAAGCACAGGAAGTATTCGCCAAGTCCGAAGTCAAGGTATGGGAATGCCGCAACTGCGGTCATATCGTCGTAGGGCCTAAGGCTCCGGAAATGTGCCCGGTATGTGCTCATCCGCAGGCATACTTCGAAGTCAACGCCGAGAACTACTAAAAAAGAATCAGATGTCTTAGGACATCTGATTTTATGCTTTGGTTATTTCAATATTTTCTAAGATCGCTGAGGCGGTCTTTTTAAATCCTTCAGGATCGGCTGTCGCCAGATAGATCCTTTCCGGTTCAGGATCGTTATTCAATAGATCCTGTTTCTCTAAGAGTTCCTTCAGGTCGTCAATGGCACAGACGGAAGAAGAGACTACGTTGACTTCATGAATCAGTTCATTAACCTTTTCTTTCAGAACATCGTAGTGCGTACATCCCAGGATGATCGTATCGGTCTGTTTCTCTTTCAGGATGTTGAGATATTCCGCAAGGATATCAGACAGTTCCGGATCATCTGCGGTTTTTCCTGCTTCAATCATCGGAACCAGTTCAGGACAGGCAAGGGAACAGACCTCGATGTCTTTGCCGATTGCGTGAATGGTTTTTTCATATTTGCCGGAACGGATCGTGGCGGATGTTGCCAGAACACCTATCTTTCCGTTCTTTGTTGTACTGCAGGCCTGCCTGGCTGCCGCTTCGATCACACCCAGTACAGGAATTGATGTCTGCTTCTGTAGAATCTTCCTGGCAGCGGAATCCGAGGTATTGCAGGCGATCAGAAGGGCTTTTAAATCATATCTGCTAAGAATACTTAAATTATTCAGCGAGTATTCTATGATCTGTTTCCTGGTCTTGGAACCGTACGGCATGTTTAAGGTATCCGCAAGAAAAACGACGTTCTCGTGCGGCAGCTTCTCTATCAGGTGTTTTACGGCAGTCAGTCCTCCGATTCCGGAGTCGAACACGCCTATGTATCTCTTGCTCATAATGCGTTTACGATTTCCTTGAAATGTCTTCCTCTTTCTTCATATCCGGAATACTGGTCGAAGCTTGATGTGGTTGGAGAAAGAAGCACGGTATCTCCCGCAACCGCGAGCTTTTCCGCTTCATGAACGGCTTCATCCAGTGTCGTGACGATGATCGGATCCTCGCAAAGATCGGAAGCGATTCTTCTTCCTGACTGGCCGAAGCCGATGATCTTCTTGACACAGCCAAGATGTTTTCTCGTTTCCGTCATGTCCAGGCCTTTTTCATAGCCTCCCACCAGAAGAATGACACCTCTTTCAAAAGAATCCAGAGCCGTGATCGTCGCATCGGTATTGGTTCCTTTGGAGTCGTTGTAGTATCTGACACCGTTTCTTTCCCGAACGAATTCGATGCGGTGCTCAACACCTTTGAAAGCTTCTATCGTCTTGACGATGTCTCCATTGGATATGCCAAGAAGTTTTGCGGCAGTAACTGCGATCATGACGTTCTGGATGTTGTGCTTGCCTACAAGAGAGATCTTGCTTAATGGCAGTATAGTTTCACCATTAACCCAGATGTATCCGTCTTTCAGGAAAGCGTAGGTATCCTGTGATTCCAGAGAGAAGGATCTGATCTGACAGTGAATCGGGTATTTCTCTGTGTATTCTTTCAGTATCTCATCATCGGCATTGTACAGGAAAACGTCATCGTCTTTCATGTTCCGATAGACTTCCGTCTTGGATTTATAGTAGGCATCCAGAGAACCCATGGTCTCCAGATGATCAGGAGTTAGATTGATGATGACCGCGATCTCAGGCCTGAAGACATCGATATCGACCAGCTGGTGGTTGGATATCTCCAGGGAGATGTAGTGGTTTTCTTCTTCCATCAGATCATGTTCCAGAACCAGTTCGCATAAAGGCGTACCGATGTTGCCTCCGACATGGGCCTTTTCCTTGAATGCCGTCTTCAGCAGTTCATACATCAGAGAAGTCGTTGTCGTCTTACCGTTTGTTCCGGTGATGGCGATGTAGTGCTGCGGCCTGGAAATCTGATAGGCCAGCTCGATTTCGGTAATGATCGGGATCTTTCTTTCTTCCAGTCTCTTTACAATAGGGGAAACAGGAGGAACGCCCGGATTCTTGATGACCAGATCAAAATCGCGTTCAAAAACGGGCATGTCCTGATCGGTGATCTCTACGCCGATCGATTCCAGATATTCTTTTTCTTCTTCGTTCGGTTCTTTTCTTTCCGACAAGGTGATCTGTGCGCCCAGCTTATGCAGTACTTTGATCGCAGCCATGCCAGATCTAGCCAGTCCGATCACCAGAACCTTTTTATTTTTATATTCCATCCAGTATATTTTATCATTATTATTGACTTAAAGAAACGATTGGGTTTTAATATATGCAGTTATGCTAGAAGTAGTACTCAGTCATCCCGATACCGGTTACTTGGAAAAAACGCTTGTGGAAGATGTTTCCGACAGGCGCTGTTTTATGTATGTCGACAAGGAAGGGGCGCAGTGCGAGTTCTGTATCTATGAGGATGGTCTAAGCTTTTTCCGACAGGCTGAAGACCACATGCTGGAACTGCATCTGAAAAGGGATGCCTACGCGAAAATCATCACTGAAGAAGGAATTCTAAGATTTGATGTAAAAGTGGTTGATTTTAAATTGAATAGTGATATATTGATAGTACGTTACATCATTAATGATGAAAACAGAACAATAGAGATTAAGTATTATTAGGAGTTTACGAATAATGGCTTGTGCTAAATCAATGACAGACGTGGCTTTTGAGATCATGTCTAAGAAGAAACGTGCGATACAGTTTAAGAAGCTGTGGGAAGAGGTTTCCAAGGTATATGGTGTAAGAAATGATCAGGTTGCGCAGTTCTATGCAGACATGACTCTGGATTCAAGATTCGTATCATTAAAGGGAAACAGATGGGATCTGATCAACCGTCACAAATTTGAGGAATCGCATGTGGATATCTCTCAGATCGAACTGGATGAGGATGAACCGGAAGAAGGGGAAGAAGATCCAGACGTAATCACAGATAAGGATGATTATTAAAGACTCTTAGGAGTCTTTTTTTGTATAATGAACGTATGAAGTATGTTGTTTTTGATTTCAATGGAACGGTTCTGGATGACATCAAGGTATGTCTCAAGGCCGAGAATCATACGATCGAACACTTCGGTCTGGACCGGGAGCCTTTGACCATGGATGAGTATCTGCATATCTTTACATTTCCGGTAAAGAGTTACTATGAACAGGTAGGCTTCGACTGGGAGAAGAATTCCTATGAAGAAGTGGGAGCGTACTGGTTCAGCTGGTACCGGGCATTGAGAGACGAATATAAGGTCTATGACGGTGTGATAGAGGTTCTGGAGAAGAATCATGCGAAAGGGAACAGAAATATCCTATTAAGCGCTTCGAGTCTCGTAGAACTGAAAAAACAGCTGCAGGAACTTGAAATCGAGGAATACTTCGATGAAGTGCTGGGTTTAGGCGATATCTATGCCTATTCCAAGATCGATGTGGCATTGAACTGGATCAAGGATAAGAATCCGAACGACTGCATGATGATCGGCGATTCCCTGCACGATCTGGATACGGCCAGAGCCATGGGGATAGACTGCGTGCTGGTGGCAAAGGGCCATCAGGCCAAGGATGTCCTGCTGGAGAATTATGACAAGGTAGTGGATGATATCAGGGAGGTAGAACTCATATGAGAATAGGTCAGTCTAAGGATATTCACAGACTGGTAGAAGGCAGAGATCTGATCATCGGGGGTGTGAAGATCCCTTACGAGAAGGGTCTGCTAGGTCATTCGGATGCGGATGTCCTTCTGCATGCGATCATTGAATCCCTGATCGGTGCTATGGGTCTGAAGGACATCGGGACGCATTTCTCGGATAAGGATCCGAAGTATGAGGGTATTTCTTCCCTGAAGCTGCTGGATGCGTCTTATGAGATGCTTTGTGAGAACGGATACGAAGTAGTCAACATCGATTCCCTGATCATCATTGAGAAGCCTAAAATAGCCCCGTACATCGATGAAATGAGAAAGAATATAGCGGAACACCTGCATTGTGATATCGCTCAGATCAACGTCAAGGCGACCTGTGGCGAAGGTCTGGGGTTTATCGGGAATGGAGAAGGTGCGATGGCAGAGGCGGTCTGCCTGATTGATGAGAAAAATGAGGATAAAGGAAGTAGAACTGAATGAAGAGATCCTGAAGGAACTGATTGATCTATCGGTGGAATGGGAAAAGGAAGACAGCTGCTACGGATACCGCAGTAACCAGGAAGATGACATCAAAGGAAACAGGATATTCCTGGCATTAGAGGATGACAGGATTATTGGATATCTCTTCGGTCACAGCGAAGAATCCAAGAACATGTCCTCGGTCATACCTGACGGTTCGAAGTGTTTCGAGATCATGGAGATCTATGTCAGAAAAGATTATAGAAATCAAGGCATAGGAACAGAACTGTTCAACTATGTGGAAGATCACATCGATGATGCATATATCACCCTTAGTACGGCAACCAAGAACTGGAAAGCCATCCTGCACTTCTATGTCGATGAGCTGGATATGATATTCCACAGCGCAAGACTCTTCAAGAGAATAAAAAAAGACGGTGTATCGAAGTGATACACCGTTTTCTTTTTATGATTTAGATCTTGTTATCGCAGCCAAGTACATCGATGATCTTGTGTTTTACGAGTTCCTTGATATTGGCTCTTGCCGGCTTGAGATATTCTCTAGGGTCGAACTTTTCAGGATGCTCGTTGAAGAACTTACGGATCGTTCCGGTCATGGTCAGACGCAGGTCGGAGTCGATGTTGATCTTGCATACGGCAAGCTTTGCAGCTTCTCTGAGCTGATCTTCAGGAACGCCTACGGCATCAGGCATGTTGCCGCCGTTCTCATTGATCATCTTGACGTATTCCTGCGGAACAGATGATGCGCCATGGAGAACGATCGGGAATCCAGGAAGTCTTCTCTGTACTTCTTCAAGAATGTCGAATCTTAGTGGAGGCGGTACCAGAATGCCTTCTTCGTTTCTGGTGCACTGTTCCGGTTTGAACTTGTATGCGCCATGAGAAGTACCGATGGCGATGGCCAGTGAGTCGCAGCCTGTTCTCTTGACGAATTCTTCAACATCTTCAGGTCTGGTGTAGGATGAATCCTCGGCAGAAACCTTAACATCATCCTCGACACCTGCCAGTGTACCAAGTTCCGCTTCTACGACAACGCCATGAGCATGTGCGTATTCTACGACTTCTCTGGTGATGGCGATGTTCTCTTCAAAAGGCTTTGAAGAAGCGTCGATCATGACAGAAGTGAATCCGCCGTCGATACAGGACTTGCACGTTTCGAAAGTATCGCCGTGGTCCAGATGCAGAACGATAGGAAGACCTGTTTCAATGACAGCTGCTTCTACCAGTTTAACCAGATAGGTTCTGTTGGCATAGGCTCTAGCACCCTTGGATACCTGTAAAATGACAGGGGCGTTGCATTCTTTCGCCGCTTCTGTAATGCCCTGAATGATCTCCATGTTGTTGACATTGAAAGCGCCAATGGCGTAGCCGCCTTCGTACGCTTTTCTAAACATTTCTTTTGATGTAACTAATGGCATAAATGATTTCTCCTTTTTCTACTATTTATTATACTCAAAAAAAGTGTTATATAATAATCAATAATGGAATTAAGAGATACATTACTGGAAAAAAACTATTCGATTATCGCATCCAACGGTTATTTTTCTTATGACAGCGGGATACGTCCGGTCATTGACAGAATCAATGAAAAGGAGGATTTCTTCAAGGATCTGGAGGTAGCCGATAAGATTATCGGGAAGGCCAGCGCAATGCTTCTGACCTTATCGGGCGTCAAGAAGGTCCATGCGATCGTCTTATCAAAATCGGGAAAGGATATCTTTGAGAAGTATGGCATAGAGTACAGCTATGATGAACTGACGGGCTATATCGTCAACCGCAGGGGAGACGGCATGTGTCCGATGGAGATGACGGTCAAGGATATTGATGATCTAAGAGAGGCCTATGAAGCTCTTAGAAAGAAAACAGCATCGCTTTAGCGGTGTTTTTTATGAAAGATAGAGTATAATCAAGTAGTATGAGTCTGATTGAATTAAAAGACGTAGGGTATTCCTACAACGGGGAACAGAAGGCCGTAGAGGGCGTCAGCTTTTCGATTGAGAAGGGCAGCTATACGACGATCATCGGCCATAACGGTTCCGGAAAGTCCACTTTGGCTAAACTGATGGCGGGACTGCTTCCGGTACAGGAAGGTTCCGTCCACATCGATTCCCTGCAGGTTAATGAAGAAAACATGCCGAAGATCAGAGAAAAGCTGGGTATTGTTTTCCAGAATCCGGATAATCAGTTTATCGGATCAACGGTCAGAGACGATATCGCCTTTGGTCTGGAAAACAGACAGGAAGAATCTAGAGATATGGAAGCGATCATCGATGAATATGCACAAAAGGTAGGACTGAGCAGTTTCCTGGACTATGAACCGCAGAATCTTTCCGGTGGACAGAAACAGAGAGTCGCGATAGCGGGCATTCTGGCGATGAAACCGGAAATCATCATCTTCGATGAAGCCACTTCGATGCTGGATCCGAAAGGAAAGAAAGAAATCAAGAAACTGATGTACGATCTGGCGGGAGGAGATGACATTACCGTCATTTCAATCACTCACGACATTGAAGAAGTCCTGCAGTCGGATGACTGCGTGGTTTTGAATAAAGGTAAACTGTTCATGCACGATAAGCCTGAAAAGGTTTTTGCGAAGGCGGATCTGCTGAAGAAGATCAATCTGGATGTTCCGTTTATCGAACAGATCAGAGATACGTTCATGAAGAAGAAAATCAAGCTTAAGGCAAGAGATTTGGAAGGGATGGCTGAGGAATTATGGCGATATCGTTCAAATCGCTGAGTTATATCTACAACAAGGACATGCCTTATGCCCATAAGGCTCTGGATAACATCAACCTGGAGATCAAGGAAGGAATCATTACCGCCATTATCGGCGAGACCGGTTCGGGTAAATCCACATTGGTTGAACATCTTAATGCCCTGCTTCTGCCTAGCGAGGGAAGTTTGGAGATCCTTGACTACAATCTGGTTGCCAATCAGAAGATCAGATTTCTGAAACCGTTAAGAAAAGATGTCGGTCTGGTTTTCCAGTTCTCGGAATATCAGCTGTTCGAGGAAACGGTACTGAAGGACGTAGCCTTTGGACCGCTCAATTTCGGATATACGCTGCAGGAAGCCCAGGAAAGAGCCAGACAGGCTTTGAAACTTGTGGGAATATCAGAAGATCTGTATCAGTCTTCTCCTTTAGAGTTATCCGGAGGACAGAAAAGAAGAGTAGCGATTGCCGGTATCATAGCCTGTGATCCGAAGATTATTGTTCTGGATGAACCGACTGCCGGTCTGGATCCGAAGGGCGCCAAGGAAATGACGGATCTCTTCGTCTCTTTGAATAGAAAGATGAAAAAGACGATCATCATTGTTTCTCATGACAATGAAATGGTTTATAACGTCTGCGACGAAACAGTCGTTCTATCGCATGGAAAGATCGTCTATGTCGGAGATACGCTGGATCTGTTTAATGATCCAAAGAAGCTGAAAGAATTCGACCTGCTTGAACCGCAGATCGTTATATTCAGAAATAAACTGATAGAAAAAGGATTCAAGCTTTCCAGAGAGGCACGTACGCTGGATCTTTTGAGTGAAGAAATTGCCAGGCAGGTGAAACGATGAACAACATGGTTTTCGGTAAATACATTCCTATCGATTCCTTCATGCACAGACTGGATCCGCGTGCCAAACTGATCGGTCTTTTCCTGATGATCGCTGCCGTATTTGTTCCGAAGAGCTGGTGGGCTTTCCTGGTGATCGCCATTGTTGAAGTGATTGTCTTATTGCTGGCCAAGATCGGCATCAAGATGATTGCCCAGTCCTTTAAACCGATGATCATGATGATGATCTTCCTGCTGGTGATCAATGTACTGACATTAAGAACAGGAGAACTTCTGTTTATGATCGGATCGATCCCTGTTCATTATGATGCGGTATTCAATACGCTGTTTGTGATCGCCAGATTATTACTGATGATTTCCATTACGACACTGCTGACGGCTACCACGAAACCTTTGGATCTTACTTTAGGTATCGAATGGATCCTGAAGCCGCTGGAAGTATTCCGTTTCCCGACCCACGAGATCGCCATGATGGTATCCATAGCTTTACGATTCATTCCGACCATCATTGAAGAAACGATCCGTATCATGAATGCCCAGAAGTCCCGTGGCGTCGATTTCGAGAACGGTTCGCTTTCTCAGAAAGTCACATCGATCCTTTCTTTGATCGTTCCTCTGTTCTCGGTCGCATTTGAAAGAGCTTATGAGCTTGCCGATGCGATGGAAGCCAGAGGCTACGTTCCTGGTGCAAAAAGGACCAGATATCATATCCTGAAGTTCCGTTTCGCCGACTATCTGTTCATCCTGATCTGTGTCGGCGTGCTTGCATTCAGCATTCTTTCCAGGATCTACTTATGAGATATAAAGTAACAGTCGCCTACGATGGCAGCCATTATGCCGGTTTTCAGTCGCAGATCAACGCCGTGGCGATACAGGATATCATAGAAAAAGCGCTGTATCAGATCTTCTCCGAAAAGATCCGTATTGTCATGTCTTCTAGAACAGATGCGGGTGTACACGCCAGAGGGCAGGTGTTTCATTTTGATACAGATAAAGAAAAAGAACCGGGTAAGCTGAAGTTTTCGATCAATTCACTGCTGCCGAAAGACATTCATGTATTAAAGGTGGAGATAGTATCGGAGAAATTCCATGCCCGTTATTCGGTAAAGAAGAAAACCTATGAATATCTGATCAACATCGGAGAATACGATGTATTCCTGAACGGCTATGCCTACCAGTGTTTCTATGACCTGGATGTCAATCTGATGAAACAGGGTGCTGCACTGTTGCTGGGAGAACACGACTTTTCCTCATTCAATACAAATAGTTTCAAGGAATACCCAAACCAGACAAGAAACATCACGGAATTCCGTATTACCAGAAAAAAAGACATGCTGATCATAACTGTTTCAAGTGACGGTTTCTTCAGAAACATGGTCAGGATCATGGTAGGAACACTGATCGATCTGGGCAGGGGACTAAAGACACTGGATGATATCAAGGACATGCTGGAACACCCGCAGAAGAATACACGAAGATACAACGCCGATCCAAACGGCCTTTATTTGAAGAAGATTTTCTATTAAAATGTACTTATGATGAAAAAGATCGCAAAACTTATCACTGTTCTTGAACTGATAGTTGCAGTAGTCATGTACTTTACTGTGGCATATCATTTTGAGCATGATGCGATGATCATGAAGATACTTCCGGGTACGGACTTCACGGCAACGCTGCTTCGTCTGTCCATCTACATCATTCCGGGTATCAATGTGATCTGCGCCTTCTTTGGCATCGTTTTTTCCACCAGGGGACTGCTTTCTTTCATTGGAGTGCTGGAGATCCTGGCAGGCGTTCTGACCCTGTATTTCAAGGGAAACAGCCTGATGATGCAGAACATGGGAATCCTGATGATCGCCATGGGATTGATCTTCATTCCTTGCGTATTGCTGTATAAAAGAAATAAAAAAGAGAAATAAAAAAGCATCCCTGTAGGGGATGCTTTTCATTACAAATGGTGCCAACTATAGGACTTGAACCTACCACCTACGCGTTACGAGTGCGTTGCTCTACCTGATGAGCTAAGTTGGCATCAGAGATTCAAAGTGTATTCTCCGATCAGCTCCGTTTTCTTCGCATTGGAGAATTCTTGTGAACCATCCACTATTATACAACCTTTTTCGTGTGCGTCTTCAACAATTTTATTGATCAGCTCTGCTTCCGCGTTAAAGAAGTTCTGCGGATCCAGAGAAATCGAGAAAAGCCTGCTGATCTTGTCGGAGTATTCCGTTACGCCCATACCGTAAATCAGCGGATCGGTTCCGTGGGATCTTTCATACTTCTCAATGCCTGTTACGATCTGGTTGATCCTCTTGATCTCCTGTTCCTTGTTTTCAATCTTCTGTTCAAACTTGTAGTCATCCTTGTGCGCGTCAATATAGATCTTACATTCCTGGATGTTTTCGTTTGCGGCACGCTTGCTCTTGTAGGAATCCAGACTAACGGAATAGAAAGCCGTATACGGTTTCAGAGAGTTGTAGAGTTCCAGATATTCTTTGTTTCTGTTGTTGAAAAAGTCCTTGTATTCGGAAATGTCTCCGTCGGTTCTTTTGACTTTCAGGATGATGTTACTGTCGGAGAGATTTCTTTCAAAACTGTTCACATCGATCTCATAGGTAAAGATTTCTTTGCTCTTCTGATAGCCGATGCTTTCCAGAACTTCACTCACGTGCTTTCCTGCCTTTTCGACAGCCACATGCGGTTCGATCACGATACGGTTGACTCTGTATTTCTTCAGATTAACAATTAGCTCTTCGTTGAAGGCTCTTAAAAGCTCATCGTCATACCAGTTGATGAGATAGCCGTTTGGACAGTAGGCGGTAAATCTGTTGAATACCGAATTCTTCTTCAAAAGGAACATGGCCAGAGCCATTGTCGTTCCATAGTCGTTCAGATATTCAAAAAACAACGGCCTATATCCGTTTTTCACTTCATGATCTGCCCAGCAGGAATTCTGGAATACGTTTCCATCCGGTTCCGCATAGGCAAGATTGTTGAACTTTTCAACACTGATCTCAGTTAATCCCACGTTTCCATTATAATATATTTTTATTTTTCTGTATGGAAATAAAAAATAAAATGTTAGTTTAAAAAAAGATTATGTGTTAGAATGTATACGTTTAAATAAAAGAAAGAAGAGAAAAGATGAAAGAAGTATTTGATTTTGACTTCTACGGTCGTAAGTTAAGCATCGAGACCGGTGAAGTCGCAAAACAGGCTGGGGGGTCTGTTCTGGTAAGGTATGGCGATACGGTGACACTGTCTACGGCTTGCGCATCTAGCGTAGCCAAGGATTCGGATTTTTTCCCGCTCACGGTATCATTTGAAGAGAAACTGTATTCAGTAGGCAAGATCCCTGGAGGATTCTTGAGAAGAGAAGGCAGACCTTCCGAGCACGCAACGCTGACTGCAAGACTGATCGACAGACCGATCCGTCCGTTGTTTGCGGAAGGTTTCAGAAATGAAGTACAGGTAGTCAATACGGTACTGTCCGTGGATACGGACTGTTCACCGGAGATGTCTGCGATGCTTGGCGCATCACTGGCCCTCTGCATTTCCAATATTCCGTTTGATGGTCCTATCGCAGGCGTTAAGGTCGGTTATGTCGACGGACAGTTCGTTGTGAATCCGTCCGTGGAACAGCTGTCTAGATCTTTAATCGATCTGACGGTAGCAGGTACAAAAGAAGCTCTGAACATGGTCGAAGCAGGCGCACATGAAGTCGATGAAGAACTGATGCTGGATGCGCTGATGTTCGGTCATGAGAAGGTTAAAGAACTCTGTGCTCTGGAAGAGCAGATCATTGCCAAGGTAGGCAAGGAAAAGATGGAAGTCGTTCTGTATGAGATCGACGAAAGAGTCAGAAACTATGTCGACGAAAACGGCAAGAAACGTCTGGAAGAAGCCGTATCCATTCACGACAAGCTGGAATCCTACGCTGCGCAGGAAAACATCATCAACGAGATGAAGGAACACTTCGCCAATGATGAAACACTGAGTGAAAAGGAAGCCGACAAGCTGGTGAAACAGGTCGGCGAATACTGTGAACAGACGATCGCCAACGAAGTCAGAAGACTGATTTCCGACGAGAAGATCAGACCTGACGGCAGAGCTCTGGATGAGATCAGACCTCTTGATTCTCAGGTAGATCTGCTTCCAAGAGTTCACGGTTCAGCCATGTTTACCCGTGGACAGACGCAGGTATTATCCGTTACGACATTAGGCCCTTTAGGCGACAACCAGATCATCGACGACCTGACGGAAGTCGAAGAAAAGAGATTCATGCATCACTATAACTTCCCGCCTTACTGTGTCGGTGAAGTCGGCAGAATGGGCACGCCTGGCAGAAGAGAGATCGGTCATGGCGCCTTAGGTGAAAGAGCACTGCTACAGGTATTGCCTTCAGAAGAAGAATTCCCGTATGCGATCAGAACAGTCGCTGAAGTACTGGAATCCAACGGATCCAGCTCACAGGCTTCGATCTGTGCCGGTACGATGTCTCTGATGGCTGCCGGTGTTCCGATCAAGGCTCCTGTTGCCGGTGTGGCAATGGGTCTGATCACGACCGGTGAAAACTATTCCATCCTGACAGATATTCAGGGTATGGAAGACCACTACGGCGACATGGATTTCAAGGTCGCAGGTACAAAAGACGGCATTACTGCCTTACAGATGGATATCAAGTGCAAGGGCATTACCAGAGAGATCTTCAAGGAAGCGCTGGCACAGGCTCATAAGGGAAGGATGGAGATCCTGGCCAATATGGCTACGGCAATTGCTGAACCTAGAAAAGAAGTCAGTGAATATGCACCTAAGATGGTAACCTTCATGATCCCGACCGATAAGATCAGAGAAGTCATCGGTACAGGCGGCAAGGTAATCAACGACATCATTGAGAAGTGCGACGATGTCAAGATCGATATCGACGATGACGGCAAGGTCGTGATCTATCATACTTCCAAGGAAGCCATCGAAAAGGCAAAAGCCATGATCGATGAGATTACCAGAGAAGCCAAGATCGGCGAAATCTACGACGCTACCGTTGTCAGACTGGAAAAGTTCGGCGCATTCGTAGAACTGTTCAAGGGACAGGATGCTCTGCTTCATGTTTCCAAGATCAAACATGAGAGAGTCGAAAAAGTAGAAGACGCTCTCAAGATCGGCGACAAGATCAGAGTCAAGGTCATGGAGATCGACGAGAAGGGCAGAGTAAACGTTTCTGCCAAAGAACTTCTGCCGAAACCGGAAAAGGAAGAAAAGAAAGAAAACAAGAAGGAAGGCAAGAAAGAACCTAAAAAAGAAGAAAAGAAGGAAGAAGTGAAAGAAGAAAAGCACTTTGGAGAAATCAGGTTCTTTGGCAAGAAATAATTCTGTTTCAACAAATAGTAAAAGCGCGACACGAACTGTCACGCTTTTTTCTTGTCTGTTTGAAATATAATAGATATCAGAAGAACCTTCTGGAGGTCACATATGAAAAACAGAACTCTAATCAAGATCACGATGATAGCGTTACTGCTGGTATCGCTTTTTGGATGCAAAGAAAAACAGCCTGCTGTTTCCTACCCGGACAGGGATGTGGATTATCCGACACAGATAGAGAAACTGGATGAGGATTCGATACAGATCCACTATCAGCGAAGCGACAACAAGTATTCCGACTGGACACTGTGGCTGTGGGACCCGGAAGGAACGGACGACAACAAGGAAGACGATTTCAACTATCAGGACGATTACGGCGTGATCGCTTCTTATCCGTTATCCTATTTCGGAGAACTATCCGGAGGACGTCTTGGACTGATCGTCAAGAAGAAAGGAAGCTGGACCAAGGACGGTACCGAATCAGACCGTTTTGTCATATTCTCTTCCTATGAGAAAGATGAAAACAACGTATATCATGTCTATCTTGCCGGAGGCGATGAACATATCTATGATTCTTCGGAAAAAACCATCAGCGATGTGATTTATTATGCTGCCTTCAAGGATGAACATTCCATCAACATTTCCTGCAGCAATCCTTTAGAAACCTACAGCCTTTACTGTAACGGTGAACTGCTTGTACAGGGTAACGGTGCAGGAAGAAAGAATCTGACCGACAAGCTGGATATGACTGCCGACTTCTCGCAGACCTATACTGTTGAAGTAGAATTCCGCGGTTCCGGCACAAAGCTGGAAGCTCCTGTATCGATGACCGGTCTGTACAACTCGGATTCTTTTAACGAACTGTATTATTATGACGGTGAACTGGGTGCTCTGTATTCTAAAAACGAGACAGTATTCAAAGTATGGTCTCCGGTTTCGGAAAGAATAGAACTCAGGGTCTATGACAACGGAACACCTGCAAAGATCTCCAATAAAGGAAATGATACCTATGTTTCTTATGAAATGGAAAAAGGAGACAGGGGCGTCTTCAGTTATACGTGTTCCGGCGACATGGAAGGGAAATACTATACTTATTTCGTATATAACGGAACATACCCGGAAGGTTATGAGATTGTAGATCCGTACGCAAAGAGTGCCGGAATCAACGGTATCAGAGGCATGGTTGTCGATTTCAGCAAGACAGATCCTGAAGGATGGGACAAGATCGATTATCTGAAATACGACCGCAAAGAACTGACTGTCTGGGAAACTCATGTGGCGGATGTGACAAGTTCCGATACCTGGAACGGTCCTGCAGATCACAAGCGCAGATTCCTCGGCCTGATCGATGAAGGAACGACATATACGGAAGGTAATGTGACTGTCACCACAGGCTTTGATCATATCAAGGAACTTGGTGTTAATGCGGTACAGCTGATTCCGATCTATGACCAGGACAATGACGAAACCGAATATACGTTCAACTGGGGCTACAATCCTTTAAACTACAACGTTCTGGAAGGCCTGTATTCTACCGATCCTTATGACGGATACAGCCGCATCAAAGAATTCAAACAGGTTGTACAGCGTTTCAATGAGGCAGGCATTACGATCATCATGGATGTCGTATACAACCATGTTTCTTCCGCTTTACGTTCCTCTTTCGATGTTCTGATGCCGGGCTACTACTACCGCTACAACTATGACGGATCGTTCTCTAACGGATCAGGATGCGGCAACGAGACAGCCAGCGAGATGCCGATGATGCGCAAGTTCATGATCGACAGCATCTGTTTCTGGACAGAAGAATACAAGCTTGGCGGTTTCCGTTTTGACCTGATGGGTCTCCACGACATCGAAACGATGGACCAGGTAAGTGCAGCAGCCAGTAAGATCAATCCGTACATTGTGATCTATGGCGAACCGTGGACCGGAGGCAAGACGCCGCTAAACGGCGACGATCAGGCGATACAGGCCAACGCCAACCGGTTTAAGGGATACGGTCAGTTCAACGACCAGATGAGAGATGCCCTGATCAAGGGCGGACTGAATTCACCATCCAGTACAGGATGGATCAACAGCAACCAGATCTCTTCCGGAGATGTCAGTGCGATTCAGGAAGGCATCAACGGATGTACATACAATCTTGCCTACAGCATCGATGATCCGGACAAGAGCGTTTCCTATGTAACCTGCCACGATAACTTCACGCTTTACGACAGGATGAAAGCGGCAGGCATCGAAGACGAAGAAACGATACGTAAGATGTGCGTACTTGCGGAAGCGGTCGTTCTGACTTCCGATGGAACATCCTTCCTTCTGGCGGGAGAGGAGATGCTTAGAACCAAGCAGGGTGAAAGCAACTCCTACCAGTCATCCGATGAAATCAACCAGCTGGATTATTCTTTAAAAATCAAGAATCACGATGTCTTCGAAAACATCAGACAGCTTGTTGCGTTCAAACAGGATGTTGAACAGCTTCATGCAAAGGATCCGGACATTGAAGTAGAAGCGCTGGAAAACGGTGCAGTCCTGAAGTATGAACTGAAATCGGGCAAGAACACTTATGTCGTATACCATGCGAACGGCTTATGCAGGAATACAACTGCTGAAGAAGACTGTTCGGTATTCCTGGATACATTAGGACTGTACGAAGGAAACGCAAAAGGTCTGCAGCTGCAGCCTTATCAGACGCTGATCCTAATCAGATAGAAATGAATTATAATTAAAACATGCGAATGAGAAAAAAGAAATGGGTATCCCCGTTTCTGGAAAACGAAAAAGAATATCTGATTTCCGATCTTCATGACCTGCATACTGATTTTCCTGTCTATCTGGAGATCGGTATGGGGATGGGAGATTTTATCACCGAATCGGCAGCAATGCATCCGGAGATCTTTTATATTGGACTGGAAAAGGAAGAAACCTGTGTTGCCAGGGCGATCAAGAAGGCTCAGGATAAGGAACTGAATAACTTCAAGGTTCTGCTGGCGGATGCGACAAATATCGAAGAGATCTGCGATCCTGACAGCATCGATCTGATTTATCTGCACTTCTCCGATCCATGGCCGAAGAAAAGGAATCATAAACGCCGTCTGACTTTTCTGCCGTTTCTTAAGAAGTACGAACAGATTCTGAAAGATAAAGGTATCCTGATCTTTAAGACGGATAACGAAGGATTTTACGATGATTCTCTGGAATACTTCAAGGAGTCATCCTTTGTGCTTCTGGAAAGCGATAGGAACTATGTTAACGAAAATGAACCGATGACAGCCTATCAGGAGAAGTTTTCTGCCGAAGGCAAAGCGATATACTATGCGAAATATCAGATCAATAAGGTATAATAATAGGGTATGAGATTTTTAAGAAAAGCATTATGTCTGATCACGGTACTGCTGCTGTGCGGATGTACTTCTACCAAGCAGTATACGGCCTATACGATCTATCCGATCGGATATCTTGTAAACCGTATCGGAGGCAACAGAGTCACTCCGATTTCCATTCAGAGCAATACTCTGGTTCAGACCTCTCAGATCAGAAACAACTATGAAGAGATCCTGAATGATTCTCTGGTTCTTTTCCATATCGGCGATCTGGAACCTTACATGGATCTGTATGATGAACAGATAGCGGAAATCATTGATCTATCTGCCGGTGATCTGTCTGTACTGAACTGTCTGTACCAGTATAAGCGTTATACGCCGGTCATCGTGGATGGAAAGGTAACTTTCTTCGAGAGTTCTTTCTATGACAATGACGTGTTCAATGATGTAGACATGTATGATCTGGATCCGTTTATCTGGCTGTCTCCAAGCGGAATGTACTGTATGGCGAAGGATGTGAAAGAATATCTCTCCAGCAACTATGTGGAACAGTCGGCGTTTTTTGAGGAGAACTTTACTCAGGTTGCGGATGAACTGATTGCTCTGGATGCGGCGTATCAGGCGCTTGCGAGCCGTCTGGTGAAAGAAAACAAGTCGATCAAGTTCGTATCCATGACCGGATCTTTCGGCTGCTGGCAGAAAGATTTCGGCTTCCAGGTCTATCCGGTATGTCTATCCAAATACGGAGCACTGCCAAGCGAGCAGCAGCTGGAAGTGATCAAGGCTAGAATAAAGAACGATAACGTTACCTATATCGCCGTTGAACCGAATCTGCCGGAAGCGATGCAGGAACTGATGTCTCAGCTGGAAGAAGAACTGGGACTGAAACGTGTCACCTTGAACAATATTTCTTCCCTGACCTCGGCACAGATAGAATCCGGCAAGGACTACATGTCCTTAATGTATGAAAACTTAAGTATCCTTGAAAACATGGCCACATCCAATGTGACTGTTCCGGTAGAAACGGGTGAATAAATGAAACTGCTGCTGATCGATGGAAACTCTGTACTGTTCAGAGGTTTCTATGCGACTTGTTACGGTAATATCATGAAGACAAGTAAGGGCGTATACACGAATGCGGTATACGCTTTTGCCAATATGCTCAATAAGGCACTGAATACGATCAAGCCTGACTACTGCGTCGTGGCTTTCGACAAGGGAAAACATACGTTCCGTCACGATATTGCGGAAGACTACAAGGCAGGCAGAAGGGAAACCCCGGAAGAACTGGTGGGCCAGTTCGATCTGGTCAGAGAGATGATGGATGCCTATCAGATCCCGTATCTGGAATACGACTCGATCGAGGCGGACGATATCATCGGCTCTCTGGCGAAGAAGTATCCTCTGGAGACCTGCATTCTTTCCAGCGACAGAGACATGCTGCAGCTGATCGACGACACGACCAGCGTCTACGTGATGCGTAAGGGCATGTCGGATATTGCCAGAATGGATGAAAAGGCTTTGATGGAGGAATACGGACTGAAGCCATATCAGATCATCGACTACAAGGCACTTGCGGGTGACAAGTCCGACAACATCAAGGGTGTAGAAGGTGTCGGAGACAAGACGGCAGTCAAACTGTTAAGCGAATACGATACCTGTGAGGGTATTTACGAGAATATCGACAGTATCCAGGGAAAACTGAAAGAGAAACTGATAAGGGATAAGGAATCCTGCTTCCTTTCCAAGATCCTGGCTACAATTAAAACAGATGTGGAAGTTCCTCATGTTCTGGATGACTTCAAGGTCAACGTAAATGAAGACAGACGTAACGATTTCTTTGATAAGTACGAGATGTACTCTTTGATTCGAAAGACGAATCAGAGCTTCGAGGAAGAAAAGAGGGAACACAAGACAGTAAGCCGGATTTCGCAAGAGCTGCTTCACGAACCTGTTATCTATTTCCTTTCCGATGAATTTTCCTACTATGAGAGAAAGCTGTATGGAGTCTGCTTCTCCAACGAATCAGGACAGGAATACATTACGTTAGAAGATCTGAAGAAAGATGCTAGAGCGCTGGAATTCCTGTCGTCAGACAAAAAGAAGACCGTCTTTGATCTAAAGGCGCTGAAACATGCCCTGCATTATAATGGAATTTCTTTAGGAAAGAACACGGATGATCTGTATCTGATGTGTTTCCTTTCCAACAACTACAACAGCGATCTTGCCAGCATCATTCACAATTATCAGGGAAAGAAGATCAGGGAACTGAAGGAGCTTTTCGGAACGGAAAAGAAACCGGCAGAGGTAAATGTCGAAGAGTTATCTGCCTATGCCTGCGAGATCAGTTATGATCTGAAACAGATTGAACTAAGAGTAAGAAAAGAACTCGAAGAAAAAGAAATGCTGAGTCTGTATCAGGATCTGGAACTTCCTTTGGTGGACGTTCTCTACGACATGGAAGAGGCAGGCGTGTGCTGCGACGAGAAGGAACTGGATGAAATATCCATGCAGACCAAGGAAAAGATCGATGTCCTGGAAAGAAGGATCTACGATTCCATCGGACATGAATTCAACATATCCTCACCGAAACAGCTGGCAGCCGTTCTTTATGATGAACTGGATCTTCCTGATCTGAAGAAAGGTTCTACCAATGCGGAAACACTGAATAAACTGATCAACTATCATCCGGTAGTTACGGATATCCTGGATTACCGGAAATATACAAAGCTTTATTCAACCTATTCGGAAGGTCTGAAGAAATACATCGGTTCCGATCAGAAGATCCATACCATCTTCTCGCAGACCATAACCCAGACCGGAAGACTGTCTAGCTACGATCCGAACCTGCAGAACATTTCCGTCAGGGATGATGAAGGCAGAGAAATCAGAAAGGCATTCAAGCCTAGCGAAGGAAACATACTGATGTCATCCGACTATTCGCAGGTCGAATTAAGAGTGCTGGCTTCTCTTGCGGATGAAAAGAAAATGATCGATGCGTTCAACGAAGGAATCGACATTCATACCAAGACGGCCATGGATGTGTTTGGATTGAAGAAGGAAGAAGTATCCGATCTGGTCAGAAGACATGCCAAGGCGGTAAACTTCGGCGTTGTCTACGGCATCAGCGATTTCGGTCTGGCAAATCAGACGAATCTTTCCTTCAAGGATGCCAAGAAGTTCATCGACGATTATTTCGTAACCTATCCGAATATCAAGAAATACCTGGACGGACAGGTCGATTTCTGTCAGAAGAACGGCTATGTCAAGACGATGCTGAACCGCAGAAGATACATCAATGAGATCAATGACAGAAACTACATGATGCGGGAATTCGGCAAGCGTGCCGCAATGAATGCGACGATACAGGGAAGCGCTGCGGATCTGATCAAGATTGCCATGATCAAGGCTTCCGCCAAGCTGAAAGAAGAGAATCTGAAGTCCAGACTGATTCTGCAGGTCCATGATGAACTGATCTTCGATGTACCGGAAGATGAAGTAGAGACGATGAAACGGATCATTCCGGAAATCATGTCGGATGCCTATCAGCTCAAGACCAGACTGGATTGTTCTCTGGCCATCGGCAAGGACTGGTACGAGGCGAAATAATGCCTGAACTGCCTGAGGTACAGACTGTCCTAAATACGCTGGAAAACAGGATTAAGGGCAGAAAGATAGAGGATATTCAGATTTTATATAAACCGATCGTAGATTGTTTTGAAGATGAGTTTCGTAATAGACTGATCGGTTCTACTTTCTGCGGTTTTAAAAGAAGAGGGAAATATCTTCTGTTTGAAATGGACGATGTTACTCTGGTATCTCATCTTAGGATGGAAGGGAAGTACTTCATTCTGGATGAGAGCATTCCCCTCAATAAACATGACCATGTGATTTTCTATCTGGATAATGGAAAACAGTTAAGATATAACGATGTCCGTAAGTTCGGAAGAATGGAACTGATAAAGAAAGATCAGGATTACCGCTGTTTCAAGGGCCTTGGTCCGGAACCTTTCTCGGAAGAATTCAACGTACAGTACTGCCACGATTATCTAAGAGAAAAGAAACTGCCGATCAAACAGGTGCTCCTTGACCAGAGTTTTGTTGCCGGGATAGGAAACATCTATGCCGATGAGATCCTTTCTTTGATCCACATGGATCCCAGGACTCCCGCAAGCAGATTAAGCAGGAAACAGCTGGAAGAGATGATCCGGCAGACTAGATACATCCTGAACAGGGCGATCGAAGCCGGAGGCACGACGATCCGTTCCTATACGTCTTCTTTGGGCGTTACCGGAAGATTTCAGCTGGATCTGAATGTTCACAATCTGGATGTCTGTCCGTTCTGCGGCAGTGAGATAAAGAAAATCAGAATAGGCGGCAGAGGAACCTACTACTGTCCGAAATGTCAGAAAAAGAAAAGATGAAGATCGCAATCACAGGAACCATCGGTTCCGGAAAGACAGTCGTATCGGATTATCTGCGTAGCAGGGGCTATGACGTTTTTGACTGCGACCGGGTAAACGCTCAGCTTCTGGAAGAAAACAGGAAAGGCTATAAGGCTGTTAAGAAGCTGTTTCCGGAGTGTTTTGAAGGAAATATCCTGAACAAGAAGAAGCTGGCGAAAGAAGTGTTTTCTGATCCTGAAAAGAAGCAGAAACTGGAAGATATCATGCATCCTTTGATCCTGAAGGAACTGAAGAAAAGAAAGGATGATCCTTTGTTTGCGGAAGTACCGCTGCTGTTTGAAGTGGGATGGGATGTTTATTTCGACAGGAACCTTCTGATCGTTACCGATGAGAAACTGCTGAAGGATAGAATGGAAGAAAGAGGCTTTAACGTGAAACAGTATCAGGAAAGACTGAAGACGCAGATGTCTGTGGAAGAAAAAATAAAAAGAGCGGATAAAATCATATATAATAATGGTAGTCTGAATGACTTGTATGTCATGATCGATAATTGGCTTAAGGAAGTACTATGCTAGGGAAAGATCTTTATAAAATCGACGGAAATGTAGAGCTTTTTGGCGAAAGACTGAAAGCCCTGGTATTTTTCTATGGTCCGCTGGTTGGAAACGATGCTCTGGCACTGTATGAATATCTGGCAGTCAAGAGTCATTCAGCCAATTTCCGTGAACTCAACGAACTGCTGATGTCGCTGAATCTGTCGGTAGATCTGTTTGAAACCCTATGCGGGAAGCTGAATGAATACCGTCTGCTGAAAACATTAAAAAAAGACAACAGCTATGTGCTTGTCTTGTGTGAACCTCTGACCGCTTCCGCATTCATCAAGGATGGCATCCTGGCAAGGGAATTCATCCTGAAGACCTCCGGAACGCATTATCAGGAACTGATAGCCGATATCTACGAGGCAAACGAATACGAGGGCTATGAGAATGTTTCTAAGGTATTGCCTGTAGAGAATCTAAATTCCTGGACACCGGAAGATGAAACCTATTTGAACAAAAAACCGGTAAACACGGATCAGTACAGCTTCAATACTCTGTTTGATGTGGGACGTTTCCTGAAGGACATTTCTACGAATCTCTTCCCGCTGCCGTTCCGTACGAAAGACAATCTGAAACAGATTGCAGAAATGGCGGATCTTTACGATATTTCCTACGACAGGATGAGAAGCTATGTAGCCGAGACGGTAAACAGAAGCAGTGAATCCTTCAACATGAGCTATCTGAAGTATCTCTGCATGCATGCCAGGGGAGACTACAAAAATGTCGAGAAGGGTAAGTACAACGTGCCTTGTCTGACTTATCTGATGTCTTTACAGGATGGCAAGGAAGTGACGGAAAACGATAGGAAGATCATCATGAATCTTTCTCAGGAGTATCATCTGAATCATTCCGTCATCAATGTTCTGCTGGAGCATGCATTAAGAAACTGTGACAATCGGCTGATCGAGAAATATCTGTATCCGATCGCTTCCGACCTGCACCGCAACGATGTCAGTACCGCTCAGCAGGCTCTGGAAAGATTAAACAGAAACTATGAAAGAAAGACCCAGGAAGACAGACTTCCGGTCTATGATACGGGAAGAAATACTTCCATGAGTGATGAAGAAGCGGAAGAACTGCTGAAACTGATGGGTAAGAAATGATGAATAAAGAAGAACTGAATAACGATGTGTATTTAAAGGAAATCATGAAGAAGTACGGTTTTTCTGATGAATTCATTCAGGAGCATTTTAATCTGCTGAAAAGGATCGCTCTTTCCAGATCTTTGTGTAAAGACTGTAAGGGTCTGTATATGTGCACTCAGCCATCCAAGGGGCAGAGACTTATACTGAACCGGGATGTCGTTCCAATCGAGGAGATCGAGTATTGCGACTATGCCATGGCGGAAAACCGCAAGAAAGAATTACGTAACGCCTATGTCTATTGCGATGTTCCTTATGATCTGATGGATCTTGATCTGGAGAACGTATCTTATACGGATGATCAGAAACAGCTGTATCTCAAGCTTGCGGCTATCCTGCACCAGAAGGCGGATAAAGGTCTCTACATCTGCGGCGATCTGGGTGTGGGTAAGACGTATCTGTGTACGGCTCTGGCCAATTCTCTGGTAAAGAAGGGCGAGAAAGTCGCTTTCGTGAAAGTAACTGATTTCTTTAATAAAATGAGGTCCTACTTCAATACCGATTCAGGACAGATTGACAGAGATATCGCTCTGTTAAAGAAGGCTGATTATCTGATTCTGGATGACATCGGATCGGAAGCCGTTTCGGAATTTGTCAGGGATGATATTCTGTTTAGGATCCTGGACTACCGTTTGGATCACTCGCTGACGACCCTGTTTACCACTAACCTGACAAAAGAAGAACTGCTGAAACACTATCAGTACGACCGCAAGGAGAAATCGAATCTGATGAACGCGAAGAGACTGATGGAAAGAATAGATATACTGACGGATGACTATGTTCTTTCAGGAAAGAATATGAGGAGGAAATAACAATGCTGAAGAAAATCGGAGTACTGACTTCCGGAGGAGATTCACCGGGAATGAATGCGGCGATCCGTGCCGTTACCAGAACGGCCCTGGCAAAGGGCATTGAAGTGGTAGGCATACGCGACGGTTTTAAGGGCCTTGTTGAAGGATGGTACGAACCTTTTGACAGGCATTCGGTTTCAGAAACGATTTCCAGAGGCGGTACGATTCTGGGCAGTGCAAGACTGCCGGAATTCAGGAATGAGGAAGTCGTCTTGAAGGCTGTAGACAAGCTCCGCGAGAACGGAATCGATGCTCTGGTTGTCATCGGCGGTGACGGTACCTACAAGGGTGCCGATGCTTTGACAAGACATGGCATCAACTGTATCGGTCTGCCCGGCACGATCGATAACGACATCGAAGGAACGGACTTTACGATCGGTTTTGATACGGCATTGAATACGATTGTCGACTGTGTAGATAAACTGAGGGATACATCCAATTCTCATCACAGATGTTCCGTAGTCGAAGTCATGGGCAACCGCTGCGGCGACCTGGCGATCTATTCGGGTATTTCCTGCGGTGCCGAGATCCTGATCACACCGGAAACAGGCTACGACGAGGAAGCTGTCCTGGAGAAGCTCCGTTATCTGGAAAATCAGGGCAAGAACCATGCAATCGTCATCGTTTCCGAGAAGGTCTGCGATGTAAAGGATCTGGCTGACAAGATCTCGAAAGCGACCGGTTTTGCGGGCAGAGCGACGATCCTGGGTCATATCCAGAGAGGCGGATCACCGACTCCGAACGACCGTGTTCTGGCTTCCAGAATGGGTGCGAAAGCCGTAGAACTGCTGGTGGAAGGCATCGGCGGACAGTGCGTCGGCATCAAGAACAACGAGATCGTCTACATGCCGATCGAGGAGTGCGTCAACATGCCTAGAAGCAGCAGAAAGGCATTCTATAAACTGTTCAATACACTGGTATAAGAAGATGGCTTTTAAGAAGCCGTCTTTAATTAAAGGAGATTAATATGAAGTATACGATTGAAAACGAATACCTGAAAGCCGAGATCAGCGAACTTGGCGCTACTTTGACAAAACTGATTGATAAGAGAACCGGAACGGATGTTGTCCTGGGGTTCGATACGGATGAAGACTATATCCGTTATGCGGGAACCAATATTGGTGCGACGATCGGCAGAAACTGCAACAGGATCGGGAATGCCCGTTTTGAGCTGAATGGAAAGACCTATCAACTGTCCGTCAACGACAACATGAATCAGCTGCACGGAGGAGGCATTAACGGCTTTGCCTTCAAGATGTGGAAGAGTGAAGAAGTGAAAGGTGATGAAATCGTTTTGTCTTATGATGCGAAAGATGGAGAAGAAGGATTCCCTGGCAACCTGCATACGACAGTGACTTACAGGCTTGAAGAAGATACGCTGTTCTTCGGTTTTGAAGGCACTTGCGATCAGGATACGCTATTCAATATCACCAATCATTCCTATTTCAATCTGGGTGATCCCGACATCATGGATGAATACCTGCACATCACGACAGACAAGTATTCTCCGACTGACGAGTATTCTCTGACTCTGGATAAAGTGGTTCAGACGGACGGAACGCCTTACGACTTCAATACGTTTACCAGGATCGGAGACAATCTCTCCAGACTGGAGAAGGGCATTGACAACAACTATGTCTGGGAAACAATGGGAGACAAGCTGATGTGTGAACTGAAGAACGGCATTCTGCAGCTGAATGTTTATTCAGATCTCCCGGATATGCATGTGTATACGTCATATTATCTGAATAACGAACAGGGCAAGTACAATCAGACATACAAGCAGTACATGGGCATCGCCCTGGAATGCCAGTATTATCCAAACGGCATCAACTACGGCGATCATTATCTGGTACCGATCCTGAAAAAGGGAGAGAAGATGTCTCACTACATCAGGTATCAAGTAAAGGAGGCATAAACATGGAATTTGAACAGCTGGTAAAAATCAGAAGAAGTATTAGAGGATACAAGGAAGCAGGCATCAGCGAAGAAGAACTCAGAGAAATCTTTTCGTGTGTCAGAATGGCGCCTTCCTGGAAGAACTCGCAGACCGGAAGATATTATGTCGCACTAAGCGAAGGAGCCATTCAGGAAGTCTATGAATGTCTGCCGGATTTCAATCAGAAATCTTCGGCAAATGCCGCATACATCGTAGCAACCTTTAAGAAAGGCATCTCCGGTTTCAACAACGGTATGCCTACGGATCTTTCCGGGGACATCTGGGGCGGTTACGATTTGGGACTGCAGAACGCCTATCTTCTTTTCAAGGCAAGTGAACTTGGCTATGATACTCTGATTATGGGTCTAAGGGATGAAGACAGACTTAGAAAGTACTTCTCCATTCCGGAAGACGAAATCATGCTTCCGGTCATCGCCATCGGCAAGAGAAACAAGGATGCCGTAGAGAAAGTACGTAAAGAAGCTGATGAGATCATGACGATCCGATAGACACGATTAACTGATACAGAATAGCTAAAAGCGGATGAAAACAGTCCGCTTTTTTTGTTTTTCCGTAAAAAACTCTGAAATCGTTTAGGAATCTCTCTTTTAGATTTGAATTATGAGTAAAGGAGGTAAGAATTATGAGATCAATAATGGTTGAACCGGACCGGCTTGATGCAGCAGCTTCAGGGATCGAAGAAGCGAATGCGGACTATGATCGTACCTATGAAGCGATCTATGAGGAAGTAGACAGGCTTTCTTCATCCTGGAGTGGCAAAGACAACATGGCATTTACCAATCAGATCAGGGCGTTTGAAAGCGATCTGCAGCAGATCTCCATCATTATGCGTCAGTATGCGGATTTCTTAAGAAACTCCGCCAGAGCGTACAGAGAGACGCAGGATGAGATCTATACGCAGGCATCCCGCTTAAGAACAGTGTAAAGGAGGATTTATGGAAGAGATTAAAATCACATTATCCGAAGTGAGTCACGCGGCGCAGCAGCTCAGAAACTACAATAATAGTCTGGATGAGATCCTGGCTTATGTCAGCAGAACGATGAACGATCTGAACAGCATCTGGATGTCAGACGGACAGGAGATGCTGATATCACGTTTTCACCGCTTTGCCAACCGATTTACCGATGAATCAGAAGTAATCAGATCCTATGCCGATTTCTTAGATAATACTGTTGCTGATTACGATTCACTGGAATCTACGATCGTGGCGAATGCAACCAACTTTGATTAAAAAACTTAGCATTTGTTTCGCAAGTCTTCTGATGATCATTACCTGCACAGCTTGCGGAGCAAATGCTCCTTACTGTGTTGCGGATTTTCTGAATGATCTCTCTGCACAAAGTGGCATAGGGCAGAGTGAAGATAAAGAAGAAAACATTCAGAAACTGGAACTGTGGGGTGTTGTGGAAAAAGAAGATCGGCTGATCATGAATGAGCCACTAAGATGGGAGTATGCGGTAAAAATCGTAGGAAGACTGCTGGAAGATACAAAAGACATATCCGCTATCATGACAAGGAAAGAGTATAAAAACAGGAAAGATGACAATCTCGTTTCAAAAGAAGAAGCTCTTGCCTTGATCGAGCAGACGGTAAACATGATGAATCAACGACATTATGATTCTTCTTTTGTTTATGAATATCTCCATGAGCCTAAGGAAAGAAGAGATCAGCTTAAGGAAGGTGATCTGTTGTATGAAAACGGACATTATTATCTGGTTCATTACGAAGATGAAAACAACATAAATAAAACGGAAGCACAGCTGGATGATATCTTCTATGACATGGATCTTTCCGGAACCTATGAGATTGATTTCTCTCAAGCCGAGGTGGTTCCGTACCACAGTGAAGGAAATTCTCTGTACCGGAACAATCTTTATCATCTTCTGGCTGAAAAGGGAAACACTTTTTATACCGATGGCTTTAAAGTCTCCTATACCTTAAGTAAGAGTGGAATTACCGTCTATGTATCTAAAGACGTAAGGGGAATGAACCTGTATGGAGAGTTTTCTCTGAATCATGTACAACCAAGCTTTAAGTGGGCGTACGAAGAAGGGGATCTGAAAAACTGCTTTTTTACTGTCGCATTGAATACATCGGAACGTTTCGGAGTATCCTGTGACAAGTACGGAGATTATTATCTGAAATTCAAGGATCTTGACAGTAGCACCTTTTATTCTCTTCTTAAATCGATGGTGTCGCCGATGGATGACAAAAACGAAGCCAGTATTCCGATCTGCCGGATCAGAACGCCGATCCCGAATCTTCCGACTGTGTTCATTAACCTCGACTTGCTGATTAAGTTCTCTGCAAACGGGAAAGCGGAACTGGTTTTAAGCGGTAAGCATAATCTCGGTTTTGAAACGAAGAATGGACAACTTCGACTGATCAAAGATCTTACTCATGACTTCAATACAGATATTGCCGCATCAGCCAAAGCTGCAATCGGTGTAAATGTTTCTCTGGAAGCGGCTGATCTTAGGTTGGCGGATATTGAACTTGATACGGGATTAAAAGCAGAAGCAAAATCAACTCTACATCTGTATCGGGAAGACGGATCTTTCGAAAACAAAGCAAGCAGTATCAGTTATTCGGCTTTGCAGGATATCTCTAAAGAAAATCCGGATGTGAAAGTATGCGGGGATATATCGCTTTACTGGCTGATGGATCTGCTTTTCAACACAGCACAGTCGCAGCTCTACAAGCTTGGCTTTTCAAGATCGTTCAGTATTCTAAATGAAGAGAATCAAGTATTCGGCAATATGCATCACATTGAGAACGGCCATTTTGTTCCAACATGTACAGTAAGAGAAAGAGAACAGACAAAAGAAACAGAACCGATCAATTCAGATAAGATTGAACTGGAAGCCTATGCCCGGGTGCTGCATGTAGGTGAGACCTATCAGATACCGATCCGTTCCATACCAGAAGGATACAGGATATCGGAATTGCAGTATTTCAGTTCAGACTATGTGATAGCTACAGTGAGTACAGGAAAAGTATTGGCAAAAAAGCCGGGGAATGCCAGGATCACGATACAGACTCCGGATAAAGCTTTTGATGCATATATCAACATTCTGGTGAGTGAAGACTGATGTTTCTTATCATTCAGGATAATTATTCCTTTTACCATTATCATCCTGATCTTGAGGATCAAATCATCTATAAGGGTATATTGATTTACAAAAATAATGGAACACATTATATCTCACTGAAGGATAACTGTTTTTTCTCTGACGGATCGAAAATCAAAAAACTGGAGCTGATGCATTACGAGGTTTTTTCCGATGATTCCTGCATTCAGCTTCATGTTTATGTCTACGAGAATGATTCAGGCATAGATTCTTACGGAATATATGAAAACAAAGATTTTATCGTTGCAGATAGTAAAAAAGCGACGATTCGCTCTTTTGATCCTTATCTGTCTGACCATTATTTGTTTCTGCGGGATAGAAAGCTCAAAAGCAGCTTTCCCTTTTCTCTAAACGGAGAGCAATATATAGGAGATGAACTGTGTGAAGGAGATACAATCGAGTATCTTGGTTTCCGACTGATTTATTTCCGGGATTTCCTTTATGTCAATCAGTTCATGTGTGAGAACAGGATACCGACATATCAGCCGAAACATCAGATCATTGAATACCCGCTACTTTCTCATCCACCTGATTTTTATCTTCCAGAAGTAGTCAAGGAACCGGTATTTGAAGATATCAAAGAATTCTCTTATAAGAAAGATCATCCGAGCAGAGAGATCTACAAGACCCTGATGGCGAATTTCGTAATGTCTGCCGCCATCGCCTCTATGGCTTATTTAAACTACAGCCAAAACGCAAAGAACATCAGCGAAAGAGGCGTATTAAGCTATCTGATTATGCCCATCAGCATGACTATAACGGGAATTCTGTTCCCGATTGTGTTCCATCTTTATGAAAAGAGAAAAGACAGTAAAGCCTATGAATCAGAGAAAAAGAAATACCTGATCTATCTGGATGAGTATAAGAACAAGGTATCTGAATCAATCAATAATTATGTCAAACAGGCAGAAGCACATTTCTTTTCTGTAATTGAATGTAAGAAAATGATATTCTATGCAACAGAAAAATCAAATGACTATCTAACCATTAGCCTCGGAAAAGCCAATACTGAAATAAGTTGTTCCGTTAAGCCGAATGAAGACAAAGAGATTGACAGAAAGCTGGAAGAGATAAGACATATTTTTGACCATATCGAAAGCTTTCCGGTTTTCCTGGATCTGAAAGAAAGTCGCATCGTTACTATTATCAGTAAAAAAGAAGAACGTTTAGATCTTTTTAAACGTTATCTTCTGGAGGTATCCTATAAACATCATCCCGATGAAGTATACGTTGCGATCTACTGTAAAGACATAAGCATGATCGGCGACTTTTATAGTCTTCCGCATTTGTTTTATGGAAAGAAAAGAATGACTTTAAATCATTTTCGTCAGATACAGGAGTTGGATCGTACCGGTTTTGATCGGCCGCTTATTCTTTTCCTGCATGATGATTGCAACTATGAGTTCAGAAATCCGAATATCCGCGTTCTTTACTTTACCGATCATCATGATATCTACAAGAAATCAGATACGGTTATCGAATACCTGCATACGAAAGCATGTATTCATAGACCGAAACGATCCTATTTCAGTTTTGTTCATGAAAAAGCCGACTATCAGAAACTGTTTCATTATCTCGACAGGATCACAAACGCTTATAGCAAGACAGAACACTACAGTTTCTCCGAAATATTCAGAAATCACGATATTGAGGCATCTTATCAGGAAAACGACAGGAAACTAAGAGCGGATTTCTCTTTTTCAAATGGAAGGATCATTGATTTTGATCTACATGAAAACGGACTGGGACCGCATGGTCTTATAGGAGGATCGACAGGTTCAGGGAAGTCGGAGCTGATCATTTCAATGCTTCTGTCTTTATGTGTCAGGTATTCTCCGGAATATCTGAATATTATTCTGATCGATTACAAGGGAGAAGGTGTCAAAGAATCACTTTCTTACCAAAAGAAAACGATTCCACATATTATCGCATCTGTATCAAATCTTGAGAATCATGCTCTCGAAAGACTGGTCATAGCGATAAATAACGAATGCGTCAGAAGACAGAGGATATTCAAGGAGATATCATCCGCGTCCGGAATATCTGTAATGAATCTTGATGATTATCTTGATTGCGATTATCAGAAGCTTGGTTATAAATCAATAGCACACTTGATGATTGTTGTCGATGAATTTGCAGAGCTGAAAAAGGAACACGGTGATCAGATCAAGGAACTGATTTCTCTTTCCAGGATCGGCAGGAGTCTGGGTATTCATCTGATTCTGGCAACACAGAAACCGTCCGGAAACATCAGTGATGAGATCTGGTCTAATTCCCACTTTAAGATCTCCTTAAAAGTATTTGAAGAACGAGATTCATTAGACATTATCAAGACAGCGGATGCGGCGTATTTGTCAGAACCTGGTTCTTTTCTATTAAGAGTGGATGACAGTCTGACGCTTGGCACATGTGTTTATTCAAAAAACGATATTAGTGGCAATGATCCACTTGAAGTATGTCTTCTGGATAACGTTTTAGATAAAGCAAGGATCTATAAAAAACAGAATAAGGAGTTTCTTAGTGAAGCATCATATTTCTGCCGAAAGCTTCTTGAAACATGTGATAACCTGAACATTTATCCTCAGAATATGGATTTTATGGCACATGAACCTACATGGCGAATACCTATGTATGATGGGAATATCCATCTAGGAGAAACCGATGATTACTTGAATAATGTCAAAGAACCGTTGACTTACAGCTGCCGGAGCAGCCTCCTGATCTGTTCGTCCCGAAAAAAAGAAATCAATGTCATACTGAATGCCTTGAAAGATAATCAAAGAAAAACGATCGTAATCGGCAGAAAACTTTATGACAATCCCGTCATATCCGACAGTCTTCTTTACGATCAGGATGAAGATATCGAATATCTGTTCGGTTTACTGATGAAAAACGATGAGGATTTAACTCTTGTTATTGAAGATCTTTATATCCTGTTATCTTATCAGGACACTTATACTGATACGATTCTAAAACTTATTAAAAGAAGCAAGGACAGGAATTTCAATCTCATATGTTTGAGTGAAAGCGTCCAGATAGGATATAAGCTGGTTTTTGCTTTTACTAATAAGATTATGATCGAAGTAAATGATTCTAATGATGTCAGTTATTTTTTCGCGATGCACAGTAAATATAAGGGAAACAGTTTTTATTTTGATGAAGAACCGAAGACTTTTGTACCGGTTAAGGAAGAAGAGTTTATTCATGGAGAAAGGACTATGATGAGTATTGTAAAAAAGATACCGGATAAAATTGACGCAATGATGACCGAGAAAGGAATACTTCTAGGCTACGATCTGGCAAGCAGAGAAGCCATCTATGCAAAAAAGAAGATCACCGTTATTTCTTATAGTCAGAATCTGCTGGATCGTTATTCTCAGGCGTATGGAGATAAAGTCAAAACAATTATTTATGATCATCCCGTAAAGGTGAATGAAGACTGTTTATGGCTGGGCCCCGGAGCTCTGTATCAGAGGATCTTTGTATATTACAAAAACGAAGATCTTGATGATACAAAAAGGCGTACTGGTAAACAGGGGAAAGATGAATATCTTAAGGTGTCTTGATGAAACATGAAGTTCAGATCCGTTTCAGGATCGTTAAAAACAGTCATATCATCGAAACATCTCTTGATGAACGACTGAGTTTTAAAGACAATCTCAGAATACTAAGTGAGATCTGTGATGAAAAGATCATAGATGCCGAAGTATATGATCCAATGAAAAGGATCTTCTTGGATAAAGAAGTTCCTATAAGTTCATTTTCTTTTCAATATTTTGTTTCTTTATATCTATTCACCTGACATTGCAGGTTTAAGTGTATAGAATACGACTTCCGCATCGGCCCAAAGTCTTGCGTCTGTATTTCTTCTGCCGATACCGTTGGTGATGTCCAGGATTCCTCCGTTTTTAATGATTTTTCCGCGATAGTATTGCTGACATCCGTAGTCTCTACGGAACATACTGACAATAGGAATATAGATTTGACCCCCTAATGAATGTCCGGCAAGACATAGATCAAAACTGTAGTTTTCTAGTTCTGCAAATGTATCTGGATAATGAACGGCAGCAATCGAATAATGCACAGTATCTGTAAGCAGATCCGTATATGGCTGTTTATCTTGTACAAAAGGATCAATACCCGTTAAAACAAGATAACTGTCTGAATCCGGACCAATTATCTGCTTTTCATTGCTTAACAGAGTGAAACCGGATTCACTGTAGATCTCCTGCAGAATCGCTTCACAGTCACGGTCGTGATCGCCTCTAACCACAAACTTGCCATAATAAGCATCAAGCGAAGACAGGAAAGCTTTCAGTTCATCTATCATCTCAGGTGTCAGATCGTTTTCCGTTACATCGATCAAGTCACCGGTAAATACGATCATATCCGGTTTGTATGCATTGACTGTTTCCACAACTCTATTTAAGTCATCTATGTTAATAAAGGAACCGTAGCAGACATCGGAGAAAAAAGCGATCAGAAAACCGTCCAGATCCTCATCGATCTTATCCGAATTGACTGTTTCTTCCCGTATTTTCAGCTGTCTGGTATTGACCTTAGTCGCATTATAGAACGTTAGGCCAATCACGCACAGAACAGACAAAGAAATGACAATGATTCTCTTCAGCATACCCATATTATATCCTATTTGAAATCACATAATTTTACACAATTAAAACATATTATTTCTATAGCGTTTTAGTATTATGATGGTGCAAGGAAGTGAGGCCTTGCCGATACTAGCCCCCAAAATCAGTTGTATCGTATATATTTATCCCCTTAAATAAACAAAAAAGAAAAGCCCTGTCATATGAGGGCTTTTCTCATGCTAAAATTAGAATATGAAAAAGAAGAAGAAAAAGACTAAAAGACTTGTTATCATTCTATTCGTTTTACTGCTGGCTGCCGCAGGCTGCCTGGCTTTCCTAATTTATACAGATAAACAGAACAACATGACCAGTCCGTACTATCTGGCGAATGATGCGCAGACTGTTACCGTGAAAGACAAGGAAGGGAATGTGCTTACCTTGCCTAGAGGAACTCTTGTTGAGATCAAGAAAAAAAGAGCGACGATAGATGATATAGAGTATTGTCAGTTTACATATAACGATACAACATACTACATTCAGGAAAGATATCTGGAAGAGGATAGAAGCCTCTGTGTCAGAGAGAAAGACCTGGTTGCTTTAAGAGACCATGTTCTGAGTGAAGAAACCGGTGATTATCATATTGCCGGATGGGTAACAAAAAAAGAGAAGCTTTTCGTTAGCGGATATCACGAGCTTCTGGATGACGGTAGTGTCGATTATTATCATGTGAATAATACAGGCTACATTCCGGCCAGGTATGTTTCTCAGGAATACTATGAGACGGGTTATGATTCCTCCGTTTATGCCGACTGTTTCTATGGCCAGGGAGGAAGTCCTGAACTGATCGATTATTATCCGAAAGAAGAATTTGTTCCAAACAGACAGATGCCTGATGAAGTGAAGGCTTTATATATCAATGCGGAAGCGATCGTAGATGCGGATGGATATATCGAGATCGCCCAGAATACACCGGGAATCAATGCTTTTGTCGTAGATATTAAGGATTGCTATATCGACACGCAACTGGCCTATGATTCACCTGCTGCAAAGATCTATGCCCCATCTACTTCGAACATTCCAAATTCCTATGCGACCTATCAGCAAAACATCAAGAAACTAAAGGATGCCGGTTATTATGTGATAGGGCGTATTACGGCTTTTAAGGATGACGCTTTTGCGATCGACAATCCGGACGAGGCACTTTTATATGACGGACGTCTGTACAATTACGGATCCGTTAAATGGCCTAGCATTTATTCCCGAAAGATGTGGGAGTACAATCTGGCACTGGCAATTGAAGCGGTAACCGAGATGGGCTTTGACGAAATACAGTTTGACTATGTCAGACTTCCTGAAGATGTCGAAGATGTTGAACTGAGGAATACCTACAATGAAACAAGAGGACAGGCAGTAACCAATTTCCTGCGTTATGCTGTCGAGATCCTGCATCAGTACGGCGTCTATGTATCTGCCGATGTCTTTGGGGAGACCAGCGGTGATGATCCAAGCACATTCTCATGCTTCGTTTCCTATTACGGACAGTTCTGGCCGGCTATCTCCAACGCTGCCGATGCCATCAGTTCCATGCCTTATCCGGATCATTTCTCTGCCTATGCCTATGGTATCGCGGAACCTTGGAGCAATCCGGGTGAACTGATGCGTCTGTGGGGCAAGGCTACTTATCATGCACAGGAAAACACTTATGATCCGGCGAAATGTCACACCTGGATACAGGCGCAGAATTCGGATGTTTACGATGTTGTCTATGATGCGTCATTCATAAAAGCACAGATCGACGGTCTGAAATCAGCAGGTGTCATGGATGGTTATCTGACCTGGAACGCTTCATCCAGTTTTGGCAAGTACTGGCAATACTGCGACGTTCTGGATTAGCGCTTCCTGATGATATAAGTTACAGGAGAATCCATTTTATGCTGTGAATAGGTTTCAGTGATCTGAAACCTGTTTTTTCTGATGTAGTCATCCAGCAGATAGAATTCATCTTTGCCGCCTCTATGACCTAGATAGAAAGTGATGACGATATATCCGTTTTCTTCCAGCAGTTCATAGGCTTTCTGAAAGGCAAGCAGGGTATCTTCTGCTTTACTTACGGTTGGTTCATCACTGTGGGGAAGGTATCCCAGATTGAATAGGAAGAGTCTTACTTTATTCTTGACATATCTATCGACATTGACGTGGCTGTCATGAATCAATGTAACGTTATCTCTCCCCTTGATTTTTTCTTTAGTTCGTCTGATGGCTTCTTCAGAAATATCGAAGGCGATCACTTCTTTTGATAGTTCAGAAAGAAAAAGCGTATCATTCCCGTTTCCGGCTGTCATGTCTACGGTTATGTCTTGAGGATGAATCAGTGGCCTGATGTATTTATGAACGAAAGTATTGTTATTCATAAAACTTACCCTGCCAGGTATCCAGCTGACGCATCCGTTTATCGATGTCGTTCAGGATGGTTGTTTTCTTTATGAGCCACTTTGGTTCGATCAGATCCTGTACCATAGGGTCTCCGGTGAGCCTTTGAATGACGATTTCCTTACGGAGATGTTCCAGCTGTCTGACGACCAGATCGATATACTGCTGTCTGCTGATGAGATCAAAAAGATGCTCTTCATGCATCTGCGCCAGTTTTGTATTTCTGATAATGTGAAGCATGTGGATCTTGATTCCGTCAAAAGGCAGATGACTGATGTCGGTGATTGTCTTCAGCATGTCTTCTTCGCTTTCAAAAGGCAGACCATTCATGACATGGACACATATTTTAATATTCGTTTTTTCAAGTCTGTATAAGGCATCTATAAAGTCTTGAAATGAGTATTTCCGATTGATGATCTCTCCGACAGCATCATTCGATGTCTGCAGACCGATCTCCAGCCATATCGGTTTGACTGCCGTTATTTCATTCAGATAAGCTACTGTTTCATTACTGAGACAGTCGCATCTTGTAGCGATGGCGATTTCCGCCACTTCATCCATATGAAGAAACGGTTCAATCATCGTTTTGATCCGATCTAACGGTCCGTAAGTATTGGAAAAAGACTGAAAATAGGGGATGTACATCCCGTTTGGCCATTTATGGTCCATGATTGCTTTATTGTTCCTGTACTGGCTTAACAAATCTTCTTTTAAGGAAAGATTGGAATCACCGCTCCCTGCTTCAGAGCAGAAAATACATCCTCCGACACCCTTGGAACCATCACGATTCGGACAGGTAAAACCCGCATCCAGGATCACTTTAGACACCTTGCACTGATAGCGTGTCTTGAGATAGTAATTGAATGTATGATACCTTTTTTCATTAAAGGTATACGGAAAATCCTGTTCAGTCATTCTATGACCATTTTACCTTCTTTGTCCTGTTTGGGACAACTTCAGTTTATAATATAGAAAAAAAGAGGTAACACTATGAAAAAAGTCTATCGGAATGTCAATATTCTTGACGGAACAAAGAATATGAAACTGCAGGAGGGGATGAGAGTTACTGTAGAAGACGATAAGATCGTCTCCATCTGCAAAGATGACGGATCATTGAAGGGAGAAGATCTTGGCGGAAAATACATGATCCCGGGTCTGATCAATCTGCACGTTCATCTTCCGGGAAATGGTTTTCCAAAGAAGAAACAGAGCGATTCCAGGAAACTGGCAGGTTTGATCATGTCGAACGCGTTGCTTCGTGAAGTAGGTAAATCGATCTGCAAAGGTTCACTGAAAACGCAGCTGCTTTCAGGAACAACGACGATCAGAACGGTAGGCGGTCTGGGTCACATGGATTCTGATTTAAGAGATCAGATCAAGACCGGTAAAACCATCGGTCCTAGAGTAATCAGCAGTGATCAGGCTGTAACGGTTCCGGGCGGTCATATGGAAGGCAGTGTAGCCTATGGCGCAAAGGATGATCAGGACTTCGTTAGATTTATCAAAGAGAATGTCGATTACGGAACCGACTGGATAAAGATCATGATTACCGGAGGCGTTCTGGATGCCAAGGTAAAAGGGGAACCGGGTGAAATGCGCATGTCTGAGCAGCAGGTAAAGCTTTGCTGCGATACGGCACATCAGCTGGGAAAGAAGGTCTGTGCCCATGTGGAATCCCCGAAAGGAATCGAGACAGCTTTGAACTGCGGTGTCGATACGATTGAACACGGCGCTGCAATGGATGACAGACTGCTGAAGAAGTTCAAGGACAGCAACAGCGTTCTGATCTGCACACTCTCACCGGCTGTTCCTTTGGCGAAATTCGATCCATCCGTTACAGGAGGAAACGAGATTCAAAGATACAACTCTGAAGTTCTTCTGGAAGGAATTGTTGAAGCGACAAAGAAGTGCATAAAGGAAGGCATCAAGGTCGGTCTGGGAACCGATACGGTCTGTCCGTTCATTACCCATTACGATATGTGGAGAGAACTGGAATATGTCCATTATCTCTGTGGTATTGACCGTAAGACCTGTCTGTATCTTGCAACACTGAACAATGCCGGAATCATCGGTCTGGAAGATGTAACCGGAAGTATTGAAGGGGGGAAGGCTGCTGAATTCGTTATCACCGATAAGAATCCTCTTGATGGATTCGATACGATTAGAGAACCGTACATGGTAGTATTCGGTAATAAGGAATACCTGAAACCGAAAGTAAAGAAATCGCCTGTAGCTGAGGAGTATCTTGACGGATATCTCAATACATTAAAGTCATAAAAAAAGAGCTCTTAAGAGCTCCTTTTTATTCTTGTATGTCTTTCTTTGATTCTTCAGACTGCGGTGCTTTATCAGCCATTCTGATAAAGATAATGCCAAGCAGGAAGAACAGTGCCAGCAGACCGATTGCAACGTTGATACTCTTGATCTGTGAACCGAAGAGATTAAAGACACCACCGGTCCTGATACCAATCTTCTTGACAACATAGATCAGGAAAGATCCAAGGAAGGAAGCGCCCTTCGCAAAGATATCGTAGATACCGAAGTATTCGCCGGAGTTCTCATCCGGAATGATCTTGGCATAGTAGCTTCTGGAAAGTGACTGGATAGAACCCTGGAAGCATCCGACACCGAAAGCCATGATCGCGAACTGCCACAGTTTCGTCAGTGTTAAAGCATAGAGACATACGGCAGTATAGCCCAGGATACAGATCTGAATGAGGGATACGGTATCCTTAGTTTTTGACAGCTTGGCAAATACCAGTGAACCCAGCCAGGCGACAACCTGTGTCAGCAGCAGGAAGATAACCTGTCCGACGGTATTCAGACCAAGGTCTGTACCGATGTTGATACAGTTATCGATAATGGTTCCAACACCGTCAATGTAAAGGAAGAAGGCAATCAGGAAGTAGAGCACTTTCTTGTCTTCAGCAGCGATCTTTCTGACTGTCTTGAAGATCTTGGAGAAAGCTCTGGCAACAGCGCCTTTCTGATCGGAAGAATAGTTGATCTGCTTGTAGTTGGAAAGCAGAGGAACGGTAACCAGCCACCACCAAACAGCAGTAACGCCGAATCCAATCAGTCTGCTCAAACCACCCGAAATCATGCCGACCATGTCCGGACCAAGTACATAGGCGATCAGTGCAACTGTGAATGGAAGGCAGGATCCGATATAGCCCCAGGCATAGCCATAGGCAGATACGGCATCCGATCTTTCATCTGATGTAACATCATTCAGCATGGAATCATAGAATGTCAAAGAAATCTGATAGAAGATTTTGGCCAGAATGTAGATAACCAGGAACAGCAGCCAGTTCATCGCAAAACCATTGATGATACAGCCGATAACACCGCCGGCAACAGCTGTCGTGAAGAAGATCTTCTTGGTGTCCTTGTGATCGGCAATAGCGCCAAAGAACGGACCGATCAGGGCAACGATAACAGTTACGATACTTGTGGCAAGCGCCCAGTATGCCGTAGCGTTATCGCCGGAGATCTGTCCCGGAGCATCTCCGATCGCCAGAGACTTGAACCAGATAGGAATCAGGGAACATCCCAGCATCGTGAATGCCGAGTTGCCGACATCATAAAGTACCCAGGCAAATTCCTGAGGACTAAGATCCTTAAAGATCTTAGACTCGTTCAGTTTCTTAAATAAACCTTTCATTTTGTTTCTCCTTAAATAAATCTATTTCACTCTATAACGAAGTTCATCTTCGTAACTTAACACAGGAATACGCTGATAGCTCTTCCACGGACCGAAGTCATGGTTGAAGTACTTGTCCAGCTCATCTTCATCATTGAGACAGTTGATGAGATTCTCCAACAGTTCCGGGAATCTTTTTAAGGCAACTTTTCTAAGTTTATCCAGTCTTAGATTGGAATCCCTGCATCCTTCTGTTTCTTCTCTTGGAATAAGCAGATCACGGTAATCCTTCTTATCAAGTTTCAGGAACAGCCATGAGACGAATCTGTATTTGAAATCAGAAACGCAGTTGAGTGAACCCAGAAGAATCTTCTGTCCTTTTGTCATACGATAGATCGTTTTTGCGTCGAAAGGGAAGAAATAAGAAATGATTTCAGCGTTATGACGGCTCGGTTTCAGTGATTCTACACGGTCAACCAGATTGACCTCACGTCCATCAAGACGCATCATATGAGCATCATATTCTGCTTCTATGGAATTATGCGAGATACCAGAGACTTCAGCCTTTCTTTCAATATAGCCGTGGCAGGAACTGTCCAGAGCAAAGTGAGATAGAAAACCCAGCAGATAAGCCATCATTTCCTCTTTCTCACTGTGCTCGGCATAAACTCGGCAGGCATTGGCAAAGAATTCTCTGGCTGCCGTTTCGTGGGATGTTGCGGCATATGAAGAAACATCCTTGTGCAACAGATCATAGAAAAAAATATCCGGGCCATGTACGCCGATATCATAGAGATCACGATGATCATTTACGATTCTTTTTAATTCGTCCGGTAGGACACCAATGCATTCCTGACCGAAGCGCCAATGCGTATAAGTCGTAGGCATATTACTATTATTTATTTTATCATAGATTTTATTCTGTAATAGGAAGATGTTTAACTGCCAAGCAGTTCCTTTTTCTTCTTCTCGTATTCTTCCGGTGTAATGGCATTCATATCCAGAAGCTGTTTAAATCTCAGCAGTTCATCTGCAACTGAAACAACTCTTTTCTTTCCCAGCGTTTTCTGAGCTTCGACCGTTTCTTTCAACAGTTCTATGACCTTTTCCGCATTCTTTTTGTTTAGGCCAAGCATGATTCTGTCACCAACAGTAAAATCAATGATCAGTTTTGTTTCATAGTTGCCGAAGCTGCTTTCACCGATATCGGTGATGTCGATCAGATCAACTGTCCTGACAGGACTGGTAAATAGAGTCTTCCTGCCGTATAACATTCTTTTGTCTGTCAGTACTACGGCAACATTTCCGTTCCATGAAACGGCAGATTCCGCGTTATAAAGATTAGCCGTAAAAGCCATCAGCAGTTCTTCCTGTTCCCGGATCTGTTCTTCAATCACGGCAAAGTCTTTCTTGTATGAAGTATCCGGATAGTATCCTAAACCGTTACGGATGCAGTATTCATCCATCTGCGTTGCTGTAATCATGCCATTGATCTCCTTTATGATTTAATAATAATCAGTTACAGTCCTTCTGGCAATGGAACAGTATTAAAGAAAAAGTGACCTGAATGCAGGTTTTTCCTAGTAGATTAGCGAAAGGAAGTGACTGTTATGAAAAGAATCATGTTTTGTTTAATGTTAAGTATAATGGTATTGGGGTGTCAGAAAATGAATGAAGTCAAGACAGAAGAAAAGGGCATTGAAATCTTAATGAAGGATATCAATGTCAAGGAAAACACAAAGACCGGTTTTACGTTGATTCAGCTGAATACATTAATAACAAACCGTTCCGATAATGAAATATCGGCAGTAACATATGAACTGCAGCTTCTGGATGGTAACGGCGAACTGATCAAGTCATATAAAAAAACCTATTTCGGTGAAGATAAAAGCATCTCCAGGGATCAAAGCGTCAGCGATTACTACGGTTTTCAGGACAGACTGGAGAAGCAGCCTGAAGCATATGCACTGAAAGTCGTTGAAGTGAAGGATACCGAGGAACTGCCGCTGATTCATCTGCCTCTTCCTGATGAATATCTGTATCAGGCAATAGGACTTGAAAGGCTCGACAGTGAGCTTCCAAACAGGATCCTGGTGTATATCGATCATATGGGAGCAAGGGAAGAAATCAATATCGAGGGGGAAGAAAACCTCACGATCATTACGGATCTGTTCTGTAAGATAAAGATAGCAAAAGAGACAGATGCATGGGTAACGGACAATTACAACGGAATCATTTTCTATTTTGCGGACGGTACATCTAAAAGCATCAGTCTGAATCTGTATAATCTGGAAATCCGGAATCACAACATTGAACACATCTACGAACTGGCTGATCTCGGTCCATTCATGCAGGCGTGTTCATATTATAAGGAGTTAATGACGGCAGACAGATAAAAAGACTGATTGATCTCAGTCTTTTTAATAAACAGAATGTATCTTTATTATCGCAGCGGCGTAGCCATCTGCGCCCACGTATAGGCCTTGCCCTTCAGCGTAATAGCCATCTGGTAGATGTTTTCAGGCCACGTCGTTCCACCGAATCCGCCATCACCGATCGCATGTACATCACATCCGGTCTGTTTCATCATCAGCGTGATCGCTCTGATTGTATCTCTGTCGGCCGCTTCAACGTTGCTGTTCAGGAAACTCATCGCCAGAGCGCCTTTACGATGCGTATATTCAATCAGTTCTCTGATTCTTTCAACGGTAATGCCGTGCCTGCTTCCCGGAGCAGAGAAATCGATGATGTCGGCACCGTTGTCGATCAGCTGGTCGATGATCTGCTTTGCGTCATAGTCCGCAAGCGGATCTCCCAGAACCTTTTCATTAACCCCATCTTCCCATTTTCCGGCAAAAATCAGCATGTCATCACCACAGATCTCGCGTGCTTTTTTCGTCCAGCGAACAACATCCTTGATGGAGGTGCCGCTTCCCGGATTGCCTCCCAGAATGATGAAAGATACGCCGATTTCCATTGCTTTCTTCAGATTCTCTTCCGTACAAAGCATGCCTTTGAGACGGTATAAAGGTGAAGTCTCATCGGCATCCAGATCCAGACCGGCAGCAGGGCATCCCATGTAAATGCCTACGGCTCTTCCGCCAACCAGTTTCTTGATTTCCTGAAAACTCAGACCCTGCAGACCCTGACAGTTTTCCGGATGGGCGAAGTCGTAGCCGTTCATCAGCACCATGTCTGCACCAAAGGCGAACTGTACCTCAACACTGGTGGCATTAGGCATCAGGATAGGATTATGCAGATAGGTCTGTCCCATCAGTACACGTCCTTCCGACTTCAGAATGGCTTCTTTCAAATCTCTGCCGTTGTAGGCAGCAACCTGACTCGGTTTTGCGTTAATCAATCTTCTTACATCTGACATGTTTTTTCCTCCTATAGTTTTTCTCCGTTTGATTCAATCACTTCTTTATACCAGTAGAACGATTTCTTTTTTGATCTGTTCAGTGTCCCGCTGCCGTCATCATTCCTGTCTACGTAAATGAAACCGTAACGCTTGGACATCATTCCTTCGCTGGTTGAAACAACATCCATCGCCGCCCAGGTCAGATAACCGATCAAGTCTACACCGTCGTCTTCTACGGCTTTTTTCATTTGAGCAATGTGTCTGGAAAGATAGTCGATACGATAATCGTCATTAACGGAGCCGTCTTCTTCTACCTGGTCATATGTTCCCAGTCCGTTTTCTACGACCAGGATCGGTTTTTCATATCTTTCATACAGCTGATTCAGGGCAATCCTGAAACCCTGTGGGTCGACGGTCCAGCCGAAAGGAGTAAGTTCAAGCAGCGGATTATCCCTGACGCCTTTTGCGGATACCATGCTGGAACGGTAATAAGAAGGAGCTAGAAAATCCAGCGTGTTCTGCTTCAGATAGGTTTCATCTTCTGTCTTGATTTCTATGCCGTTTTGGATAAGTTCTTTACGGAAATACCATGGGATACAGCCTTTGACCATTACATCGGCAAACCTGGTATTCTTCCGGTCTTCGTTCATTTTCAGCAGCATGTCTTCCGCGCTAGGTTCATAGGTGTAGATCGGTGCTGCAGCTATTTCACATCCCGCTTTCAGAGAAGGATCATGGCGGTGACATGTTTCCATGAGAACCGCATTCGCCAGAAGCTTGTGATAGGCGCACTGCAGCAGGACTTCCTTTCTTGTTTTGTCTTCAGGAACCAGAGATCCTCCGACCATGTACAAAGCGTGATTCATGACATTGATCTCACAAAAGGAGATCCAGTATTTCACTCTGTCACCATAACGTCTAACGATCGTTTCCACATATTTCCGATACAGATTCACCGTTTCTCTGTTGTAGAAACCGTTGTATTCCGTCACAACCCATAGAGGCATATCGAAATGAATCGTGGTAATGATAGGCTCGATTCCGTATTTCAGAAGTTCGTTGATGACGTTGTCATAGAATTGCAGTCCTTCCTCATTTGGCTGTTTGATATCTGCCGTAGGAAAGATCCTTGACCATAGAACTGAAAAACGCAGCGCTTTCAGACCCATCTGCGCATATAAGGCGATATCTTCCTTATAGTGTTCGTAAAACTCTACACCGTTTTGTGAAGGGTAGAAACCCTCAGGATGATTCAGATACTCCTTTGGATCATCCAAATACTTGAAGCGGGTATCTTTTCCTTGCGGGATAATATCGACAACCGTTTCTCCTCTGCTGAAATAGCCGCCTTCACACTGTCCGGCGCTGATAGAAGATCCCCAAAGAAAATCTTTCGAAAATGACATGATTGTACTCCTAACTGTCTATTGCTTATATTTTAATGAATTTACACATATATTGCTTAATTCTGACGGCATTATAAACGACACTAAAGTAATTGATTCTTTCATGAATATGAGACCGAAATGAAAAGACCATAGATATGGTCTTTTTTAAGATAGTCACTGGTTCAGTAAGGACTGTACTGTTTGAAAGTGTTCATCATCCATCATGATTGCAATCAGGATCGGTGAAAACCGTCTTTTTTCTATATCAATCAGTTCCTTGATGTCCTTGCCGTCTTCATAGTTTTCGACCAGATAAGAAACCAGAGCGACCACATCGGTCATCTGTCGGTAAGGAGAATCGCTGCGGACATATCCTTCAGGATAGCCATCGGAACCGCTGTACCAGGCGTGATGACCATAAGCACAGTCGGCATAGATCTTCGTTGATTCTCTGGCTGCCAGGTCGTCATGACCGGAAACGGTATGCAGCTGGTAAATCTCATATTCCTTATCCAGCAGATTACGGGTATGCGTGAGGCGTTCCATATTCATCTTCAGGAGACCGAAATCGCAGTACAGAGCACAGGTTTCACCATAGCGGTAAACAAGTTCTTTTTTCTTTTCAGGATTCGTTTCAGCAGCGATAAAAGGAATATCGTCAAAGAATGAAGCATCTTCTTTCAGCAGGATTTCACACAGATAGGCGACGATTTTCTGAACCTTCAAGGAACGAAGATAAGAAATGCCGGAAAGTTTACGTAGCAGTTTTGTAGTGATTTCCAGATAGGAAGGGACACCCTCGGTTTCGTAATAATCAGTGATAATCAGAACCATAAGATAGTTAAAGTAATCGATGCCTTCTTCAAAAGGATAATCCATGATGACCCGCATCATTTTATCATAGGCTTCTTTTAGAAAACGTAGACGTTTTGGACGGTTACGGAGATTTTCATTTCTTTTAAGCAGAGTTCCATAATAGATAGGCAGCTGGCAGGTCGCATACATGTCGGACAGTTCGAATGTGTGTTCATCCGCTTCAATGATCAGATGCTCCATCCGGTCAAGGGTCGTATCAATATCGACAAAACCGCAGCTGTATTCCATCTCATAGTAAGGCCACAGCCAGCGAACATTCGGATCGCCCTTGTGCGCTTCCGGTTCAAAGACATGCTGACAGGATTCCAGCACGGCAGCCAGTTCATCGGCAGAAAGATTGCCGCGGGACATGATGGCCCGGTTGGAACTCATCTGCTGGTGGGTGCGCTGCAGGAAGACATCCCACGGCAATGTAGGAGCAAGCTGTCGGTAGTAGGGATCCTGAATGATTTTCAGTACGCGGAGACCAATTTCGACTTTCTTTTTCAAATCGCGGACACAGATGGCAATATTGGCAAGAGAACGGATGATGTAACCCTTGGTTTCCTCGTCGTCGATCTCGGCAAAGTACTTCAGATAGGAAGCGGCTTCCGAGAACATCATTTCTCCTTCAAAGTACAGGGAATTCGTCAGATTTGAAGCGATTCCCTGAACGGAACGGTTCCGGTAATACATTCCCATGCCGACTTTATACAGTTCTTTAATGATATTGTTACGGTCCTTACGGAAACGGTAGAGCGTCAGCAACGATTCATGGATCAGCAGATAGATTCCACAGTCCAGATTGTTTTTCCAGTCCATCAGAACATCGCCGAATTCTTCAAGCTCCCTGATCGTATCAGGGGTAGCAGTATGAAGTTCATCAAGGCAACTGAAAAAATACCGGTTCAGCAGATCGATGTTTTCTTTTTTTAGGGCGTCGATCTTTTCTTTGGCTGCCAGTCTGCGGGTCTTTTCCGTTTCATTGTCCTCACCCTTGCTGACATCCAGCAGTGTGGCGATTTCTTTGATATTGCTGATGTATTTGAGCTGGTATTCCTGCATATTATATCGTTCTTAATGCCTGCATCAGTTTCTGGACGTCGATTGGTTTGGCAATATGAGAGTCCATTCCGGCTTCTTTCGCCTTGGCGATATCTTCAGCGAAAGTATTGGCGGTCATCGCAAATATCTTGATCGTAGCTGCGTCTTCTTTCCCGGAAGAACGGATGGCTCTGCTGGCTTCGTAGCCGTTCATGACAGGCATCTGTACATCCATCAGGATAGCATCGTAATGAGTATCAGAAAGATAAAGGTCCAGCGCTTCCTGACCGTTTTCTGCGACATCAACGGTAACGTTGGTAGAGGAAAGGATCTCCTTGGCGATCTCCCGGTTGATAAAATTATCTTCTACCAGCAGGATGCGTTTTTCAGAAAGATCGAGTCCTCCCGAAAGAGAATCCTGGTCGTGTTCGGATAAGGCAGCAACGATTCCGTTAATCAGCGATTTTCTAAACAGCGGCAATGGAATGAAATGCTCAATTCCGCTGCGGTTAGCCCGGTATTCAATGTCGTTCCAGTCCTGATCACCGATCAGTACGATCGTCATTTCCGGATGAGCTTTATGCAGATAGGATGCCACATCAAACAGATCGCCGGTCGCTTCACCGATTTCTCCCAGCAGAAGTACATCGGTCTTTTCGTTACGGAATTCATCATCCGTCAGCAGAGAGATCGCTTCAGAGAAGGATCCGGTTTCTTTACAGGAGATTTCGTCATCCTTTAGATACTGCGTGATTTTCTGACGGATTTCCGGATCGTTTTCAAGGATCAGAATATGGCGGTTCTTCAGTGCTTCGATATTGACCTTGGCTGTTTCATAACGTAAAGGGATACGGATATCCACGCAGGTTCCTTCCTGTGGGACGGACTGAATCTCAATCGTACCGTCCAGAGCTTCAACCAGCTTCTTGACAATACTCATGCCCAGACCTGTTCCTTCAATGTGGGAAATGGTTGTGGAATTGGCACGCTCAAAAGGATCAAAGATTTTCTTTAGGAAGTCTTCAGACATGCCGATGCCGTTATCCTGACAGTGAAAACACAGATAGCAGCGTTCATCCTGCATTTCCTGTCTGAAAGAAACCAGGATCTCGCCGTTTTCGTTGGTATACTTGACGGAATTGTTGATGATGTTCACGAAGATCTGTCTTAAACGCAGAGTATCTCCATAGAGACTTTCATAAAGAATATCGTCTGTCTGAAAGATGAAATGATGATGTTTTTCTTCCATCTGAGGTTTAACAACCGTGAGTACTTCATGCAGCAGATCGCTGAGCCAGAAGTGTTCTTCGTTTATGCTTAGACGTCCGGAATTGATACGGGACATGTCAAGTACTTCGTTGATCAGACTGAGCAGATGCCCACTTGCCACTTCGATCTTATTCAGAGAATCCGCGACTCGCGCTTTTTCATCGATATGATTCTTAGCCAGCAGAGTCAGTCCGATAATCGCATTCATCGGTGTTCGGATATCATGCGACATGTTCGAGAGGAAAGTCTCTTTCGCCTGATTCTCCTGTTTCGCTTCTTCCAGCAGTTTCATGGCATCAGCATAACGCTCGTCTTCACCGCTGATCCATAACTGCGTATCGTCATTCAAAAGAATCTTTTCCTTTACATCATCTATCTGAAAAGCATCGTTCTGGAATAAGATTGTTTTATCTTTTACCGTTACGACTGCATAGCCTCGTTTCATAGGTCTCCTTTCCGTCCAAAAGAAGTAAGACTGTTCTTTACTTAATTGTATCGTGAAACGGGTTAAAAACCTAAATAAGTGACTATTCTATGAGTTTTTAAAGCATGAAAAAAAGCCTTATTCAAGGCTTTTCTCTTTGGATGGCGGTGCGTACGGGAGACTTTTAAGAAGAAACCAGAATGATAAGTTCTATCGAGCAGAATTGACGATGTTCATAAAACCCTTATAAATAAGGACTTTCGTTAATATCGACATTTTGTATCGTTTAGGAAAAATAACAAAAACAGATATTGATTAAGCAGTAACGTATCACAAACGTATCAGAAAAACCAAGTTAAGCGTCTTCGAAACATATTTGGAGACGCTTTTTATGTCAAAGAACAGAAAGGAGAACAAGCACATGGAACAAGAAAAGAAAGTCAGATCCGGAAGCAGACGCTATTACTGGATGCGTCTGAAGTCGGATTTCTTTGAATCGCCGGAGATCAAAAAGCTCAGGAAGCTTGCCGGTGGGGACACCTACACGATCATCTATCAAAAAATGATGCTTAAGACGCTTCAGGATGACGGTGTGTTCATCTACAAAGGGATCGAGGATACCTTTGAAAAAGAAGTAGCTCTGATCATCGATGAGGATGAGAACAATGTCATGATGACGATCGCCTACCTCAGAGCACACAATCTCCTGGAGGAAGGATATTCGGAGAATGAGTTTCTCCTGAAAGCCGTACCGGGGCTGATCGGTTCGGAAACAAAGGATGCGGAAAGGAAAAGAATTGCCCGTTCTATGGATTCAAAAGCTGTTAAAACTCTCGAAACGGATGCTGGGACGGACATTGTCCGTCAATTGTCCGCAAATGTCCGCAATTGTCCGACAGAGATAGAGAAAGAGATAGAGATAGAAGAAGAGAACATAAGAACAGATTCAGATTCAGAACAAGAACAGAACATGCAGGAACAGAAAGAACTAGAGCAGTACGAACAGAACGGACTTGAACAGTACACACAAAATCAGAACGGACAGGAACTTGTACAGGGACATATTAGTGCTGAAACTGAAACTTACGAACAATACGAGACAAGGATCATTTGTGCCCTTGAGGAAGAACAGTATGCTGCTTGGAGAGAACTTCTGAGAAAGATGCAACTTGGTGAGCTCAAAACCACTAGGTCCAATCTTACCCGGTATTTCGAGCAGATGATGAAAAGAGACTGGAAGGACTATTCCGGCAATCCGATCCGCAACATCGTGAGCTATGTCGAGATGAACTTTGCTGCCCATGCCAGGGACAGGGACATCGCCAGGGAGAAACTGAAGGAAGAGGGATTTGAACCCGGATCGGAATTCATACCGTACAGGAAGATGAGCTGATGGAAGGAGGTGAAAACATGCACAGAATCATATCAGTCAACAACCGCAAAGGCGGCAGCTCCAAGACAACGACTGCCATCAATTTGGCCTACGAATTCGCTAAATCCGGATACAGGACACTTCTGATTGATCTAGATCCTCAGGGCAATGCATCCTCCAAGTTCGTTGAGGATTATGAAACGATCCCCGGCATTGCCGAAGTTCTGGCAAAGAAAGTGAATATCACTGATGCGATCTATCCCACTTCAGCCAGCGAGAATCTCTTCGTCATTCCGTCCAAGATCGAGCTGGATGATGTCGCGGAATACATGCAGGGAAACTCCCAGATCGCGTTGCTGTCGAAAGTACTGAAGGATCTAAAGGATGAGTATCAGATCATCATCCTGGATTCCAATCCGGGAATCCCGATCCTTCTGAAGAACTGCGTCTATGCCGCCGACCTGATCATCATTCCTGTGAATGTGGACCGCAATTCCATCAAAGGAGTGGATCTGACGCTCAAGAAGATCAACGAAACGATATTCGATTCTCCAAGTGAATTAAATGTCGATTACCGGATTCTAATATCCATGGTTACTTATTCAGCTGGGGAACCTACAAACATCGCCAGAGGCGTTCTGAAGGCCGTAAAAGGCGCATACAAAGACAAGGTCCTAAATACCACGATCAGACTGCAGTCGAAACCAGCACAGCTGCAGACCTTCGAGAACGGATATTATGCCACTGACTTCAATACCGGATACGGATGTGATTACAGGAAACTAAAGGAAGAGATCGAGAATCTGGATAAAGTGGGACAGTGGCCCACTTTGGAGGAACTATGATGGAGAGACAAATATCCTTGATCAACAATGAAGATTTCGATTCTCTTGATAAGTCCAAGAAAAGCAAGATCTACTTCCTAGCTTTGCAGGATCTCAAATCAAATCCTTTGAACCGGATCTATGAAGATCAGGATACAAAGGAAGATCTCGATGAACTGATCGAGTCCATCAGGGAAACAGGACTGCAGCAGCCATTGACCGTTTCCAAGTCAGACAGCGGATACGTACTCTTGTCTGGCCACAGAAGGATGAAAGCATTGACTCAGCTGTTTGAACAAGGATCTGAAGTAAGATACAACGGCCTTGTCCTGGCGGAGGATAATGTTCCGGTGATTATCCAGTATGTCTATCGGACAAAGGAGGAACAGTTCAAGGCGCTTGTCGCATCCAACTGTTATCGGCATCTGAGCAAAGACGCCAATATGAAGCTCATCGCAGAGGCCGTGTAGATCTACAACAAACAACTCTCTATAGGAGAAACGCATCCAGGAAGAACCCGGGATAATATAGCGAAGATAGCCAATGTATCCGGAAGATCCGTGCAACGCTATGTCGATGTCGGAAAGAAAGGTGAACCCGTGAAGATGAAGAAATAGAGGGTAAGGAGCCAACTGTTGTTGACAATGAAGATGGCACTTATAC
>CAZGZT010000002.1:0-238157 GCA_964529805.1 uncultured Solobacterium sp. | reverse complement strand
AGGATCTCTTCTGCGACTTCCAGGTTCTCTTCAACCAGAGACAGCGGAGATTCACAGGTTCCGTGCTGTCTTAGGATGCGGTCGTACCGGTCCTTCATGCCCAAAAGTTTGTTTAGTGTATTCCTGTAGACATCGACTGTCGAAGACTCCGGCTTGAACAGGAATGTGAATACGCCACAGGCATCCCCGAAGATGCAGATCCGATCTTCTATGATCAGCAGCACCATGATGCCCTGGGTATGACCAGGCGCATGATACGGTTCTACAGTCACGCCGCCAAGATCGAACTTCATTCCTTCCTGCAGATCCAGGAATTCTCCCGTAAAGTCTTTCTGAAAGAGTTCATCCGGATATTCTTCAATGTCCGGAACCGTTCTCTTCAGCATCGACTTGCGGTATCCGACATCCGTCTTAGACCAGTAGAGATCCACATCCGTCAGATTCATGTAGACCCTGTCCCACTGTCCGATGCCGTTGGCGTGATCCGCATGGGCGTGCGTGATCACCACATCGTAAGGGACATTGAATGTTTCTTCTATATAAGATCTTAAATCACCTACGCCGTACGCCGTGTCTACCAGAATGCCTCTTTCATTACCGACAATGAAGTACATGCAGGCATCCCCGAGACCTCTGATACGGTACAGGTGATCAGTTATCTTCTCTTTTGTGAAATCGACTTTCATTTCTTACCTCAATCATGAACCGATTCAATATGTTTGTCTACAATGAACCGTTTCACCTCTTCATTGAACAGCATATCTGTTTTTGATACTGTTATCGCTGTTCAGCCAGTTATTTAAATATACCTATAATCAGGGCATCATGAAATACATGATGCCCTGCTGTCCTTTGTTTGTTTTAATTATTCGTTTTCAGCTTCCTGCTTAGCCAGCTGCTTATCATATGTCGTAATGAACGGATATAAGATAACCATGTCAACAGCAAACAGGATGAACCATAATACGATCGTCTTGACATCACCGGTAGCCAGGAATGCCTGTAATGGTCCAGGAACGGTGAATGGAAGCGTTACGTAGAATCTGCCTAATACGTTGGCTGCGGCCAGCAGATAGTATGTTGAGCAGTTCACGAATGAGCAGATGATCATCGGAATGTAAGTGTAGACGTTCAGCACTGTAGGAATACCGAAGATTGAAGGTTCGTTGATGTTGAAGCATGAAGGAACGATGGCAACCTTGGCAACGCTTCTGGTCTGGTTGGACTTGCCAAAGATGAAGATGACAACCAGCATTGCAGTGTAAGTGATCCAGTTTCCGAATACGGAGTTCATGGCACCTGCATAGATGTAAGGGAGCTGCTGTCCTGCAACCATAGCCTCGGCATTGGCAGCCAGAGCGGCAGTCGTGATCGGAGATGTAACAACGCTCAGCATGTTTGCACCGTGGATACCGAAGAACCAGAATGTGGTCATCAGCAGGTTGATCAGCAGTACGGATGGCAAAGAACCTGTAGCTCTCATGAACGGCTGGAAGATCGTGTAGACGAGTTTCGCAATACCTGCACCGGTCAGGCTGATCAGAAGCTTGTCAACGAGTGAGAATACGATTACGTTGAATACCAGCGGAAGCAGTACGTTGAACGGAGCTGCAACATTTGGTGGAACAGAATCAGGAAGCTTGATAACGATGTTCTTCTTCTGGAAGAATCTGTTGACTTCAACTACCAGTAATGCTACCAGCATAGCAGAGAACATATAGCCTGCACCAAGCATGCCTACGCTGATAGAAGCTGTACCGATGTCGAATGCACCGGAAACGCACAGATAAACCAGCAGAGCGGATACGGCGTTGTTTATTGCGTTCATGTTGTAGCTCTTGGCAAGCTGATAAGAAACGCCTAAGCATACATATACGGCAATGATACCGATGGTCAGATAGTACGGAGTCATCAGCAGAGCGAAATTGTTTCCTGCGAATGCCTTCCATGCCAGTAATGCTGCATAGAACGGATTGGATGGCTCAGTGATCGTAGCCGGAATAGGTGGCACAGCCAGCAGACAAGCGAAACCGCCGATGATGGAGACAGGAATCAAGATCGTTAATCCGTCTCTGATCGCAGCCAAGTGACGCTGGTTCGAAATCTTCATACCGACAGGAACAATGTGTTTTTCCATGAAGGCCTGAAGCTTATCCATAAGAGTAGTTTTTGTTTCAGACATAGTTTGTTTTCCCCTTTCTGTCTTAACAGTTCCATTAAGCGCATCGCGGATCATCTGATTGATCGCCTGTCCGTTTACCGAAGCATAATCCCCCGGATCGATGCTCAGGACTTTAATCGTTTCATACGGCTTTGCCAGTTCTTCGATCCTCTTCATGTCGTAAGTGATCTGTGGAGCTACCAGGATGCAGTCGTATTTGGCAACTACATTCGGCAATTCGTTAACACTTCTGGCTTCAATGATCCAGTTCTCATCCGGATCCAGGTTTTCTTCCATTTTCCTGACAAACAGCGAACTGGAAGCACCCGCCGCGCATACAAGCAATATCGTCTGTCTCTTTAACACGCCTAATCTCCTTGACTATATCCTATGATGAAGGCAATAAAACATGTTTGAATCTTTTTCCCTTTTAAAACGGAAGATTTTGTAAAATATTCGGGAAATAGTAAAATGGAATTAAGCATGGGCGACAGTATAGAACGGCAGATTCTGTCAAAGCTAATCAAGACAAACGACTATATCACCAGCAAGGAACTGGCTTTTTCGTTCAATGTTTCCGAGAAAACTGTTCTGAAATACTTAAACAGTTTAAAGTGCGACCTTGAAAGCAACGGCGCTACGATTGAAATAAAACACGCCTACGGATCCGTGCTGAAGATACAGGATCAGGAACTTTTCAACAAGTATCTGGCTCAGAACGGGACGGACGGGGTTCCTACGAATAAAGAAGAACGAAAAGCCTATGTCCTTTCCAGACTGCTGAATACGGAAGACTACATCAACATCTACGATCTGGCGGATGAACTGTACATTTCTCCTTCTCTGCTAAGGCTGATCATCAAAGATCTGTTGACGACTATCGAGAAATACAATCTCAAGGTCGATCATTCCAAGAACCACGGCTACAGGATCGTTGGAAGTGAAGAGGATATCAGGAGATGTCTCTCACAGGAATGCAGCAGCACGGAAAAGATCAACAGTCTGACAGCCCTGAAGGATCTCAAAGTGGACCTTACCAACCAGATCGCCTCCATCGTCGCCAAGACCCTGGATCAGTACAACATCGCCGTCAGCATCGATGCGATCGATTCTTTATCCTTGCACTTTCTGATTGCGATCAACCGGAACGAAACCAGAAACTACGTGGAAGTGGATGAAGGCATTATCAAAAAGATCCGTTCCACCCCGGAATTCTATGTCATTAAATGTATTTCCAAACAGCTGAAAGAGCTTTACGATATCGATCTACCAGAAGTAGAACTGGCCTACCTTACCATCCATCTCAACGGCAAGCAAAGGCTGATCGCCCACGAGCACATTCAGGTCAAGATCGACAACGACGCCCTGGTCTTCTACAACAAGTTCCTGAGAAACATTTATCAGGTCTACTCCTACGACTTCTTCGATGACGAAGAACTAAGGATCTCCCTGCTGAACCACATCGTACCGTTCATCAACAGAGCCAATACCAACAACCAGATCAGCAAGTCTTCTTTATCGGGTATCAAGAACGAATTCCCGTTTGCCTACGAACTGGCTTTGAACGGTCTGAGTTTCCTTTCAGAAAACGACATTCAGATCTCCCCTGCCGAAATCGGCTACTTTGCCCTGCATCTGGCTTTATCTCTGGAAAAGAATGCCAGCAGCAAGAAGTCCTACAGCATCGCCATCATCGCCAAGGAGATCAGTTCTCTCTACAACATGATCTCCTACCGTCTGAACAAACACCTGTCAGACGCTTCATTGACCATCAAATACTTCAACATCAATGAAGCAAAGGAGCTGAAGAAAGAGTATTCCGCCAACTACGATCTGATCCTGAATACAACGGATGAACTGTTCTCCTTCGACAACATGCTGAACATCTCCACCTTCCTGACCGATGAAGAACTGGAACAGATCGCCAACTATCTCAACAACTCCAACCAGTACGACTATCTGTATAATCTCTTCAGAGAAGAAACCTATCTAAACATCAAAACACCGATCGAAAAAGAAAAAGTGATTCAGAAGATCATCAATGAATGTGAAAAGATATACGATATCTCCGATACTCTCTATCAGCGTATTCTGGATAGGGAAAACATCGAAGCGACGGAATACGGCAATTACATTGCCATCCCTCACGCCCTAAAACAGGATGACAGGGAACAGTGGATCGGCGTTGCCAGACTGGACAAACCAATCACCTGGAAGAACCAGAAAGTCCAGCTGGTCTTCCTGATGAACATCCGCGACCACAACAAGGTGGCTTGGTTCATGCGCAAGCTGACGCATGCGCTGGCAAAAGAAAGTATCAGCAAATCCCTGATTGAAGCTGATACTTTTGAGATATTTATGGATGAATTCAGGAAGATCTAGCCTAACAGCAGTTTCGCGATAAAAACGATCAGAGGTAAAGAAGCGATGCAAAGCAGTGTTGAAACGCATACGTTCTCGATACCTCTTTTATAGTCTTTCCCGTACTGCGATGCGAAGATCGCGACATTGGAGCCGACCGGAGCAGATCCTGCCAGCAGGATCGCCAGTTTCAGATCGATAGAACCAAGCGGGATCAGTTTCATGATCGCCGTTACGACCAATGGAATCAGGATCAGTCTGACAAAGGAAACCAGATAGACATCCTTCTTTTTGATGATGGTCAGGATATCACTCTGTGCGAGATAGACGCCTGATACCAGCATCGCCATCGGAGTATTGATACCGCTAATGATGGAGAATACGCTGTTGACGATGGATGGAAGCTTGATGTTCAGGCCAAATATGACGATGCCGATCGCTACGGAAATGACGATCGGATTCTTTACGACCTGTCTGACATTGATATATTTCTTGTCATCGGTAATCGTAAATATCCCATAGGTCCACTGCAGCAGATTGATCAGAACGATCATGATGGAAATGTAGAAGACTGCACCGCTTCCCAGAGTTGCCTGTACCAGAGGAATACCGATGAATCCGGCATTGGAGAAAGCGACCGAGAATTCATCGATCCTGTTTCTCTTATGATAGATCAGAATCGACACGATGATCGAAACCGTCATACAGATCAGTGAAATCATGGCTGAAGACAAAAGCTCGCTGACCTTTTCCGGTGTTCTCTCCACGCAGAAGTTCGAAATAATAACCACCGGTATGACAATGTTCAGCAGAATTTTGCCGATATCCTTACTGCCCTGATCCGTGATCAGTTTTTTCTTATACGCATAATAGCCGATAAAGATCAGAATATACATGATCAATACCTGTTTCAGCAATACTGTTACGAGTTCCATACTTGTACCTTATCTTTCAATACTATCGTAAACCATTTATGAAATACATGCAGGAATTATTTTCCGTCATGTTGCAGAAAAATGATCTGTTTTTATTCAGACTGTTTATTAGGCTGTTCTTCCGCGGCTTTCAGATGCTGGGTTTCTTCGACTTCTTCAAGCATTTTCAGTCTATCCTGATATTTCCCGCCCAAAAAAGAAGCGTTCATCCATTCATCAACAATCATCTTGGCTGTCTCAATGCCGATGACTCTGGCACCGAAAGCGATGATATTGGCATCGTTGTGCTGTTTTGCCAGTCTGGCCGTATAGGGGTCGGAACAGAAACAGGCTCTGATGCCATGCACCTTGTTGGCTACCAGAGAAATGCCAAAACCCGTTCCACAGATCAGGATTCCTGCATCTACTGTTTTATCAGCCACCATTCTGGCCACTTTATACCCCGATATCGGATAATTAAAACTTTCAGTAGAGTCTGTACCTACGTTAACGACTTCATGTCCCTTGGATTCCAGATATTCCATGATCTGATTCTTCATTTCCACAGCTGCATGGTCATTTCCAATTGCAAGTTTCATGTGATTGCTTCCTTTCCTTCCCGGATCAGCCGGCGATGATCAGGCCAGCTTCTTTTCCATCTTAATTCTAATTCAGTTTTCTTTGCTGATTCAATTATTTTCCCGTACTAATAAGCCGGATAAAAAAGACACTTATCCGTGTCTTTGATTTATCTGGATTACTTGATGCAGCAGAATACTCCTTCCGCATTGACAGAATGCACATCTGCTTTTTCATACATCTTCTCAAGACGTTCCTTGAGACTGTTTTTGGTTTCAAACGGCGGCGTAAAGAATCCTTTCGGTACATACATGTGCTTTACGAACCAGTCGGTACGATCGAATTCTCTAGCAATGTAGAAACAGCCGCAGAAAATACCGCCTTTTTTCAGTACACGATAAGTCTCGGAGTAAGCGGCTTCCTTATCCGGAAAAGCGTGGAAACCGTTGAGAGATAGAACGATGTCGAAACTCTCGTCTTCAAACGGAAGTTTTCCGACATCTCCCTGTACAAAGGAGACATTCCTGATATCCATGGCTTCGGCCCTTTTCTGGGCATTCTTCATCATATCTGCGGAATAATCCAGACAGGTGATCTCGGCCTTATCCAGTGTCTTGAATACAGGCATTGTTATGACTCCTGTTCCTACCGGAACTTCCAGAAGCTTACCGGAGAAGTTTTCAGGAATAGGAGCCAGAGCATCGTTGACCCACTTTGCTGCGAGCTTTTCATCAAGACCCCAGATCACGCTGTCCATTATTTTTCCAATCAGTGTGGAACGGGTAATGATCCCGTCATAAACATCGGCGATACCACCCAGCTGTTTGTAGGATTTCTTAATCTCTTCATGTCTGTCTACCATATGCTTATCCTCTGATTATTCTAATAATGCCCTTAAGATAACGTCCATTGGCCATATCGACCAGTCCCTCTATCAAGCCTTCTTTCATGCCAGCAGAAATCTCTATTGTTCTAATCGGTGACCCAGCGGACGAATTCATCATCATCCTGAAAGCCGGATCATCGTAGTCGATCCTACCGCAAAAGCCCTTCGATATCACCTTCTCCACACTCTTATACATGATCTTCATAATGAGTGAATGTTCCTTCATCTGCATAATGGAACTCTCCATCGTATACTGCCCTTTTACCGTTTTTATCGGAGCATACGATATTCCCGGGATCCTGGCCCATTCCTTTTGTGAAGGAATGCCTTCACATTTCTCATACCAGCATCCCTTTTGCCATTCCGGAACCGTTACATCTTCACCGTTGGCTTCTATGTCTTCATGGAAATGGATGTCTCTGCTGGAAGTTCCGATCTCGATACGATAGGTTCCTCTCACCTTCTTGAAACCGTCATCCCACAACATAAAATCTTCATCCTTCAGTTCAAATCCGACTTCTTTTGTTTCTCCCGGATTCAGATAAACTTTCTCAAAATGCTTCAGTTCTCTTACAGGTCTGTGCAGTTTCGGGTCTTTCTGTCCGACATACAGTTGAATCGTTTCTCCTCCCGGATACTTACCCGTATTGACGACTTTTACTGAAACTATGTTGTTTTTTATACTGAAGTCCTTCAGCTCAAAACAGGTATAACTTAAGCCATAGCCGAAAGGCCATCTGACTTTTACTTTAGCCTTGTCATAGTAACGGTAGCCGACATAGATCCTTTCCAGATACAAAGCATCGTCATTCTTTGCGTAATACGATGACGAAGGTACATCTTCATAAAGGTACGGCCAGCTTTCTGAAAGCTTCCCGGATGGAACAGTATCGCCAAACAGCAAGTCATGGCAGGCTTTTCCGGCACCTTCTCCGGATAATCCCATATACAGTACGGCTTTCACATCATCGGCCCAGTCACATTCTACTGCCGAACCGCACAGCAGTACAACGACCGTATCCGGATTTGCTCTGACAGCTGTATCGATCATTCTGACATGCCCCTCAGGCATCTTCATATTTTCTCTATCAAAACCTTCCGATTCATACTGATCAGGAAGACCGGCAAAAACGACGACCGTATCCGCTTCAGAAGCTTTCTCTTTTAGTTCCTTCAGCAGTTCTTCATCCGTATCTCCGTTGTTGTTGCAGCCCTTCACAAACGCATAATCCTTGAAATAATCCATAGGCTGTTCCAGATGCATTGCATTGACGTGGCTGCTTCCGGCGCCCTGATAACGCACATTCTCAGCCATCGCTCCAGCAAATAGGATCTTCCTGTCTTTCTTTAGCGGCAGTATTTCATCTTTATTCTTAAGCAGTACAGCGCCTTTTTCGGCAACTTCTACCGCCAGCTTATGGTGTTTCTCATAATCTGCCTTGTACTGTTCCTTAAGCGTTTCCTTTGCTCTTAATGCCGCTCTGATGATCCTTTCACAGCACCTGTCAATGTCTTCTTCAGAAAGCCTTCCTTCCTTTACCGCTCTGACGACTTCCTTCTCCATGTATCTGCTTCCGCCAGGCATCATCAGATCATTCCCTGCCTTAAAAGCCTCCACACGGTCGTTCATGCCGCCCCAGTCGGTCATGACCAGACCATCGAATCCCCATTCATCTCTCAGAATATCGTTCAACAGTTTCCTGTTATCAGAACTATGTACGCCGTTGATCTTGTTGTAGGAACTCATGACCGTTGCCGGATGCGCTTCCTTGACAACAATTTCAAATCCTTTCAGATAGATCTCTCTTAGAGTTCTTTCATCCATGACGCTGTCTGAACTAAGACGGCTTCTTTCCTGAGAGTTACAGGCAAAATGTTTCAGGGAACATCCCACGCCTTCAGATTGCAGGCCCTTGATGAATTCCGCAGACAGTATGCCTGCCTGTACAGGATCTTCAGAAAAATACTCGAAGTTTCTGCCACACAGAGGATTTCTTTTGATATTGATACCCGGACCCAGTACAACTCCGACTCTCTGATCGCGCGCTTCTTCGCCGATAGCTTTTCCCAGTCTATATAACAGTTCCTTGTCCCAGGTATTGGATGTCGTAACGGCAGCAGGAAAACAGGTCGCCTTACGGGAATTGTTTATCCCCAGCATGTCTGTCGCAGCTTCCATCTCCTGCTTTCTCAGTCCGGAAGGACCGTCGCACATAAAGAAAGAAGGGATACCGTACTGTTCGTACTCCTGCGTCTCCCAGAAATTCTTTCCGGCACAAAGCCGGATCTTCTCTTCCAGCGTCATCTTCTTCAACGTTTCTTTAATATCCATGTTTCTCTCCTGCTATAAATACTATCGGCTAAATCCACCCGGCTATCTTTTCTGCCAATACGAAATAAGCCATTCTGGAATCCATCTCCAGATTACCCAGTATCCTTCTGGCCCACTTGTCATTTAACGAATCGGCCGCATAGACAAACTGGTAAAGCTCCAGCCCTCTGAAGTCGCATACCGCCTGTAAGGCGGAGCATTCCATTTCCACACAGACACAGCCTTCGGAAATTCTTTTGTCTCTGGCCGCTTCCGTCTCTCTGTAGAAAGCATCCGTGGTCCAGGTCTTCCCAGCGATATATTCCACACCCAGTTCATCGAAGATCTCCATCAGTCTGTCTGCGTTCCTGATCATGATGTAATCGCCGGCTTCTTTGTAATGATAACTGATTCCTTCATCACGGTAAGCCTCGGTTGGAACGATCAGTTTTCCTTCCGGTATTTCAGTCAGTGCACCGCAGGAACCGAAAACAATGTAATTCTTGCTGCCGAAGGCTGCGGACAGTTCTTCAATCATGGCTGCCGACATCGTAGCGCCGATTCCCGTCAGTAAAACTCCTGTGTCCGTTCCTTTGATACGATATACAGGACTCTTCATTGCCGAAGAACCAAAACTGACATCAACATCCAGAATCTCAAGAACACTCTGTTTCACAAGTTCATCCACAAGCTTATAGGAAAAGACCAGAATGAAAGTTCTGATCCGGTACTTCTTTGCCGCTTCGATCGTTTTTTCTGGGATCGCTTTTCTTGGGTCGATAAGTTCCCTGCTGTCGGGATTAAAACTGTCTATGATCATAATTCTTTCTCTTTCCTTCCGACGATCTGATACATCCTGTCATCGGATATCTTTACAGTTACCGTTAAATACTTTGATACGATATCGCCCAGTTCATCTATACTCTTCAGGACATGCGAAATATTGCTTGTCATCATCCCGTGTCTGCGGTTGATCTCATCCCTTGAAGCGTCGTGGGCAACCGTTAGGGTTCCACCTTCCTTAAGATACTTCGACAGATTCTTTATCATCTGTTCAGGATCCACAAAATGCGGGAAAGCATCGAATATCACGATGCGGTCAAAACACTTGTCAAAAGAGTGCTCCGACGCATCGTCACAGATCAGGGTGATCCTTTCCGGCAGAAACTTCTTCTTCGCAACTTCAATCATTCCGGAAGAAATATCTATGCCCGTGATTGATGATATATCCCGTCTTAAATAATACGGAAACAGCCTTCCCGTTCCGCATCCCACATCCAGAACATCGTCACCATTGGATACAGAAACATTATCCAGTATCCTGTCGATGATCTCGTCATCTTCTTTCCCTGTCTCTTCATCCCACTCGTTCGCGAGCGAGTCAAAGAAACTGATTACATCTTTCTTATCAAACATATTACTGTCTATAATCATACAGCACCTGATGTCGGTTTTCCATCTTCTGAAACGATGCCTTTTCTTTGACATCACTCATACACAAGTGTAAAATGTTATTCATTAATGAACTGCCCCAAAGACAGTTCAGGAAAGGGGAAAAATTATGAAATTAAATGCTCCAAAAAACGTTACTTGGATCGTTGCTGCTGTTTTAGCTGTACTGGCTTTAGTTGTTAAGTTTGCCGGCTTCGCTTCTTTAAGCGTTGCTTTCTGGCTCGCACTGGCCAGCGCTGTATTACTGCTCTGCGCTTCATTCTTCGCAGGTCTGTAATTTTAAGAAAGAATATCGTTTCTTAAAAGATGGTTCTCAGGAACCATCTTTTTCTTTATTCTCTTTCTTTCACCACGTGCAGCAGTTCCTGACCGCTGATGTATCTTCTAAGATTCTCTTCTGCCAGAGCGAAGAACTTTTCGTAGGTGCTTTCCAGTCTGTAGGATCCTGCGACATGCGGGGTAATGATCAGATTCTTGTAGTCCCATAACGGACTGTCTTTCGGCAGTGGTTCTTTCTCAAAGACATCCAGGGCAATCGCTGCGATGATGTGCTGATCCAGAACTTCTTTAATCGTTTCTGTCGAGCACAGGTTGCCTCTTCCGGCATTTAGGAAGATCGTATCCGGTCTCATCTTCCTGAATGTATCAACCGTGAACAGATAGGCATTCTCCTTGTTTCCCGGAAGAATGCTGACAACCACGTCGACATCGCTGATGGCTTTCTCTAGATCCTTGTTCGTATAGAGTTCATCAAGACAGTCCGGCTTTTCGATCATTGTTCTTTTCACGCCGATCACATAGATTCCGATCCCTTTCAGCAGTTTCGCCAGAACTCTTCCGATATCGCCGAAACCGATGATCGTCACCTTGAGTTTTGTCAGTTCCTTGGTCATGCCTTCATCGGTCCACAGACGTTCTTTCTGGTCGTCGCGGTACAGATGGAACTTTCTGGTCATCGACATGATCATCGCAAAGAGATGTTCCGCTACTTCTACGGAATGAACGTCCACCGCATTGGTCAGGATGACGCCTTCTCTCAGATTCCCGTCCTTAATGAAACCGTCAATCCCTACGGCTGCCGTCTGTATCCATTCCAGATTCTCGAACTCCTTCAGTTTTCTTGGAGAATAGTTCCCTAAAATGATGTTCGCATCAAGCTCTGCTTCATAGACAAACTCGTACTGGTCGGATATCGTTTCCAGTCTTTGTCTCTGTTTCTCGTCGGTCCTGATGTTCACAAATACTTTCTTCATGTCTATACTTCCATTACAATGGCCTGATAAGGCTTCAGGCTTACCTTTGTTTCATCTCTCTTGAGATCGTCATAGTTGTTCAACAGGACCTTGCCTTTTATGAACTGCGGATCAGGTCGGTAGCTTGTTTCTTTCTTGCTGAAGTTGGCCATGACGAAGAGTTTCTTTCCTTCGTATTCCCTGCTGTAGGCAACGATCTTTCTGTTGTCGTGATCGTATTCCTTTGTTTCGCCATAGATGGCAACCGGATTGATCTTCTTGATCTCCAGCAGTTTCTGATAGAAACGATAAACAGACTTTTCGCTATTCAGATCTTTTTCTACATTAATGTCTTTATATACAGGATTCACGCACTGCCAAGGCTGCATGCCCTTGTTGAAACCGCCGTTGACCGAATCATCCCAGGCCATCGGTACTCTGGCGTGATCTCTTGCTCCATACTTGATGAAAGAGAAGGCCAGCTTTCCAGGCATGCCGTAGCCATGCATCAGATCATAGACGAAATGGGAAACCGGATCCTTCATCTCATCGATGTTTTTGAAGTCGCAGTTGACCATGCCGATCTCCTGACCCATGTAGATGTACGGGATACCAAAACCCATGTACGTTACCGTCGCCAGCATCGTTGCGGCTTCGTAGCGGTAGTGCTTCGTATCAATGGAAAAACGACTGACACTGCGTGGATTGTCGTGGTTTTCCAGAACCAGAGTGTTCCATCCGTCCTTATAGTTGTCTCTCTGCGGATCAAAAAGACCCTTCTTGAACTGCGGGAGATTGAACGGTTTCTTAAAGAATTTTAGTCCCCCGATATTGTCAGATTCCAGATGGGCGAAATCGAATATCGTATCCAGCTCATGGTTATCCTTCTTCACATAAGCTCTTGCGTTTTCCGGAGAAGGACGGTAGGATTCGCCGACCGTATAGCTGTCGTATTTCGACAGCGATCTTTCATTCAGTTCCTTCAGGAACTCATGGATACGCGGACCGTCGATGAAATACTGCGAACCTTTCTGGGAAGTCTTCTTGTCGTCGTCATCCCGGATCGGATAGACCTTCGAAAACATGTTGAAGACATCGAAACGGAAACCGTCCACACCCTTGTCCAGCCAGAAGTTCAGGATGTCGATGATCTCGTCTCTAACCTTCGGATTCTCCCAGTTCAGGTCGGCCTGTTCCTTACAGAAAAGATGCAGATAGAAGTCGTCGCTGTCTCCTATCCTTTCCCAGGCACTTCCGGTAAAGGTAGAAGCCCAGTTGCTAGGCGGAAGCAGTTTTCCCTTTTCCATCTTTCCCTTGCGGATGATGTAGTAGTCCCGGTATGGAGAATCGGGAGAACTAATGGCTTCCTTAAACCATCTGTGCTCAATGGATGTATGGTTGATGACCATGTCCATGATCACCTTGAGATCTCTCTTGTGACATTCTTCCAATAATCTGTCGAAGTCGGCCATGCTTCCGAACTTTTCGTCGATATCTTTGTAGTCGCTGATGTCGTAGCCGTAGTCGTAGTCCGGCGATTTATACAGCGGCGAAAACCAGATCGCCGTTACCCCCAGATCCTTGATGTAATCAAGCTTTGAAATAATTCCTTCAATGTCTCCCCAGCCGTCGTTGTCGCTGTCAAGAAAACTGAAAGGATAGATCTGATAGACTACCGCTTCTTTATACCATTCTGTTTTCATCATAGTGCCCCTCTATCATTATATCGTAATCAAACAAAAAGCCCCTAAGGGCTTGATATGTCTTCTATTTCTTTCGGATGAACCGCCACAGGAAATACACCATCAGAGATTCCCCGAACATGCTGATATAGAACATCAGACTCTGACTCCTGTCGCCTGAGGGATCCTTGCCAAGGAAAATCCCCAACAGAGTAAACAGCAGCATGAAGAATCCCGCGAAGAACATGTTCGGATTCTTCTTTCTGATCCACAGATAGATGCCGATACCGATCATGATGAAGACCGGGACCGTATCCAGCAGTGATGTCAGCGTGCTTGAGAACTTTCCGGTAAGATCGGAAGATGCATATCTTCTGATCGCTCCGACTGTTCTCGGTTCCGTTACGACCGTAAGTCCTCCTGCAAGTCCCAGGATCATGATGATGATCGAAAGGATCCAGACGACTTTGACGAACGTCTTGTTGTCGGTCAGAGAATAGGCACAGATTGGGAACAGCAAAGGGATCAGCGTACAGTGCAGGATATATCTCAGCTGGCTGAGATGATGAAACAGTGTACCGTACTGCAGGAAGCAGCCGCTGGCCAGGATCAGGGAATCATAAAACAGGCCCAGACACAGGATTCCTGTCAGCAAAGGAATCTGATCGACCTTTCCTTTTCTGAATTCCTTAATCATGAAATAAATCGCTACGGCATCAAAAATAGTCATGACCCAAAGCACCGGAGCCATCGTACTGATCAACAGTTCTCTCATATTCTTATCCTCTTTTCTATATACAGCTTACAGCTCTTTTTCTTTTAATAAATGATTGCACATCCAGTCGACGAACTTCTCGTTTTCTTCGATCTGCGGAGAATGTGCGGAATTCTCAAAGACGATGAATTCTTTTTCGACATCCCCGCCCAGAGAATCGAAATATTCCTTTGCGGCAGCGGTATGCGTCATGCCGTCATACTTGCCCAGCAGATAGTAGGATGGGATCTTATTCTCCTTGATCACATCAGTCAACGGTTCCTTGACCGCCTGCATGGCCAAAGGCATCGCATACTTCCCGGCCGCATAGAACATCTTGATTCCGTCCATCAGATTGTATTCCGGTCCGAATAGAATGTTCTTCATCAGATCCGACATTTCATGGTGATCCTCACGTTCCGCAAACTTGTACTTGTGCACAAAGGCCCGAGGCGTATACATCTCGCCGTTTCTGACTTTCTCCCGGATCGACTCCAGGTATTTGACATCCCTGATGTTGTTTTTCTCTTTTGCCGCTTCGATGCATGACTCCAGTGAATAGTATTCCGCCTTGGCCGTATCCGCCATCTGGCCGATACCGATATAGGCCTCGTAATACTCCGGCTTCTCATCTGCAGCCAGCGAACCCAGATAGGTTCCGTAGGAATGACCCATGATGTAGACTTTGTCCTTGTTCAGATATTCCCTGACATACTCCGTCAAAGCAATCAGATCATCCACGTGCTGATGATAGTTGATGTCTTTATAATCCTCTTTGAACGAGAAAGACTTTCCCGCACCTCTCTGGTCGTAGTGGACGATCGTAAAGTGTTTCTCCAGTTCCGTCTCGTACTTTCTGATCAAAGGGATCTCGCTGCCCGCAGGGCCTCCCGTTACACAAAGCAGTACCGGATTGTTTCTGTCCGCTCCTCTGATCATGACCGCAAGCTCCGTACCGTTGATCGGTATCATTCTCAGTTCACTGACTGCATTCTCGCCTTTGATCTTCTTCGTAGAAGTCTTCGCATTCAGCCGATACAGAAGATACGCTATTGCGGATGCGACTAACAGTTCTTTTCTCATCTTACACTCCTCTATCTACAGCCACTTCTTTCTCTTAAAGTAAAGCAGCGATACGACAACGATCAGGATACAAACGACAAATACGATCGGATAGGATACAGGCACATTCAGCTCCGGCATGTACTTGAAGTTCATTCCGTACCATCCCGTGATCAGTGTCAGTGGCATGAACACGCTTGTAACGACCGTTAGTAAAGTCATGATGTTGTTCTGCTTCACGGCAATCGACTCCCGGTGGAAGTCTCTGATCTGTATCGAGTAGTCTCTTAAGGATGCCGCGTTGTTATAGAGCCTGTCCAGTCTGCTGATATAGGAACGGAAGTATCTAATATTATCTTCCGAGAAGAAACCGTTCTCGTTCTCATCCAGCTCCTGCGCCAGATCCATCAGCTGCTCATAGTGCGTCAGCAGGTATCTGATGGCGCCTCTGACATAATTGGCTTCGTTCAGGGATATCTCCTTGTCATCCTTCTGAATCCCTTCTTCCATCTTATCCAGTTCCTTCTCGAACTTCTCCATGATCCTCAGATCGTCTTTCACGATATGATCCAGGAAGTCATAAAGGAACCGTTCCAGACAAGGCGTATTCCATTTCTTCGTCTTGACGATTTCATCGATGGCATTCTTCACATAGCCGCTGTTGTCGACAAAGACGATTCTTTTCTTATCCAGAGCATAGGCAAAACAGAAATCGTCGTTGTCCAGATTGGATCTATCGGGAATCGCAAAGGTTCCGGAAAGAGAATCATAATTGACATTCGCCTTGGTCGTAAGCATCTCGGCGAACTCGTTCTCTATCTCTTCCGTAAAAGGAAGATCCTTCTTTTCTTTTTCCCATTCTTTCCGGCTTAAGACGGCGACACGCGCTTTTCGGCTTTTTCTGTATTCTGCTTTTGTTACCGGTGTTAATGTCTGTTCAATCAGATAGTACATGTTGTTTTCCTCTGTATTCAGTATACCATTAAGCGTTTCAATCGGCTTACAGTCAAAGAAAAGCCGCCTTCATCAAGCGGCTTGCAGTTCATCGGCAGTTTCTTTTATATAGCTTAATGCCTCCGGATCAAGCGGATAGCGGATGACACAGCCCGGCGCCAGAATATGTTTCTTCTTTTCGAATACCCTGAGACACTCGCTTATTTCGAAGCGTATCCTGTCATAATTCCGGTCAGTAATATTTCTGCGGTCCAGCCCGCCCATGACGCATTTTCCGGCATCCCTGGCTTCCTCTAAAGTCGGAAGAGATTCCCAGGCGTGCCAGTTGAAGATATCGACCGGATAGTCTTTCAGAACATCAAACATGATGTTGGTACCGTGGCAATGAATCGTATCGCACATACCGATGCTTGTTTCCAGCACCTGACGGTCATAGTATTCCCCGAATTCTCTGAAGGTCTTTTCGTCGGTCACATCATAGCTTGACATCTGTGAGGCAAAGAAGACGCCATCTGCACCTGATACGTTGATCTTCTTAACCAGCTGTACTGTAAGATCGGTGATGTTGCGCAGCGCTTCATGAATCAGTTCTGTCTGTCCCGTCCCGATATAATCCAGGATCCTGTTTCCGCAAAGCTTGTTGATTGTAGTGAAAGGAGAAAAAACCGTAAAGATAACAGGAACGTTTTCATCTTTTGTTTTTTCCAGAAGCAGTCTGAGCATGTATAGCTCACGCTGAATGGCTTTACACTTGTCGATATCCATAGGCTGGATCTTTCTGAAATCCTCGATCGAATTCACCGGTGTACTGATCAGCTTGGCAACACCGCCCTTTTCGATCTGCGAGTAGTCGATCTCACAGCCGAAATCCTCGATCGCATACATGCCGTTATTCATGGTCTTGATCAGATCCGTATCGTAAGTCTTGAAGAACTCAAAAGTCTTTTCCGCAAGTTTTTCGGGATCCATATCGATACCTGGCAGATGTGTCCAGATCGCATAAGGAAGCTTATCGGTCTGTTCGCCTTTTACGGCCGCATAGATTCTTTCCTTCTTGTTCAACTTTCTATTCCTCCATCATGATATTCAGTATCTCGACATCCGTCTCAGCCATGCCTTTGGCAGCCATGCGTCCATAGGCTTCAATGGTTCTTTCGATATTGTTTTTGACCATGCCTTCGCCATTGCGGTAGACATGTCCGTTCATGGCCATATCGACAGCCATTAATGCTGTTTCAACCGAGATCGAGATCTTGCCTGCACAGGAACTCTTGGCTCCGTCGCAGATCATTCCGCCGACTGTGGCGATCGTGTTGGTGATGACGTCGCAGATCTCTTCATATCCTCCGCCCTTGAGCCAGCATACTCCGCATCCTGCGCCCGCTGCAGCCGATACGGCACCGCAATAGGCACTAAGATAACCGATATACCTTTTCTGATGTAAAGCGATCAGATTGGCCAGGACAAGCGCTCTGATCAGTTTCTCATGAGACACATCAAGTTCCTTGGCATATTCGATTACCGGAAGAGAAACAGTCATGCCCTGATTGCCGCTGCCGGAGTTGATGACGACAGCCATCGGACAGCCGTTCATTCTAGCATCGGAACCCGCAGCCGCTGCGGCTCTGGCTCTGAATCTAACATCGCAATACCCGCAGTTGAGCATCGTTTTTCCTACTTCTTCACCCCAGCCGCCTTCAAGTCCTTTCTGCGAAATTGCGGTATTGTCTCTGATCTCCATCTCAATGATATCTTTGACATCTTCAAGATCTACCGTTTCCGCATATTCCAGGATATCTTTCACATTCATCAGGGATTTATCGGCATTTTCTTCGTACTGCAGACATTCCCTGGAAAGCAGGGTGACATCATTCTTCTTGATTAAAGTGAAATGAGAGTGCGTCTGCTGAATCTCAACAGTCGCTCTGTCCTCGCCTTTGCGTGCTTCGATCCTGATGTAAAGAGTCGGAACATTCTGTGCCAGATGAACTCTGATCTTGATGTCCTGAAGACTCTTCTTCAGGGCATCTCTTTGCGTATCGGTCACTTTGGAGATGACCTGCAGTCCGACATCCGGATCGCCTGCACTCATGCCTAAAACGACAGCGGTATCGATCCCTCTGATACCTCCGGAATTAGGCACAATTACCGCTTTGACATTCTTGATGATGTTGCCCGAACAGTAAACATCCGCCTCTTCAGGTACACCGCCTAAAACCTGCGCCGTCTTTGCTCCGGCCAAAGCCAGGGCAATCGGCTCCGTACAGCCGGTAGCTTCCTGAAGCTCTTCTTCAAGAATTCTCTTATAAGCATCTTTTATTCTAGAGTCCAGCATCGACTATGCCCTCCTCCATAACCACTTCATTCATCAGCGTGAAGACATATCTGTCCACATCCATCGGCAAAGCACAGCCCGGTGCAAACACAACGCGCTTGTCACCGCTTTGATCGATGACGGTTCTTAATCTCTTACGGAAGAATTTCTTGAGTTCATCACGGTTGTTGTCTTCGTTGTAGTAATCGTAATGTCTGGCCAGACCGGTGATTAAGATCTTGTCGGTCATGGCTCTTACTTCTTCAACCGAAGAGATGGTATCGGAATCAAGACCCGGTACGCAGTTCTCCCAGCTGAAAGCCTGAACGTCATAATCCAGGCACTTGTCAAACATCAGATTATTCTCGCCGTGGACATGCAGGACATTGAACCAGGTCTTGTCTTTGATATAAGAAAGGATCTCCTTATCGTATGGCGTGCAGAATTCGTCGTACAGTTCATCGGTAATAACGTTTCTTGAGGCATACTGATTCGCAAAGAAAATGCCGTCGATATGCGCTTCATCCGTCAGCATATCCAGATAGTTCTTCGTACTCTCGACGATTTTCCTTAAAGCCTCATGGACTTCTTCTTTATGTTCCTTCATTAACGGCAGAGTCTTTTCATTGGTGCCTCTGCTCATCAGTTCCTGCAGGGTCGTCAAAGGAGTGAAGATGGTCGAAATGACCGGCTTTTCTCCCTTGTAGTGCTCGACCAGATTTCTGGCGATCGCCGTTTCTCTGACAAAGACCGGATTGTCTTTGCCCTGAATCTGAAGGCTCTTAAGTGTTTCAAGATCTCTGACTGGATATCTGTTGATGACACCGTACCAGTGCGTAAGATCTTTTGACAGGGTGATATCTCCGCCCCATGCTTCAGGAGGATAATGTCCGGTGGACATGATCTTGATGAAATCCCAGCCACAGTACTCCGTTACATAGATGGTTGCTCTGGTCATGTCTTTGACATTGTGATCGACCATCGGCATGTGAACCCAGCCGCTGACACCGATCCTGTCAAAAGGCTCATGAGCGATCATGGCTTTAAAACGCTCTACGCTGTTCATGATTATCCACCCAGATAACTCTTGATGATGACATCGTTGTTGAGCAGTTCTTTGCCTGTTCCTTCAATCGTGATCTCACCTGTTTCCAGAGCGTAGGCACGGTTGCAGATCTCCAAGGCAGCCATGGCGTTCTGTTCGACCAGCAGGATCGTTGTACCCTGCTGGTTGATCTCGTTGATCAGATTAAAGATCTGTTCGACCAGGATAGGGCTAAGACCCAGCGAAGGTTCATCCAGCATCAGAATCTTCGGATCGGACATCAGGGCTCTTCCGATCGCCAGCATCTGCTGCTCGCCGCCTGAAAGTGTACCGGCTATTTGTTTCTGTCTGTCCTTGATCTGCGGGAACAGTTCAAAGACTTTCTCGTAATTGCGTTTGTTAAGTTCCTTATCCAAGACGGTATAAGCGCCCATCAGAAGGTTTTCTTCAACGGTGAACTTCGGGAAGATCTGTCTTCCTTCCGGACACAGGATGATGCCTTTCTTTACCCGGTCGCGCGGCGTGAGTTTTGTGATATCTTCACCTTCAAAGATGATCTCACCCATATTCGGTCTTAAGGTTCCGGCCAATGTGTTCATGAGTGTCGACTTACCGGCGCCGTTGGCACCGATGAAAGCCAGTATCTCACCTTTTTCAACATGGAAAGAGACGCCTCTTAAAGCTTTGATGTTACCGTAATAGGTATGCAGATTATTTACTTGCAGCATTGCGCGCTCCTTTCCTGCCCAGGTAAGCTTCAATGACCTGCTGATTGTTCTGAACCTCTTCAGGCTTACCTTCGCAGATCTTGGCTCCATGATTCAATACGACGATCTTGTCGGAAATATCCATAACCAGCTTCATGTCATGTTCGATCAGCAGGATACCCTTGACATCGTTCAGTAACGATTTAATAAAGATACTCAGTTCTTTTTTCTCGACCGGGTTCATGCCGGCAGCCGGTTCATCCAGCAGAAGGATCTTAGGCTGAGCGGCCAAGGCACGGCCGATCTCAAGCTTTCTCTGCTTGCCGTAAGGAAGACTTGTTGAACGGTCGTAACGGTATTCGCTCAGATCGACTCTGTCGAGTATCTGACCGACCTCTTCCCTGGCTTTCTTCTCCCAGGAATTCTTCTTGGGATTCGGGAACAGCGAAAGGAACGATCCGTATCCGATCCTGTGCTGCATGCCGATCAGGGCGTTGTCTTCAACAGACATGTTGGAGAACAGACGGATATTCTGGAAAGTACGGCTCAGACCTTTTTCAACAACAACATCGGTCGGTTTGCCGGTGATGTCTTCACCGTCAAGGATCACCTGCCCTTCGTTAGGTGTATAGAAACCTGTCAGCAGGTTGATGACGGTCGTCTTTCCGGCACCGTTAGGACCGATCAGAGAAGTGACCTGTCCTTCTTCCATGGTGAAACTGAGATTATCGACAGCGACCAGTCCGCCGAAACGGATCGTCAGATCTTTTACTTCAAGCAACGACATAATTACACCTCCTGATCTGCTGCCTTTTTGTGCAGCAGTCCGGTAAAGAATTTCTGAACACTCTGTTTCAGCTTCAGACCAGGAATAGAGTGGTTCAGCCACATGACTACAACAAGCACCATGCCGTAGGCGATCATTCGATACTTGAACAGGAATTCGAACTGTCTCAGATATTCCGGCAGGATCGTCAGGAAAAGCGCTCCGATCAGCGTTCCGGTGAAATTGCCCAGACCGCCGACAACGACAATACTGATACAGTTGAAACTCAGGTTCGCATTGAAAGTCGCCGGTTCAACATAGGTCATCAGATGCGCATACAGACTTCCGGCAATACCGGCAATGATGGCTGAAATCGTAAAGACGATGACCTTGTTCGGAAAAAGCTTGATGCCCATCGCTTCGGCAGCGATCGAGTCGTCTCTCATGGCCTGCAGGTTTCTTCCGAGCTTGGATTCGACCAGCCACTTGAGGAATATATAAGTCAGAATGACAAAGATCAAGGTAAAATAGAAGAACTGTATCTTTGTCTTGAAACGGAATCCGAATAAAGTAATGTTAGGAATTCCGACGATACCCATCTGTCCCAGCGTTACCGGATCCCAGTTTCTGATGATCAGGTTGACGATCTCCGCAAACGAGAGCGTGATGATCGTTACGTAACGTCCGGTGATCCTTGACATCGGCAGCGCCAGCAGCAGTCCGGCCAGTCCGGTGACCAGAATGACGAAGATGAAGTTGGTGGAGTAGTCCCAGCCGAAGTGGTACCACAGACAGGCTGTCGTATAGGCACCGATGCTATAGAAAGCCGCATGGCCGAACGAGACAGTACCGCCAATACCCATTAAGAGGTTAAGTGACATGGCAAAGATCATGTTCAGTTCACAGCTGATCAGTACTCTTAGCTGATACGGGTCGGTAACTAAAGGTGCTATGGCCATGCCGGCCATGATGATAATGAAAATGATTGTTTTACTGTCGAGATACTTTTTCATATACTACACCTTCTTCTGTTCTTTCTTGCCGAAGATTCCGGTCGGCTTGATGATCAGTACCAGGATCAGGATGCCGAAACTTATGAAGTTGGAAGCCGACATCGACCAGTAACCGGAAACCAGGTTCTCCGCGATCGCCAGGATATAGCCGCCGACGACGGCGCCTTTCAGTTCACCGATACCTCCCAGAACCGTTGCGGCGAAGGCTTTGTTTCCGATAGCCGAACCGACGGAAATGGAGATCGATTTAAGATACATACAGTAGGCGACACCGCTGACCGCTGCCAGCATTGATCCGACGGCAAACGAGATACCGATCAAAGTATTTACCGGCATACCCATCAAATGGCAGGCGTTGATGTTCTGAGAAAGAGCTCTCAAGCCTCTGCCGACACGGTTGTTCTGCGTAAACCAGGTCATAAAGCCCAGTATCAGCAATGTCGTAAAGATTATGATGATCTGAATCGCACTTGTTCTGGCACCGAACAGATCAATATATTTACCATCCAGCAGTGTCGGAAACTGTTTGATTTCACTGCCGAATGTTCCCTGACAGATTTGTTCCAGGATCGTCTTGACACCGATCGAAGAAATCAGGGCATAAGTATTGCTGTCGCCTTTTTCTCTGATCGGCCTGATTGCGATGACTTCAATAATGTAGCCGATCATGCCGGCTGCCATTAAAGTCAGAATAAACGTAAGCGCTATGGATGATCCTGATAGAGATGTATACAACGCATAGAAAATGACCGCACTTGTAAGAAAGACTGCTGCATTAGACATGTTGATCAGCTGAAGGATCGAATAGATCAGTGAGTAGCCGATCGCTGTCAGTGCATAGATAGATCCTAAGGAAATACCGTTCACCAATATTTGCAATAACATGGGGTTCTCCTTTCAAAACGGACTCCACTTCAGAGTCTGAAATGAAGTCCGTTTGAGTAGCAATTATAAGATTGATTATTTCAGACCGGCAACTGCGTCAACATCGAATGTATTAAGAATATCTTCGTAGTTGACCCACTTGAGTTCACCTTCATCGTTTCTGACGATCTGTGAGAGATACTGCGTCTGTAATACACGACGGCCAGGACCGAATGAGATAGGACCCTGAACGCCTGGGAATTCATTCAGAGTAGCCAGCTGGTCTCTGAATGTCTGACGGGTAGTACCGCCGTTTTGGATAGCCCAAACAACTGTCAGCATGCAGTTGTAACCCTGGTCAGCGTATTTCTGAGTCGTATTCTTGTCCTCAGCGAACTTATCACCGTAGAGTTCTTTGTAGAGTTCTTCGTATTCGATATATACAGGGTCATTCAGGTCCTTGGTTCTCGCATAGACACCATATAAGCCTTCACCTAAGTCACCTAAGTTCTGTAAAACGTTTGAGGTACGTGACTTAGAAGAAACCTGCCAGTCGCATTCCAGACCGACTGTTTCAGCCTGCTGTCTGATCAGAACGATATCGTTTTCAGCGCAGAAGCACATAACGAGTTCCGGATTGGTTTCTTTGATCTTGGTCAGAATGGAAGTGAAGTCCTGCTGACCGTCTTCGTATTTTTCAGAAGCCAACAGTGTTACACCGAGCTTTTCAGCTGTTTCCGTGTAGTACTTGCAGGTTTCAAGACCCCAGGCGTCGCTTGAATAAATCAGGGCAATGTTCTTCTTGCCTAAGTATTCAATGTCATATGCGGCAACTCTGGCAGCAGCTGTATCCTGTGTTACAGAAAGAGAGAAGCCCCAGTCGCCAGAAGTAGGTAAGAAGTCTGACTTAGAACAAGTCAAGGCATACTGAGGAACTTCAGCGTCACGGTAGATCGTAGCGCATGGATAAGAAACGCCTGATGCGAAAGAACCGATTTCAAGCAGATAGTAAGGATCTGAACTTGCAACGATCTTTTCAGCAATGGTAGCACCTTCGGTAGCATCGTTCTTGTCATCATAGTAGTCAAGAATGATCTTACCTGTGCCGTCACCGTTCAGCCAGCCGTCATTTTCCAGTTTCTTCAATGCAACTTCCAGACCCATCTGGATGTATTCTGCATAAGAAGCGTTTGTTCCGGTAAACGGAAGGCTTACAGCGATGTGATAATCACCGTTGGCATCAGCAGCAGTTTCAGCTTTTTCTTCGCCGCCGCCGTTACCGCCGTTAGAGCAGCCGGCAACCATGAAAATCATCATCGAAATCAGCAATAAGCTTAAAAATTTTTTCATGTTTTCTCCTTTTTCTATTGTTTAACAGCTTTCGCTGTAAAGACCTATTTTCTTGTTTTGTAGTGCAGTGTGCAGCACTCGCATCCGTCAGCCAGAGAACCTTCAAGGTCGAAATCCAGACCCAGTCCTTCGGCAATTCCGCGGTCGCCTTCCATGGCGATATCGCACATCAGAGCGCATTCTTCATCGCTCAGGCCCATCTTCTGCCACGCTTTAAGCAGTGCGCAGTAGTTTAACGTAACTACCGCTTCATCCTCGTTGGCGCTGACAAGCTTCTTTTCAAAAGTATTTGACTGAGCCTTGCCGGTAAAGTATCTGGCATATGTTTCCGCATTAAGATCCTTGCCTTCAAAATCCTTCTTTTCCTTTTCTCCGGCTTCTACACCGACCTTATGGATCGCCTTTCTCATGATCGGCGCCAGATCGATGCCTTCAGCCTCGGCTTCCTTATAGATAGCCGCAGCCCACTTGCCACGATGCTCAATGGCCGCTCTTCTAACATTAACGAGTGCATCATCTGTTACATGTGCTTCGTTTTTAATATTGCTCATTGTTATGTCCTTCTTTCCCTACTCTAATTCTAGTTGAAAGCGTTAACACATAAATTAGACAATCCTACACTTTTCTTGTAATAATGTTAGTTTTTTCACAAAACCGTTTCTGATTTCAATTAATTAAATGATCCGGAAACATTTCCGGATCATTTATTGCCTGTTTTACTGTACGGAATACCAACCGGCGCTAGTTTTCTTCTTCACCGATCATGTTCTGCCTGTACTGTTTCGGGGTAATACTGTACTTATCTTTGAAGACTCTGTTGAAATAGGCAACATCGGAAAAACCGATCATATCGGCTACTTCATAGATCTTCAGACTCAGGTTGCCCAACAGTTCTTTGGCCTTTTCCATTCTGAGATTATTCAGATATAAAGAAAAACTCAGCTGCATATCCCTGGAGAAACGGTTCGAAAGATAGTTCGGCGTAACATTGAGCTTATAGGCACAGTAATTCACGTTCAGCTCGCTGTTGGCCATTTCTCTGTGAATGATCCTTAAACACTCGCTGACGATCTGAGTGATTTCTTCATCGCCGACGTATCTTTCACAGCAGTCTTTGAGATAGCTGCGAATCACTTCCTTTAACTGGTTCTTATTGCTGCAGTCATAGACTTCTTTCATGGCATTGCGGGTATAAAGAGGTATTGAGCGGCCGACAGGAAATACGTCATGGTCCACATACATGATCCAGCCGTAAATGCGGTTTTTCAGATCGCCAATGCTTTCGCTGTTGTTTTTAAAATAATCATCAAGCTGTTTTTCAATCATGGAGAAATCGTTGGAAGATATGGCTCTTTTGAGATTGACGATACCGATATCTTCATTCTTGTTTTCATGATTCTGTTTATGATAGCTGACGATACTGTTTAAAGTATCCTGCAGTTCCTCTTTCATAAAAGGCTTGAAAAGATAGTCGTAGACATTCCTGCTGCGTATGGCCGTCTTGATGTATTTCTGATCGTCATAAGCCGAAATGACGATCACCGGAAGATCAAAGCCCGTTTCATCGATCTGCCCGATCAGCCAGATACCGTCTTTCTGCGGCATCCTGATGTCGGTGATCAGAATATCGGGTTTCTCTTCCTTGATCAGTTCGAAAGCCTGCAGACCGTTATTGGCCAGACCGGCTATCTCAAAACCTTCAGTCTCACTTACGATCGAAGCAATGCCGTTTAAAGAGAGTTTCTCATCATCGGCTATTACCACTCTGTTCATCTATGCTCTCCCTCGTCTTTTCCAAAGGCAGTCTGATCTCGACGATCGTCTTGCCGTCTTTTTCTTTATATGAAAGTCCGCTGTTCTGGCCGTAGTACATCTTCAGTCGGTCGTTGACGTTTCTGATGCCGTAGTGTTTCCTGGCCAGTTCTTCATCCCCGTTAAGCAGCTTTTCGATGATCTCAAGATCCGCTTCGGTTCCGTTATTACTCATACTGAGGATCAGATAATCTCCTTCAATATATGATCTGATACTGATGTGTCCTCTGACACCGTTCTCCAGAAAACCATGCGTCAAGGCATTTTCAGCCAAAGGCTGCAGGATCTGTTTAATGACGATCAGATCTCTGGTACTGTCGTCTATGTCGTATTCCACATCATAGCTGTCGGGATAACGGTACTTCATGATCTCAAGATAGGAACGGACATGGTCAAACTCTTTCTCTAACGGGATCATCGGCTTGCCGCTGTTAAGAGAGATCCTGAACAGATTCACGAGATCCATGACGATCTTCTGAATATCGTCATCCTGATGATTGGCGGCCATCCACGAAACCGTCGATAAGGTATTGTAAAGGAAATGCGGATTGATCTGCGCCTGCAGCAGCATGAACTGGTTCTCCACTTCCTTCTCTGAAAACTCCTGGATATTTCTGATGGAATTGTTTACCTCATCAGCCAGGTTGTTGTAGCTGTCATAAAGATTCTTTACTTCCTTGGTTACATTATCCGGCGCATCGATGTGTCTGTAAGTCTCGCTTTCAGCTACCCTGTTGATGTTGTCGGACAAGGAAACGATCGGCTTGGTCAGCCTATCGGTGAAGTAGGCAGTCAGGATGATACCCAGCAGTTCCATCGCCAGAGTAGAAAGAATAATAAAACTGATACGGTTCGATGAATCGACATACAAAGATGAACCTTCCACCACAGCTACCAGTTTCCAGCCGTTGTTCCTGAAAGTATGAACCAGCGTATAGGTCGCATTTCTAGGCGGCAATGTATCATAAGAGATCGTTTCTCTTTCTTCCGTTATATCAAGTTCACCCGAATAATGATAAGGCAGGATATAGTTGTTGTTTTCATCAAGGAAAAACATCTTGCCTTTCATGTTTTCCGAACTGCCGAAAGAATACACCATATCGACGATCGTCGGCATATTGTAGTCGACGGAAACGATCGCCACTACCCTTGAAAGATCATTCAAAGAAAACATCGGCCTGTATACTCTGATACAGTCTTTGTTGTCAGGACGGCAGATCCATGTATACCTGTTTGAAATGTCATAATCAAACAGACCCTCTTCCGCCATGCTGTAGCCGTTATTCATCGAATTGGGATAATAGACATCATCCTCACGGACCGGCAGTATCAGTACATCATCGGCACCGACAGCCAGTCTTAAAGATGCGGCAGTTTCACCTATCTCTTTATAATCGAATTCATCCGTTTCCAGCAGTTCATGAAGTTCCTTGCTGGAACAGATCGTCAGTACCTTGTCTTCGGAAGAATCAAAGATATCCTGAAGTTCATTGACATCCTGCAGGATCAGGTTGTTGTAGGAGAGCGTATTTTCCTTGAACATCAGACGCCGCAGTTCTCTGATCGAAGAAAAAGCGATGAACGCCAGAGTCAGCGTGATGATGACGATATTCATGATGAACAGTTTTCTCTTCAGCATATTTGTTTTCCTTTTTTATTTTAACATTCCGAAAGTTCATTCATGTTAAGATTAGGTTGATGAGAAAGAATTTCTTCTACGGATTCGTTGTATTCGTGCTGTGTCTGCTGGCCTGTTCGACTATCGGCGTCCCGAATACCTACGGCCTGTTCTACCAGCCTTTATCTACAGTCCTGAATACCGGAAAGGCCAATGCCACTCTTCACGTATCGATCGCCGGACTGGCTACGGGTTTTTCATCGCCTTTTATCGTAAAAACCCTGAAAAAAGTTTCCTATAGAACCGTCATGATTGTCGGTATCATGCTTCTGGCTGTTTCAGGTTACGTAATCGGAACCAGCCGCAGCCTTCTTCTGATAAACATCATGGGCGTTTTAAGAGGCATCGGACTGGCATGCACCAGCAACGTCATCATAACAATGCTGACAGGAAACTGGTTTCTGGCCCGCAGGGGAACGATCTCCGGCATCATCATGAGTTTCTCGGGAATCATGGGTTCGCTGTTCTCGCCGGTCGTATCGATGTTTCTGGAAAGATACGGTTTCACCAGTGCCTATCTCATCTGCATCGGCATCATGATCCTTCTGGCTGTGCCTGCCGTATTCATACCTTTTAAACCGGAAGACATAAATATGCAGGCCTACGGCTACGGCAGGAAAGCGGAAACAAAGGACTCCTATGAAGGCCGCTTCGATTTCTCTTTAAAATCTACGGCATTCATCCTTCTGGTCATGACATCTTTCCTGGTGATCTGTGTTACCACCCTTACTTCCTATCTTCCAAGCTACGTGGAAAGCCTCAAAAACAGCGCAGGAAACGGCGCAGCTCTGCTGTCCGCTTCGATGGTCGGGAACGTTCTGTTCAAGTTTTTGATCGGCTTATCCATCGACCGCAAAGGAGTCCTCTTCTCTTTTGTGACATTCATGCTGATAAGCTTTGCAGGACTGCTGATGATCGTGCTGATTCCACAGAATGCGACTTTACTGTTTATTGCCGGAATACTCTACGGCGCCTGTTATGCCGTAAACAAAGTAGCCATTCCGCTTACGATCAGAATTTTCTTTGGTGATGATAAATATGGGGAGGCATACAGCGTTCTGTCATTATGCGAAAACATTGCCCGCTCTACCATCATCACATCGATCGGGTTCATATTCGACACAAGCGGTTCCTATCTGATCTGTTTTATCATCGCTCTTATCGCATCGCTTGCTTCTTCAGCAATGATGATCTATCAGAGCAGAAAACTGAACTGAATATAATGTTCAATAAAGCAAAAGAAAAGATCCCTTGTTCAGGGATCTTTTCATTTTTGTATTAAGCTGTTTTAATATCCGAACGATACGATATCCCAGTCGCCTTCCTCATCGCACACCAGCCACCACTGGTAGTCTTCGTACTGATGGTCCGCTTCCAGGGTTCCATAGCCTTCTTTCGGCGTATGGAAACTGCTCAGCACTTCAACGGCTCTCGTATACCCGCCTCCGCCTTCCAGAGAATTCAGCCAGGCAAGGCTTTCCTCACTGTTGCATTCGTCTCCGGCATATTTCAGGCCGTTCAGTTCAACGCCCTTCCAGGAAGCGAACTGGCATTTGATTCTGGTGAATACCTCATCCAGTTCTTCTTTGGTAAACAGTTCAGAATCGCCGTAATCAAGACTGACTTCGGTCTCGTTCACAACACCCAGATATCCTTCAAACGTAATGCCCTTGTCCATGATTTCTTTCGCGATCTCCTTGTCGTTCATGTAACGGATATGCCATGGTTCATAGGCATAGCCGGTAATGTGTTCCTTGCCTTCCAGATAGCGCAGAATGAATCCGTAGTCGTCCAGTTTTTCATGGATCTTCGCCCAGATCTCCGGATACTGAATCATGTCTTCATTCTCCACCACATCGACACCGTCGATGATCAGATACAGATCTAGCGCCAGACCGGTGTGATGCTCGGAAAACCCGGGTGTTGCGACGACTTTCGCCGTATAGTCCGCACCGTATTTTTCCGTGAAATCATCGACGATCTGCTGCTGGGCGGCAATGCTTCTTCTGGCTGAATCCAGATCCACGAAGATCCCTTCCTTTTCCAGATCTTCCTTCAGAAGCAGATAGGCGTCGTAGGCCCTCTGTTCCACTTCCACATCATCCCCAATCGAGTTGGTCATGTGGACGGTCCGGACCTTATTCTCCCAATCCTCAGGCAGAGGGTTCAGCTTGTTGACCAGAACCAGATAATCCAGATCATAATCATCCGCGGTTTCTTTTTCCTTCTTCTGACATCCCGTCAGCAGGCACAGCAGTACAATCATCATAATAAACAGTTTCTTCATTTTCTTATCCAGCTTTCCTCATATATTTTAAACAGACTTTACCTGTTTTTAAAGACCTTCTTCCTCGACGAAACGGTAGAAGTCTTTTTCTTCTTTCCTGTTCTTGTCGGACACGGTTCCTACCGGCATGGCATAGAAGATGAACTCCTCTTCTCCATCCAGCGAAAACTTCTCGTTGCAAAGGGACTCTACGACAGCTCCGATCGCGCATCCTCCCAGTCCGACGGATGTAGCCGCCAGATAAATGTTTTCGGTAACGTGTCCCGCATCGGCCATGTTCATCCTGTGCGCATAGATGCCGTATCTCCATTCCGCCCTGTAACACACGTAGCTGAAATAGAATACGACATTCGCCTTGGCTGCCCAGACCTGACCTTCCAGAGAATCGGAAATGAAATCCTTCAGATCGTTTTCTTCTTTCAGACATTCAATACGGTGGCCCATCGGCAGATAGTGATACAGGCCGTTCTTGAGACCTTCCACATCCTTGACTGTCATATAGACTTCAAAAGGATGTCTCGCTCCTCCGCACGGCACCGTCCTTAAAGTCGCATAGGACTTCCCTCTGATCTCCTTGACGCCCTGGCAACACCACAGCAGATAGGACAGCTGCAGCAGCGACATCTTTTCCTGCGTGAATACCCGATGCGACTGTCTGGAGTTGATCACATGCAGAAAATCGTTGTCGATATCCAGTTTACCAAAATCCAGCGGCATTGGAATGGATGTCTCACACATCGGATCCTTCACCAGGGGAGGCTGCGGTTTCTTCAGCTCCTGATCGGTCAGATATCCTTCCTCATACGGGTAAGCCGGATGCATGATCCGCCTTCCTTCTTTCATGCGTTTTAAGATCTCTTCCTGATTCATTTTTCATACCTCTTCTTACTAGCAGTTTCCGATATAGACATATTCCAGCTGTTCCCCGGCAATCTCTGCCAGTTCGTATACTTTCTTTACATCCGTCGCTTCCCTGTCGGTCATGTGGAAACACGGGAAGAAACGCGACACATGAAGCGGGATGTTTCTGCCGTTTTCCAGGGATGCGATCCATTTTGAGATCTCTCTCATCTCCTCAACGGAATCGTTTTCTCCCGGAATGATCAGAGTCGTCAGCTCGACATGGCAGTGTTTCACCGCTTCTTGAATGAATTCCATCACCTGTCTGCGGTTTCCTTTCAGCAGTCCATTATAGTATTCATCCGTAATCCCCTTGAAGTCGATGTTCATCGCATCGATGTAGGGAATGATCTCTTTCAGAACGGAAAGCTCCGCCGTGCCGTTGCTTACAAGAACGTTCTTCATCCCGGCTTCCTTCACCAGCTTGGCACAGTCCCTGACATATTCATAACCGATCAAAGGTTCGTTGTACGTATAGGCAACACCGATGTTGCCGTGATCCCGGTATTTCAAGGCGATCTTCAACAGTTCTTCCGGCGAAACACAGGCCGCTTTTTCTGCCATCAGGGAAACTTCATCCGACCAGGAGATCTCGCTGTTCTGACAGAACGGACAGCGGATGTTGCAGCCGAAACTGCCTATCGAGATGATCCTTGATCCCGGATAGAATCTTCTTAACGGTTTCTTCTCGATCGGATCCAGGGCAAGCGAAGTGATCTTTCCGTAGTTGTACGGAATCACTTTTCCATCCTGACAGGTCCTGGCCTTGCAGAAACCAAGACCGCCTTCTTTTATCTCACAATGTCTGAAACAGACTTCACAGACCGCCATTTCAAATCCTTCCTAATAGTGCCTGATCACTTCAAAACGCTGCAGCGTATAGTCTTCGTCTTTTCCGATACCGCCCTTCTTTCTGGCAATGTCGATCTGATCCTCAACTGTGTCTACTCCATCCAGATCCGGAAGAAGCAGTCCTCTTCTGTCTTTGCAGCTGACGATGACGCCGTAGCGTTTCACATCCAGTTCATCCAAAGAGGAAACGTCTTCCGTTTCGCCTAAAACGTCGACGCTGATTTCCAGATCCTTCAGTTCATCTTCCCTTACCGGTGAGAAACGCGGATCCCTGGAACAGGCGCTTACCGCATTGGCGACGATCTCCTGAGCGACATTGTCTCTGGTCGGAGCTATCGTGCCGATACATCCTCTTAAAAGCCCTTCCTTGTGAATGGATACGAAAGTTCCCGCTCTTCTGCTTGTCAATTCTTCATCGATATCTTCTGGAACAGGCAGATAACGATGATGCAGAACATAGTGTTCAACGGCATGGTAGGCCAGCCGGACATAGGCATCGGAATTCTCTCTTCTTTCCAGGATTTCTGCCTCTTTTTTCTTTTCGTGTTCCAAAAGGAAATGTCTTCCTTCATCCACACCCTGCGGATAGAAGGTGCAGATCCCGTATCCTACGCCCGTTACGTCTTCATGGGACAGCGCTTCTGCCTTGACTGAAAGACCGTCGAAAGTCCCTGCCATCATGACAAAGGAACGGTGACCGCACTCGGCCGCCTTCTCGCAGAAGACCTCGTCAAAATCGAACAGTTCGCCAAAAGCCGCCCTTGAGCAGACATCCATGATCCTCGCATCGTATTGAGGTCCTTCTTTCGCAAAGCCGTAAGGACCGTATTCCTGCAGTTTGTGCGAGAGATCGCCGCTGGCAATAAAGACTACCTTCCTATTTAGATCCTCAACCGCCTTTGCGATATACATGCCCAGACGGTAGTGATCGCTTAAAGGAAGACCAGATAGACCGATGCGGATGATCTTTCCTCCCTGATACTTCTGACGGATGAAATACAGCGGCACCATCGTGCCGTGATCGAGATCCGGATCTCTTTCACCCAATATACCGGCAGGGAATTCATCTTCATCGGCATACTGACAGATCCTGTCTCTCAGTTCACTGTCATAGGTCTCTTCAAAGCTGACATTTCCCGCATTGAATCTTTTAAAAGATCCCCCGGCTTTTTCTCCCGGAGAAACATGAAAGTAGTCCGCATACATGATGGAATGAGGCGAACTGATGATGATCGTATCGGGCTTCAGCGCAGCCACTTCATCGGCTACTCTCTGGTATGCCTGTATCGTTTTAGTGATTTTCTTCTCTTCACCCTTTCCTATGTTAGGAACGATCATCGGAGGATGGGGTACCATGAATCCGGCCAGTATCGGCATTAGGATCACCTTCTTTCTAGCTCTTATACATCGATGTGGTAGATGAGCGCATCCACTTCATTGCCTGTCATCTGCCTGAAAGCCTTGACGTAGGCGTTTAGCTGTTCCCTGTATTTCTCGTCCAAGTCGTTTGGATCAGCGTTGGTCTTGTAGTCGACAATATGCCATCTGTCATCCTTGCGGTAGACGACGTCCATCGTTCCGTTCCACATCGTTTTCTCATCTTCCTTGTAACTGAACGGCAGCTCACAAAACACTTCATCCGCGTCCAGAAGCACTCCTAGAATATCCTGAGGTACATCGTTCTCCTGAACATAACCGCCGTTCTGTATCTTTTCATAGACACCATGCAGGATATCGCTGTAGTAGCTGTCATCCTGATCCAGACCCTTTGTCAGATCTTGGATCGTTTCATCCATGTCCAGCTGATTCTTAGATAGAACCGTCATTTCCATCAGTCTGTGTACCAGCGTACCGATCAAAGCAGGATCCCGCTTTTTAAACGGCGTACCGCTTTCCATATAATCCTGATGTTCCAGTCTGCTCGGAGCCATGAGATGTATAAGGCTTTCCTCTCCTTTAGTGTTCGCTATTACATTCTCGGCCATGGCTTTCTGATACAGCTTGCTTCCATCCAGAGTTTCGAATTCAGCAGGAGTTTTTGTCTTTACATCCTTGAACGCATCGAAGAAGTCCTCTCCAATACGCATACTCAGACGTTCCCATGGATCGTTCTTTCCCGTACCCTTCGATACGATCAGGATCCTCTTAGCCCTGGTTGCCGCCACATACAGAAGACGCAGTTCTTCCGCCTCGGCACTCAGCATTTCCTCCGCAAGCTTCTCCCCGTTTTCATTCAAAGACAAAACAGGCGTAAATCCGTCATAGATGTTAAAGACAAAACACTGCGGTTTCTCTTCCTCATATTCCACCCGTTTCTGCGGTTTTCTGCTTCTCTGATCCGGATTCGCCAGGATCACGATATTGGCTTCCAGCCCCTTTACCTTGTGCAGATTGGCGATATGGATCCTGTCCGTAGACTTCTCCAGACTGGCGTAGCGTTCCGGTTTCAGATCTCCGTTACAAAGTTGCTCCAGATATTCCCTGGCTTCCTTGTGGGAAGTGATCTCTTTGGTCTGCTCGGCCTTCCTCAGCAGCTCCAGAACGTAGTAGACGTATTCCAGATTGCCTGTGCCGACGATTCTGAAGATTTGCGTCTTTTCGATCAGCAGCGCAAACAATGCCGCAGGAGACAGCTCTCTGGCCCTCTGTGTGAGATCATACAGATCATCCAGTACGGCATCTCCTTCTTTTTCTTGAATCAGTTCTGGATTCTTCAGTACATCCAGATAGGAAGAAAGATCTTCGTTGCGGTATATACCGGAATTCAGTGCTCCGTATAGATAAAGATTGTTCCCGGGATCGCTGACATAGTTGTACAGATCAATCAGTTCCATCAGAGCCGGACATTCGTTGAAGTCGATGCTTCCTTCCACCCTGAAAGGGATCCCGTTCTCGGTAAAGATCTTCGTGTATTTTTCGATGGCAGGCTTGGTCTTGGTGATGATCATGATGTCCCGGTAGGTGACGGACCTAAGATTGCCGTTGTCATCAGGGATCTGAACACCATCGTTCCCTACCAGTTTCCTGACGATCTCCAGCACCCTGCAGTCGTCTTTTTCCTCCGGTTCCGCCTTTGTTCCGGTATTCGCCACATAGGAATAAACGCCGGTAACGCCCTTGTCTTCCTTCTCTACAATCGGAATCAATTCAAAACGGCTCTGATCTTTCGTATCTTCATCCAGAAGCAAAGAGAATACCTGATTGAACCATTTGTGCAGAAGAGTCGTGGAACGGAAGTTGGATGTCAGTTTCAGTACCTCTCCGACTTCCCCATTAAACAAAGAATGTACTCTCTGGAAAGATGTCACATCGGCATTCTTGAAACGGTAGATGGACTGCTTCGGGTCACCAACGATAAACAGGGAACCCGGATAAGGAATGCATTTCTTCCAGTCTGGATCGATGTCCTTTCCTGAGAGATAGAAGAATATCTGGGCCTGCATCGGATCGGTATCCTGGAATTCGTCGATCAGGAAATAGCTGTGACGTCTGTAGATGTGACGGATGAGTTTCCCTTCCTTCCTTGCATCTTCCCTCAGCATGTCTCTTAAATAGATCTTGTAGTCGAAGAAAGAGAGTTTCCCTTCTTTTCTTAATCTTTCCGGAATCTGATCCAGGCATTCCCTGATAAAGCACAGGGCGATCCTGGACTGGTAATCGTTTAGTTTCTGTAAAAGAATATCAAGGTATTCCTGATCGAATTCGTAGCAGTGCAGTCTTCCTTCTCTGCGTCTTAACAGGTAGGATACTTCCTTGAAATAATCTTCAATATTATCTACCTCTAGAATCCTGATCTTCTTGAAGTCTTTGATCAGATATGGAATGTTCGTAAATCTGTCTTCCCAGTTTTCACGGAGATAGGAACCCTTGTTCATCAGGTCTTCCCAGGCGGTATCGGATTCTGAAGGCTTACCCGTCTTTCCTAAAACGCCTTTCTCATAGGCAAGATCAGGATTGCTTTCCATGACTCTTAATGCCGCACACAGGGCTTTCTTCTCTACGGCAAAGGCCTTATCCGCAGAGTCTTCCAGCTGATCGTTAAAGACGAAATCCGCATCCCTGCTGGCATACAGCGCATTCATCATGACCGCGAAGACTTTCGGAGCGTTTGATCTGGTCTTGACGAAACGGCTGCACAGATCCTGCAGTTTCTCACCGTAGTTTCCTCTCATGATCTCGGAGTATTCCTGCATGAATATGGCAGTCATTTCTTCATCGGATATGATCCTGGCATCGGACGGTATTCTGGCTTCGGCCGGATGTTCCGAAAGAACCATGTTGCAGAAGGAGTCGATGGTTCCCATGAAACAAAGATCGATGTTCTGCAGTGCGATCTGACACAACTTCACCGTTTCTTCCGTAGGTTTCGGAAGCCTTGATTCCATCTCTTCGTATTCCTCAGGAATCCTGCTTCTTTCGATCAGTCTTCTCTGAAAACGCTCATAGAATTCATTCGCCGCGGCCTTGGTAAAAGTAATGGTACAGATCTTTTCCACAGGGATCCCTTTCTCAACCATTCCTACCATTCTCTCCACCAGCACCGTCGTCTTTCCCGAACCCGCTCCCGCTTCCACAAAGAAGTTGCGGTTCACATCGCTGATGATCCTTTTACGTGCATCTATGTCTGACATCATTCTGTCTCTTTCTTTTCTTTCTCTTTTCCGCAGATCTTAAGGAACTTGCAGTATCTGCAGGCATCCTTGTCTTCAGCACACGGATAGAATCCTTCATCCATGGCTTTGCTTACAACATTCAGCATTCTTTCAAGCTGCGCTTCGATCCCCGCATTGTAGTGGCATCTGATCGTCTTTCCGTATCTCAGATAACGGTATTCGCAATAAGAAATCGGAAGCGGATCCTTGTCCTTGTGGGCGATCATGTAGGCATAGAGAACTACCTGAAGACAGGTCAGAATATCGTCCTCTACGTGATCGAAATTTCTCTTCGTCTTGAAGTCGGCGATCAGATATCTTCCGTCCCTGTCTTTCTCGACACTGTCCGGATAGCCATACAGAAGAATCCCGCTAGGATGCGGAACAGTCACCTTTTCTTCAGCAGCCATGACTTCATTGTGCGGATCGGATTCGTAGGATCTCGACATCATGGACATGAACTCGTCTCTGGCCTTGGCGGCATCGCTTTGATGCAGCGGGACTCTGTATTTCAAAAAGTTGCTGAAAGATGTATTGCAGTAGGAAAGAAACTCCTCTTTTGTTATTTTCCTGTTTGCCAGATATTCCATCATGGAGTGGGCCAGGGTTCCCAGATCTCTGGCATCGATGACCACGAACGGATCGTCCGGATCCGGTTCTTCGATCTTCAGTATTCTTCTCAGATAGAACATCTTCGGACAGACGAAGAAGTCTTCCAGATTAGTCGGCGAGAACTTTCTTTCTCCCGTGAATGGAACGTCACGGATATCTCCCTGCGGAATGCCCAGGATCCTTCCGCCTCTGTTGAAAGCCAGACCGATCTCGGCAGAATCCGAAAGATGAGCGTCAAAATAGCCGACTTCAATCAGAGCGCTGTTGAAGTCCTCGCTGGTGCTTTCTTCGCCATATTGTTTCTTGTATATCTCAAACAGAAGCGATGAAGGATTCTCGTCTTTCAGTTCGCTCATGTCGTAGGAGGAATAGGATAGATAAATGTCCATGTCCAGACTGCTGCACAGACCGATCAGATCATACAGAGACTGTTTCTTTTTTTCGATGATCTGTTCGGAAGTCGGAACATCGTTTCCGAATCTCAAGAGGTCTTCATCCAGCAGGAGATGATTCTCTTTCGGCGAGCCCGGATAGTTTTCGGCCGAAAGGCCGACGACGAAAACGTGATTTCTAAGACTGTTGGAAGCGCTGACGATATCCGTAACGTGAAGCGCGCCTTCTCTTGATATTCCCCTGGATATCCTTTTATTCAGAAGTTCATCCAGAATGTCTTTATAGGATCCATCCGGAACATAATTCAGATAAGTATCGATGCTGCTGCAGATGACATTGACAGCCGTTTCATCCTCGCTGTTTTCCCGGATCCTGGCGTATTCCCTGATGAAGTAGGAGCACCCTTTTCCCAGCTCCTGAGCGATGGTATCGAGATAGGCTTCCCTGTACCATCTCTGTGTGGCATAAACGGTTTCCTTGAATTCCTGCAGTTTCTTATTGTTTAGCTCAACATCGCTGTCCAGCTTCAGCCTGCCGGCCTGTCTAAGGTTTTCTTTTAAGTAGTATTCGTTTCTCTCTTCCGGGATCTTTTCGTAAAGTCTATCGATGTTAAAGTACGGCGAAAAGACCATGTCGATCAGTGCATCGATCCCGTGGTAGCCCTTGTCGTCCCAGAAGGCGTAAAGCTTCAGAAGTCTGGCCGGATCGGTATTGCTTAGAGCGGTACCGAAACCGAAAGTCATCGGAATATCCAGCCTTTGAGAATACTCCTGGAACAGCGGTCCGAACTTTTCCTGATCCGCTGCCGCTACGGTACAGCTGTCCAAAGGATAGCCGTTCCCGTAGATGCAGCTCACAACGTTCTCTACCTCACTGGTATTCCCGTAGGCTTTCGTATAAGTGATATTATGATAAGCTTCCTGCTTTTTCCCCGCATATTCGATCAGAGAGACTTTCCGATAGGTATGATCAGATAAGACTTCCAGTAGTCTCTCTTCCAGCGGCGTTAATGGATATTCCTCAAAACACACAAAGTCGCAGTTCAGCGGCTTACATTCTTCTATGGCCTTCCTGATCACATCGATCTGATCGGGCTGTCCGTTAAGTTTCTTTCTATAAAGCTCATAAGCCATAAAGATGGCTTCGTTCTTTTCCCTGAAATCATCAGAAACCAGTTTCTCTCTGATTGTTTTTTCTTCCTCATCTCTGATCAGATTCCTTAAGGTATCAAGCGCATCCGCAAGCTGTCTGGCATCCGAAAAAGAAGCTGAAGAAAAATACGGAATGTCCCGTATAAATGAATCGATGACATAGGCTTCCTCATTCCTCTTCAGGACATCCTTCGCCAGGATCCCATTCCTCAGCAGTGCCTCTTCAGCCAGCTGAAAAGCGTTGAAGACTCTAACACCGATGGTATTCTTGCCATGGTATGCCAGCGTCCTTAACAGCTGCGTCCCATTTAGATCTGTAAGTATGATCGTTTCTCTCATTGTTTACTTACTCTATTATATCAGTTGTTTCATCCCTTGGGATTCTCTGTTAAAATAGAAATAGCGAGTCAACACAACAAACCATCATAAAGAAAGGAAGGTATAAGAATGGGTTTATTTGATAAAAAAACATGCGACATCTGCGGTAAGGAAATCAAGCTTCTGGGCAACCGCAAACTGGATGACGGAAATATGTGCAAGGACTGCGCCGCGAAGCTTTCTCCGTGGTTTACCGGAAGAAAGAGAACCAGCGTAGCAGCCATCAAGGAACAGCTGGCATACCGGGAAGAGAACCAGAAGAAACTGGCTTCCTTCAATCCGACCAAGATCATCGGCGATCACTACAAGTTCTACATCGACGAACCGAACAGGTGCTTCGTTGTTTCCTATCTCAACACCAAGTGGAGAGAAGCCAATCCGGATCTGATCCGCTTCTCCGACGTCCAGAACATGTCTGTGGAAATCGACGAGGACGAGGACGAACTCTATACCAAGGATTCTGAAGGCAAGTCCGTCAGCTACAATCCTCCAAGGTATGAATACGAGTACGACTTCAAGTTCCACATCGACGTGAATCATCCATACTTCGACGACATGGATTTCACTCTTAACGGATCCAGCGACAAGCCGGAGAATCCGGGGGATGCCAGATACATGGAACTGGTGGACATCTGCAGAGAAGTCTTCCATACCATCCTGGGCAGAGAGTTCTACGACGACAGAAGAGAATTCAAGAATCCGTGCTGCGGAAACGTCCAGTCTACTGCCGTATACTCAGGAGAGTGGTTCTGTCCGAAATGCGGTACCAAGAACAGCGGCGCCTTCTGCACCAAGTGCGGTACGCCAAGACCGGCATCGGCAAACTTCGAACCTTACTACTGTTCCAAGTGCGGAACCAGGATCGAAAGCCCGGACGACATGTTCTGTCCGAAGTGCGGCAACAAGCTGAAATAAAACAAAAAGCCCTCTTGCAGGGTTTTTTCTTTTTTCTTCTTTTTCCTGTTCTACCAGAAAAACATCATGATCCAGGCAATGATCATACCCATGGCCATACAGCTGAAATGGGAAGTCCCATCCACTCCCGGCATGACGGATATAATCACCAGAGAAGCCAGAGAACGTCCCATGGACATCAAACCGTTCATCCCGAAGTACTTCATCACCACAAGTAAATAAGCTCCTATCAACCCGCAGATCGCTCCAGACGCGCCCTGGGACATCGTGTAGTCATCACGCTTGTTGTGACGGATCTGCAGCGCCAGGATCTTTCCCAGGACCATCGATCCGAAGTAGATCACAAGCATGCCCATGCTGCCGAAGATGCTCTCCGCAGCCGTGCCGATGTTCACCAGAGAGATCATGTTGCAGGCGATATGGGTGATGTCGCTGTGGGTAAAAGCACTCGTAATGATACGGTAGTACTCTCTCCGGTTAAACACGCTGTGATAGGAGGAAGCCAGGCTATCGCTGTCCAGCCTGCCGCTCATAATCATCACAAATACGACGATATTGATCAAAACCAGCACATACGTAAACATACTTTTATTATAAATCACATATATTTACAAAATAAAAAAATAGTATTAGAATGAAACAGTTGTTTTATGACAAGAAGAAAAAACAGAAGTAACGGCATCAGACCTGTTACGAAAAAGAACACAGAAAACTCTGAGCATACCGCTCTGATAGATATCCTTACGATCACCATCATCACTGCCGCGGCAGCCTATTTTTTACTGTTCTCGCTGCCACATATCATCTATGCCTACACCAGCAGCGATGACCAGATCGACTATCAGCAGACCTATCATGCGGAGAAACTGCTGAAAGGATACAGAGATACTTCTCTGGATTTCTTCGGGGAATATGAGGAAGAGCCGGAGCTCATCGAAAACATCCTGCCGTATCCTATCTACCACTCCGCTTCCAACTACTACATGTATTCAGGCGTCTATTCCCTGGGATCCCTGCCGGCCAGAAAGGCCTGGGCCCACGCCTACGACCTTGCCAGAAAGGGACTGATACACGGCGCATCGACGGGTTATCAGTGCACCTTCTTTGCCCAGATGTGGTTCTACGACATCTACGGCTTCAATTCCTCCGGCAACGGCGGATCGGGCGATGGCAAGAATTTCGCCTACAAGGTCTATCAGACCCATACCTACAGAGACGAAGAAGGTAAGCTCTGCCACTGGTTCGAACTGGGAAGCGAACCGAAGACTATGGGCATCATCTCCATCTCCGGCATCTCCAACGAGAGCGGTCACGTCATCTGCGTCGATGAAGTGGACTACGTCAACAATACGATCACCATTTCCGACGGCAACTATCGGAACAAGGGCGAAGCCCGTATCAGAGTTACGATGACCTTAGACCAGTTCTACCGGACCAATCCGGGCAGATACACCTTCGTCAATCCGACCCTGGAACTGCTGGAAACGCTGAAAGAAGACGAAACAGAATGAATCATCGGAATATCCCGATGATTCATTTTTTTATATATAATAAAGACAAGCTGAGGAGGTACACCATGGCAAAAGTTCTATTACTCAACGGCAGCCCGCATCCGAATGGATGCACGGCAACGGCACTGCAGGAAATGATCAAGACCTTTGAAGAGGAAGGGATAGAGACGGAACTGATACAGGTTGGAAGCCACAGCATTCGCGGCTGCATCGCCTGCGAATCCTGTTCCAAGACAGGAAAGTGCGTCTTCGACGATCTGGTCAACGAGACCGCACCGAAGCTTGCGGAGGCCGACGGACTGGTCGTAGGTTCCCCTGTCTACTACGGATCCCCGAACGGAACCGTCATCTCCTTCATGGACCGTCTGTTCTACAGCACAGGTAATATATCAAAACACATGAAGGTCGGAGCAGCGGTGGTGTCCTGCCGCAGAGGAGGCAATACCGCCAGCTTCGATGTACTGAATAAATACTTCACCATCTCAGGCATGCCACTGGCATCCGCCAACTACTGGAACCAGGTACACGGCTTTACGGCCGAGGATGTCAAGAAAGACCTGGAAGGACTCCAGACCATGCGTAATCTCGCCAGAAACATGGCTTTCATGATCCGGGCAATCGGTGCGGAAAAAGAAAAATCAGGACTGCCGTTACGCGAACGCGGAGCGTTCACCAGCTTCCCGGACGGAAAATAAAAGAGCTTGTTATTAAGCTCTTTTTTACTGTAGATCTTCTTCCTTGGATGTATTTAACTTCTGCTGCATGTTCATCCAGCTTTCCGCAGAAGTGTTTGTCGCTTTAGAGATCCTTAAGGCCATCTCCGGACTTAATGCCGTTTCTTCATTCACAAATTCCGAAAGGTCTTCTCTACTAACTCCCAACATGCGGGCAGCTTCGATAATGTTTAGATTCAGCGGTTTTATTACATCCTCCAGGAAAACCGTTCCCGGATGTGTTGATTTTCTAGTTATCATAGTTTTCTTTTTTTTGCCTCCTCTCACAGACCATTATTCAATTCCTATTCTACTACGAAACATGCATTCAAAAAGGGGCTTTCTTCAGCCCCTTGTTTTATTATTCCAGATCCTCTCCGTTACTTGCAATCACCTTCTTGTACCAGTAGAAAGAATCCTTCCTCGATCTCTCCATCGTACCCGTACCGTCATCGTGCTTGTCCACGTAGATGAAGCCGTAACGCTTCCTCATCTCGCCCGTACCGGCCGAAACCAGATCGATCGGACCCCAGGTCGTATAGGCCAGAAGATCCACGCCGTTGTCTACGGCCTTCTTCATCGAAGCGATATGTTTCCTGAAATAATCGATACGGTAGTCGTCATGAATGGAACCGTCTTCCTCAACAGTATCATAGGCACCCAGACCGTTCTCTACCACCATCAGCGGTCTCTCGTAACGGTTGTATATCATCTCCAGATAATACTGCAATCCGTCCGGGTCATAGGCCCAGCCCCAGTCGGAATAAGACAGATATTCGTTCCGGATGCCGCCTCTGACCATGTTGCCGGAGACTTCATCCTTGTTCTCATGGGTCGTAACGGACTGCGACATGTAGTAGGAGAACGTGTAGATATCGACGCAGCCTTCTCTTAATGACTGCAGATCATCTTCGGTGATATCCAGCTTCACGTTGTGCTCGTCCCAGAGCTTCTGCGCATAGGTCGGATAGTAGCCGAAGCACTGTACATCACCGCAGTAGAAGATGCCCTTTTCCCACTTGTATCTGTTGAGCAGGATGTCTTTCGGATCGTCCGTGTGCGGATAGTAGGTAATGCCGCAGATCATGCAGCCGATGACGTTGTCCGGATCGACTTCATGACCGATCTTGACCGCCTTGGCTGATGCAACGAACTTGTTGTGAAGATGCTGGTAGGCATCCTGGAAATAGGAATCGTCCATGTTATCCGGCAGGAAATTGATCGTATTGTTGATCTCGTTGAATGTCAGCCAGTACTTGACCAGCCCCTTGTATTCCTCGAAACAGGTCCTGGCGAACTTCACGAACATTGGAATTAAATCCCTGTTCTTCCAGTCGCCCAGGGTCTCTTCCAGATACAGAGGCGTATCGAAATGCCACAGAGTGACCAGCGGTTCGATGCCGTTCTTCTTGAGTTCCGTAAATACGTTTCTATAGAATTCAACGCCCTTCTCATTCGGTTTCTCCTCTACACCTGTCGGATAGAGTCTTGACCAGGAAATGGACATTCTGAATACCTTGAAACCCATCTCCGCAAACAGAGCGATGTCTTCCTTGTAGCGGTGATAAAAATCGATACCGTCGTGGTTCGGATAGAGATATTCATCCAGAACGGCATAGTGCGCTCCTTCCGGGAGTTTCTCCAGCCTGGTAATGAATCCGTGCTTCCCGTCCTTGTCGATGTAGGTGATCTTTCTAGCTTCTGTAGCCGATCCACCCGTCGTCACATCGGTCAGCGCCGGACCTCTTCCGTCTTCGTTCCAGGCACCTTCCAGCTGATTGGCAGCGGTCGCGCCGCCCCATAAAAAGTCTTTCCTGAATGGCATAAATGTTTTCTCCTTATCTATGGCAGGTCATCATAGGTGATGACTTCAATTTCGTTTTCTTTAAGCCAGTCTTTTGTCTCTTTCGCTATGGACATGGCCGTACATCTCAACACGGAGCGCCGCAAACCCGATTTCAAGAGCCGTCTTAGCAGCAGCAACAATATGCTCCTCTTCCATGTTTCCGGTAAATCCATGTACCACGATCAACAACGGACACTTATTGTCTGTATCGGGAACTTCCAGCTTGGTATGCAGCCGGATCCCGTCACTATCGATATAGAACTCTTTCATCACAAGATCCTCCCGTTTCTTAAACCAGTCTGGCCAGTTTTTCTTTTACCGCTTCTTCGATGAAACTGTTAAGGCTTTGCTTATGATTCATGGCATAGACGGCCGCATCCCTGTGGATACTGCTGTCTTTGAACCTGACATTGAGACTTCCCTTGTATGCCGTCTCCGGTTCTATGCCCTCTTTCTCACACTCTTCAAGATACCCATCGACAGCGCCGTGAAAGTCATCAACCAGCTCTTTTGCGCTTGTTCCTTCATAAGAAATCAGGGATCTGATCCCCTGCACCTTGCCAAAGAAAAGACCGTCTGCTTCCGAGAATTCAATGTCTCCGATATATCCTCTGTATTCCATGGTACTGCTCATATCAGTCCTTCCTCCTCGAGTTTTTCAATCAGCTGCCTGATCTGATATTCCAGAAGTTCTTTTCTTGGATGAGGTTTGTGCAGCAGTATCTTATCTCCGTTTTCTCTGTTTACAAACATCACTCTGGATCCGCTTGTCTTGCCCTTGTTGCTTCTATAATAACCCAGATAATTCAGCAGCGTTTCCGCATCCTTGAAACTGAAAGCACTAGATCGGCTTTTCAGCCTGGATATCAGTTTATCCTTCTGTCCCACCAGGATAATCTCCTTTCTAATCGTATCTGTTTTTACCTTCAAATGCAACTATTTTTAGTTGTATTCTGTATCGGCATTGACGTTTCCTTTATTCATTATCTGTGATTAGAAAGGAATGTATTTCTCATTTTTCAGTCATCTTTTATCATGATAAACAACATATTTTGTGGAAAAAGGGGTTAAACCGTGTTTAACCTTTTTTTATTTTCTAATAAACCTCTCGTCTTCCGGATTGTCTTCAATGTCCGTATAGCGTTCCACGCTCATATGCAGATCGTACTTTTCACGCAGTTCCATTATCGTCTTCATCATCGGTGAAGCGTGATGGATATCGATCGCCTCCTGGTCTTCCCAGCTGTCGATCAGCAGCACCGTTTCCGGATCTTCCAGAGACTGATAGTACTCGTAACGCAGATTCCCTTTCTCCGCCCTGATCAGATCAACCGTTCCGGATGACATCATCTCTTGTGCAAACTTCAAAGCATTCCCATCCTTACCCGTATATCTCAGATTCACTGTAATCGTCATGTTCTACCTCCATATGAGCCTTTCATTCTCTCTATCTTATCAGCCACCGATAATCCTGTCTTGTATCAACGATGTAATCGACATAGACGGTCTCATCTTTGATCTGATAGATGACCAGGTATCTTTTATCCACAACAAGCTTATGGTACTTGTTAGGCGGAACATATTCCCCGGCAAAAAACGGATAGATCTGAGGATCTTCTTCGTTTTTCTTCAATGCGGAAACGATTCTTTCTTTCCTGTTTCTTGTTTCGCTTAAATGTTTCTTTATTTCAGAAGAATATGCTTAAACACAAAATCTCCGAATCCCCCGTCCTTGCAATCCAGATCGGTAATATATTTTGCCACCGCCTTGGTACACTCCTGACCGTCTCTCAGACACACGCCCATGCCTGATACAGCGATCATCTCGTTGTCGTTGTCCGCATCCCCGAAGGCTGCGACGTCCTTTAGATCGATGCCGTGTCTTTCACAGAAGATCTCCAGGGCATAGGCCTTGCTGGTATTGGCATGAACGATCTCGTAGGTATGTCCCGTGGTCTTGACGATCTTGAAGTGTTCCTTGTGTCTCTCCAGCAATGGCTGAATGTTCCTGAGCAGCTCCTCCATGTCGTTGTCTTCGTCCATCATGATGAACTTGAAGAAGTCTCCCTCCACAAGGAAATCATCCCTGCTTTTCGCCAGTCTAATATCCCTGTCTACCGCCTTAAAGACCTTGTAGAAATGAGAATCCTTTCTCTTAAACAGGGTATAGGTATCGATATAGGCATGGTAGTCGTAGCCGTAGGCATCCAGGAAATCCAGGATCTCTTCTACCCATTGCTTTTCAAATACCAGGAGTCTGTCTTCTTTCCCGATCAGACCGTCGTAGAGAGCCTGTCCGTTGACCCCGATGATCAGCTCCGGCTCAAAGCTCAGATCATACTCCTTAGCCTTCTTTTTAAGCTGCTGGATGCCTCTACCCGAAGCAAGAGAAAACAGTATTCCTTCCTCATGAAGAGCCTCTATGGCCTTCCTGTTAAGCTCAGGCAGCCCCTGCATGTAGTACTCCAGCGTCAGATCGATATCCGCCACCACCAGTCTGATATTACTCTTGTTCATATATCATTATTAATCATAACAGAAATAAAGCTCTAAAGGCCCAGATATCAGGCAAGAGAACAAAAGTGTTTATTAAACACCATATATATTGTCTAACGAAAAACCTTCTCGTTGTTTACATACAATATGAAGTTTATATGGTCTTTTCATTTTTCTAGGACTTAATCGGTAAGAAGCTATCATGATATTCAAAAGATCTTGTTGGGTCAAGTCTTTATCAAATCGAAGAATTCCTGATCCAAGTACTGGCATGTATATATCATCTGTTCCATGATAAAGGTCGATTTGCTTCCACAGATAATCAAGACAATTTAAATATTCATCGTAGGTAAGACATCCAAGTCCATTTTCATCAAGTTTAGCAAAAGCCATCAACAGATAATTCCCATTAGGAACAATTGTTCCAGGAGTATAACTTCTTTGCTTTTTATAAGATGATGCCACTCTTGCTGCTTTAATGCCTAATCGGTCAATTAAGTCTTGGACATTAGTAGGATGATTAATCAGATATTGGCCACAAACTGAATTTGGTTTTATATCGGCAGGTGCATCGCCTACATTGGTAGTAAAGCATTCATCAAAATTAATAACTACTTTCCCATCATCTATTGCAGAGAGATCTCCATACTCTATTTGTATGAGACAGTTTTCATCAGAAACAATCACTTTCTTTTTGTTCTTTTGAATAACAATATAAGTGATATAAACTATAACGTAAATAATAACAGCCACTAAGAATCGAACTATTAAAACATTAATTGTTTCAGTCCAATGTTGGTTAATCTTTATTAATTTGAAACAATCCTCTGGCACAATTGTAAAGATAGCGGCAATTATTGAAGATGATATACTGTATCCTTTTCCTAGAAAGATTTTCTTGAACTTACTCATAACCGAGGGCCTCTTTGATAAACTTATAATTACCTACTCTTTCTCCCCAACTGTTCTTAATCCAGAAAGGTTGTGCCTTGTATTCGTAATCGCTCATATATGATGGGAGCCAACTAGGTTGTTTATATAAAGAGTTGTAAACTATAACAATTGTTTTTCCTTGTTTTTGTGCTTGTAAGAATTCATGTTTTAAATATGAATAGGAATTAATACTTCCAACATCATTGCTCGCCTTTGAAGTATATCGGACTTTGCAATGCTTTTGTCCATTTGCGTTCTGTTTGTATGGGGTACATTCACATTCGAACCATTCTTTTACATTTCTTTGGCATCCACTGCCCGCCATTCGTGTTTTAGTTTTATCTCCTATAACAAAAACAACCGCCGATGACGCATTGATCTGGTTATTGAATTCTTTCTTCAAATCGCATGGACGACAATCTGGATCGTCGGAAACACTACCGGAAACCACTTGTGCAGTATCTACATAATCCACTATGTGATAATCATCATTCCCCCATGTATGAAGAACATCAATTACATCTCGATCTCCATCGCTTGGAGAATAATCAGCACTAATATAAATTCTTTTTCTCATCCATCTCTCCTTTCGATTTTGTTAGATATTAAGAACGATAAAGAAGGGAGCGATATACCAAAAACTTTACTCAAAACTATTATTTTCAAATCCATTTGGACTGTTTTTTATATATGGATTCCGATACTTTTTTCTTTGGCTTTATCATGATTCTTTCTCCTTTCTAGCTTGTTACGGTTTGCTAAATGACCGCTAAAACAGGATTGACCTGCAATCTTTCAAGTGTTAGAATCATGATGTCAAACGTGTTGATTCTAACACACATGCATCATATCAATTGCCGTTGATATGATGCCTTTTTATATTGAGGTATATCGCCCCAGACAGAATTATAATGAAAAAACCTCATCAATCAAGATAAAAAATACGAAAAAGGATTCATCTTTCAACATATTTAATTTCCCGGAAATGAAGAAGCTTTTTTTCTTAGTAACAAATGTTAACTTTTTTTATTTTTGCTTTCTATACCAATCAATACAGAAAAAAAATATGTAGTAATCTACATATCTTCTTTTACTTCCTGTTTCTTTTTCTTGAATGATTCAATGAACTCCAGGAGTTCCTCTCTGGCTTCATCGGACATTGTCAGAAGGTCTTCATGTCTTTGTATTGGAACAGTTATGATACCTCCATAGGTGAATGTAACACTGATATGCTTCTTGTCAATTCCGGTGATGGTACCGCTGATGCCTGTGAGTTTACTCTTGATAGATGTTCCGATCAGGGACATAAAAGCCTCCTTTCCTTGTGTATGATATTTTAGTTCCCTTACTCGTTAATTATATCACAAAGCAGGAACAGAAAAACAGGGAGAATAGATGGATATTAGATGATGAGGCATGTAATAAAAGACCTGCCGGAATTACAGCAAGCAAGAAACCGGCAGGCAATGAACAAAGACAACGTTCGAAATCGATTTTTTATAGAAACGTTGTTTGTTATTTGAAAAACATCTTTATAAACGAGTCTAGAATGCTTTCGTTTTTTTCTTCTAGTTTGTTCTTATTATTTATAACTTCAGTCCCTTTTGAAATATGGTTACTATGAGTATTGACTTCCTCGGCTTGCTGATTATTTTGCTTATACTGTTCAAAGTTCTCAAACATTTTTCTATATGTGTTAAATAGTTTTCTAATCTCCTGGCTTGATGCGTTTTTATAATAATCTGCTCCTTCAGCAGTTGGATGAAGCACAGGATATTTTTCTTTTGTTCTTAACAGTAGTTTTTTAGAAACCATGGTATAAATCAGAATTTCGATATTGTTTTTCTTGCACATCTCTAATACACCGAATTCCGGGATCGAAGAATACTGGATTTTAAAAGCAGATTTTGGTTCAATTCCAACCAAAATATCTGCAATCTTTTTTATACCGAAGAACACCTTTTGAGAAACGTGGTCTACACAAGAAATGATTATTTTTACAACAGTATTAAAATCATCAATATCGTTTCTAATATCGTAATACTTCTTGCTGTATTGAATTTTATCATCGGCAACAATTGTCGTTTCTTTGCTCTTCTTTTCAGCATCCAATTTCTTTATAAATGATTGAACCGGTTTATCTGGAGTAAGGCTCATTCTTTCAAAATACTTTTCTCTTGTTACAGAATTATTGCATCCGGTTCCATCAGATTTGTAATTTGTACATCCTAAGAAATAATCTTTCGTTCCTTGTTTTGCAATTAGATATCCATCCTGGCATTGATCGCATTTCATAATCTGCATCTTTCCAGCTTTAAGATCATTTGTCATGAACCCACAGATTTCAGGATCGTTTGTACAAATATATAATCTCAATCCATAGGCAGGCTTATATCTATATTGAACCGGATATCCACAAACCGGGCACTTCATCTTATATCTGGTCGGCGAATTCTCTTCAATCCAGTCACCACGCTTAACTATCTTTTCGTATTCCTTGTTTAATTCAATTAAGAATTCAGATGGATACTTCATAGGAGCAACGCAGAAAACTCTATTCTTCGTTCTTGTCATAGCTACATAGAATAATCTTCTTTCTTCTGCATAGTCGTATGATTTATCTTCAATCAAAACATGCTTCAAAACCGGATCATCTTGAATCTTTGAAGGGAAACCGAATTTTGCATTTTGACAGTTTATAATCACTACATTGTCATAACCTAACCCCTTGGATGCATGCACCGTCATAAATGATAGATCAAGGTCTGGATGCTTTAAACATTTGATTTTTCCTTGCTTATTCACAATTTCAAAAAGCCCACTATTCTGCAAACTATTAGCATCGAAATTGTATCTTCCTAAAATGAGGACCTTTTTACCTGTTTTATTCTCTTGCTCGTTATATTTAATTATTTCTTCAAGGCATTCCTGCGTTTTTAATGCCATATTATAGTTTGCACCGCTCTTATTATCAGCGTTGCGATCTTTGTTACTTGAATCATAAGTGTATATGATGATCGGATTCTCAATGTGTTTTGGCGATTTAAGGCTCTTTTTTATCTGGGCGTCATTCTTTTGAATGAAATTTCCAGCTATGTCAATAATCTCTTGTGAATTACGATAAGTGTTTTCAATCTTCAGCATCTTCGCATAACCCATTTTCTTTTCAAAATCCAGGAATAGTCCGATATCTGAACCACTGAATGCATAAATGGATTGCCAGTCATCACCAACAGCAACTATCTTTGCGTCACACACTTTATGTAAAGCACTTACCAAATCAAAACGCTGTCTTGAAATATCCTGATACTCATCAACAATTACATACTTAAAATGAAGCTTTTCCTTCTTCTTTGCCATCTCCTCCAAAGCAACAGCCGAATTATTAATCATATCCTGGAAATCAATAGCGTTATTCTCTTTTAGGTATTTCTCGTATTCTAAATAGCATCCTTTACAAATATCTAGGAACAATTGATTTCGGACGTTTGTGGTGCTCTTTTTAAACACTTCAAACTGTTCAGCGGTATATCCGTTGATCTTAAACAGATTGATAAATCTACATATTAGAATCAGCAGTTTACTGACATACTTACTCTCTTCCGTTTCGATGATTTTTTTCAGAACTTCTTTCTCATCCTTTTTACGTGGATTGAAACCATTCTTCCTTAACTCTTCATCCAAATGCTGAATCAAAGTTCTTCCATCGTTATATGCTGAAAAAGTATAAATCAATTTAGTATTATGTTCTCTATGAAGAAGAATTTTATCATTTACCGCTTTCTTATACTTTCCTAATTCCTTTTCATTGTAAAGGTTATTCTCTCCATTCTGCGTTATTCCAAAATGTTCCAGATAAGCAACATTGTTTCCTTGTCTTATTCTAAAGTCAGGTGTATATGGTTTATTCGCAAGTCTTATATTGTACTGATATACCGGTTCATATTCATAGTCGATGTTATTCAGATATAGATAGTTAGCAATCTGAACTTCCTGATACGATCTCATTATCTCGTTCTGAATCGTCTCTTTTTTCTTAGACCTTGCATCGATGATCTGTTGTTTGAATTCGTTCAAGTCGCTTCTTAAGGAAGTATAATTTGTTCTAGAAAGTTCATTTAAAAACTTACTAATATCTTCCGTATCATCCGGGATATCAAAATATGTTGAAAAGAACAATACCAGCTTCTTAGTTAATTGTTCGTTTGTGAAAACAGATTCTTTGAAATAATCAAGGAGTAAATAGTATAATCTACCCTCAGTAATAATTGTTGGGTTTTCAGTAGATTGTGTTCTTAAAATCGCATTACCAATAGAATGAAATGTTGAGATGATGCATTCTAGTTTGAGACTCTTATTGATTTTATCCCTTAATTCATCAACCGCTTTATTTGTAAAGGAGACAATCAATATTTCGTTTGCCGGTATGTTCTTTTTCTCTACTAGATACTTTGCTTTTGCAGCAACTGTAGTTGTTTTTCCCGCGCCAGCACCAGCAATTACCAAACAGTAATCTTCATCAGTTAAAACTACTTCTCTCTGATCTTTGTCCAGTTTTATCTCTGGATCAACGTCTAGTAAAACATTATCGAGATATTCTTTTTCTTTTACAAGGCCTCCTTTAACAAACTTCCTATTATGGCTATCGATGATACTATCGATTTCTTTATAGTATCCTAATACTTTCTCTACAAGATCTGGTTTAAAACCGTTCTTTTTGCAGTAATCATCAATTAATTTGCTTTCAATCAAAACATTAAAGAAATCAATAGTTTTCTGATACTTTGTAAGCTCATCAACATATTGACTTTTAGCAACATATTCATCATTTGTTACCAAAGAATGAATGAAAGACATCAGATCATACAGATCTTTACATTCTTTTGGTGTTTTGTTTGTTTCGTTAACCTCAGACACTTTTATTATTGCTTACATCCTATCCAGAATTTATCAACATAGTCCTTGTTTATTGCAACTTCCAACTCATTAACTTGTTTCCCGGAGTAATTCTCTCTCTTTAATGCTTCTATCAGGTTTTTATTTCTTTCTTTTAATCTATTTATCTCTTTCTTGTTTGGAATTGCATTACTCTTTGTAGAATTACATGTTTTGTGAACATAAACAAGATTCCATAAATCATCAGAATACATATATGACCAAGGGATGACATGATCGATGCTTAATTCATCTTCATTAATCTCTTTCCCACAGATAAAGCAAGTCCTTCTAGGATTTTCAACATCAAGAAATTCTCTAAATTTTGATAAATCATTCCTCTTGATTTCTTGATCTATTATTTTAACTTTTTTATTAATTCTTGGTGAACTATTAAATGTTTCAAGAATAAGCCCCCAACGATAATTAATCAAATCATATAAATCTTTTTCGTTTTCTTTTAAAAGAGTTATTACATCTTTGGGTATCACAAAATATTTTTTAGTTTTGTCAAATACAAGCACTTCATTTAGGTATTCTTTTCCAACACGTGTAAACCTAGGCCCCACATCTTGTGGAATTGTGTTTGTAATTTTCTTTACTGTCTTGTTCAATTCTTTCTGAAGATTTTGCAATAGGAATTCCTCAATTCTTTCGTATTTCTCTGGTTTCCTTGTTCCTGTTGCTTCAAAATACTTCTCTATCAATTCTTTTGTATATTGATATATTTCGGGAGGTTTCTTTAAATCGCTTCCTTGAACAAGATCAAAAAAGATGGTCTGATTCCAATAGTATTTAAGAAATTTCCAAGCAGTGTATGAAACTGGTATCGTAACTGGGTCGACTTCATAATTTACAGTAGAGGAAAGTTCAACAAGCGCTTTTGCCAGCGCCATTTTGTAAGTATTTGTGCAAACGCCTTCTCTAATTATCTGCTTAAACTTATTAAGTCTCTCATCCATCTTAATCGGTATCTTTCAATAACAGTTTCTTTTTAAATGCTCCTCGTTTAGCAACTTTATCTTTTCTGACTGTCTCAAATTCATCATACTCAACGTTCTTTGCGTCCAGAATGGCTCTAAGTACTTCCTCGAGATCAGCTAATTCTTCTACGTCGTTGCTTTCCATGTATTCATTGACTTCTTCAACTAATTTCTTGTTCAGATGAAAAAGGTAGTCTTCATCAGAAAGAACTTCAACTGTGCATTTTCTTCCTTCGGCTCTGATTATGTCAGGGATTTTATCTCTTATAAGTTTGTTGTAATGCTTCATTTTACTTCCTCTTTTAATATATTATTAATCGCAAATATATGAATAGATATCTTCTCTAACCTGGGTCTCAAATTTATATGGAATTCTAAATACATCTTGGCCATTAGGCATTACAAAAGGCTTAAACTCATCATATTTGTCTACCAATCCTAAATAGTAGAATTCTTTAATATCATCTTCCTTATTCTTTCTGACAAACATATGTATTTTTGTACCATTCTCTTTTGCTTTTTCAATGACCTCAGCGTCACGAGAACTTAGCTTTCTAGGATGTTTCGAGATTGCATCAATATATTGCCTATTAACGAATTTATCTTCGTATTTTATGGTTTCTTCAGCATCTGTTTTGTCATAGTTTATAAAAACAGGAAAGGTATTTGAGTATTCATCGTATTTATATCCACCAACATTTAGGGATACTTCCGCTTTTTCCCAGTTTAATAATCTATACACATCATCATATGTGTACTTTTGATATAACACTAGGTCGGTATTCATGTATCTTTCTTTATATCTTGAATTAAATCTACTAATTCCAAACTCTATAGTTTCACATAATATACCTTTAAAATCCTCGTTATTTAGCAACTGAGAAAACTGTAATGAAATAGAATAATCTTCTCCATTCTCTCGGATTAAAATTACATCTTCATATTTATCGCCGGATCCTACATTAAAGTTTCCTGTTAATTCATTAACTATAGTTCTTGTGGCGGATTCATCGTATTCTATCTCATATTCTTTTCGTAATACGTCTTTAAGATGCTCAAAAACATTAGATTGGGTATTGATAATCTGTTTTATTAATTCTAATTCTTGTATTCTTTTGCCTGACGCAAATCTAGTGGATATGTACTGCAAATATCTTTTTTCTGTATTGTTTAATCTAATTAAATAATCCTTTTCATATCTTTCCAAAAAGTTATAATACGATCCACATTTATTGATAATTATCAACGGATCGATAGATGAATATTTATCAAAATCCATTAGCGAAGGAATTGTATTTGCTAATCTTGCTTTTAGCTTTTGATATGCATCTTTAATCGTCTGTATTGAGTTCAGCTTTGCTTTGTCTATGGATTCATATATTCTGGTTTTTGTTATTTCGTCAAAAGACACTGTCGAGCATCCAGGTAAAGTGAGGTTCCCATCATATATAAATTTCCTAAGCTCGTCCTTGTTATATGATGTTGATCCTGAAAGTGCGATCGGAATCATAAAGTTATTCTCATAATTTCCTATGATGTCAATAACATTTACATACTCTTTGTTTGTATCTTTTCTTAGTCCTCTTCCCAATTGCTGCACGAAAATGATTGCTGATTTTGTAGCACGTAACATTACGACTTGATTAACACACGGAATATCAATACCTTCGTTGAAAATATCGACAGTAAAAATGTAATCTAAGTATTCTCCACTTGTATCATTAGTCTCTAATAAAGCAATGGCTTTTCTTCTTTCCTCATCAGAATCGTTTCCTGTTAACGCCCTTGTTTTATAATTCGTTCTTTCATTAAATAATTCTGATAACTCATAAGCTTCTTCCGCTCTACTAACAAAAATCAAACCATGTGGTTTATTCCCTGAATGCCCATATGTTTCGATTGCGTTAATAATATGCTTAACTCTTTCGGACTGAACTAAATGGTTGAGTTCGGTATGATCATCAATATATTCACCATCGACAATGAGATCAGATATTCCAAAGTAATGGAATGGACAAAGCAAATCATACTCCATTGCTTGTTTCAATCGGATTTCGTATGCAATATTGTAGTCGAATAATTCATATATAGTTTCTGGTCTGTCTGTTCTTTCTGGTGTAGCAGACATACCTAATAAAAACTTTGGTTTAAAATATGACAATAGTTTTTTGTACATATTTGCGCCTGCTCTGTGTACTTCATCAATAATGATGTAATCAAATTCATCCCTTACGAATCGTTCTAAATATTCTTTCTTTCCAATGGTATTGATCGTAGCAAATAGATAATCACATTCGTCGTGTTTTTCTACTCCTGTAAACATACCCATGGTTTTGCCTTTGATAATGTGCTTGAACGATTCTAATGCTTTTCTAGCTATTGTTTCTCGATGAACAACAAACAACGCTCTTTTTGCATCAAATTGTTTTACATCAAAAGCACTCAAAAAAGTTTTTCCTGTACCCGTCGCAGAGATCAAAAGAGCTTTATCTTTACCAGCATCTCTCATTTCGTGAAGACTGACCAACGCATCAGTTTGCATTTTGTTTGGTTCTAATTCTTCTGTATTATATAGAAAGCTGTTTGGAGTTGGTGGAATATAGGTTTTTTCATATTCATCAATCCATTTATCTGTTATAGGAATTGATTCATTCCACTGATCTTCAAATTCATCGTTTATACGTTCTACTATCTCACTATTGGCAAAACTTGTTAAACAGATGTTCCATTCTTGGTTTACACTTAATGCATTCTGTGTGATATTTGAACTACCGATGATTATTTTATAATCATCTTTGGATTTGAAAATATATCCTTTAGGATGAAAACCGTCCTTTTGATATATTCTGACTTCAATGCTTGAATCTTTAAATAAACTGATTAGTTCTCTGAAAGTCTTTGGGCTGTTAAAGCCTAAATAGGTCGATGTTACAATTCTCCCGATCTTCTTTTTATCCCTAGCGTTTATCAATGATTGTTTTATTGAACTGATTCCCGAATCCGATATGAAGGCAACAGAAAAATCAAAGGAATCGCATAAACTAAAACTCGTTTCGATTTCTTGAATTACCTTCACATTTTTTGATGGATTATTACATATAAGCCTAGGTAATAATTCAGATTCTTGAGAGTAAATACTCATTGTAGTTTGTTATCACTTTTATATCAGCAGGAACCCAATTCACTTCTATGTCTTGAGGATGAATCCATTTAACATCAGAATGATCATGCAAAACCATTTTGTTTGTTAATAAGGTACAGATAAAGCAATCCATTATTAAATAAAAAGAATCATATTGATGTTCTATAGTACAAAGATAGCTGTTTACCTCTATTTCAACATCAAATTCTTCTTCAATTTCTCTTTTAATAGCTTGTTCTCCGGTTTCTCCTTCTTCATATTTTCCACCTGGGAATTCCCACAATCCAGCAAATTCACCTTTTAATCTTCTGGCTATTAAAATCTTATCTTCTTTTTCTATAATTGCTGCAACGACTCGTATTGTTTTCATCACTATCCATTATAACAATATAAGAATAATCATTATCATTTTATTATAGGATTAATAAACAAAGAAACCATTACGCTGTAATGGCTTCTTTATTAAGGAGTATTCTAATTGATATCAAATCTTAATAATATACTGCTACTTCGCCTATTGCATTATTAGCACTGACAATAAGCTGCTGTCCTTCGTGTTCGATGACACAGACATTTGCACTTCCGTTATCTTGATCTAGGGTTTCTATATTAAAGCTCCCGTTTTCATAAACGATCATATATAGTTTCTTATCCAGTCTTCTGGTTCCTAATATGATAATGTCTTTTTCATTGAAACGCCCTGCCCATAAGGCATGTGCAAACTCGATTTCATACGGAAAGCTGAAAACATTTCTATATGTTCCGTCAATCAGTTTATAGACTTTCATCTGATTCCCATGGAACGGTTCAATTGTAACAATCTCGTCATTTCCGTCATGATCCAGATCATATACCGCTATTTCTGAGATATTTCCATCAAGTATCTTCGTTAAACTGAAGTCTTCCGGAAGAAAAACATATATGCCATCATCGCAAGCGATGTATCCTGCTTCCTTATTCCGATAGATACCTCTCCAGTATCCGTGGTTTTTTAATAGACCTTCCTTTATGACTCTTGTCTGAAAAGGCTTTATGGGATCGGCGTTTAAAACACCTGCATATATCTTTCCTGGATTGCTCCAGTCTTCCCGGTCGGTTTTTGATGTACACAATGTGCAGCCAACAAAAACAGTCTTATTACCTGTCTTGAACAAATCAAAACGGTGAAGATAAGGAAGACTTACGACTGTGTTCCTTTTCCATTCTGAGCTCTCTTTATATACACATGTCACATCAGCTTCTTTTGCGTTGAAACCAGGATAAAAGTGAGTTCCAACATAAAACATTCCGTCATGTTCTGGAACTTGAATAATGCTCATGGTGCCTCCGACGTCATCCCAAATGTCGTGTCTATCACTTAATTCGTTTAATGGATAATAGGAAAGGCGTCCCCCGATTGCTTCAGATGCTGTCAGAATGCATTTCTCATTGTCGATGCTGCCGTAAGAAACGCTGTAACATCTTTCCATGTGATCAATTATCTTTTTTTTCATTTTCTTACCAAAAAGCAGTAATGGAGACGCGTGGCCTCCATGACTGATCTTTCTACTTTATGTCGGCGGCAGCGAATTTTTCTTTGATTTCGGCTGCAGATAAGATGTTCTTTACAGCAACAACTTTTACTCCGGCTTCTTCGGCAGCCTTGAACTGTGAAGCAAAATTCAAAGCCGTTACTACCACATCGTATTTTTTCGCCGTCGATTTGGCTTCTGAAATCTGACAATGGCTTACTGTTGCGTCGATTCCCATCTCTTTGCACACCTGTTTGATTTTCAACTCCAACATCAGACTGGATCCTGCACCCATTGCGCACGCAGCAACTATCTTCAACATTTTCCTGCCTCCTTAATAAGTTTTATTTTTTCTCTTCTTTCAGTTTCTTGTATGCTTCATAATCATCAGTGATCAAGAAATAAGTATCTTTGTTCCTTGCATACTGAATCTGCGGAATTGCAAGCATGATGACAGCCGCCAGAGCTACACCGATGTAGCCGAGATACTTCATGCCGAGCGTGAAGACAGGCCAGACTGTTACCCAGTCGAACAAACTGTTGTAGCCACCATAGGATGCTAATCCGAATAAATTAGAACATAATGCCGTGCCTAACGCAACAACAATGCCTGAAAGGAATGGTATAACAACTGCAGCTCTTGCTCCGCCTTTGTAGTTGGCAAATGTTGCCAATGTGCCATCACCGAAGAAAATCGGAACGAATCCTGCCATGACGAGGACAGGTGACTTGAAGACGATCAGACCGATTACAACCAGGAACTGGCCGATAGCAGCAGCAATGAAGCCCAGAGGAACTGTGTTTGCTGGAGCATAAGCATAGATTGCAGGAACGTCAACACCCGGAACAGCACCAGGTAACAGTTTTGTTGCGATACCCTGGAAAGACTGTGTCAGTTCAGCAACGAACATGCTTACACCGAGGTTCAGAATTCTCAGATAAACGGCAAAGTTCAGGCTGAATTTCAGGATGTAGAAGAAATAACTGTCTGCTGCTCCCATAAATCCGTTGTCAATCAGGAACTGCTTACCAAGAACCAGCATCAGTGTTCCAAAGAAAAGCAGCATGATGATAGATGTTGTAACGACATTGTCCGAGAAGATGGAAGTCCAGCCAGGAAGTTCAATTTCATCCAAAGACTTTGATTCTTTCTTTCCCATTTTGCCAATCTTCGGAGCAAGCCATTCTGTCAGCTTAACACCAAACATCTGCTGGTGAGCGATGCAGAAACCGCCGCCATCAGTCATTTCCTGACAGATATCAACGGTAAGATTGGATCCAACTGCCCAATAGATACCAAGAAGGATACCCATGATAATCAGGACAGGTGTATCTGCCAGATTCGGGAAAGCCCAAAGAATCAGCCAGAAAGCCATAGTTGCTTGCTGAACCTGGATATGTCCGGTCGTGAACAGCGATCTGATTTTTGTAACCTTTCTGAATGCAACCAGAACAATATTGAAAATAAAAGCAATCAGAAGCAACAGCATTGCCTGTGAAAAGCTTCGACCGATATCATTCAAACCTGCAGTAATCGCACTGGTTCCGTAGTAAGGGTCCATGATTACCGCTTCAAGATTGAATTTCGTCTTCAATCCCGCGATAACCGGACGGCACTGATTGATAAGACCGTTTGATCCTACAGTGAGAATCAGATAACCGACAGTTGCTTTCAGAAAACCTGCAACAACCTCATAAAACGGTTTCTTTAACAGAGCGTAACCTATCAGAACCAGTAGGCCGATAAAGAATGCGGGCTGTTGCAGAATATTCTTTGCAAAGAACGTCCAAATACTCATTACAAACTCCATGTTTTTTCCTCCTTAAATAACTAAGTTTGTTTCTAAGCCTGAGTCCGGAATAAGCAAATCCTCATCTTGTTTGCATTCCATCAGTTTCCTGAATGTGGGCTCAACATTCGGCACCATGCGATGCCATGAATAAGTGTTTTCGCATGACGGCGGTTTTCCGAAAACAGAATCGGGTGCCGGCATGCTATATGAATCGCCTGTGTCCAATCAGACGTTTCATCCGTAACTAAGATTTGTCCTTTAGAGAATTGATTTGAACGGAACGTTCGGTTCTTCTTCGAAGCAATCTTCAAATCCTCTGCGATGGTGATAACGGCGTTTTTCTTTATCCTGTGGATATATGTACTTCCCTCCGACTTCCCAAATAAATGGATGGAACTTGTAATCCAGACGGTATTTTCTTCTTTCATAGAGAATATCAATCTCATCGACATCAGTCATAAAGTTGGTCCAGATATCGTAATGGAATGGGATGACAACATCACATCTGAGACATTCTGCCATTCTTAAAATGTCAATGGAAGTCATCTTATCCATCAGGCCAGGAGGATTCTCTCCCAGCGATCCAAGAGCGACATCAACTTTGTAGTTCTTTCCGTGTTCCGCGTAACGGATGGAGTAGTGGGAATCTCCGCTGTGATAAATGTTCCCTCCGCTGGTTTTTATCAAATAGTTAACGGCCTTCTCATCCATGTCGTTCGGACAAGTATTGCGTATATCTTCATAACCATCGGTCGTTACAAGACAGGTCCTGTCGAAAGAATCCAGCACGACAATCTCGATGTCTTTGACATTCACAACATCGCCTGGTTTGACAACGATGCATCTGTCTTCAGGAACGCCCCATGAGATCCATTTCTCTACCGATTTTTTCGGACCGATAAAAGGAACTTTTTCTTCTACGTTATTCAGAACAGCATTGGCATAATAAGGATCCATATGATCAGCATGAAAATGGGTCGCAAGAACAGCGTCGACTTTCTTTACTTCAAAAGGATCAAGCACGAATGGTATAGCTCTTAAATTTGGCTGTATCAGCTTGCCGCCACACATATTACGCATCTGATGCCCTTTTGCCATCTCAACCTTTTTTTTCGTGCGTTTCCCTGTTCCACACCAGAAATCAATGGAAATATCCGTATTCTGATCTGACTTTATCCATAGGCCAGTACAGCCCAACCACCACATCGCTACGTTGCCTTTTTCAACTGTTTCGTTTTCTATTTCCTCATTGAGCCATGTTCCCCATTCCGGAAAGCAGTTCTGAACCCACTGTTCTCTTGAATATTCCATATTATCCTCCTATATGTTCATTTCGTTCATAAAAATGATAATAATCTATTTACACCTTCTATATATATTTTCGTTTTTATGCTGTCAAATGAATATTGAATAAAAAAAGAAAAAACATATTATTTCGTTCAAAACAATCATATAAATGACAATTTATTGAAATAGTTTGTCTATGCTAACATTTTATTATATAATGTATATAGAATTTTTACGGTCGTTTTGAACGAAAGGAACAGGATATGAAAAATTCGCAATCAATTGTTAAATCGCGCCAGAACAACATTCTTGACTATATCGAGTCAAACGGTATCGCTACAGTCAATAATCTATCCAAACTGTTCTATGCTTCTCCCCTTACAATTCGTAGAGATCTTGACGAGTTGGTAAAAGCAGGAAAGATAGAAAGATACCATGGTGGCGCAGTAGCCAAGGAAAGAGAATCTGCCGACAGGACGCTGAATCTGAAGATCGTTGCCTGTAAACACGCAATTGCAAAACAGGCAGCGACTATGGTTGAAGACAACGATACGATTTTTATCAATTCCTCATCAACTGCTCTTCTTGTTCTAAAATACGTTACAGCAAAAAACGTAACCGTAATTACAAACAACGCAAAAGCTCTGTTTGCAGCCAGACCAAAAGATTCCGTTCTCTTCTTTACCGGAGGGGAAATAAGAACGCCAAAAGATGCAATGGTTGGAGAATTCGCAGTAAATTCGGTCTCTTCTGTAACAGCAAACAAGTGTTTCATGGGTTGTGCCGGTGTAAGCCCTACTAAAGGACCGATGTCCACTGTCCTTCAGGAAGCTAGCATCAACGGGCTAATGTACCGTCAAACTTATGGAAAAAGGATTCTACTTGCCGATTATCGAAGATTCGACTGTATCCATCCTTTTAGCGTCTGCCCAATTACAGATATAACGCATATCATCTATGATTCATCGGTTCCTTTGAAAACCGTGGAACCATATAAAAAACTAGGAATCGTTACGATTCAGGCAAAAACAAGCAACAGAATTTAGGAGGAAAAATGGTAAAAGTAACTTTATTGTTGGAAAACACCAGTCTGTTTGGTAAATATCTCAATTCGGAACATGGCTTTTCAGCCTGGGTAGAAGATGGGGATAAAAAAATACTGTATGACTGCGGTTTCTCCGGCAAATTCATTCAGAATGCGATCGATCTGGGAATCGATCTAAGAACAGCTGATTATGTCATACTATCACACGCTCACAGAGATCATTCCGGAGGAATGAAACATCTGCTGAAATGGTTCGATGAGAACGGCATGTATCGCAAACCAACATTAATCTATACTGATGACCTGATTTTCAACAGAATATACAACTTCAAGAAAAACAGGCAGGCAGGTTTCGATGTCAGCAAAGAAGTACTTGAGAAATACTTTAACATCATCGTTTCGCCAGAACCAATGTGGTTAACAGATAATGTATGTTTCATGGGCAAATGTGAAAGAACAAACGATTATGAGCATATCGTTCCGCAGGTAGCAATGAGGCTCGTCAATGGAGAGTACATTCCTGATGTAGTGGAAGAAGATACACAACTCTGCTTCAAACATGCCGATCCTGAATACTGCTCCGTTCTTGCTGCCTGTGCACATTACGGTATTTGTAACATTATGGAATATGCAAAAAAGCTTACTGGGGCTAAACATATTCATACTTATTTGGGTGGATCTCATCTAAGAATTGACGAGGTACCTCAATCACAGGTTGATAAAACAGTAGAGTATGTATCAAGGCAAAATCTGCAAAGATTCTATATCTGCCACGATACAGATTTACATTGCAAGAAGGCATTATGGAATGCTGTTCCTGACAATAGTATCGAAGCAGGTACAGGCCTTGTTGTAGAATTTGAATAATATAAAAAAGAATTTATAAATCTATCTTTACCGTTATTATATTTATTCACTTAGCTAGCAGCGAGTTTGATTGCTATAGAGGAGTAACATTCACCGATATGATGCAATTGGTAATGGTTACGGTAACGAAGAAACTTTTCGATAAAACAAATAATAATGTTTTTTCGCATATTAAAACTTCTCTTATGGAGAAGTTTTTTTATTTTTTTAGCTATAGTGTTTTCACAGTGATATCGGTTTAATAGTCTATGTCTTCCTAATTAATCAAGATAAAAACACATATCTGGAATAGCCCACAAATAATAAAAAATTATTATCTTTATTCCTGTCTTAATTATGTAAAGGTGAATATATCAACATAAATGAAATTCTTTTTTCTGTCATCATGATTGTGTTCCTCCTTTATGATCGGCATTGTCATACGTATGATTATCCCTGATCCTGTTTTCTTCTTTGATACCAGACGCCAGCCGTGTCTGTTCAGCTTTTTTCTACCGATGCAATGCTCTTTTCTGCTGTTCATTTGTCATCCTTTTGTTTTTCATTACAGTCTTCTTTCGGCTTGCTTCCGGGAATGATCGCCTTTGCTCCATGTCCATAGACCGTTTTTAGCAATAAGCCATGTTTTCTGAATACTTCTTCAATCCTTCTGTTGTATTCTTTGATTTCTTCTTCTGTTCTTTTCTGATTCATTTCTTCTCCTCCTTCAATACCCATAAAGAGCAGGAAAAGAAAAACTCCCATCGCATGACGGGAGTTTATATACATGCAATATATCGTCCCATCATTCAAGCTTTAGCACCTTGTCCCTAGGATAGGTTGCTGTACGGTCGCAGAGCTTGTCTCTCGCGTACTCTTTATGGTGATTTCAATATAACATGCTATCTGTTCAAAAAACAAGACAGGTATTAATTTGTTGATATATATCTCATCTATAAATAATAATAAGTTTGTGGTGCTGCTTCAATCCCATATTCTTCCAGCAACTTTGGTTTTTTAAATCTAGTAATCTTACCCAGCACATATGCACAGGCATCACTTCTTTTTTCAAAATAGTTGTCAAAATCGGTTTTTGATACACCAGAATACTCACTGGTTTCTTCCCAGAGTCTTTCCGGGCTGCACGTTATTGTATCAGTCACATCCACTTCTCCGATTACTCTTTTAACAGGAGACGTACAATACACTATCAGTTTATCTACATCCTTCTTTGCCAGTTTTGTTCTATACTCGTATTTCTTGGAGCCATTAAAGATCTTCTCTACATATTTAGGTTTAATTGAAATAAGAATTTTACTCATGTTTTTCACCTGCCATTTCAAGGATTTTTCTATAATCGTTTTTTGACACTTTGCTTAATGATCTTGGCCCTTTTCCTTCTTCAACTATTTTTGCTTCACGCAACTGACCAAGGGTAACTTTTTGAGAAAAGCTTTTGTAATTCAGTATTGTAAGTAATCTTCTGTGTTCATTATAAAATAAATCAAGTTCATCCTTTTCAAAAACGCTTTTGTTTTTACAAATACCGAGGTATTCGTCTTTTGTTTTAGGAGTATCCGATGATTCTAGTATAACCATCCCGGTTACTACACTTGTGTACTTTTTCGGCCATCTTTCTCCCATTCTGTATATTAGAAGGATATCGCCCGGATTAATAGTAGAAAATATATTCCCAGTGGCATATATTTTCTCCATAGCAAATCTATGAGCTTTGTTTCCTTCGTATAGTTTCAGATCTTCGTTTTCTAGATACATATCTGGAAATAAATCCGTATGATATTTTGCTTCTATCGGAAGGAAATAAACATTGTGTGAACCCTTAATAAGAGGAAAGTTGTATTTTGGGTCTTTGGTATAATTATAATTTTTCATGTCTTTAACAAGAACGGTTTCCTCTTTTCCTTTTGTACCCCAATATACAAAACCCCATTCCTTAAGCATTTTCATCAATTGGGCAATGTTATCATCCTCTTTTTCAAACATTGTGATATAAATTTCATCAACATTTTGTTTAACTGCATTATCAAAAACAATCTTTAGAAATCTTTCTCCGATTCTGAATCCAGGATAATCGGTTTTAAATGTTCCGATTTTCAGTCTCTTCTTTGGTGAGAAGGCAGGTTTAATATCGGAATAATTTTCATTAATATCTTCTGTTTTTAAATATAGAAAACCATATATGTCATTTTCTGATTCAAACACATATGCTGATTCGTTATCGGTTGTTTTCTTTTTATACCAATCTGAAAAACCTGAATAGCTTTCTTTTAAACTATCAAAGAAACGATCTGACAGATTGATAGCAGAAAACCTCTTTAATCTAATGTTTAAAATATTATAGTCGGTCAGCTCCGGATAATTCTTTTCAATAATATCCAGAAGTTCTTCGGGTGTTTTGACCCGATCTCTAATAAACAATTCTTCAGCTTTTTTAAGCATGAATCTGTCATTGGTCAAAAGGTATGAACATGAATCGTTATATACCTGAAGGATCAGATCGTTGTCAACGGAACCGTTTTTCTTATCTTTATGACTACTGATTACTTCTGTAAATAAATCATCTTTATAAGTGCTTTTATCCAGAATGTTATATGAGTTTGCTTTTGAAAGAACAACTTCTCTTATTTCTTTGTTTCCGTGTTTCTTTACTTCTTCTATTGAATCTTTGCAGATTGTTTTGAGACACTTCAGATCATCCAGTCGCTTAAAGAGTTTTTGTTCTTCAAATGGTAATGTAACATTACTGCTTTCTCTATCAATAAGGATATTAGTATCCAATAAGACGCTGCTTCTTTTTACTTCAGGAGTTTTATAGTTCCTGATCTCATAGCATATGATTCCATATTCATTGATTTCTTCTTTTGAATAATACTTATATACTTCTTTGATCATCTTTTCTTTTGTTTCAAAAAAACTATTAAACTCCTCTTCCCAATAATCGTCTATGACTTCTTCCCATGAATCATAATACTGTTTCTGTGAAACGATGACTTTTGCATATCTTTCATTATCTTGCTTTGATATCAGAATGAGATAATCGCCTATTCTGATATCTCTTCTTTCTTCTGTGTTTAATCTGAATTCGTGCTTTTTGATACCTTCTAAAATAGGATCGATATAGAGATCTCTGATTTTCATTTTATAAGTTGACATAATACTACCTCCATATCATTATTCCCAGAAAAAAGGGAAAATCCTAATTATCTTTATAAATAGAAGACTTTTGTCTTTTTATTCCCCGTACAGTATACCTTTGATCCACAGGTCTCTGTAGGATGTGAATTCTCCCTCATAGTCCACATATCCGGTATAGCCGTTGAGGTAGTACTTCAGTTCTTTTCCCTGGTAGTAGAAGAAGGTTCCGTAATCGTCTTCATGTAACAGTTTCTTAGGGATGTCGAAATAAGCAACCTGTCCTTCAATACTCGTCAGCTTCGGATCACGGACACTGCCGATGTCTTCATCGGAATAGGCGGTAGGATGTGCCCTGAAACACTGATTGCTTTCGTCGAAGCCCCAGTTGGTTGCTTCAGTGAATTCACCCTGTCCTTCAAGCTTTTCTCCGCCTTCTTTAACAACGGTATAGGTATATTCCCCATGCATGCCGGTATACGGGAAGTATCCCGGTTCCATCAGCAGCAGGACATAGTTCTGCCGGTGTTCCTGGTATTCGTGGTTCTCGTTATACATGCTCATGCCAGTGGTGAGTTCCATGTACTTCTTCCAGTTGAGTTTTGTTAAATCTATGGTCTTGAGATAACTTAAGAGTTCTTCTTCGTCTTTGACGGTCCCTTCCAGCTTCTCCGCCTTCTTGGTTTCATAGTCCGGATCGGTATGGTGTTCATAAAGAAGAGAATCCTCATTGGCGAAAGACAGAGCCTTTGTCTCTACCGCATGGAAGGCCTTAAAGCCGTCATCCGGCATGTGGTCGGAAGAAGCTCTGCGCATCCCGTCTTCCAGCAGGAACAGAACGTTGTATGCGGCTCCGTCGATCGGATATCCGTCTTCCTCCTCCCAGCGGTCCATACGCCACTGTCTGATCGTTTCCAGCAGCTGATCATAGGCATCCACAGGAATCAGATAGCCCCATACGTATTCCTCGTCGGTTCCGCCCTCCCTGCAGTTTTCCAGAAGCAGGTGCTCTTCGTCATAGGTATAGATGTTTACTCTTTCAAAAGGCATCTCCATCGGTGTGCCTACGGTACGGTAGTAGTACTCGAACAGCAGCGTTTTTTCTGCTGTGTAGTCGATGTATGTATCTGTTTTAATCACGGGTTCCTCCTGTTCTTTCTGACATCCGCATAGAATGAATATCATGATAACAAGCAGTATTATTAATCTTTTCATAGTGTTCTTTCTTTTATTATAAAACACGGTTCTTACCGTTATCCGTCCAGTTTTACGGCAGTGATGTATCCGATCACAAAAAGCAGGATGTACAGCGGGACATGTAAAGTCAGTCCCTGCGTTTTCATCAGGATGTCTATGGATGAAGCGATCATGATCCCTGAGACGAACAGAAGCATGCCTCTGCGCCTTGTTTCGAAAAGATGATGCATCAGCTTCGACAGGGATAAAACCGTCAGCAGAAGGCCCAGAAGCAGCGGCAGAATGACGGAAAGATCGATACTCGCAATCCCGGCGGTAATCTTCTGATACAGGCCCATCATGATCAGAAGAGACGAGGAGCTCAGCCCCGGTACGATCATGGACAGTCCCCATACCGCTCCGGAAAAGACATACCAGAAGAAGCTGGGTTCTATTTCGTTGGTCTGTACCGTATCCATGAAACGGAATACGGACAGAAAGATGATGGTCCATAAAAGGACAGGAAGAAACGTCTTAAGATCCTTGTCCATGTCTTTCACCAGACCGGGAATCGTTCCGATGATCGCTCCGGCAAAGAAGACGATGACTGCCGTTTCATACCGAAGCAGAAGGATTTCCAATAGCTTCGCCAGCAGCAGGAAACCCGCCAGCCAGCCGATCAGAAACGGAATCAGCAGTTTTAGGTGTTTCTTGTATCTGTGTAAAGGATCTGAGAGAACATCCATCAGCGGTTCATAGATGCCGAAAGCCATGCACAGGACTCCTCCGCTTACTCCCGGCAGTATGGCCCCTGTTCCGACGATCATTCCTTTTATTATGGTTACAATCACATTATCTGCGTTTTCTTTCATATGCATTCTTTATGTTACCACAAAAAAACCCGATCCCGCAGGATCAGGTCTTAAACAGGAATGATGTTTCCCGGTCTACTGACGTTCCGGATCTGTTTCCAGAGAATGTCCGTAGTTGGCGATGTGGTAAAGCAGATACTTCAGGGCCGCGTAGAACAGCCAGGTCATGCTTATGTTCGAAGATGTCTTGCCGACGGAAGCTCCGTTGACCGTAACTGAAGAAGCCATCAGAGCCAGAACGATCGCTGTAACGATGCCCAGAATGCCGCCGATGATATCCATGCGTGCGGATGTCTTAAGAGCATCGACGCACTTCTGAGAGAATGGTCTTTCTTCCTTGCATTCGCCCAGTGCCGTTCTTGTTTTCAACGTGCCGATGATCGCCAGGATCAGAGCTGCCAGTGAAAGTCCAAGCGCAGCCAGCGCGATCGGTTTCAGGGCATCCATTTCTTCCGGTGTCATGTTGGTGCCGCTTACGGTGATGATACCGCCTTTTGCCGCAAGAGCGGAGAAGCTTCCCGCCATCAGCAGTGCGACTACAACGATTCCAAGAATAACGGCTGTCGCGATTTCAACTACCATAGCGACTGTAAAGCAGAATTTCAGAAAACCTGCCGTTTTTTTCATATATTTATCCTCCTAACACTACTATTCTATATCTAATGCTTTCGCAAATGTAGTGTTTTTTTATTAAGGAATGATGAAACGGTTTCTGTTGTAAAAGAAAGATCCCGCTTAGAGTGCGGGATCTTTGTTTATGGAATCCTGTATGAACGTTTTAGTCGTCCTTGGAATGACGATCGCCGATCTGGAAGTTCTCCTGGTCCGCAAACATCTCTCTGACGGTAATAGGCTTGTCCCCTGTAAGCTTTTCGAAGTCGTCCGTACATAGATCCATCTTGCCTTCTCTGATCGCCTGGGCAAACGTAACCATGCCGTCGGATGAGAATGGTGCTTCGCTTCCTTCCAGGAAGACGCCGTCTGTCGTTCTTGGCACGCCCATCGCATCAAAGATCTGGTAGTTCTCTTCATCGGTTACGAACTGGTATCCGACGTTGTTTCCGGTTTCTTCATTGCCGATCTGGCAGAAGGTGGAGATGGTCATTCTTTCCGGTCCGTTGATGTTGAGGATGGCGTGATCGTACTGCGGTTCAAAGGCTCTGTGTAAGGCGTATGCGACAGCCTTGGCGCAGTCTTTTCTGGAGATGTAGGCCATCAGTCCGTCACCCTGAGAATTGGTCAGAGGGCCTCCCATTTTGACGTAGGTGAAGTAGTTGGTGATCATCGCTTCGGCATACTGGGAATTTCTCAGGAATATGTGGTCCAGTCCCTGTTCCTCGATGTATCTTTCGGTATAGATGTGGTCCTTCTTTTCGACGGAAGGATTCGTCTCGTCTCCCGCATTGACCAGGGAAGTATAGATGATCTTCCTGACGCCTGCTTCCTTGGCTGCATCCACGCAGTTCTTGTGGGCTCTTTGTCTTTTCGGTCCTACGAATGGCATGGATATGAGCGCCAGCGCATCCGCTCCTTTGAAGGCCTCTACAAGCCCGTCAGGAGAGTTGAAGTTGGTGACGTGAGTCTCTACGCCCAGGTCGGCGTATTTCTTCAGTGAATCGGGATTGTAGCCGCAGAAAACGAGGTTTTCTTTCGGTTCCAGTTCAAGAAGATAGTCTGCGGCCATGCCGCCGAGGTTGCCGTCTACTCCGGTTAACAGTAATTTCATATGATATGTCCTTTCCTTTGATTTTATTATATATGAAGGATGTTGATTTGGGGGAGGTGATGATCTTTCCGTGCGCTTTCAGGCATAGGTAGGTCATTAAAATCTCGTGGTATAATGTCTGTACAAGGAGATTATAAATAATATGTTGAGAACGAAAGCAGTGAAACTGACGGTTATTCCGGCTATGGCTTATCGCGTGAAATCGCCGAAAGGCATCAATATCACGGTACAGAGGGCTGACAGGGAGCAGCCGGGAATCGCTTCGATTTCCAGGACTTCCGGGGAAGCGGTTCCGACAGACAATACAGATCTGAAGGCTTATCCGATGAAAGCTTTTAAGGAAGCGATCGAACTGACGAATGGTCTTCCTTACAAGAACCAGAAGGGTGTCAAGGTGACCAAGGAGATGGTTGCGGAAAAGAAGGAGAAGGTCAAGGAAGAGATCGTCGTTGATCCGAAGGAATACAAAAAGATCGTTGAGAAGTATTCCGACAAGAACGGGAAGTTCTCCTATGATCTGATCAACAAGGATTTCATCAAGTTTGCGAAGACTTCCAAGGTCGTGGGCGATCTGCTGGCGGACGGAGCGACTGTCGGAAAGCTGAGGAATTACATCGTTTCTACGAAGTTCCGTAACATTACCGGGAATCATAATCTTAGCGATAAGCAGATCAAGGCGATGACGGAACTGCTGGATGAGAATTATCCGAAAGGAGTATTCAAGGATCTAAACAGCGAGCTAAGAAAGCTTGTGGGAGCGAATAAAAAGAAATAGAAAAAGGTCCGTTAGGACCTTTTTATTGTGTTGTGTTCTGGCAGAACACTCTGCCTTTGTCAGACCAGTCTTGCGTTGTTCCTGTATTTCGGATGGTACTTGATACGTACCTTCTGTCCTACCTCGAGACCGTCTCTTGGATTGGAGAGGATGGCTTCGAATTCCTTCCCGTCTTCTGCGCAAAAGCGTACATAAACGTTGATGTCTATCTCCCTTTGCGTTCCATCATCCGTAATACGGGATACGACCGCATCGGTCTCTATCCCGTTTTCTTTGATTCCTTTTTTCAAAAGACTGCTTATCAGTACGCCGGCTGCAAATACAGCAAGAAATACTGCCCACATTATGATTCCTTTATCCATTAGTTAAACTTTACGCTTTTTTTTCTTCAGCAGCATTGGCGAGTATACGACCGGTATCAGCAGCAGCGCCAGTCCGATCCTTACCAGAAGGTAGAGCAGCCACTGCCATTTTTCAGTGAATACAATGCCCAGAGGATTGTTGTAGGAAGAGAAGTAGTTGATCGCATAGGCAACGCCCATGAGCTGTTTTCCGCTGTAGTAAGGGACAGACATGATGGAGTTGAGATAAAAGCTAACGCAGTCCAGTGTAAGGGTCAGTGCGACCATCCACTTGAGATCTTTGAAATGAAGATTCGCTTCTTCGCAATAACCGATGTAGATGCCTTCTACGATGATCATCGCATGGTAGAGGAAAAACTGCCAGGCTCTAGGTGCTAGCAGGAACGATCTTGTATCGGAGAATTCCGGAGCGATGGACGAAAGGAAGACAGCCATCAGTCCGCCGATGATGGATGTGCCGTACATCAGGGAATAGAGCTTGTGCTTCTTGTTTTCATCCTTGATGATCAGTGTCAGGAACATGAACAGCAGCTGCAGGGAACACAGTTCAAAAGGAAGATGTTCCGCTTCCAGGTATGGCGTGTAGGCCCCAGTCGGCACATAGACCAGTTCGCCGTTTTCAACGGCAAGATCCATTACCGGAACGATTTCGATGACCGAAAGTACCTTGATGGCTTCCGAAACCAGTCCCAGAAGCAGACACAGGCTGATCATGCGGTATAAGGAAGGCTTGAACCTGACACAGCAGATGACGCCAAAAACGATAAGAATGATGCTGACTGCGATCCAGATCAGATGTCCCGTTGAAAACATAACATGTCCTCCATTTTCTTTTTATTATTCTCTCTCATTTTCTCTTATAATGAAAGTATGGATCTAAATCTGTTTATTTATCATATCGTCCGTTCTCTGCTTGCATCGGAGATCAATACTCTTTCGGCAGGCATTCTGATTGCCGTTTATCTGTTTGTCAGCGTGCTGGGTATGTGGAAGGTTTTCGTCAAGGCGGGGAAGAAGGGCTGGCATTCCTGTATTCCGGTATTGAACTACTATGAACTGTTTACCATCGCCTGGAACGGAAAGTTCGGCATCCTTTTCAGCCTGCTGGAGATCGCCTACATCCTGCTGACGTTGGGTGAAGGAGAACTGCTGACCAAGGGCTTTAGAGGCGTTTTGGGTATGGCAATGTTCGTGGCAGCTTTCATTCTTCTGATGATCGCCAAGATCAAGCTGTCATTCTCTTTCAGAAAAGGATCCATCTTCGCCTACGGACTCATCTTCATGGAACTGGTATTCCTGATGATACTGGGTCTGGACAAGAGCGAATACTGCGGACCTACCTTAAGAAGAAACGATCCGAACCAGAAAGGCAGGCTGAAACTACTTCATGACACATCCGTACCTTCCCAAAGAAGATATATGATCTCCCTGTATAAAAGACGCAGCATCATCGCCCTGATCGCGGGAATCATCGTCTTTGTGGTGACTCTTGCGGCCGTTGCGGGAGGCCTGATGACTACCTACATCCATAAGGAGACAGATGCGAGCTATTCGCTGTTCCATTACTTTACGGTCAATTCCAACCTGCTTTCGGCGACAGGCGCGGCCTTCATGATCCCGTACGCCCTGGAAGGCATACGCAAGAAACGCTTCGTCTTCCCGAAGTGGGTCTCCTTATTCCAGTATTCCGGAGCCATCTGTACCACTCTGACCATGATCTTCTCGATCCTGTTCATCTTCCCTTCCCAGGGACCAGAAATGGCGTTCGGCGGAATGAACTTTTATCTGCACATCATCTGTCCGATCTGCGCTCTAGTGCTGTTGTTCATGGTCGAGACGGATGTCCATTTTACTCTAAGCGATTCGATGCTTTGCCTGTTCCCGTTCTTCCTGTATGCTTTGATCTACGTGGTCAATGTCGTACTGGTGGGCGAAGAAAACGGCGGCTGGAGAGACATCTACTACATTGCGACCTATACGCCTGCCGCGGTATCCGCGCCGCTCATGTTCATGCTGGGATACGGGGTATCCTATCTGATCTCCTTCTTCTACAACCGTCTTTCCGATCTCAGACAGAAGCACTTCGTTTCTTTATGGAAGGACGACGCCACTCCGGTCGAGATCAACATTGAAGTCTACGGACTGGGGCGTTTCAACGGCAAGCACATGGAAGACAACAACCTGGCGATGCCGGTGGATATTTTCAAGATGCTCAGCAGGAAGTACGGCATGGATCTTTCTTCCCTGTGTCGCGTCTACAACAAGGGCGTGATCGACGGTCTGAAGGAACACCGGGATCAGGGAGAATCATTCAAGGAATGGCTCTGTGGGCTGATCGGAACACCGGAAAAACTCGCTGATACGAAACAGGATGAATAGAACTCCCGTAAGATAAGGGGAGTTTTTTTTATTTATACAGAATCTTCATAGAAGCGTTTTTAGGCTTTTCAGGCGTTTTTTTCTTTTTAAACGGATAAATTATTCGGACTTCAAATGATTCGATATGCCTGCCTGTTTCCGGTATTCTGGATTATAATGAAGATGTTAATAAAGGAGAACAATCATGAAACTGAACAAGTATATCGATCATACTTTACTGAAGGCCGATGCGACAAAGGAAAGGATCCTGACGTTGTGTCAACAGGCCAGAGAATACGACTTCGCAAGCGTCTGCGTCAATACCTGCTGGGTCAAGACCTGCAAGGAAGCTTTAAAAGGAACGGATGTGAACGTCTGTACGGTTGTCGGTTTCCCTCTGGGCGCCATGTCTACGGAAGGTAAGGCTCTGGAGACAAGACAGGCTGTGCTGGATGGTGCAAATGAGATCGATATGGTCATTAATATCGGTGCACTGAAGGATAAGGATTACGACTACGTGATAAAGGATATCGCAGCGGTCGTAAAGGAAGCAGGAGACAGAGTGGTCAAGGTCATCATCGAGACCTGCCTGCTTACGGACGAGGAAAAGGTTGCAGCCTGCGAATGTTCGATCAAGGGCGGAGCGAAATTCGTCAAGACTTCTACAGGTTTCTCTACCGGTGGCGCTACTGCCGAGGATGTCAAGCTGATGTATGAGACGGTCAAAGATGCAGGTCTGAAGGTCAAGGCCAGCGGCGGTATCAAGACTCTTGCCGATGCAGAGAAAATGATCGAAGCCGGAGCGGAAAGACTTGGATGTTCCGCAGGCATGCAGATCATGAAGGATTTCGAAGAAAGACAGTAACAAACAAAACCCCTGATCAAGGGGTTTTCTTATTAGATACAAAAAGCGGTCCTTATAGACCGCTTTTTTATGTTTAGATATTTCTATTTCAGAAGTTCCTTGACTGTAGCGATCAGATCGTCTGCCGTCAGGCCGAATTCCTTCTGCAGCCAGTCTGCCGTACCGACTTGTCCAAACTGGTCTTTGACACCTATACGCTTGAACGGTACGCCGACAGCATTCTCTGCCAGCACTTCCGCAACGGCTGATCCCAGACCGCCGATGATGCTGTGGTTTTCGAAGGTCACAACGGCTTTCTTGCCTTTGACTTCAGAGAGTACCAGATCGACATCCAGCGGCTTGATCGTGAACATGTCGACGATTTCCGCAGAGATGCCTTCTGCTTCCAGTTTTTCTGCAGCATCCAGTGCATCCGCCAGCAGCTGTCCGGCAGTGATGATTAGAACATCCTTGCCTTCCTTAACGACATTGCCCTTGCCAAGTTCAAAGGTTGAACCCGGTTCATAGATATTACGGACATCCTTACGGTTGGCTCTCAGATAATGAATACCTTTCAGTTTCGCGAATTCTCTGACGATCCATTCCGTCTGTACCGCATCCGCACCGTCGCAGATGACAGCCGTAGGCATCGCCCTTAACAGGGCAACATCTTCGAATGTAGTGTGCGTACCGCCGTTGGCAGCGACCGTAAAGCCCGGGTCGGAGCCGTAGACGTTGATCGTATTGTGTGCATAGGCACCGGAAAGGAAAAGCTGGTCATAGACTCTTCTTGTAGCGAACGGTCCAAAGGTATGAACGAACGGCTTGAATCCTTCTACGGAAAGACCGGCAGCCGTACCGATCATGTTGGCTTCGGCAATACCCATCTGGATGAACCTGTCCGGATGAGCCTTCTCGATCAGACGGGAGTTGCTGGCACCGGCGAGGTCGGCTTCCAGGAAAACGACCTTGTCGTCATGATCCATGACATCATTCAAAGTCTGCATCACGACTTTAGCCAGAGGAGTTCCTTTTGCGTTTCTATCCTGTGTTAACTTAAACATTATCTTTCCTCCTCTTCTATTTCTTTTGCAAGTTCTGCGATTGCATCGTCTGCAGCCTTCTTCATTTCATCGGTTCCGAACTTCACAGAGTGGTTGTCCTTGAGTTCCTCGAAGAACTTCACGCCCTGGCCCTTGATGGTATCGAGAACGATGCAGTTGGCGCCGTCGGTATTGTTCTGAGCCTTAACGATTGCTTCGTAGATCGCTTCGATATCGTCACCCTTGACGGTCTGTACCAGATTGAAGCCGAAAGCCTTCATCTTCTCGGCATAGTCGAAAGGATAAAGAACATCCGCGGTATAGCCGTCCAGCTGACGCTTGTTGGCATCGATGAAGACGATGCAGTTGCTCAGTTTCTTTGCGGCAATGAACATGAATGCTTCCCAGCACTGGCCTTCGTTCAGCTCGCCGTCACCGACGATCAGATAAGTGAAACGCTTAGAGCCTTTCAATCTCTGTCCGTAGGCAATTCCGGCAGCGGAGCTTGTGCCCTGCCCCAGAGATCCTGTTGTCATGTCGACGCCAGGCGTTTTGGTCCTGTCCGGGTGAGACGGAAGCATTGTTCCGCCGTCATTCAGTGTCATCAGTTTTTCTTTCTCGAAATAGCCCTTTTCTGCCAGTGCGGAATACCATGCCGGTCCGCAGTGTCCCTTGGACAGTACGACCATGTCGCGGTCTTCCATCTGCGGATTGCTTGGATCGATATGCAGGACTTTTCCGTAAAGGACTGCCATCAGCTCAACGATCGACAACGATCCGCCCAAATGGCCGTATCCGCGGTGTCTGAGCATCTCTACGACATCTTTACGGATCTTCGTTGCCAAAAGCTTCACTTCTTTTAATTCAGCTTTATCCATGAAACCCTCCTATTTTATTCAGATATTATGATCCTGTCTTTATTATATACTAAGCTGTTCCTATTATCACAGGCTTTGACCATATAAAAGCAGGGTTGAGCAAAAAGAAAATCCCTCATTCGGGGGATTTCTTTAAAATCTTGGCGGACGAGGTCCAGGCATCGGGCCGCCCATTCTCATCATACCGCCGTAAGGTCTTGGACCGTGCATCGGCATTGGTCTTCTGTAGAACATCGGACAAAACCACATCGGACGGCGGTACAGCGGATAATAGTATCTTCTGCTAGAAGATAAGACCAGTAATAGAATCAAGAATAATACCATCATTGTTTTTACCTCCTAATTTTTATATTCATAAACAAATAGTCATATGCACATTACATAGGTTCATCTGAACCTATAATTATAATAGCATGCTTTTTTATCGAATGCAAGTATTTTTACAATACCTCTTGACAGATAATACTATGTGGCGTATAGTACTAGGTAAGAGGAGGTATGATATGGATATTCAGTTAAAAAGAGGTTCTCTGGATGTCTGCGTGCTGGCTTCACTGCTGGCGGAGGATTCCTACGGCTATAAGATCATACAGTCGCTGAACGGCGTCGTAGACATCTCGGAATCCACGCTTTATCCTATTCTTCGCCGTCTGGAAGCGGGAGACTGCCTGAAATCCTATTCTGTGGAACACAACGGGAGACTCAGAAAGTTTTACAGCATCACTTCGAAAGGAGAAGAAAAAATCAGTGACTATCTGCGTGATTTTAAGGAACTGATGACAATATACAACTTTATTGCAGGGGAGGTCAGAAAAGATGCAGAATAGAAAGATTGAACAGATTTTTACGGAACTTGCCTTTACGAATCACTGTCTTGACAGAGAAATTCTCACCTACTATGAAAGAATTATGAAAGAAGATACGGCTTCTGTACAGAATCCGGAAACGGTGATTCGCCGTGAACGTAACTATGTCCGTTTCTAAAAGAATGGGAATCATTGATAATTTGGAGGATGAATCATGTTGAATGAATACTTGGATAAATTGAAGAGGCAGCTGATGCTGCTGAAAGTGGCGGATGCCGAAGAGATTACGGATTACTTTGCGGAGATCATCGAAGACAGGATCGACAACGGAGAGGATCTGGAATCCGTTCTGGAGAAGCTTGGAGATCCGGAAACGGTAGCCAGGAGCTTTATGACGGAAGGCATGGAGACAAAGGATGTCGTTTATGATAAAGAAAACGTGGAACTGGAATTCTACGATATCAAAAAGATCGATATCGATACCGTTTCCTACAACTATGAATTCCTGCCGTCGGCAGATGGCGTGTTCAGGATCAGCTATGAAAGGGACGATACTACATCGCTTAACGTATCCTGCGATCACGGAAAGATCAAGATTGAACAGGACTGCAGCGAATTCACTCTTGGAAACGTTCTTAAAAAATGGGCAGACAGATCAAAAAACGGCTTTACTTTGTCATATCAGGCCAGGATCTTTCTTCCGCAGGATTCCAGGACAGATCTGGAGATCGATAACGTTTCAGGTAATCTGACGTTTGGAAATGTTGCCTTTGGCGATGTTGAGATCGACAACGTTTCGGGAAGAATCGAAATGGATATGACGGAATTCGAAAGCGTGGAATGTGACAATGTTTCCGGCCACATCGAGATGAACGATGTCAGAATCGATGAGGAACTTGAGATCGATACAACATCCGGCAATATTGCGATCGACAGGATCCGCTGCAGCGAGATCGACATCGATACCGTTTCCGCAAATGTCGATATCTCTATCATGGGAAGAAAAGAAGATGCGGATATTGACATCTCCAGGCTTTCTTCCGGTGAATCCTATGAAGGAAGAGGCGATATCTCTCTGTCCGTCTCTACAGTCAGCGGCAAAGTGAGATACGACTTCCTGGGAGAATAAAATGCTGTACAGGATCAATATCATCGGAAGCAGGGGCGATAAGGTCAAGATCGCCATTCCGTTTGAAGCGGTAAAACTGGTTGCTTCTAACGAAAAGGCCATGGAGGCCTTTAAGAAAAACCGGATCATGAAGGAGATCGATATTCCTGAACTTGTCAGACTCGTGGAAGAGGGGCAGACAGGAGAGCTTGCGGTTATAGACACGAAAGCTCATGAACATATCGTGATCGAGGGGGAATAAGATGGATATCAGTGTAAAAACGGCTGCAGGCAAGAACCTGAAATTCAAAGTCCCCGCCAGTCCGAAAGGCTGGAAGCTGATCTGGAAAGCCATTTCCAAGTTTGTGAAAGAGGAAGATAAGCAGACCATTGAAGCTGTTACGCCTCTGATCGATCAGCTGTTCGACATACTGAAACAGGAAGTCAAGGAAAACGGAAGCTTCGATCTGGTTGAAGTGGATACGTATAAAGGAGATCACGTTCTGATCAGGATGTGATCTTTTTTTACAGTTTCAAAAGGATGGCTGCATTATTGACAATGATGCCGACGTTGTAGTAGAAGGCCGTATGGTCGATGAGATGGAACAGTGCGGCAACCGCATCGATCAGATCCTCCTCGCCGTGATTGACGGCGGTATAGCCGATGCATACGATACGCATCAGTCCGTAGCAGACACACAGTCCCTTGTAGGCATCCGTTCTGTCAGATCTTTCATCGACAAACGGGAAGTTCTCGTAGATCATCGAGTTGTTTATGACTCTTTCAAAGAAAGTCATCCAGTCAGGGAAATCCTTTTCGAATCTTTCCCTGTCGGAAGCATAAAGACCAGGATTGTTCCTGTATCTATCTATTACCGTTTCAGCGATCTGAGACAGATGATCATCGTTGGATAGGAAGCGGTCCATCAGCTTAAGAACTTCCTTTAAAGGATCCGCATCACTCGCATAATCTTTTTCAAATTCTTCTTCGTTGATAATCCTGCATATGTCGATGATGCTTTGAGCCAGTGTGGTGCTTCGATCCTGAATGATCCGCTGGAACAGATGAAGCTGCTTGATGTCATCCTTGTCGATCTCGTAATACAGTTCCGGTGTCATGTCGGAGTCTTCCTCGATGATATCCAGACTGTCGCTTTCATAAAGCATCTCTACGACTCTCTCACATGAGCTGGAACAGTTCATGATCAAAGTCCCGTTGATCTGTTTACAGGACCGCGGATACAGTCGACAGATCTTAGGCAGATACTCCTCTCCCTTTTCCCTATGCAGATAACAGAGACCTTTGTCCTGGATCGGGCATTCCCCCAGCCAGTTGAAGCTGACATAACGGTAGCAGGAATCCGTGACCGTTTCCGGAATAATGAAAGCGTTCTGGATCCTTCGATCCAGTTCCTTGGAGCAGTTCATGGTAATCAGTCTCTGGTATTCTTCCTTACTGACAGGAATTCTCCAGTTGCTGCAGCAGGTATTACGGCACCTGTCTGCCTTGCACTTGAATTCTCTGCAGTATGCAGGCATCAGCCACTTCTCGGTCTTGTTCATGATATGTACCCTTTAATAAAAAACTTCGCCGCAGGGGCGAAGTTTGATCATTTCAGATATTTCTCGGCAGCACTTAGGAAGTTTTCGGCTACTTCCTTTTTGAATGTTGCCCGGGAAAGTTCGACTTCATTTCTTGCGGATTCTATGCCCTTCAGGGCTCTATCTCGGTCGGCGATCGCTCGCGGTATGTCGATCTCGTCCACGTCTAAAACGCTGTCGGCGATGATGGCAGCCTGGTTGCTTTCAAAGTACATGATGCCGTTGTTTACCGCAAAATGGGAAAGCTTCCCGTTGTTGCTGGTCTCGATGACGCCCATGGCTAAAGGCATCATGATCGGCATGTGGTTGGACAGTATGGTTCTTCTGCCTTCCGAGGTCGGAACGTTAAGCTTCTCCGTTTCGATCGTCCGGTAGATCCCCTTGTATGTGATCAGGTCTAATTTAAACAGCATCCTTGTTTCCTTCTGCTTTCGCTACGACATCCTCGATGGCACCTACATAAACGAAGGCATCTTCCGGATAGGCATCGTACCTGCCGGTCAGGATTTCCTTGAAGGAGCGGATCGTTTCTTCCAGTGGTACGAACTTTCCTTCCAGACCGGAGAATTTCTCCGCAACGGAGAACGGCTGAGACAGGAAGTTACGGATCCTTCTGGCTCTGCTGACGACGATCTTGTCTTCTTCGGATAGTTCATCCATGCCAAGGATGGCGATGATGTCCTGAAGGTCGTGGTACTTCTGCAGGATTCCCAGAACCTGCAGAGCGACTTCATAGTGTTCTTCGCCGACGATGTTCGGATCCAGGGCTCTGGATGAAGATTCCAGCGGATCGACAGCCGGATAAAGTCCGGAGGAAGCGATCTTACGGTCTAGAACGGTCTTGGCATCCAGATGGGCGAAAGCCGTTGCCGGAGCAGGGTCGGTCAAGTCGTCCGCAGGCACGTAGATGGCCTGAATGGAAGTAACGGAACCGTCTTTGGTAGAGGTGATTCTTTCCTGCAGTTCACCCATTTCGGTTGCCAGGGTCGGCTGATAGCCTACAGCTGAAGGCATTCTTCCCAGCAGTGCGGATACTTCAGAACCCGCCTGGGAGAAACGGAAGATATTGTCGATGAATAAAAGGACATCCTGTCTGTCGACATCACGAAAGTGTTCCGCCATGGTCAAAGCGCTTAATGCGACTCTCATTCTGGCGCCAGGAGATTCATTCATCTGTCCGTAGACAAGAACGGTCTTCTCCAGAACGCCGCTTTCTTTCATTTCCAGATACAGGTCGTTGCCTTCTCTGGTTCTTTCTCCGACGCCCGCAACAACGGACAATCCGTTATGTTCAACGGCAATCGAATGAATCAGTTCCTGCATCAGGACGGTCTTGCCTACGCCAGCACCGCCGAACAGACCGATCTTGCCGCCTTTGATGTATGGACACAATAAATCGATAACCTTGATTCCCGTTTCCAGGATCTCGATCTTGGTCTGCTGCTGCTCAAAGGTAGGAGCCTTCTTATGAATGACATCCTTCTGGATGTTTTCCGGCATTTTTTCCAGTCCGTCGATCGGGTCGCCAAGCAGGTTGAACATTCTGCCCAGTATTTCCTTTCCTACCGGGACCTCGATGGCTTTTCCTGTATCGATGGCCTTCATGCCTCTGGTCAGACCGTGGGTCTGGGAAAGGGCGATACATCTGACCTTGTCATCACCGATATCCTGTTCCACTTCACAGGTGATCTGATCCTGTCCGAAAGGAATCACAACAGCGTTGTATAGTTTCGGCAGTTCTTCTATGAATCTGATATCTACGACCGGTCCTATGACCTGTACGACTTCTCCTGTATTACGTTCCATCCGATTCCTTCCTTTCTATCTTCTTGTCGAAGCGACGATTTCGTTCATTTCCTGGGTGATTGCCGCCTGACGGGCCTTGTTGTAACTGAGACGCAGATCGCCGATCAGCTGATCCGCATTCTTGTTGGCCAGAGACATGGCGTTTCTTCTGGCCGCATTTTCGCTGGTCTTGGCATCCAGATAACAGACATAGATCTGCGAGGACACATACATCGGGATCAGCCTGTTGAGCACTTCATCCCTGGAAGGTTCCAGGAAGATGTCTGTCGTTTCTTCCTGTTCCATCTGGAAAGGGAGCAGTTTCATGATTGTCGGCTGATAGGTCAGCGTGTTGATGTATCTGGTATAGCCGACATTGATCTCGGAGATCTCGTCGGTCCTGTACAGATGCAGCAGGTTGTCGCACATCGAGTTCAGGATCTTCGGCTGTACGTCTTCCAGTTCATCGTATTTCTTGACGACCAGATAGTCGTTTTTCAGAAGCCAGTTGTAGCCGATCGTACCGATCGCAAAGATCGGAACATCCTTCGGTACATTCTCGGTAACGAATCTCAGCATTTCCTGATTGTAGGAACCGCACAGTCCCGAGTTGGAAGTGATCACCACATAAAGCGGATTATCCACCTTGGACTGGATCAGATAAGGATTGTTTTCGTCTCTCGGTCTTTTCCCTTTCAGTGCGGCGGAAATGAACTTCAAAAGATCGGCAGCATAAGCGGTATTCTGCACTGTCTTACGGTTGTATTTCTGCAGCTTAACGGTTGCGACAAGTTCGGTAGCGTTGATCAGCTTCTTTGTCGAATTGACCGTCTGCAGTCTTTTTCTGATCGCACTGAGCGTTCCTGCCATATGTATTAATGTTGTACTGTCTTGAATCTATCGGTGAATGAAGTTACTGCTTCCAGAAGTTTCCGGTTTAGTTCTTCATCGATCTTTTTCTTTTCTTTGATTTCTTCAACCAGTTCCGGATGAGAACGGTTCATTTCTTCCAGAAGCCCTTTTTCGTATTCTCTGACCCTGTTCAGCGGAATGTCATCCAGAAGACCCTGTTTCGTCATGAAGAACAGGATGACCTGGTCATGGGTCGCCATCGGCTGATACTGCGGCTGTTTCAGAAGTTCTACCAGATGTCTGCCGTGGTTGATACGGGCTCTGGTGGATGGATCAAGATCCGAACCGAACTGGGCGAAGTCGAGGACTTCCTGATACTGGGAAAGATCCAGTTTCAGTGAAGAAGATACGCTCTTCATGGCCTTGGTCTGGGCGGAGGATCCGACACGGGATACGGATAGACCGTAATCCACTGCCGGTCTGATTCCGCTGTTGAACATTTCACTCTGTAAGAAGATCTGTCCGTCGGTAATGGATATGACATTGGTTGGAATGTAGGCGGAGATGTCTCCGGCCTGGGTCTCGATAATTGGTAATGCCGTCAAAGAACCGCCGCCCAGTTCATCCGAAAGTCTCGCGCTTCTTTCCAGAAGACGGGAATGCAGATAGAAGACATCGCCCGGATAGGCTTCTCTTCCAGGAGGCCTTCTTAACAGCAGTGAAAGGGTACGGTAAGCTACCGCATGTTTACTTAAGTCGTCGTAGACGATCAGAACATCTTCACCCTTGTTCATCCAGTATTCACCGATGCTGCAGCCGGAATACGGAGCGATGTACTGCAGGGAGGCGAGCTCGCTGGCTCCGGCTACCAGGACGGTGGTATATTCCATGGCCTGGTGCTGATTCAGTTTTTCGATGATCTGGGCCACGGTGGAGTTCTTCTGTCCGATGGCTACGTAGATGCACTTAACGTTTCTGCCCTTCTGATTAATGATCGTATCGATGGCGATCGCGGTCTTGCCGGTCTGTCTGTCGCCGATGATCAGTTCTCTCTGGCCCTTGCCGATCGGGATCATGGAGTCGATGACTTTCAGTCCTGTCTGTAAAGGTTCGTTGACCGGCTGACGTTCGATGACGCCCGGCGCATTGGCTTCGATCTGACGGTATTCCTCGGCTGTGATTGTACCCTTGCCGTCGATCGGTCTTCCCAAGGCATCCACGACTCTTCCAAGCAAGGCATCGCCTACCGGAACTTCTACGACCTTGCCGGTGGAATAGACCTGGGTTCCTTTGATGATGTCGTTGTCGCTTCCTAAAAGGACTGCGGCAATGTTGTGTTCTTCCAGGTCCATGACCATGGCCTTGGTCTTGCCGATGTCGAGAAGCTCTCCCGCCATTGCATCGTAAATGCCGCTGATATTCGCAACACCGTCCGCTACGCTTGTGACATAGCCGGTGGTATAGGTGGTTTCATTACGGACCGATCCCTTGTCGTAGGAGTCGATGTCCTTCTTCAATTCAACGGAAATGTTGTCCAGATCGTGGTGTTCACTCTCCAGCAGGCTGCTTCTAAGATCATCCATCCTGGCCTTGTAGGAGCCGTCCCACACCTCGCCGTTGATGATGACCTTTACACCGCCGATCAATGATTTATCCAGCTTGTTTTCAAGTCTGATTGAATGTTTCAACTTATAGGTAAAAGCCGCTTCCAGATTGACCATCTCACTGTGATCCAGCTCATAGGCACTGTAGACCTCGCCAAAAAGGAAACCTCTTAAGTGGTAGTAGTGAGCCAGGAAGGCATGGATAAAAGCTCTTTCGGTATGTTTATGCGGGATCCTGTTGATGACCGAAAACATCGCATAGAGGACGGAATCATCCAGATCATTATGAAAAACTTCCTGAAGCTTGGCTTTCTTTTCTTCAGAACTGTAATCGGAAGAATCGATGTATCTGCTCAGCTCGGCGTTTCTGTTAAGTTCATCGTTGATCCTTTTGATCTCCGAGAAAACGAGCTCTACCTGTCCTTCCTGATTCGCCAGTTCCATCAGGTTCCTGGCATATCCGTCGACTTTGACACTCATTTCTTTATGACTTCCTTAATAAAAGTATCGATATTGTCTCTATCCTGTTTGGCGTTAACCTTGTTCTGGAGGATCTTTTCCGCTACGGCAACAGCCGTATCCACGATCTCTTCCTGCATCTGCTCCAGCATCTTGTTTCTCTGTTTCTCGATGTCTTTCTCGGCATCCTTGCGCATCTTTTCGACCTGTTTCCGGCCTTCCTGCGTGATCTGCTCCTTCAGCTGATCTCCCGCTTCTCTGGCCTCATCCAGGATCTGCTGCACTTCCTTCTGCGCTTCTTCAATGGAAGCCTTGGCTTCCACGTTGAGTTTCTCGTTTTCCTCACGCAGTCTGTCTGCTTCTGTGAGCCTGCTGCTTTCGTACTCGCTTCTGGCATCCAGGATCTTCTTTACCGGTTTCCAGGCCAGCTTGTACATGAGGAAAAACAGTACGGCAGTCGCACAAAGCTGCGTCAGCGCCGTCCAGACATTAGGAACCAGCTGTCCTAAAATATCAATGATCTGCATCGTTTACCTTCCCAGAATGAAGATGATCAGGAAAGCAACCAGCAGACAGTAAATGGCACAGGTTTCGGAAATGGCTGCACCGATGATAGCCATGGACTGGACCTTGTCTGCCGCGTCCGGATTCTTGCCGATGGCTTCAACGGCCTTGATCGCAACCAGACCTTCCATAACACCCGTAATACAGCCCATCATGACACATGCAGCTGCTGCAAAAGCGATTTTTTCCATATTTATTCCTCCCCTTGTTTATTCGGCAGTTCCTTGCCGATGAATGAAATCGTCAGAATGACAAAGATATATGCCTGCATCGCTCCGGAAAACAGATCGAAGTAGAAATGCAGGACCGGTGCTACGATGACACCGAAGATGTTGAATTTACCGATGACCGGTATAAGTGCCGATACGGATGCCAGCATCTGGTAGATGACCGACATCAGGATGCCTCCCGACAGGATGTTGCCGAAGAGACGCAATGATAATGACAGAAGTGTTGAGAACTTGCTCAGGACGTTCAGTACCACGAATGGAGCGAACGGTTCGAACCAGCTCTTGATATAGGCTTTCTTGCCTTTGGCCTTGGCCGCATAGACTTCGATCAGGATGCAGGTAATGGCACCCAGAACCATCGTGACGCTGTAGTTGGAAGTAGGTGCTTCCAGAGAGAAGAGTCCGGCGATATTGGCCAGGAAGATGTATACCATGATCGTCATAATGTACGGGGTCAGATATCTGGATATCTTCTTGTTGGTTTTCTCCGTTACCATCTTGTCGATCATTTCCGCAAACATGATCACGAGCAGTACTACACCGGTAGGCTTACTTAACGGATCGAACTTTACCAGTCTGCGGTTGACGTATATCAGCAGAAGCGCCATGAAAAGAGTAACGATGATGATGGAATAGACGGTCGTCTGCAGACTCATTTCACGCACCTCCTTTTTTCTTTACGGCATCGATGACCAGAGCGATCATGAACAGGGTCAGACCGATGGCAACACCGATGATGCTGATCCTGTCAGGGAATTTCATGGCCAGAAACATCACGACAGCCAGCAGCAGGAATCTCGCCATGCTTACAAGCATCATGATTCCCGGATTCTTCTTTTCTCCCTTCAGCATGTTTTTCATGGAGTAGGAAAGAAGGAACATATTGGCCATGCTGAACAGCGATGCTACCAGTATTCCCAGGGATATCTTAAAATCAAAAAACGCCAGGATACCACTGAGCACCAAAGCGATTAAAGCTGTTAATTCATAGATCTTTTTATTCATGTTGTCACTCAATATGAATAACAATATTATAAAGATTTTCCCTTAAAACCTCAATATGCGTACCAGTCAGTTCTTGACGGATCGCATGGCCAGGAAAGTAGGAATATTCAGGTCGTGGAGACGTCCTTCTTCGTTGATATCTTCGTACAGAGCAGTCAGGGTAAAGCCGGCTTCCAGCTGTCCGTTGATCTGTTCCTCAAGGGTATGGGAAAACTGTACGCCGCAGTCGTCATCTTCCAGCTGTTTCATCTGATCAGGATTCTTTAAAGGGTTAAACGGGAGGTGATTAACGATCATAGTTTCATCGTCATCGACGATGTAGTTGATGTAGAAATCAGTTCCTGAAAGAAGTATCCCTCCCTTCTTCAGGACTCTGTAGCATTCCTTCCAGATCGGCTTGACTTCTTCCACGTAGCAGTTGGCTACAGGGTGGAAGATCAGATCAAAAGTCCCGTCCTCGAACGGAAGTCTCTTTGTCATGTCGGCGCGGATGATCTCGATGTCATATCCTTCTCTATCCGCCACCATTCTTTCGCTTTCCAGCTGTTTCGGGGAATAGTCCAAAACGGTACACTTCGCACCTAAAGCTGCGAATATCGGCATCTGCTGACCGCCGCCGCTGGCCAGACCCAGCACTTTTATTCCTTTTAAATCTGGGAACCATTCGTGCGGAACCATCTTCGTCGGAGTGAGCTGTACATCCCATTTCCCATTTCTGGCATCAAGAAAAGTCTCATGACTGATCGGCATGCCCCAGGTCCATCCTTCCTCGATCCAGCGGTCTATCGTTTCCGCATTGATATCCTGATAGTTCTTCATTCTGTCTACATTATATCATCTGAAACAGTAGCTTACTTTTACTAAAACAAACAGAAAATAGTTATAATAAAGATACAAGGAGAAACACAAGAAAATGAATAATTATACGCAAAAGGTTTTGAAGTCTATCGATGAGAATCCTGAACTGCTGAATCAGCTTCTGAATAGTGAGAACGCTCCGATGACCAGGGGCGGGGAAAGAGTCAATCCACTGCTGAATGTTGTCGGCAATATCGACGCAAACGATATGAGAACAGTAACACAGGAACTTTCAGCCAATCCGGTCGTACAGCTCTTCATGGCTTCCCAGGGATCACTGGATGCCAAGGATCTGCTGCAGTATACCGGCGGTACCAGCGGCACACGCGCTGCAGGCAACCAGGCGGTCAGAGCACTGTTTGACGGCAGACTGGATCTCAAGGAGATCATGCTGATCATCGTACTGTTGAAACTGTTCAAGAGAAAGAACGCCAATACCTACAACAACTCCGCAATCGGTCTGCTGGGTCAGCTGCTGGGATTCAACAGCGGCTACGGCTACAACAGCGGCGGCAACCTGTTTACTTCCCTGCTGGGCGGAAACAGCTACCAGAGCGGTTATGGCAACGGTCTGTTTGGATCAGGCAGTTCCAACGGACTGTTCGGCGGAAGCTACGGCAACGGTTTGTTCGGTTCATCCTACAACTCCAACAGTGCCTTAGGCAACTTCCTGGGTCTGACCGGCAACAACAGTATCAACAATTCCGGTCTGCATAATCTGATGAACTTTGTCAACGGAAGCTACAACAACAATTCCCAGTATCAGGCTCTGTACAACATCCTGAACAGCGCAGCTGGCAGCGCAGTCAACAGCCAAGGTACGGTAAGTGCCAACGGTCTGTTCTCTGTACTAAGCCAACTTATGGGATACTAGAAGTTGTTCGATCATTAAAACAAAGGTGCCTTCCTAAGAAGACACCTTTTCTTTTACATTTGATTCAGTTTTTCCAAGGCAAGGTCCTTGACCTGTTTCGCTTTCCCGTTTCTGATCAGGATCAGTTCCTGTTTCTCATTCAGATACAGATCCAGTCTGTCTCCGGTCTTGATCTGCAGTGCTTTTCTGACTTTCGCCGGGATGGTGATCTGTCCATTTTCTTTCAGCTGTACGCTTCCTAGTTTTTCTTTTATCATCCTGTTTCCTTTCAATGCTTATTCGCAGATCCTTCTCATCAGCAGTCTTATGTCCATGCCTTCCTGGATGTAGTCGGGTTTTGCCGCTGCATCGCTCTTGGAAGAAAGAGCGTCATGTATGTAGTAGGAATCGACTCCGGCTCTGTTGGCTCCAAAGACATCGCTATAGAGATCGTTGCCGATCATCAGACAGTCTTCGGGATTCAAGCCGTTTCTTTTCAGCAGGATCTCAAAGATGATCGGATCAGGTTTCTTGTATCCGCAGTCGGATGAGATCAGGATGTCGTCGAACAGATCATCCAGTTTCAGGATCTTCAGTTCATCCAGAGTGAAGATGCTTTGGGCATTGCTTAACAGACATACCTTCTTACCCTGTTCACGCAGCTTCTGCAGCAGTTCTTTGACGTGGGCGTAGGGTCTAAGACGTGTCCTGGAAAGCTCCCTGAATGATCGGGCTATCCTTTGGAGTTGTTCCTCTGTAACGGATATCCCCTTCCTTCTTAACAGTTCCACGAACACTTCCTTGATATCGATCTCGATCTCGTGCCCTTCTTCGTATTTCTCTATTTCCAGTCTGGATACTTCAGTGAAATATGCTTTCCTTAGTTCCCTGGCTTCATAATCGGCACCATAGGAAAGGAACACCCCGCACATCTTCTTCCAGAATGGCAGTTTCCATTCATCGGTATGAATATCGGCAAGTGTTCCGTACAGGTCAAAAAGATAGGCTTTATAAGTTCCGACTTTCATTCTATCCATCCGAAATGTCTGCAGGCATTCTCTATTCCGTCATCTTCTGCCGCATCAGTGACATAGTCGGCTTTCTTTAAGAGCTGCGGATAGCCGTTACCCATGGCAATGGAGGTCCATTCCTCATGGAACATGATCATATCGTTCTCTCCGTCGCCAAATACGACGACATCATGAATATCTCCGTTCAGGATCTCCATCATATCGATGATGCCCTGATCCTTTTTATCATGCTGATACCAGAAGTAATCGTCTCCCATCCGGATATGTCCAAGCAGGTCCAGATTTTTTAAACGGTATTCTTCACTTTCCGGCATGGAGATATAGAACTTGTATATGTTTTCCAGATCTTCGTAGTTCAGATCCGGCTGATAGATGTATCTGGTCGGTTCTTTTCTTTCTCCGAACTGTTCCAGAAAACGATGATCCTTCATTACGACATCGATACTGTCGTTTGGAGCAACCAGTATTCCGTAACCCAGTTCTTCCGCTTCATGGATGATCGTCAGCGCTTTCTGTTTATCCAAAGGAGCATTACGGACCAGCCGGTCGTTTATTACCAGCGCCGCTCCTCCGTTCGCAACAAAGTTATGTATTCCTGTTTCTCTTGCGACATCGACAGTCTTGTAATAGGCTCTTCCGGTAGCAATGGCAACAAAATTGCCGTTGGCTTCCAGTTTCCTTAAGGTACGCAAACCGCTCTCTACCAGTTTCCCGGTATGAATATTCGTCAGCGTTCCGTCGATGTCAAAAAAGAAATACTTCATGGAAGCTTTTATCCAAGCTGGTCGAAGTCGAATTCTTTCAGTGCTTCAAACAGCGTCAGAGCTTCATCCTTGTTCAGAGTAATGCCCTTCTGCATCTTGTCTTCGGCTCTGTTCCATTTACGGATGTCGAGTTTTGGTTTTCCTGTTCCGTAAGTGATGACATTGGCTTCACAGGTGTAGTCGCCCTTTTCTGACAGCAGCGCTACTTTTTCGTTGATTTCATATTTGAATTCTGGCATAATACGTTTCCCCTTCTTTCGTTACTTTCTTATTATATATAATTTCTTTTAAATATTATATCTTAAATATCTTTTATGAGAAGCAACATGCGTAAAATAGGGAAATAAGTGATGTTATACTTGAATCAGAAGAGGAAAAGGAGAAAGAAAATGCTGAAGACAGGAACGAAAGCACCGGATTTTACTCTCCCTGATCAAAACGGAGAGATGCATACACTGGCGGATTACAAGGGACAGAAGGTCATACTCTATTTCTACCCGAAAGACATGACTTCGGGATGCAGCAAGCAGGCCTGCGCTTTTGGTGAGCTGTATCCGCAGTTCAGAGAAAAGGGAGCCGTAGTTCTTGGCGTCAGCAAGGACTCGGTCGCATCCCACAAGAAGTTCGAGGAGAAGTACGGACTTCCGTTTACTCTTTTATCCGATACGGATACCAAGGTAATACAGGCCTATGACGTCTGGAAAGAAAAGACCCTGTACGGGAAGAAACACATGAGTGTGGTTAGAACGACATATCTGATCGATGAGAATGGGATGATCGTCAAGGCGTTCGGAAACGTCAAGGCAGCTGAAAATCCTGGAGACATGCTGAAAGAAATATAAAAGAAAGGTCATCGCTGAGATGACCTTTTATTATTTCAGAATATACGTGATCTTCTTGATGATATCTCTATCCGCATCCAGATAATGGACCCGATAATCCGTACCGTACTTTTTCAGAAGAGAGTTGACCATCGCTTCGGCAGCCGGCAGATCCTCGTTTGAGACAATGGCCGGGTGGAGCTTCAGTTCCGGGTCATTGGCCTTGCGTCCGTCGTACTTCCTGATGATGCCTGCCGTCATCTTCTCGTTGGCTTTGCGCCAGCCATGGGTACGTTCGTAGGCGTTCCAGCGGTCGTGTTCCGCATCGGCCATCTTCTTCATGTTTCTTTCCTTGCTTAGCCATTCGTCGATAAATTCCTCATCGGACAGTTTTCCGTTTTTCTTCTGGGCAAGGATGTATTTCTTCTTATAAGTCAGAGCCAGGGCTTCCGCAAACGAGGATTCCTGATTCTGATAGTGGTAGAATCCGCTTTCTTTCAGCAGCTTTTCTTTTTCTTTCTCATCCTGAATTTCCGATGACAGCATGTACGATAAATGTACGCGTTCCGCAGCGGCTTCCAGGTCCGGATTCACCAGCTTGTCGTAGCTGATCGTCTTCTTCGGATCGCCGAACAGAACGATATCCTTTTCCTTGATCATCTTGTGGAAGTCAGGATCGTTAACATAGCACATGATCTTTGGGCAGGAGAGATCCGCCTTTCTGCTGCTTAAGACACGTCTGATCTTCGTAGCGGTCTCGTAAGCCAGCTTGTCGTCCTCATACAGAACAAATACGAGGTCCGGATTCTTCAGTGCTTCCGCCTCTTTTCCATAGGAACAGTCAAAGACTTTCACCGGATAATGGTTGATCTCCGGATTCTCTTCTTTCAGGGAAGAGAAGATCTTGCTGCTCTTAGGTCCAACCAGAGAGATCGAATAAGCCCCTTCCGGCTTGATCAGCAGACAGATCAGATTCGTCAGGAACGGTTTCACCAGATCGCTGTCCGCAGCCAGAGCGACGTTGCATTTCTTCTGCACCGCCAGGACATCACTGCACATGGACAAAGCATCGATTGCCGTGGCATTGCTTTCATCCACATGACGCAGATAGATCTGATCGGAATACTGTCTGTCCAGATTCAGGATCAGTTCTCTCTGATTCTGGGAAGCGAATACTCTGACGATCACATTACCCGCATCGAAGTTCTTCTGCTTCAGCAGTTCCTCACAGAGTCTTGCACTAGCCTTGATTCTGTCGGTCTCGTCTCCGTCTATTTCAAAGAATTCGTATTTCTTGTTTTTGAATAAAACGATCTTGTAGTCTTCACCATCCATCAGGAGCGCACCGATCGATCTTGCAGAACTTGCCAGAGCAGGATCGCAGTCCCCGCCCTTACAGTAGACGACCGTTCCTTCCTTGTCTTTCTCCGCAATGCTTTCACCGATCATCAGCGATCTCTCATCCAGTCCGGAGAAGATGTAGAAATGCTTCCCGACGGCCAGAGACAGAGCGTTCCTGATCTTGGAAGAGAAGGACACCAGAAACATGGATCCCGCGATCGGTCCTAAGACATACAGGGTATACAGGAAGAAACGGAAGATCCTGAACGATACGTCATCCAGTTCCATCTCATAGGGAATGTCTCCATCAACGCCCATCGCAACACCGGAGAGCCCCGAACGGATGCTTTGAATAATGGCGATCGGAAGATCGCTGAACTGCAGATTGTATGGAAAAGTAAGAATGCCAATCGCCAGCGACATCGCTCCTGTCAAAGTCAGGGTCATCGCCTGAAAGTCGTTTCTCTTTTTCAGTGCCAGAATCGTTCCGACTACTACGATGATAAATGCAGCCGTCATGTATAGTGTCATGTTTTTCATTTCCTGTTCTCCTGTTGCTTATTATTTATTATACATCCCAAAAAGAGGTCTCCTTACTTTATAATTATCTTATAGACAGAAATATGCCTGAATCGTCATTCAGGAAACGATAAGAGGTATACCATGGCAGAAAAAGTATTCATCAGTTATTCCCATCAGGACAGCGCCTGCGCCCACGGCATCGCCCGTTATCTGACCAGACACGGATGCGAGGTGTGGATCGATTCCCAGAATCTGGAACTGGGAGAGAGATGGGCCAGCGATATTGAAGCGGCACTGCAGGCTGCGGATATCACGGTCGGCATTCTTTCTTCTTCTTCCTTGAGAAGACCGGAAGTTCTGAAGGAGATCAACTATTCCTTAAAGAGAATGCAGGAAGAAGGAACGGAGAAGTTCCGGGTCTTTTTTGTGGTAGTCGGTCAGATCCATCCTTCCTGGTTCAAGGATGACGGAAGTGTCGATGAGATCAGGAAGTATCTGTCGCAGTACCAGTATGTCGAGCTGAGCGCCTATGGAGAAGTGACCATCGATGCGATGAAGAAACTGTACACGGCGATCAGCCGCAAGGGTATCGAGGAAAGCGATACGATCCTGATGACCACGGGTGAGGAGAACGGTTTCATCAACCAGAATTCCCTGCCGGAGAAGGCTTTCGACAACCGTTTCAATAACATCTACTACAAGGTCTTTGCGGCCGATCTGGCACCTTCTGCCGTCTATCCGTTCGCTCTGGATTCCCAATGGATCCCGGAGATCTTCTATGACAGTCAAAACAAATACTACGACGAATTCGAAAAAGACGGTTTCGCTTCCGAGAAAGTAAAGGAATATCTTCTGAACTACAAGAGAAGAAACTTCGTACTGTCTTTCTTCCACTATAAACAGATCCTGTTGAAGCTGAATTCCATCCTGTATGAACCTTACTTCCAGCAGTTGCTTCTGAATGAAGGGGAAGACAAGGAAGCGTTTAAGCAGCTTCTGTCCAACGGCAGTATTGTGGTACTTCTCAACAACAAGCAGATGACGCCATTCGTACACAGCTACAATAAAGACAATCCCATCTTCAAGGCCTGGAACGATCTGTGCGAAGAGATCTCCGTCTACTGCATCAGAGAAAACTGGACCGAATCCAGCGATGAACACAGCAAGGACTTCCTGCGCTTCTGTTCCAACCTGGCGATGGATCACAGCAACAACATTCTTCTGGCCCAGGCCATGCATCTGGATGAGAATCAGATCAACAACTTCCTGGTAACATTGAAGACCATATCCATGCAGTCGTTCTGTCAGACGCACATGAACGGAACCCAGTCTCAGGACAAGGTCGACGACTACAGCCGATCTCTCTTCTACCGCAACTATATTGTCAAGGACAACGAGGAAGGTTCTCTGAATCCGGTCTATGCATGTCTTTTCGATCCGAATAAACCATTTCATCATGAACTGAAGAAACTGATCGATATCTACTACAACTCGATCTTCACAAGGACTCTGCAGTGCGATGCTCTGCTTCCGGATGACGTGCTTCCGGAGAATTACTATCTGCACAGTCTCTATCTGGATAACGGAGAGAAGGAAGTCAGTATTGAGGAACTGGAATACGCCTTCTCGGAATTCTTCGACCATTGCGAGATCCTGGATGAGATCACGGCTCTCGGAGACAATCTGTATCTAAAGAACTACGACCTGAAGAAGATCACCGAAATAAGACAGAAAGAAGCCTGGTACGAATATGTGGAACTTCTGGAACTCATCAACAAGCGTTCGAATTCCTGGAAGGTGGACTTCAACGAAATCGAACTGCTGCTGCAGCGTTTCCTGAAATGCTTCGATCAGCCGGAGAATATGACCGACAACAAGGATGTTTCCTACAGCTTCAGAGTCATGATCGGATCAAAGGTCCTGGATATCGTCAAGACATCCAAGGTCGCCAAGGTCAAGGAATACGGAGGGTCCTTTGCCGATCCAAACCGCATCCCGTTGAAAGTCCTGTTTACAATCTCCGATCTGACCAGAGAGGATAAAGAAGAACTTATCTTCCTGCCTGTATCCCTGTTCAGCGGACGTATCGATACACCTGACGGAGACGGCTTCTTCAACAACCTGAAGGAGTTTATCATAAAACAGTGCGGATTCATTCCGGTCAATTAAAAAGTCGCAGCAAGCTGCGGCTTTTCTTTTATTCATGTCTTAAAGATATCAGTCTTTATCTTTCAGATCCGTTACGACATCGACGATGTCCTTGACCGAGCTGTGTGCGCCCTTTACTTCATGAGCACCGGCTTCTTCATCAAGCGCGTCTTTCACGGAATTAACATCGTCAACCAGTCCGGCAACAGATGCGACAGTATCCATTCCAAGTATTGAAGCAAGATCGGAAACGACGGTCGCAACAGAAGAAACGTTCATCTCTCCTTCTTCAATCGTAGACTTGATGTCCTTGCCGGATTCATAGGTGCTGATGATTGTCGATACGTACGGAATACCCAAAGCATCCGCAATCATTCCGATATTGTCCAGAGCAGCATCAGACTTAAGATTCGGTTTCAGCACCGGGAGAACCGTCTTGACCAGATTGACAATCGGATTATCGTTGATCAGACCGTAACCGACGATATTCTTTTCCTCCTTGAATGCTTCAAGTTCGTCCTTGTACTTGTCGATGAACTTCTGCGGACACAGGTAAGCGAAACTCGTTTCAGCCAGAGGATTGGTCTTTTCTTTCTCTCCTTCTTTCTTTTCAGGAACCGCTTTTCTCTTCTTATCCAGTTCGTTCAGTTTCTTCTTTGTGCCGATATCAATGATCACCAGATCAGGTTCCTTTTCTGCTGCGGTTTTTTCCAGATCTTCATATGTACAGGATGATACGGCAAGGAATGGCTTGCTCTTCAGCAGTTCACGCAGTTTCTCGTCTTCACTGCTGATGACGACCGTTCTATCTTCAAAAGAAGGTTTACCGAGTTTCTTGACGGCTTTTTCTACTAGCTTGGCTGCCTTACGTTTTTTCAGGAACATCCAAAGTCCACCCGCAACAACAGCGGTACCGACACTTCCGCCGATGATGGCTGGAGTAGAGTCTTTTTTAGGAAGAATGTGTTCCAGGATATGACCACAACGTAAACATTTCTTGGTTTCCAGACCTTCTTCCAGAATGGTCGCTTCTTTGACAATTGTCCATTCGCTCGGATACTTGTGACCCAGAGGAGGTATCTTTTCCATCCAGGTTTCTCCGCATCTGTTACAGGTTGCCTTTCTTTCACCTTCTTCTTCACAGGTAGCCTGTGTCAGTACTTCGTATTTAATGTCATGACCCGGAGCAAGATAAAACTCATTTATGGTCTTATCGCATCTTGAACATGTTCCTTTCCTGTAGCCATCCTCAAGGCAAGTCATTTCTTTCTCTTCATATTTGATGTCATGACCTAAAGCAGGTGTCTTTTTTGTATAACTGTCACCGCATCTTGTGCAGGTATAGGTAGTGATGCCGCCTTCTTCACAGGTAGACTCTTTGGTTATCTGCTTCTTGTAGTTATGACCTAGAGGGGATGTTGTTTCGATGTAGGAGTAATCATAACAGCGATGACATTCGTATGCAGTTTCTCCGGATTCTGTACAGGTCGGTGCACTTATTACTGTTGCAACAAGATCGTGACCTATCGGCAAGATTGTTACATCATAGTTTCCACCCGGACATGTAGGTCTTGACATTTGGCTGCAGTGCCCCAGACCGACGCCAATATCGGTACAGCCTGGTTCATATATTACGCTGTCTATCACCATTCTTGCGCCACACTCAGGACAAACAGTATCTGTTTCGTAGGTGACTGCTTCCAGTTTTTGTACATGTACATGTAGAGGGTTCTCACAGTCATCATGCTCCTCACTATGATACACCGCATAAGAAAAACCACTAAATATCAGTACCGCAATCAGGACCTTAATCAGAAATTTTTTCATAGACATCCCTCCCTGTATTTATTGTCACATATTTAATGATATAAACAAAAGCCTGTCATCTAACAGGCCCTGTATTAGTCTTTGTAATACCTCATGTTTTCGAAGTATTTGTTGATGATCGTATTGAACTCGTTCCAGAGATCGTTCTCATGATCCTTGCCGGCATTGCCGATCTCTTTCCACTTGTTTCTCAGTTCCTTGATCGCATCTACTTCTTCATCGGTAAACTCGCCTCTGGCAAGATACAGCTTCGCTTCATTGATCAGTTCCTTCTTGGCTTCTGTTCTCTGCGCGAAGGTTTCCTTCAGATTGTCGTAGTATTCATCTCTTCTGGCGAAGAAGGCTTTTCTTTCAGCCAGGAACTGCTGCCACAGATTATCGTCATCCTTACGGCCTGCCGTGCCTGTCTTCTTCCATTCTTCCATCAGTTCGTTGGCTCTGTTGGAAGCTTCCTTGATGTTTTCGATATTGGCTACTTCCTTTGCCTTCTCAATCAGTTCTTCCTTCAGCTTCTTGTTTCCGGCAAAAGTTTCCTTCAGATTCGTATAGTATTCCTTCTTCTTGGTGAAGAATTCGTTTCTGGCTTCCAGGAACTGGTTCCAGAGTTCATCATCCTTTTCTTTTTCCAGACGACCGGAAAGCTTCCATTCATCCAGAAGCTGTTTCATCATGTCTGTACCTTTTTTATAGTTATTGCCCGCAGCGACTTCCTTTGCCCTGGCGATGATGTCATTCTTTCTATCCTCGACAGAAACGGCGATATCTCCGGCTTTCTCTGACAGTTCATCCATCAGCGCATTGAACTTATCGCTCAGTTCCTTGTCGTACAATGACTCTTCATCTTCTCTGGCTTTACGCCATTTCCTGCTTAAAACCTTCGCTCTCGCGTAGGCTCCAGGTGCATCTTCGCTCTTTAACAGTTCTTCAACCTGAGCAATTAAATCTTCTTTAACGTTGTAATTGTTCTCCATAACTCTCTTCTTTCGCTCTATTTTTTTATTATAGCATTTTTATTCTGATATCACGAAGTATTTTAATTTTATAGAAAAGAACACTTCCTGTGTTCTTTTACTGTTTCTTTTTCATGACATCCTCAATGGAATCTTTGAGGATGCGTATCACGGTATCCGGACCGGAGCGCATCGGATTGATGCGGATTACGTACCTGCTTAGGACAGGGTTCTCATCGATCATGATTTTGGCGATCCTGTAGAAGAGGGTCTGTACCTCGTAGCGGCTTTCCGATCCGACCGGATGAGGAAGGGCTCCGTAAGATATTGCGCGTTCGATGACTTCTCTGGCGATCGGCAGATCCAGTTTTACCAGGATGATTCTTTCTTCGATGTTGGCTTTCAAGGCTTTCTCGACATGCGGCACTTCTTTCTGGTTGAGACGTTTTACGATCTCGTCAACGGAAAGAGACTGAACTCCTAGCAAGACAGGATTTTCTACCAGGCTTCTCAGAGTCTCCATCGCTTCAGGGCCCTGTACCTGTCCGCCTCCGGAATAGTTCTGTTCATGGACGATATCGATCATTTTCTTTGTGCCAACGACCAGTCCGATTCCCGGAATACCCAGGAGCTTGAATGTCGAGAAGGCAGACATGTCTGCACCGGCGGCAGCGCCGAGTTTCTCGACTTTGTTTACGGCATAGTTTTCATCGGTCAGGATAGTTACCTTCGGATCAATCTTTCTTGCTTTCTCAATGATCTTAATCTCATCATAACTGTCGGAGAGTTTCTGACGTACTCTCTGGATATACAGAACATCAATGCCGTTCTTAAGCTCTCTTTCAATGTTTCTGAAATCGTTGAAGTCGGTCTTAATGATTTCGATGCCCATGGCTTCCAGAGTGATCTGAGTTGTCTTATACAATGGCGCATCATGGATCAGGACTCTGTCTCCCGGTTTCAGGGAAGCGTAGCACATGGCTCTGATAGCACCTGTTCCACCACCCCTGACCAGAGCGGCAGCTTCGACGTGGAAGTATTCTGCCAGGATTTCTTCTACTTTAACGGTTCTTTCCGGTCTTCCATATCTGATATGGCATCCGTAGTCTCCCGCTTCCAGGGCTTCAAAGCCGTCAAAATGGCGGTGCATGATGTCGACCATACGATACTGATTCTCTATTTCTTCCTGCATGGAGATCATCTTTAACGGATGAGTCTCAAAAACAACCGCATCGGCTTCCTTCTTCAGATATTCTGTAAGAAGCTTATGGACCAGGGTCTTCTTTCCCTCTGTCTCATGGCCTTCCTTCTTCAGTAACCTGCACAGGTCTTCCGTTTCTTTTTTCAGCCAAATGAAACCTTCATCCTTCTTTATCTTCTTCGACTTTAGAAGTTTAGAAAGCTCATCCAGAAAGCCGTCTGTATATAGTCTAAAACCAAGTTCTTTTTCACAGTATTCTCTGATTTTTTTCATAGCAGTCTCTATTTCCTGACCCGCAGGAATTCCTTCGGATTTTCTCTAGTGATCTGATCGATCTGTTCCCAGGTGAGTCCGGCTTTTCTTAACAGGTTTAAACCTCTGGTGATTAGATGGGAATATCCCCATCCGCCCCAGTTCTTCATCAGGGTCCTGCCGTCGATATCGCAGGAGATGAAAATCTGTCTGATATAGCCCATATCGACAAACTTCTTGATCATCCGGGCACGTTCATCATCGTACGGGAATTTCTGTCCGTATTCAATGTCGTTGTTTATTTCAAAGAAACCCTGTTTCCCGAAACAGTCGAACTGAACGCCTGCACCTTTGGAGAAGATGTATTCGTAATCCTCCATTCTTTCTTCCAGACGCGGATAGACGTCCTGGTGGCCGATGATCACATGGCTAAGATCTGCACCTTCTTCTTCAAAGAAAGACAGCTGTTCCCTGTACATGCTTCCTCTGCCGGTATGTGTAGAAATGCCATAGCCTGTTTCCGCACTGGCTCTTCCTGCGGCTCTTAGAACTTTTTCTTCTGTATCAAAGACTTCATAATTGCTGGAACCGACTTCGCCGATAAAACCGGCCTTGATCTTATCTTTTCCTCTTCCTTCCAGCAGTTCTCTTTTGATCTCGTTCTTCAGTTCATCGATGGAAGCTTCCTTGACGAATTCAGGGAGTCTAGGTTCCTTGTAGAAGCCTGCTCCGTAGACGATCTGTACGCCAGTCTTCTCAGAAAGATCCTTCAGCACACTGATCCGGTCTTCCTTGACATCCATCGCACAGATCTCCGGTGTCGACATCTCCATGATCGTTCTTCCGCCGAAGTGATAGTAGTCTTTCAGTTCTTCGATTTCCTGGCTGATGCAGCAGTCGCGGGCAGAGAAAAGAATGTGTTCATGCGGGGAGATGAAACCAAGTTCATCGATAGAGACCGAACCGGTTACGGTATTCACAAAGTCGTTCATTGTTTCTCCTGTAAGAAAAGAGGAAGGAAACTTTCACCGTTCTGCGGGGCTTCCACGTTGAAATAGTCGCATACCGATGCACCGACATCCGACAGGCTCTTTCTTAAGCCAACATGGATTCCTTTTCTGTCTTTGTATCTGATCAGTAACGGAACGTTTTCTCTGGTGTGCTTGGAGTGTCCGATGTTCGGATCGTTGCCGTGGTCGGCCATGATGACCAGGAAATCTTCATCCTGCAGTTCATCCAGAATAGGTCTTAGACCTGCGTCGGCAATCTCCAGTATTTCTTTATATCTTGTGGTGCTCTGTGAATGTCCTGCCAGGTCCGTTTCCTGGACATTGGTGCAGATAAATCCCGCATCCATTTTTTTCATCTGATCCAGGGTGTGCTCCAGACATTCCGCCGTTGGAACGCAGGAAATGGACAGACCTCTTTCGTTATGGACAATATCAGCAACCTTGCCGATCAGGACACAAGGAATGCCCTGTTTCGTAAGAATGGTAGGAGCCTGAACGTTCGGATCGACGCCATAGCCTAGATGAAGACACTGATAGCCCTGATCGTAGGATTTCGATTTCGCTGAAGCAATACCGATATAGGTTCCGTTCTTGATCTCTTCCGCGGCATAAAGGTCATCCATCGTATTCCCTGTACCGCCAAAGACGATGACTCTTCCTACCGTTACGACTTCTCTGACCTTTCTGGCAATCTCCAGTTCTTTCTCGAAAGGCATGTAGTCGAGCGGAGCGGTTACGTTGTAACACATGCCCAGATCGGCTTCCAGATTGTCCGCTACCGTCACATAGTCGTCGCAGACCACATAACGCAATCCTTCTCTTTCAACAATCTCAACCTTGTGTCCGTCATCCTTCAGATGCTTCGCAACAATATCCACTTTTTCCTGGAACGGAACGATCTCCGGATCCTTCGGTCTTGTACCCATGATCTCCTGATGCCCCATGAAAGTATCTGCACCGAAATGCATCAGTTCCGCCTTGCCGTAGTTGGCATCCTTCTGAAACTTCATCCTGTCGCTTTCGTGTCCATAGGCATTCATCAGTCCCAGTTCTTCCAGATTAGGAAGATAAAGCTCCGGATAGTCATGCAGAATAGAACCTATCGTGCAGGCCCTCTCATCTCCCGGTCTTTTGACGGCGGCATCCGCTGTAGCGCCCATGCCGAAACCATCCAGAACAATCACCACAAATCTTTTTTTCATAAACAGTCCACTCTAAAGAGATCTCTTAATGCTTTCTCTTAATATCTCGATCACCGTATCTGCACCTGCCCGGTTCGGATTGATCCGGATCAGACGCTTTACGATATCGGGATCTTTTTCTCTGACCGTACCTGATGCTCTGTAGAACATCGGTGCGAGTTCATATTTACTCTCGGCTCCTACCGGATTCGGCAGTGCACCGAGTTTTTCTGCGTTCTTTAATACTGCTTCAGCGATGTCTTTCTTGAATTCAACTACCAGGACCTTGGATTGGGAATTTGCGATGCAGACATCCTTGATCTCTTCTACTTCACCGCTTTGCAGTCTTCTTAATACTTCCTCATTGGTCTGTGCCTGTACCGCAAGAAGTACAGGGGCTGTTACCAGACCTCTCAGGACATCCATCGCTTCGTGTCCCTGCGTCTGGCATCCTCCGGAGTAGTGCATCTTTCTGATCCTGCCGATGTATTCTTTCTTCCCGGTAACGACGCCGATGCCTTCCGGTCCCTGCAGCTTAAAGGTGGAGAAACAGGAAAGATCCGCACCCATTTCGCAGCCTATTTTGCTGACCTTCATGACCGCATAATTCTCATCGATGACGATCGGGATGTCTTCTTCGTTCTTGATCGTATCGATTACTTCTTTCAGATCATAGGAATCATCCAGAAGCTGACGGGAATGCTGGATCAGAACCGCCTTGATGTCGGCATTTTCTTTCATGACTCTTCTGATGTCTTTGATATCATTGAAGTTCGCTCTTGCCGTTTCAAATCCCAGCATCTCGAAACTAATCTTCGTGGTGGAGTAGATCGGTGCGTCATGAATAAGTATCCTGTCTCCTGCCTTTGCTACGGCAGACAAGGCATAACGGATGGCTCCGGTTCCGGAACCTCTGACCATGATGGCAGCTTCACTGGAAAAGAACTCGGCTATCGCTTCTTCGGCTTTCTTCGTCGTTAAAGGCTGGTTCTCCGGCTGATGAACGCCCAGATCGCCTCTGCTTAACTGTTCATAACCGGTAAAGTGATGGGTAATGCAGGAAACCATCCTGAACTGTTTCTGTGTCGCTTCTTCCAGCGAAATACTCTGTAACGGATATGTTTTCATAGTTCACCTCACACCTGATAGCCTTCGTTAAAATAACTCTCTACATCCAGGAAATATCTCTCGATCAGTTCATCGTGAACGTCTTCGATATATTCTGCCGCCTTCAGCAGACGGCCTACTTTCTCTCTTGTGCTTTCGCACATCAGCAAAGTCGCACAACCCAGCTCTTTTCCCGGGATGGCCATTGCGGTAGCCTCTGCCGTGTTGCATACGCGGACATAACCCTTGCCGCTGTCTTTCTGTATCTGTCTGGTTCTTTCATCGAAATGACCGAACAGGGAATCGCCGAAACCGTATAGATCGATCGGGCCTTCCTGAATAATCAGTACATCACATTTCTTTAATATATCTCTCAGATATTCCGTCAGTTCGCTTCTTGGCTTAAAGGCATCTTCCACCTGAATCACTTCCGATTTGATGCCCGGATATTCTCTGTCGGACAGTACGGTTCCGTAATCGTCTGCCGCTTCTATGCCAATGGAATCCTTGATTGCCTTCAGCAGGATCTTCCTGTCTCTGGCCATATAACCAAGAGAATTCCCGGCAATCATTCCATCGGTATTCTTCTTCATGTTCTGGACTCTGTCTTCCTCGATCAGTCTCGAGATGAAGCCCAGGATATTCACGCACATCGCCGGCGCAAGGACGGATCCTCCGCCGTCATTCCCGATACCAAGATCGTTGATTCCCGCAAAGACATTCAATGCCGTTCCGGAAGATGAACCGGACATGTAGTGGCCGGTAATGGGATTGATGAGCTCCGTATCGACCGCCCTTCCTGCCAGCTGCGATTTTTTGTCTATGGTATGCAAGACAAATCCTGTCTTTTCTAGCTTATGCATCAACGTATTCGGAATGGAAGATACGTTCTTGATTCCAACCAGGATATCGCCTTCCTGACATTCAAAAACCTTTACCACGGAACGGTAAGGATTCAGCAGTGCCAGCCGATGTGCGTCTTTATAGTTCATTACCAGTTTCTTTCCAGCCTTTCTCCCAAAGGCGAATATAGGCCAAGCAGTTCAGGCCTGCCGCTTTGTATTCCGGAAACGATGGCGACCTGCGATCTGACGGTAAAGACCTGCGTCCTGAAAGCCAGGATTACGCATTCGCCAACCGGCAGCTTGTCTTCCAATTCGAAGTGATAGTCGATCGAATCATCATCCGGTGCAACGACTCTCGTTCTTACTGCGTTGTCTAAGTCATTCCCAACCAGCGCATTCTCCATGTGTCCTCTGCGGTAATGTCCGCCGCCGTAGCAGTAGGATTTTCCGTCAAACTTGTGGGATACTTCGGAAACATAAACATAGGCAGGAATCTCGACCTGTTGACTGTGTTTATGTAAAGGTGTCGTTCCTGTCAGTCCATGACCGGGTTCACCGCTTGTTCCATGGAGCTCGCTGATCAGCGGGATGGATGCGACACAGGTTGCACTAGGCAGGTTGATGTTGAGATCCTGATAGCCATGTTCTTCGGCGATCTTTCTCGCTCTTTCCATCGCCTTGATGTTGGCGGTAGGAAGGATCTTGTTTTCTGCTTCTGAATACAGCAGCGCAGGGAAGACCGTCAGTCCGCCTACAGAGACATTCTCCAAGGCATCGATCCTGTTGAACAGTTCCTCCAGCTCATCGCTGTGGAAACCGCCGATCTGTCCCGAATAAAGCTGGGAGTCCGGATCGGAGATCCTGATCAGAAGCTTCTGTACCGTGTTGCATCTTTTTGCCGCTTCATTGATCTCCAGGATCTTCTCAAAGGAATAGACCGTGACATAGTCCGGTCTGGATGAGATGATCCTGTCCATGGCGGTCTTAGGGATCTGTACCAGATGGCCGACATTGGAAAGATGGATCCCGTTATCGATGTAGCACAGAGCTTCCTTATAATCTACTGCGACCGCACCCTTGAATCCGATCTTCATCAGTTCCTGACCAATCAACGGGTTCCTGCCGATCTGCTTCAGCATGAAATAAAGCTCTACTCCGTATTGGTCTGCCTCTTTCTTCATTTCCTTGGCATTATAAAGGATGCTGTCAAGATCCAGAATGTAGGTATCCGGCAGCACTATTCCTTCCTGATGAAGCTTAAATGCGCATTCGATCAGCTTCGGATTTCTTTCTATCAGTTTTTCCAGAAACATCTTTTTCTCCTGTCTTAGATCTGAGGATTATTGACGATCCTTGCCGGGTTGTCCGCCAGGAACTTGTGGATAATTTCTTCCGGAAGTCCGTACTGTCTCATCAGCGGTACGACACTGCCCATGACGGCCAGATAACCCTTTCCGTCAAAAGTGGTGAAATAGGTATGTCTGGAGATGTCGTTTGACAGTACCAGGTGATCTGCGTATCCGGCTTCCGTCAGTTTCAGAGCATTCATGGCTCTAGTCTCGTCAGGCATGTATGCGGTCTTGCCGCAGGTATCGAAAGCGATGTTGACGCCCTGTTTCAGTAAAGAGAGATGGTATTCCGGATCATCGATCAGATCCTGATGTCCCAGGATGATCTTATCTGGTTCAACACCTTCCTTCAAAAGGATGTCGATCGTCTCCTGTGCGGCGATCCTTCCGGTATGGGTCGATACCGCAAAACCGGTCTTTCTGGATGCAACGCCTGCCGCTTCCAGGATCTTTCTTTCGTTTCCGACAAAACCCTTCGGACTTGATGCGATCTCCGCAATCAGACCCGCTCTGATATCCGTTCCGTCAATTCCTTCTGTCAGATCTCTGATATATACTTCGGCGATCTCCTCCTTGGTGGCGCCATTGAGCCACTCCGGATGATACTCCGAGAGATAGAAACCCGTGGAACAGACGATATTCAGACCCGTCTTCTCGCTGATCTCCTTCAGCTTCCTGACATCTCTTCCCATGTCGTTGGTTGTCACTTCAAAAGCGCTCCGAATCCCCTGATCCATGGCTTTTTTTATTTCAGGAACGACTTCATCGACATCCTGTATAAAAGAATAGCCGTCCTTACGGATCCGATCCAGATCAACTATGAAATGTTCATGTGCCAGAGTCAAACCGAGCTCTTCAGAGCTTATATCTTTTAATATCGTACGAATCATCAGTATTCCTCAAAACACAGGCATTCCTTTCGGAATGCCTGTTCTTTCTTTTTTTATTCCGGCTTTCCTTCGGCCTTGTCTGTCAGTGCTTTGACTAGAGCAGGAACGACCTGTTCGGTATGCGATTTCACATAACCAAAAGCCTTATGATTTCCCGCATAGACCATATGCCGGATCTGCTTCTCATTCGGGCAGTTGCCCTGTTTGGATACGACCAGACAGTTTCCGTAGCCCAGAACCATGATTGCCGTAGCCAGCGAACCGCCGCCACCTGTCATGCAGCTGCCAAGATAGTAATCCATCTCGCCTGCCTTGACTTTTCTTGCCGCAACCATATCCGGATCTACAAAGGTCTCGACCTGATCCGCAAAATCCTTGTCGATGATCTGCTTCGTTTGCGTAGCAGTCAAACCACAACATTCAATCTTCATAAGAAAGCCTCCTTTAAAACGATTATAAGTTTACGATGTGCAGCAGTATAGCCAGGTTGTACAGCAGACCAACTGCAACAGCTGCCAACGGACCTACAGCGGACTTAGGAACACGCTGACCGGTTACTTCATTCAAAGTATAGAAGCCGCCGACCATCATCAGACCTACAGCACCCCAGATCGCATTACCGGCCATGAAAGCACCGATCGTAAGAGCCAGAGTCGTACAAGAGATCATGGCATCACGAATGTGATCGCCGCACTTTGTCAGTTCAGGGAACTTAGATAAAGCCTTACCTAACAGACCAAGCAGCTGAATCTCGATGAACTCAACAGCGAAACCTGCAACAGGAGCCAGGAACCACATGGAATCCGGTACCATTGCACCAACCAGCATGACGGCTGTCAGACCTACGGCCTGATAAACACCTGTAGCCAGAGCGGTAGAAACGATCAGCGGAATGAACGCGAAGATAACACCGATCATGGCAAGATAGAAGATGTTCATGTCACCGGCTGTAATAGCGGAAGCAAGGATGACTGGCTGATAAGCCTGAGCCAGGATCTTGATACCTAAGGCATTCAGAGCGCCCTGGATGCACAGATAGAGCCAGTTGCCCTTGATTCTCTGAGCGTTCTTGGTGAAGATGTTTTCTTCTTCTTCAGTCGTTTCGACTGCTTCAGCGTTCTTGGAAGCCTGTACAGCATTGACAACCAGACAGATCATGCCTGCCAGCATAGCGAATGTGTAAGGATACAGAGCCATTGAAGTCTGACCGAGTTTTACGCTTCCGACGATTGTGCAGAAAATGTAAACGATACCTGTAACGACTGCAGCAACGATGCCCTTCTTAGCTCCGAACTGACCGGCTATGGCAATTGCCGGATACATGCAGAAGATAGGAAGAACAGGGCTCGTGATGTTTGTCAGGTCATTCAGGAAGTTGTATGGCAGACCGTTGAATAATGCACCGATAGCCTGTGTACCATAGGCACAAAGAAGACCATACGCAGCACCAAGAGCCAGAGCTACATACTTGTTAGGTGACCATGCACCGATACAGTCCGTAGCGATCAGGATCAGGTGGCAGGCGATCAGGCCTGTGCCCAGCCACTGGTTGAAACCAGCCATGACCCAGCCGAAGCCCATGCCGGTAACGACAACGGCGAATTCAGGACGGGTCATTCTGCCTTCCATCAGTTCAGGGAAGACAGGTCTTGCACCATCGTTGAAGTTAGAGATGCACATGTGGGAAAGTAAGCTTGCCCAAGCTGCGATCGCTACCAGAACGACAGTTCTAAGCAGTTGTGGAAATACAAAATTTGTAACCATAATTTTACCCCTTCTTTTTAGTAGTTAATCGTTCACTCGGTTTCAGGATCGGTGTGCCATTCACCGGTTTCCATAAACTGAGCTATTAAATTATTTATATGAAGCAACGCATAACCCTGTTCTGTTTCGTTCAGAGGGTTCTTTGTCGCATTCATAACTTTTTCCAAGATCTCCAGCGATTCGTTATATGTATCCAGAGATCTCAGTTCCTCCATGACAGGTTCCGGCACTTCATCGACTTCTTCGTGACTTACCAGTCTGCCGTAGGCGGCACATAGATGCGCAATGAACGGAGCGGCATTCTCTTCTTCCAGAACGACGCCGTATTCATTCTTAAACAGATCGATAACTTTCAGGATATCCTCGATATCGCTGTCGGTGATCATTCCGCCTTCTTTATATAACTCAAAACGTTCCGTAAAATCCATCAGTTCTCCTTCTTAGAGAATAAACCCTTTTTCTTTTTGGTTTCTCTTTCTTTTCTCTGCTGTTTCTTGGAGATCTTCTCCTCATGATATTCCTCGTACTGCAGTCCGAAGATCCTGTCGGTCAGAAGCATGCACCAGTTGTCGGAGACTCCCGCAATCAGCATGGCTACGCCCATCATCGCCAGCAGCATGATGTAGTTGTTTTTCGTTACCAGATTCATTCCGAAAGCCAGAGCCAGACAGATAAACAGAACAAAGAAGTAACGCACCATACGAAAATGCTTTCTTGTCTTTTCCGTAAATCTCATCTGCTGATGACAGTGGCTGCAGGAAATGATTTCTTTGACATTCTTGGAGTTCAGATCATACTCTTTACCGCAACGGTAACACTTCACAACGCTTTTCATTTCTCACCTAATAAAATCTTTTCTAATATATAGTTTACTTTCTGTACCCTAAAATGTAAACATTTAGGCATCGATCAGACAGTTCTGAAGATCGCCTTTTTCATCATAGATCAGTTTGATGGAGAAGCAGTCTTTTTCTTCTCTTAACAGCGTCAGGAACATCCGATCACCTTCCCATAACGGAAGATCCATGACTTCCTCGATCGGAATCCATTTCAGGATGCCTTCGGTGCACTCTTTGGAGACTTCTTCTTTGGTGGATGCGGTATACAGGAAGGTCAGTTCGTTGCCCCAGGCAGGCAGGATAAAAGTCAGGATGCCTCTGAGTTTCAGATTATCTACTGTCAGACCCGTCTCTTCCAGAATCTCTCTGCGTACACATTCCTCAGGAGTCTCGTCTTCCTTCATGTGACCGCCGATGCCGATCCATTTCCCGGCATTTTCGTCCTGCTGCTTCTTGATCCTGTGCATCATCAGGTAAGAGCTTTCTTTCTCGATATAACACAGTGTCGTCAGTCTCATGCCTCTTCCTCCCGTGTACACATCTTGATCAGATACTCGGTCGTTCCTTCTTCGAATTTCTTTTCTTGCGTCAGATGGAAACCGTGTCTTTCATAGAAACGGATCGCATCGGTATTCTTTTCGATCGCCCAAAGATAGGTACAATGGTGTTCCTTTAACGCGTATTCCAGCAGAGCTGAACCGATCTGCCGGTTCTGAAAGAAGTAGTCGACATAGAGTTCTACGACCTCTTCTCCTTCAATGTGGATCAGTCCTTTGACGATCCCGTCGTCATAGACCCAGATGTAATCCAGAATCTCAGGTTTTGCGTACTTTTCTGCCACGGATAAAACCTGCAGTTCATTAAAAGAATAGTCGTCGTCCTGAAAGATTGGACGGAACTTGATCCTTTTAACAAATACCAGGATCTCGGCAATACGCGATAGGTCTTTCTTTTCTGCTTTTCTGATCACTCTGTTTTACCTACTACCTCATTCTATTCTGTTTTCCATCCTCTATCAATAAGAAAGCCGTGCATCGTCTGCACGGCATGTTTCAGTAATCTGTGGTGTTATTACTTAATTCTGGCCTCTGGTCATCAGGAATACGCCGAAGTCTTCTTCCGAAAGCCAGAGCTCGCCGACAAAGTATTCTCTTCCGGAATAGGCATAGTAGTATTGGCAATCAAGAACCGCATTGTTCCCGTAAAGTCTCAGATTGCCTTCGTCATCAAAACCGCCGCCGAACGGCTCATAGCCGATCTCTTCATCCGATTCCGACCACGCTTCATAGCCGTCATTGGCCATTCTTGGATGCAGGGTGATGATGAGCTCTTCCTTGTCGTAGTCGATTTCAAATTCCGCATAACCCATCTCTTCAAAGTAATAGCCGTCCGATGAATCATAACGGAAAATCAGATCGTATTTCCAGATCCCTTCGGCATACTTGACAGCCGGGAAATAGGCTTCTTCCGGAACATCGTCGTACATGATGTCGTAGTAGAAATCGAAATCCTCCCAGTTGAGATTGTCTGCCGTACTCGGAACGGTCTCTCTGTCCTTGTTGTGGAAATGATCTCTGGTCACATCTTCATCGATAATACCCAAGGTGTTCCGGTTGAACGGATCTGAACTGAGATCTGTTTCATCCGCCGTCGGTAAGGCGATCGTGTTGTCTTCCGTCGCTTCCGAAGCGGTTCCGGTCGAACTGCATCCTGCCAGGACCATACAGATCAGCAGGAAAATGATCAATAAACTTTTCTTCATATTTCGTTACTCCTTTTCAAATATGACACTGAAGAACTTTCCGTCCTTCTGAAATAGCATAGGTATTCTGGTATCGGTAACCATATCAACGCCGACCTGAGCCGTGGAACCGTCTTTTGAAGCTAGTCCCAGATCGATCACAACAGAGGTATCCCCAAGAGATATTCTCCATTCATGGGCGATGTCGTAGCGGACATCAACACTTCCGTGGGGAGGAAGGTCTCCCGAGAGGAAGACATAGGTTCCGTTCTGTTCTCCGGCAGGAAGACCGGCCAGTCCGGCAAGCTCTTCATCGAAGTTGAACACAAGACTCTCTCCGTCTCCGTTGAATGTCATCGTTCCGTGTTGCGAGACAAAGGTTCCGTCATGCGGATCCGGTGCAGGGGTATCCGGTTCATAAGGATAGTTGTCCAGCTGTTCTCTCTGTTTTCTATCTACATAAAACAGAAGCACTATAAGCAGAAGCACTGCCAGCAGTATGATCCCGACAATTCTGAGTCCTTTCTTCATGGCCTGACTCCTTTCGATTCAAGTTTACAGGGTCATAGAAATGATCAGCTTTTCTATATTATCTTTAACTGTTACTTGATGAAATAATTTTATCATTAATTTTTTTGTAAATAAACATCGTGACTTTTTTAACAAAAAACAGATGTCTCCATCTGTTCTAGTCCAGCGGTTTCTGGTAGTAGTTTCCGTAGATACTGGAGGTATCTCTTGTTTCAATGAAGGCATTCGGATCGGCCTCCAGAACATAGCGTACGACTTCCGAAGTCTGGAAGGTATTCACTACGGTATACAGAATGCTTTCATCCTCTCCCATGTATGCCCCTTTGGCATTGATCCTGGTGATGCCGTGTCTGACATTCTTCAGTACGGAGTCTATCACGTCATGCGGTTTTTTGGTGACGATGATAATGGCCTGATGGGTATAGCGCTTATGCATCTTGTTGATCATGAAATTGGACATGAACTGGAAGACGATGGAATAGGCCGCTCTTTCCCAGCCGTACAGCAGACCTGTTGCCGTGATCAGAATGCAGTTGATTCCGAAGGTCAGATTCCACATCGAACGGTGATACTTGTTGGAGAAGTAGATCGAAAGGAAGTCCGTGCCTCCGCTGGATGCACCGTGCGACAAGGCAAAACCGATGCCTGCACCGTTTACTACGCCTCCGAATATCGCAATCAGGATCATTTCTTTCAGAGGAATGATCACAGGGAAGAAAGTAGAAAGCAGGGATGTCAGTGCCGTCTGAAGCAGCGAGAAGATGGTAAACAGTTTTCCGATGTGACGGTAGACAATGACAGCCAGAATCGCATTGATCAGGAAGTACGGCAGTTCGAAAGGCAGGTTGATCGAGAAGAAGTCTCTCAATACATCCGAGAGGATCCTGGACAGTCCGGTAATTCCGCTAGGATAGATCCCTCCGGGAATGGAGAAAGAAGTCAGGGAGATCGCCTGAAGCAGGGAAGACAGAGTCACCCAGAAAGTCATGATCAGGATTTGAGAATAGTTGTTTTTCTTCATAGGCTTTTAATCAAAGAACTGGTCGATATAGAACAGGTGTTTCCCGCAATGGGAACAGGTAAACATATGGATCTGAATAAAGTCGTCATCAAGCTCCAGTCCGCTCTCTATCCATTCCGGATCTTCTTTCAGTTCTTTCAGGAGCTTTGGATCCTTCAGATCTTCAAAGACAAGTTCTTTCTCATAGATACAGTAATCGTCACAGTGCGACAGCCATTCATTGAAGTTGTAAGAATAATAACCCGGGGTGCGGTGCAGGAGTTCTTCGGTCTTTTCCGGATCGGATACTCTGTTTCGAGAAGGGATCTCGCAGAAATCCATGTTGAAGGTTTTCGCAGCCCTTCCGTTGGCGATACATTCCGGACAGACAGAAGATACATCCTCGTCGGTAAGAAACGGCCCCTCGCAGATCAGCGTTTCCTGCTTCCTGCAGCACTGACACGTTTGAGGAGGATCGCATTCTACAAAGACACCGTTTTCCATCGGATCAGGATAGTACTTAAAAAACGGATACCTTAACGGATCCTTTTCGCAGTAGTCCTTGTATACGATCTTCTTATTCATTTATCTATCAGAAAGATCAATGATGATCTTTTTACATCTCTTGCACAGATTCGCTTTGGCATTTGGAGCTTTGATCAGATTGAAACGGGAAAGAGAAATACTTCCCAGATCTCCGGAAGCGATAAATCTAGCGTTTTTTCCTCTGTTAAAGTAGAGATGTTCCCTGCTCTGTACAAATCCTTCTATCATTTCATTTCCGCAGTACGGACAGATCATTTCTTTTCCTCCTGTATCTTCTCGCAGAATTCCTTTATCTGCACATCGTTTTCTTTGTTTGGTTTTTCTTTCGGATCAATCAGACTCAGTTCAGCTTTCCAGCTTTCAATACTGAGATACTCTTTCAGTTTCCTGAAGGTCTTTTCTCCTCCGCCTCCGCTATGACAGCAGAAGACGGCATATTCCTTGTTTTTCAATGTTTCCCTGTTGTCGTGGATGAAAGTACGGATGCAGGGATTGAACGTTCCTGCCCATACCGGTGTACCGAAAACGATCAGGTCGCATTTTGAAGCGTTGAAGTCATAAGGTTTCAGCTTTGGCATTTCGCCCATGACAGCGCTTTTGCCTCCCCAGTAGAACTTCCGGAATCCGGAATCGGGATAAGCCTTTTCCGCTTCTAAAGATATCAGATCCGCATCGGTTTCTGCTGCGATTTTTTCTGCAGTTTCTTTTACGTTTCCCGACAGGGAATAATAGATGACAGCCGTTCTCATTCTCCACCCATTTCAATCCAGTTCTCGCCTGATCCGTCCAGACAGATCAGGTATTCCATCGATTTGGTCAGATCGTTGTAACCCATCGCATACTGATAGCTCTTATCCGGATTCAGAGTTTCCTGGATCAGATAAGTAACGTAGACTCTGCCGTCAATGATCGTATATCCAGATCCGCCGATCTTGTAGTTCTCGCTTTCAAGGTCTTCGGATGCGCCAGGAGCTTCATTGTACAGATAGTGTTCATACATCGAAGCGTGATCCTTGAGCTCGCTTTCATCGAAGATATCGTAATCGCTCTGGTCTTCTACACCCTGCGAGATCGCATCGTTGACAAACAGGACATTGGTGCCAGGATCAATGCCCAGATAGAACTGCACAGGCTCGCTCTTCTCATCGGCCTTCATGGCCGTGAACAGTGAATTCAGATGCGTGACATCGCTGTCTTCGATAAATATCACAGGCTTGCTGTTGTCTTCACGGAAATAGGTCTTGGCTGTTTTCGGATAGGAAGTGATGGTTAAAGTGATATCTTTTTGAGGGATGATCAGATAGACGTTGTTTTCATCACCCTGTGTGCCGTAGACGATATGGTCCTTCTTGATGTTTTTGACGGTATTCAGATGCAGCTTATCGACTGCTCTTTCCAGAATGAAATCAAGGTCTCTGTCTTGCGAAGTACAGCCTAAATAGACGATCTTTGCTCTTTCATAGAATACAGGTTTATCCGGTTCTGTTGTTTCAGGAACGATCTCTTCTTCTTTTTCCGGTTCTTCTTCCGGAATGTTTTCTTCAACTGTTTCTGTTTCCTGGATCTCTTCGACAGGTTCTACAATCTCTTCCGGTTCTTTCTTCTTCTTACATCCCGTCAGACACAGAAGCAGCACAAAAACGCTTATTGTGATCAGCTGGATTATTTCCTTGCTACCTGATTTCTTCATCGTTTATTCATTATCTCCATGGTAATAGCTGTTTACCATTTCCCTGTAATGTTCCTCATCCAGATTCAGAAGAAGCATCCTGCTGCCTTCCACCTTGAAGTAGAAGACCTGCTCACCTTTCTTACGAGTGATCCTGAACAGCGCTCTGATTCTCTCGTGTTTCTTTTTCTTGTATTTCTCGAAATAGGCAAACTCGGCTTCCGTACGTCCGCCCTGATCCGTCAGCCTGTTCTTTTCCAGGATCTTCACCGCCGTATCGATCAGTTTCTCTTTGTCTTCCTTGTTGTCAATATAAGCATCATCCTTCACAAAAGACACAAAACGGTCTCTCTGGAAAGTCAGTCTTCCAGAATCGCCTACCGCATATCTTCTGTATTTCTTACGGGATACTTCCGCCTGAAAAAGTCTTCCGTCGCTTCTGATCAGATCAAGACAGTAACGCTTGCCAAAATGAGGGTATTCACCCTCGTTTCCTTTTTCTACGTACTTCTTTTCGATCCTCGCCCAGACCGTCTGTTCCGGTGCCATCTTCGTCTTGATGCCTTCAATGACACAGACATACACCGTCAGCGCTCCCAGCAGAATGAAATAGATCCAAACAATATACTTATCCACTCTATCCCCTTAATCAGATCATGAAATATTCCGTTTTTTTATCACAGCACATCAGTGCCCTGACAAGATGTTCATAACGGTAAGGCTCGTAGGATTCCTCGCCTTCCGTTACATATTCCTTACCATCCTTGATCAGTTTTACCTGCCACTTTACCGCATCCTCGATCGGTGTACCGCTGGCAAGATAGTTTCTGTCCCACTTCTCGATTTCGGCGAGTTCCAGTTCCTTCAGGAAAACTTCCGGATGATCCAGCGTGCCTGAAAGACTCTCCAGTTCCGGAATGGTCGACTTTGTTTCGTAATGCAGCTCATTCGCATTGAACTGTGCTTCAAAATCGTATGTGCCGTCAAGACATGTGAAGTGGAAATGTAACTGATCCATATTTGTGCTCCTCATCCTAAATTGTATCACGCAATGCCCGTTCTATAGGATAGGAATTGAACAGACTGTCTGTTTTACTGCTACAATGATAGAGAACAGGAAGGATTTGTCTCTTGAAGAATAAAAGCGTTTCCGTAAATGAAGATATCTGCAGGAAGATCGCCGAGAAGGTAAAGGACACCGGAGGCAGGGCTTTTTACGTGGGCGGATATGTCAGAGACAGACTGCTTTCCATTGAGAATAAAGATCTTGACATCGAGGTACACGGCATTACTCCGGAACAGCTTTACGCCATTCTGGAAGAACTGGGAAAACCAAAAACGGTCGGCAGCAGTTTCGGCGTATACAATCTGCGGGGCTATGATGTGGATGTCGCCATGCCTAGGAAGGAGACAGCGACAGGAAGAGGTCACAAGGACTTCGAAATCACGGTAGACCCTTTTATCGGTTATGAGAAGGCCGCCAGAAGAAGAGATTTCACCATCAATGCGATGATTGAGGATGTACTGACCGGGGAGGTCGTCGATCTGTTTCATGGCAGAGAAGACCTTGAGAATAAAGTTCTTCGCTGTGTGAATCCGGTGACGTTCGTAGAGGATCCTTTGCGTGTACTAAGAGCTGCCCAGTTTGCGTCAAGATTTGAATTCACCATTGATCCTGAAACGATGGAATTATGTAGGACGATCGATCTGTCAACTCTATCAAAAGAAAGAATTGAAGAAGAACTCAGGAAGGCTCTGGTAAAAGGAGTGAAACCTTCGATCTTCTTTGAATCATTGAGACAGATGGATCAGCTGGATGTCTGGTTCCCGGAAGTTAAACAGCTGATTGGCGTCAGACAGGATCCGATCTATCATCCGGAAGGAGATGTCTGGATCCATACGATGCAGGTGGTAGACAACGCGGCACTGTTCCGTGACAAGGTATCCGATCCTTTCCGTTTTGAACTGCTGGCTTTGTGTCATGATTTTGGAAAGATCGTTACGACAACTGAGGTCAATGGACGGATCCATGCCTATGACCATGAGAACCAGGGACTTCCTTTAATAAAAACTTTCCTGAAAAGGATTACCAACGAACACGATCTGATCCACTACGTCCTGAACATTACTTCCCTGCATATGAAACCGAATGCCGTATTCCACGACAAAGCTCCGATCAAGACTACCAACAGGATGTTCGACCAGGCAGTAGAACCTGTCGATCTCATCTACATATCTATGGCCGATAAGCCTCTGATCATGGGAAATGATGTTTTCACCGACAGCAGCGATTTCTTGTTTAAGAGATACGAGATATACAAGGAAACTATGAGCCGTCCTTATGTTACAGGAAAGGATCTGATCGATGCCGGACTGGAACCGGATGAGTCTTTTACCCAGATCCTAGAGTATGCCCATAAGCTCAGACTGGCGGGTGTAGAAAAGGAATCCGCCCTGAAACAGACTTTGGCTCAGTTCAGGAAAAAATGATAAGATATAGGTAATGCAGGTGTGGTTCAATGGTAGAACTCGACCTTCCCAAGGTTGCAACGGGGGTTCGATTCCCCTCACCTGCTCCATCATTAAATGAAAAAGCCTGTAGAGGCTTTTTGTTTTTATTTAGAATGATTCTATTGTCTTTATCCTTAAATCACTGCTTCTTTTCCTGCAGCTTATATACGCCATACAGCATCGTTCCTAAACAGGCATATTCGCTGATGTCTCTGACATAGATCAGATCCGGAATGTTTTCAGGATCCATGTATCTGCTTAATTCTTTCCTGACTTCGTCCATGTCCGGAGTCAGTTCACTGCGGATCAGAATGGCTTCCGGATCCATGATGGTGATATTGGTAAGAAGGTAACAGACCAGAGCGTCCAGCATATCCTGTGCCGTAGCCGAGTATGTCTCTTCCGGCTGATCCGGGAAGAATCGAGGGTAGACGGTTTCAACTTCGCCGGCTCTATGACGGCTTCCTGTAATCGGTATTCCATGATACACCATGCCCTGTCCGCCGATCATGGCTCCTCGAGGTTGAGAATGATAGCTTATGTTCTCGTACTTGTCCTGCATGACATAGTAGCCGTAGACAACCGCAGATGTGTTGTGCTGGGCGAATACCGGGATATCGTACTCCTTGCTTAACTGATCCGCAAAATCTTTGTATTTGATACACTGCTTTCCGCTGTTAGTAGAAAAGGCACTCGGAATAGACATTGCGACCGCATCGATCGCATACTTTTTGCGCAGCTCTGAAAGAGTCGTATCCATGATATCCCGGATATCCTGGAAAGAAGGAGTCTGTTTAATGATTTCCTCGTTCTCAACGACTTTACCCCTGGCATAGAGTCGGGAGATGTAACGGACACTGGTCGTATCATTCGTCATGTTTATGACGAAGATGCAGGTATCGTTTTCGATCTTTCGTATCGCTTCAAGGATTTCTTTCTTCTTAATGACTTCCTTCTCTTTTTTCAGTTCTTCCTGAATCAGGCCGATCAGTGAAACGGCATCATAGGAAGCGAACATCTTCCCCGGGATGGATAGAACGATCTTGTCGTTCAGTATCTTCCTGATCTTATCCAATTCATAGGAGATCTGCGGTGCCAGAAGGATCGCATCGGACTGCCCGGCTTTCTCATAGAAACGGGAAAAAGACACGGCACTGAAATGCATGTCCAGAGAGAATGACGCTGCGGCTTCGTTGAGTTTCTCCGCGAAGTAGGAAGTCGTTATTCCACTGCTGCAGCACAGCAGTATTTCTTTTGTCTGCCGGTTCTTCTGTTCCCTTAAACATGTCAGCATTTCCCTGAAAAGACCCTTGGCGTGTTCTTCGTCTTTCAGTTCAAAGTGCAGAAAGAAAATGTTCTCGCCATCCGATTTACAGGACAGGCGCAGCTGTACGACTTCCATCTCCAGATGATAGATCGTTACTTCACCTTCCGAGTAGTCGTCTTCGATCCTGATCGTGTCTTCATTTTCCTGGCTCATCTGAAAGTCTTCCGCTTTCTGATCCAGGATCCACTGTAAATAATCTTTATAGTTCATCTTATTGATTTAGAAATTCCTTTATCTCTTCCAGTCTCTTCTCGGCTTCCTTTCTGCCGATCTGATAGACCCTTCTCAGTTCTTCCGGATCCTTCTCCGTTTTGCCGATATTCAACGGTTCAGGAGGCCTGATGACCAGAATCTTTCCTGAGAGTTCATCTTCTCGGATCTCCGCCGTTTCTTCATTGTAGTGAATGTGTCTGCTTGCCATGGTTTCCAGCAGTTTTGGATACTTTCCGTAAAGCAGTTTCATCAGCGGCATCAGTCTGTTTTTCTGTTTCACATAACCCAGCGGCTGGGTCAGTATCACAACGTCCTTTTCATAACCGTTCTCTTTCATATGGTGATAAGGAATGGAATCGGCGATTCCGCCATCCAGCAGCTGATATCCGTCCGCTTCTACAATCCTTGATACCAGAGGCATTGATGCGGAAGCTCTCATCCACAGATCATCCTCAAGTTCGCCCTTTTCACATCTATGATAGACGCACTTTCCGGTATTCACATCCGTCGCTCCGATATAGAACTCCATCGGATTTTCAGAGAACGTCTTTCTATCGAATATATCCAGTTCATAAGGAACGATACGATAGCAGAAATCCGCACCGTAAAGGTCTCCTGTCGTGATCAAGGAACGGATGCTGCAGTACCTCCAGTTCTTACAGAATCTGGTGTTGTATCGTAAAGGCCTGCCGATCTGTTTCGATTTGTAGTTGCATCCGAATACGGCACCTGCAGAAATACCGGCACCTCCGTCAAAAGTAATGCCGTTCTCCAGCAGTACATCCATGACACCGCAGGTAAACAGACCACGCATCGCTCCGCCTTCCATGATCAGAGCGGTCTTTTTCTTATCTTTGTTTTTCATGTTTCCTACAAATATTATAAAAAGACTCTGCGCTTAAGCAAAGTCTTTCTTTGTTGATTTGGGTTTGTTTTATCTAGAATACAAAATTCCCTTTTCTGAATACCGGGACTACCGTTCCGTCCTTTTGAATACCATCGATATCCATTTCCTTTGTACCGAACATGAAGTCTTCATGCTGCATGGAATCGTTGGCCCCATGCTCCGCAAGTTCTTCCTTGCTCATCTGTTCACCGCCCTTGATGTTTTCCGGATACGGTCTACCTAAAGCCAGATGGCAGGCGGCGTTCTCGTCATACAGGGTATTGAAGAACAGGATGCCAGATTTCGATATCGGTGAATCATAAGGAACCAAAGCCACTTCTCCAAGATAAGATGATCCCTCATCGAATTCCAGCAGCTGCTTTAATGTTTCCTTCTCCTTCTTCGCATCAAAGTCTATAACCTTGCCGTTCTCAAAACGGAACCAGAAATCTTCAATTACCTTGCCGTTGTAGCTTAACGGTTTTGATGCATAGACAATGCCGTTAACGCCTGTTTTTAAAGGCATACAGAAACATTCTTCCGTCGGCATATTCGGATCAAAGAACACACCTTTCGGCGTCGTAGAGCCTCCTCCGACCCAGATATGTCCATCCACAAGCCCTACCGTCAGATCTGTTCCCAGTTCCGAGGTAAAATGCAGTTCCCTGAAGTCATACTCGTTCAGTTTTCTGGCATGTTCCAGCATCTCCTGGTCATGCTTTGCCCATTCCTCAATCGGATCGTTATCTTCCGTAACCCTTGTTACGGCGAATATCGCATCTCCGAGTTTCTCGAAGGCTTCCTCATCGCTCAAGTCAGGGAATACTACCTTCGCCCATTCCATAGAAGGAATGCCGAAGACGCACCACTGACCTTCGTTGTTCATGAGGTATGTCATCAGATCACCCATCTTGGCATAATAAGCCGCATTGGCGATCTTCATCTTCTCTCCATCAACATCCGCCATGGATCCAGGCTTATCGGATGTTATGGAAATGTAGCACGCTCCCTTGTCCTGCATGTATTTGGTCTTGTCATACATCCACTGCGGAATCTCCGAAAGAGTCTCATTAGACTGGTACTGATAACCCATCTTGGTGATGTCGCTGTCGCGCCATTCTACAGAAACAAATTTGGCTCCCGCCTCATAGGCATTTTTGACGACTTTCTTCACAAAGTCCGCATCTCTGACAGAAGCGTTGATCACGACCGGCTGGTCCTTCTGTACATTGACACCTTTCTTTACCACAAGCTCTGCCAGCTTGTCATACATTTTCTCTGTAACCATGTTTATCTCCTTATGCAACCTTCGTGATCATGTTCATGATATCTTCCTTGATCGCCTTATTTACCTCTTTCGCCTTCTCTGCGGAATCCTGTCTGGTATAGAAATAGAACTTGATCTTCGGTTCTGTTCCGCTTGGCCTGATGGAGAACCAGCTGCCGTCTTCCAGGAAGAAACGCAGAACGTTGGATGCAGGGATGTCCTCATAGCCGTTGCTGTAGTCGATGGTCTTTACGACCTTGAGACCTGCAACTTCGGTTGGAAGATTGGCTCTGACATGGGCCATCATTCTGGCAATACGCTTCGATCCCTCGATACCTTCCAGGATCAGGTTCGGTTCATCCTCGTTGTAGAAGCCGTATTTCTCATAGAGTTCCTGCAGGACATTGAACAGCGTCTTTCCCTGTTTTCTGTAGTAGGCAGCCGCTTCCGCTACCAGCATGCCTGCAGAGATGCCGTCCTTGTCTCTGATCTCAGGAGATGCAGCATAACCGACAGACTCCTCGTAACCGAACAGATAAGTATAACCGTTCTCCTCAAGGAACGGGATACGTCCGCAGATGTTCTTGAAACCAGTCAGAGCTTCAAACATCCTGACACCGTAGGCTTTTGCAATTTCGGTAGACATTGTAGAGGTAACGATGGATTTTACCATTGCACCCTTCTCAGGCAGTGTACCGGCATCTTTTCTTCCTTCCAGGATGTAGTTGACCAGCAGGTAGCCTGTCTGGTTGCCGTTAAGAGGAACATATTCTCCCTCGTCGTTTCGTAATTCGATTGCGAATCTGTCCGCATCCGGGTCTGTCGCCATCAGCAGTTCTGCTCCGACTTTCTTGCCCAGTTCTTCCGCCAGCTTGAAGGCTTTCGGATCTTCCGGGTTCGGATAACCGACGGTCGTGAAATCAGGATCAGGATCCTTCTGTTCCTCAACCAGATAAACGTTTCGGAATCCTCTTTCCTTCATCATTGCCGTGAATGGCATCGTGCCGCAGCCGTTCAACGGCGTATATACCACCGGAATATCCAGATCCAGTTCATCTCCGGAATGGATAGCCAGAGACTTGACGTGATCGATGTACATACGGTCATACTTTTCATCCAGAACGACGATCATTCCTTTTTCTACTTCTTCATCAAAATCGGCTTTCTTGACATCGGTAAACAGATCGACCTTGTTGATTTCTTCCAGCATCCCATCGGCGATCGCGCTTGATACCTGACATCCGTCTTCCCAGTAAGCCTTGTATCCGTTGTAGTCTTTCGGGTTATGGGAAGCGGTAATGTTCAGACCGGCCTTGGTATTCAATACACCGATCATGTAGGCAAGTTCCGGAGTGGCTCTAAGATCACTGAAGACATAGGCCTTGATGCCGTTGGCAGCCAATACGCTTGCAGTCAGTCTGCAGAATTCCTTGGAATAGTGTCTGGAATCGTGAGCAATGACAACGCCTCTGTCCATCGCTTCCTGTCCGTATCTTTTGATGTAGTTGGCAACGCCCTGCGTAGCCCTGCCGATCATGTTGAAGTTCATGCAGTTGGTTCCGGCCTTGACCTTGCCTCTTAGTCCTGCCGTGCCGAACGTCATATACTGATAGAAACGTTCCTCTATCTCCTTGTCGTCATCCTTAATCAACAGCAGTTCCTGATACAAAGGATCATCCTTGTCCAGTTTCTCCAGCCATTCATTATATCTGTCTCTTGCGTTCATAGATCTTCCTTTCCTTCCTGTTCACGGATACACATAAATCATCTTGTTTAATTCGTCACGTCAGCACCGCATTCCGGGCAGAATCTGCCGTTTACTCTGGCACCGCATACCGGACAGTAAGTTCTGGTTTTTCTTTCCTGAATCAGCTTGTCTTTCGGCCATGCGACCTTGTATGCGAGTTTCACGGTCTCGCTCTGTTTTGGAGCTACGGTCAGTTCCTTGGTGAAGATGCCTGTCTTCTCATCCGGTTTGCTGCCATCGATTTCAATTGCATCAACACTGATATCCTTGTTCTGGGATACAGGGATCTGATCCTTTAAGGCAATCTTTATTTCTTCATCGGAAAGATTGGATACCTTTGTCTCGTAGGCGTACTCCGTGACTTTCTGTCCCTTCAGCAGGATATTGGAAGTCTTGCGCAGTACTTCTTTCCTGGAGACATGGACTCTTTCTTCCTTGCCCAGGGTGATCTCGATGTTTTCCTTGGTCAGATCCGGATCGATACCGACGTTGCCGGTAAACATGTCTTTCAGATAGATGGATGCATTGAAGGCGGTCATCAATGGCAGATCGGCTGCCTTGACGTTGGCGGTCAGATAGGCATTCGGATCGGACTTGGCTACGGCTGCGATCTGATACTCTGCTGGTACGGTGTACTTCTGCAGATCGGCCATTGTTCCTTCGCTTCTCTTAAGGATGTCTCTGTTTCCAGGCAGCGCGTATTCGGTCATCGTTTCATCGCTCTTGACCTCGGCCTGGGCCATATCCATCCTAAGCATCGGAGCTTCTTCCACTTCCATGTCCATTGCCATGCTTTCCATAGCCATACCTGCAGCCATGGCCATCTTAGGAGCAGAATTCCTTCTGACTTCTACGGTCTTCTCTCTGATATCCAGATATACCGGCTCTACTTCAGGAAGCTCGCTGTAGCCGGAAGGATCACCTGTATACAAGGACACGGCAACGTCTTTCCAGTCTTCGCTTGTCGACTGATTGATCCTGGCACGCATGCGGATCTCCAAAGGATCCTTGGCGTTGGAATGGATCTCATAGACCGGTCTCCATCCTGCGGCATCCTCGTGGTAGCGCAGTTCAAACGGATAGGTTCCTGCTTCACTGGTATAGACATCCGCTATAACGATCGGCAATTCTTCTTTTTCCTGAACCTCTGTCAGTTTCTTTTCCAGATCAGCAATCTTCTTTTCCAGATCCAGGATCTCTTCGTTGAGTTTTTCCAGACGTTCAGGAAGCTTTTCAATGTAATCCTGAACCTCGTTTACACCTAAAGAAGTACGGCTGGAGAAGTCGCCGTTGTTCTGCCACAAAGCGATCTGCAGCTGTCTGCTTTCGATCTGCTTCTGCAGCAGCGTGATCTCCTTGGTGATCTCTCTGGATTCCTCCCGATCCTCTTCCTTCAGTATCTCAAAACGCAGGTCGCTGCATGATACTCCTTCTTTTGAAAAGAGTCTCACTGTCTGCTGATTCGCCGTACTGCTTAATCCATAGACATACAGAAGCTGACTGCCCTGGTTCAGCTGCGCAGTTCCCTTTCGTATCACTTCCGCACCGTTGCGAAAGACATTTACACTCTTTGCCTGTGTCTGTAGTTTAATCATAATATCCTCCTTAAGCGTTCTTATCCTGTTTCAAAAGCTGTTCGATGGTCTGAGCCGTCGCTTCCAGCTGATCGAATTCGTCTTCTTTCTGTCTGTCTCTTAATGCTTCAAAAGCGCTGCTGATCAGTTCGAACGTCTCCATCAGTTTGTTCTTGGCTTCCCGGTTATCGGTTCCTTCGTGACTGTCTATGGTAATGAAGTTGTCGATGATTTCTATCAGCATCGGTACATAGTAGGAATACAGCTTTCTCAGCTTGTCGTTGTTTCCGTTCTCCAGGATCAGGATTTCCAGTTCCTTGATCCTGTCAAGGACAGTATCGATGCCTTGTTTAACCTGAATGTCCGATGTTTCCATCCTGCGTTTCTTCAGCTGTATGCTCAGATCATCTCCCTGATCCAGAAGATCCTGCTGATGGACATAACGGGCAAGGTGTTCTTTAAGGTCATTCACGTCTTTTCTGGAGATCCTGTCAAGGAATGCCGCGATCCTGTTGTAGGTATTCGGATCTTCCTTATAAAGAAGAGCCAGACTCTTCTTTTCCTTTCCCGGGAACTGGATCATCAGATTGCGGATGTTCGGTTTTTCTTTCGGATCGTCTTTACTCAGCTTCGCATCCAGGACGATATCCATGACGCCTCTTTCGATCAGAAAAGCGTCGATGTTCTTGAGATCGAATGTTTTTCTTCTTTTCTTTCCGTCTTCATCGATATACTCATATCTTAACGAACCGTCCTTCACAACCATACTGCCGGGAACAGCCGGATTCTTCTTCTTGATGAAGATCGCCATGACTAGCATGGCAACTGCCAGTGCCGCAAATACGGCTGTCGATATCTGAAACAGCGTAACAAAAAGTTTTACGATCTCCGGCGCAAACATCGACTGTCCGGTCGTCAGTGAAGTCAGAATAAAAAGAGCCAGAAGCAGGACAAAAAGTACACCGCATCCGGCAAAAACACCGCGCATTATCGTATAGAAACTGTTCTCGTGATCCATACTTCTATTATAGTATTTTTTAATCTACATCAGGTAAATCAATATCTTTGCGCAGTCTCGCAACAAAGGCCAGTTTCACATCCATATCGGTGATCTCTTCGCCCGGGAAAAGCAGAACCGTCGTTCCCTGACTGATTTTGACACCGTCACATGTCGCCGTACCGTAGATCATGGTGAAGCACTTCAGATCATCGGTATCATTTTTGTAGTAAGTGATGTTGTCAAGCTTTTCCGTGGCATAGGTCGCTTCCACGATCTCCTTGCCTTTTTCGTAGTGCCTTACGACAGACTGCTTCGTTGGATCCAGAGTCAGATAAGCCATCTCGACATGCAGCTCTCTCTTGTTTCCGTTGGCATCCGTTCTATCGAAGTCGTAGAAACGGTAAGTGCTGTCGGATCCTTCTTCGATCTCGTAGACCAGGCTTCCTTCGGATATCGCATGAAGAGTTCCCGGTTCCACAAAGACGTAGTCTCCTACTTCTACATGAATGGCATCCAGAATGTCCCTGTATTTTTCCTGATCCAAAAGCTTTCTGACTTCTTCCTTATCTTTAACGGCACAGCCGTTGATCAGAAGATTATCCACAGGAGCTTCCAGAAAGTACCAGGATTCTCTCTTGCCTCTGCCGCGGTGCTCGATCTCGCGGGCAACCTTGTCGCTAGGATGAACCTGGATGCTGAGATTCTGATCAGCTTCCGTTAAAGACAGTGTCAAAGGAAAATACTCGTATTCCTCCATGCCCATTTCTTTCTTGAGAACTGGGAAGACTTCATTCAGAAGTTTGCCCTTGTATTCTCCGTTCAGGATCTCGTTGGATATTCCTTCTCTGCAGTATGCAGAATAGAAGTGGCCGACGGAATCTCCTTTGGCTTCCGTAAAGCGGCTGAGACGCGGGCCTCCCCAGATGGTGTCATGAAACATCGGTTTTAGAACTAACATGGTATTCTCCTTTTTTTTATTTATGAACAAAGTCCTGCCAGAAAGATGACAGTGAACGAAATAAGTGAAATGATGCCGATCAGTCCAAAGAACCACAGAATGGATGCGGTCTTGCTCTGGTGGCGTATCCTCAGGAATGGATACGGGCCATCGATCTTGTCGATGACATTCAGATACATCATCGTCAGGCCGTAGATGATCGTCAGTATGACAGGAAGCAGCCACAGCGTACTGTGTTTCTCCCAGAAGAGATAGGAAACGAGGGAAAGGATCGGAACCAGGGTATGATGATACAGTCCGTTTTCCTGAAGCATCAGCAGCTTGAAACCTCCACCCATCGGTATCAGAACACACAAAGTGATCAGAAAGGTCATTGTCAGCCCGACTGCGCTTGTATAACGCAAGGCCGGCACGTTCCCTCCGGTCAGAAGATAGGCAATGGAAGAGATCAGCGTGATCAGATTAGACAGTTCCGTGTAATAGATAAACATCTCCCAGCGTATTCTCTTGAAACTGAGACGGAAGGCGATGATTTCCATGATGACGATCAGTATATTCGCGACAGTCCCCATATTTCTATTTTAACATCGACATCTCTATCCATCGATAAGTTTTAGTCCGTCTTTTGTCAGTTCATAAATCTTCGTGGATACTTCATCGATAAATAGACGGTCGTGGCTGACTGAAAGAATGGCTCCCTTGAATTCCTGCAGTATTCTTCGAAGCTCCGGATTGGATAACGGAGACAGGTTGCGGCTTGGTTCATCCAATAATAAGACATCGCATTTTCTTAGGATCAGCTGTGCCAAAAGAACCTTGCATTTCTGTCCTTCCGACAGTTCACTGACCGGATGGGTCATTTCTTCACTGGTAAACTTCAGTGATCCCAGCATGTTCCTGGCTTTGGTTTTGTCGTTGCAGGCATCGTAAAGGATTTCAATCGGCGTCTTGTCATAATCAAGTACCTCTCTGTAATCCTGAGGCATGTATCCAAGGGTAATGTCTTCCCTGTCTTTCAATTCTTCATAGATCATCTTTAGCAGAGTAGTCTTCCCTGTTCCATTCTCGCCGATGATGCAGATCCTGTCTTTTCCTTCCATGTACAGATCGATGTTTTTTGATAAATGAAGATTATCGATCTTCAGTTCATCCAGATGCATATCCAGGATCATCTTGGATGGCGGCATTCTGATATCTTCAAAACGGATCGCAATCGCTTCTTCCGGTTCGAACTTCTTCGTCAGTTCTTTTTCTTTTTCATCCATTTTTCTTCCCTGAGATTTCAGAGAATGCATCTTCTTTTTCAGAAGCTGTCCGCCATGGGGGTCTCCTCTAGATATCGTTTTCTGCCGGTGTTCCACTTTCTGATAGATCTGGCGGTAGCGTTCCAGCTGTTTCCTGAACTGGCCGTGCTCCTTCTTTGAAATCTGATTGTTCCGGTCGATCCAGTGCAGACGCTGTTTAAAATAGCTGTCGTAGCCTTCTCCGCTGTAGGTAATACGCGCTTCCTGTTTCCTCTTGAGCTGCTCCAGATGGAGAATGCCTTCCGCACAGTTTCTAAGCAGTGTCTCATCATGAGAGATAAAGATGATTCCCTGAGAAGCGCTGCTGATGAAATCCTCCAGCCAGATCATGGTCTGCAGATCGATATCGTTGCTGGGTTCATCCAATAAAAGAATATCCGGTTCTTCGTAGAGAACTCTGGCCAGAGATGCCTTGACCCGTTCTCCGCCTGACAGATCTTTCATCTTCCTGCCATCCAGGATATCTCTTTCGATCCCTATTTCATTGAACAAAGAATAGAGTTTCCTGATATCTGTTTCATCCTTTTCGATGAATGTACGTACATTCAGTTCTTCATCTTCTTTCCTGATATGCTGCGGCAGATAGGCGACCCTGTCTTTGGTGTAGATATCTCCTTCCAACGTGACATAATCGCTGACGTCTTCTCTGGCAATGATCTTTAGAAGCGTGCTCTTTCCGTTTCCCTCTTCCCCGATCAGTGCTATTTTTTCTCCTTTATTCAATGTAAAAGAAAAGTCCTTCAGAAGCACTCTTCCCTTTAATGTCGTAACGGTTAAATGATTTATTGTAAGCATGAATTCAGCTGATCTCCTTCTACGCAAAAAAACAGTACCAAGAAATCTAACTTTTGCGTTTTATTAGTTTCCCATGATCATGCTGTCTTCATCTTATCACCTCTTTTCATTTATTTTATCACAGTAAAAAATCTGTTTCTATTTTCCATGGAAATACCATGATGTTCAGTTCATTGACAATCCCTGTTTCTGTTTTTATTATTAAGGCGGATTCTATTCTTTAAATTTCTGGATCTGATTCAATCATTAGAAAGGATTCTTCTATGAATCTTGAAATTAAAACAATTACCCACTTCCGTGAACTGGGCGGAATGAAAACAATGGACGGAAGAACCATCAGACACGGTTTCTTCTACCGCTGCGGCGAACTTGCGGGAGCTTCCAGAGAGGATCAGGAGAAAGTCAATTCCCTGAACATCGCCTACGTCTTCGACTTAAGAGGAGATACGGAAGCCAAATACCGTCCGGATTTCGAAGGCAACTTCAAGTATGTCCACATCCCGGCAAATGAAGGACTGCACCGAAGCGACAAGCTCTTTACCAATGCCAAGTCTTTTATGGATCTTTTTGTTGGAATGGATAAAGGCAGATTCAACTATCATATCCATCATTTTGCCTTAGGCTACTTCAACATGCCTTACAACGTGAAATGCGTCTCTACGGTACTGAACAGTCTGGATGAACACAGGCCGATCCTGCTGCACTGTTTTGCGGGAAAAGACAGAACAGGCGTACTGTCCATGATCATCGCTGCGGCACTTGGATGCGGATATGAGGAGTGTAAGGCCAACTACATGTGCCACAATCAGTTGATGGATGAAGAAAGAAGAACATACATGGAAGCGCTGAAAGAACGCAATATTTCTGAGTGGGGCATAAAAGGTTACGACATGACCAACTCCGCGATAGAGTCCTGGTTCGACTGTGCCTGGTACAGTATCTTCAATTCCTATAGAACCGTTGATGATTATCTGAAAGAAGAAATCGGGATATCTCAGGAACAGATCGACGACTGGAGAAGTTACTATCTGGAATAAAAGACAAAGATGGCGTACAGCCATCTTTTTTGTTTTAGAGTCATGAATCGGCTATAATAACAACGATGAAATACATTGGATTAGATCTGGGAAGCGTTACCTGCGGCATCTCCCGCTCAGAGACCGGCATTCTGGCTCAGCCGGTAAAAACCATCCGTTTCCATCCGGAAGACTATGATGAAGCCATCGACAGGATTCTGGAACTTTTAGACGAGGAGAAACCGGATCTGGTGGTGATGGGTTATCCTCTGCTGGAGAATGACGATGAAGGTCCTAGAGCACAACTTTCCCGAGAAGTCGGTGAGATCATTGAACAGGAATCCGGAATCAAGGTAGTCCTGCAGGATGAACGCAATACAACAAAGGATTCGGAAGACTTCCTGATCAAGGCCAACGTCTCCCGCAAGAAACGCAAAAAAGTGATCGATCAGCAGGCCGCCGTGAGGATCCTGCAGTATTATCTGGATAAACAAAAAAAGACGACTGATTAGGTCGTCTTTTCTTTATTTCTTATAACCTGCCCACATCTTGTCTGTGGCTTCTTTAACGGCTTCGGTCATCTTTGCGACATCCTGCGGATCCCATTCTTCCTTGTCTTTTCTAAGGAACGAGGTCTTATCCACTCTGTTGTCGAAGACGCCGATCGGCAGATGATAAGTCTTGCCGTAAGCCTTAACCGTAACAGTATCCTTGACTTCAGAATTCTCAATCAGATACTGCATGTCGTCACATCCGTAGTCTCCCAGCATGACAGACATCGGAACACCATGGAAGAGATTGGAACCCGGATCGTCCGGATTGGCTCTCTCGTTGTTCTTTCTTCTGGACTCTTCCGGTGTTACCCAGATGTAGAGGATAGCTGCTTCTTCCAGAAGATCCGGAGCAAACTGCGGGAGCGTATACTGATAGCCATAGGCGCCTGTCAAAGGCATCGAGGATCCGTCCGGTCCACCTCTGGCACATTCGATGACGATCGTCTTGTTGGTAAAGTCATCAGGAATCTGCGATTCCTTTTCTTCCAGCATCTTCAATGCTTCCGGTTCCAGGTTTTTCGCAATGGTCTCCTTGGTTTCTTCGTCCAGTAAAGCCATGCGCGGAGGAAGTCCGGCTGCAGCACCGGCTCTATCGATTCTGTCGAACAGATAGCGAGCTGCGGAATCCGTCTTGACGCGTTTACGGTTGAGCAGATCGTGGTAATCCTCGTTCAGCAGGTGTACCAGCGTACCCCAGTCGTAGTTGTTGATGAAAGGATTCTGACCCGGATAGAAGATCGGATCCTTTCCCAGTTTTACCATCTCGTCATCGATACAGCGCATGAAATGGACATAAGGGAAATCGTCCAGCTGAAGATTGTCACCGATATGGAATTCATTCTCCAGTCTTTCCGGTTCTATGTTTGCCATAAAATGGCGTACTTCGGATTTTCCGCTGGCCGGGAGGGCAATCAGCAGAACTGTCTTAAAAACTTTCTTCATACTGTCTCCTAATTCTTATTGAAAAAGTCATGAAGATCATGACTTTTATTCTCCTGCCGACAGTTTCTTTCTCAGTTTTGTCGAGAAGTATTCCAGGACAAGAACCAGAATCGTTAAACCCAGCAGCATGGCACTGGTATTTGGCCAGTTGCCCTGTCCGATCGCATGGATCAAAGATGCACCGATGCCTCCGGCACCGACTACACCCAGGATAGATGCGTTTTTGACGTTGATATCCAGACGATAAATGACAATCGAAACGATGTTGGAGCTCAGCTGTGGAATGATGCCGTACCTGATTTTTTCAAACGGTGAACATCCTGCCGCATCCAATGCTTCGACAATGCCCGGATCCATGTCTTCGATGGCTTCAATCAGCAGTTTTGAAAGCATGCCTACAGAACTGATTGCCATGGTTAGAACGCCCGCAAACGGGCCTGTTCCTACGACCTTAACAAACATGATGCCGTAGATGAAAGCCGGGAAAGCTCTGATCAGTGATATGACAGTAAGGAATATATACGTCATCCATACCGGGGCTACATTTCTGCTTGAAAGAAAGGCCAGCGGCAAAGCAAGTATGATGCCGATGACGGTACCCAGGAAGGCAATCGCCAGTGTTTCCAGAAGCATATGTCCAAGACCGACACTGGAAGGGTCAAGAATCAGCTTCATGGAAGGATGCATCAGACCAATGACGGTCTGTTTCGCAATTGCCAGACCTCTCTGGTTAAGGCCGGTAAAATCAACGGTTTCCTTGGTCAGAAAATATATCAGCAGTACACCGATCAGTTCAATCAGATAACGCGGCCAAAGAGGCGGATATTTCTTCTCCTGTGATTGTACGGTAATCTTGTCACTCATCCTTGCACCAGCTTCTTTCTAATTTCACGCGATATTGTCTCGATCACTACGACAGTAATAACCAGCACCAGAACGATCATTCCGGCATTCTCGTATTTACGCCAGTTGAGCTGAGTATTGATCTGTACACCGATACCTCCCGCTCCTACATAGCCCAGAATGGCGGCAGATCTGACATTGGTTTCAAAACAGTACAGTACTGTAGACCAGAAGTAGCCTCTGACCTGCGGGAAAGCGGAATAAACCATCGACTGCATCCTGTTGGCACCGGTCGATTCCATGGCCTCATACGGTTTCATGTCGATCGTTTCAATCTGTTCATACATCATCTTTACGGCAATCGTATAGGTAAAGATCGAAATTGCCAGCGTACCGGCCAGAGTGCCGACACCTAGAGTCGTCGACAGGAGCTTTGCGATAACAAGCGTAGGAATGGTTCTGAAGATCGCAATGATTCCTCTGTGAGCTCCTAAATAGGTCTTGTTCAGTTTAAAGTTGTTGGATACGTAAAAACTGACAGGCAGAGCCAGAACAGAACCGAAAGCCGTTCCTAAAAGAGACATCGCCATGGTGTCAATCATCGGCTTTTTCAGTTCCTCCCAGAATGCCCATCTTGGCGGGAACATCGCTTTCAGCATCGTGAAGAAGTTGGAAACGTTCTTTGCAAACTTCGGCCAGTTTACTTTACAGATTTTCATGAAGTATATCGAGATCAGCACGGTTGCGATCGCAATATACGGAGCAGGATTAAACTTCTCCTTTACCTTCTTGCCGTTGCCTAACGTATAGGTTCTCGGATAAAAGATATGCAACAGATCATCCAGCATGTCTGTTCTCCTTCATCAGATCGTCGTCGGTCAGTTCACGGCCGTAGATGTGTTTCAGAATATCGTTGGTAACTTCAGAAGTAGGACCGTCGTAGACGATCTTTCCGGCCTGAATACCGATTACTCTGTCTGCATATTGTAACGCCAAATCAACATGGTGGATGTTGATTAAAACGGTTATGTTCATTTCTTTGTTGATTCGCTTAAAGTCTGTCATGACAATATCGGCCATGACCGGGTCAAGTGCAGCGACAGGTTCGTCCGCAAGAATGATCTCCGGATTTTGAGCCAGTGTCCTGGCCAGAGCGACACGCTGCTGCTGACCGCCGGAAAGCTGGTCAGCTCGAATATAGGCTTTGTCCAGAATTCCGACCTTATCCAAAGCTTCAAGAGCCATTACCTTGTCTTCTTTTGAGAACAGTCCAAACAAAGTCCTAAAGAAGTTCATATCGGCAACCCTGGCAGTCAGTACATTATTAATGACTGTCGTCTTGGACACCAGATTGAAAGACTGGAATACCATGCCGATCTTTCTTCTGAATTCTCTCAGTTCTTTTCCTTTCAGGGTTGAAACATCAATGTCGTTAACGGTAACTTTTCCACCCGTTACGTCAATCATTTTATTGATCGTCCTGATCAGTGTAGACTTTCCTGCACCGGAAAGACCGATGATTGCTACGAATTCACCCTGTTCAATTTCCAGATTTACATTATCTAAGGCTTTCGTGCCATTGGCATAAACCTTATCAACATGATCAAACTTAATCATATTGAGATCCCCCTATTATCTAAAGAATAAGGCGCATGAACATCGTACATGCGCCTTGTATTTGTAAAAACAGTTTAAATTAGTCAGCGAATAATGCTGTAGCAGCTCTGGTTGAGTCGTATTCAGAGTCATCACCAAGCTTGTAGCCGATGTGTGAATAAGGTTTAACAGCAGCCTTACCTTCATCAGTCTCGATGATTTCCATGAATGCTTCCTGCAAAGCCGTCTTGAGTTCCGGAGTCATCTTAGGATTGATTGTCTCGCTTGTTACTGCGATACAGTCGTTCATGATGAAATCAGAAACAGCGATAACCTTGATGATGTCGTAGACGCTTTCATAAGTTCCAGCTGCTACTTCATCAGCGTAAGCTGCCAGGAAGTTTTCCTGTGACTGAGCATCTTTTCTGACATCGGCATAACCTACGAATACATCGCAGCCGCCAGTCAGCAGAGAAGCCATCATATCGGAATATGAACGGTCAGTAACGACTTTTGAAAGATTGGCAATCGTTCTCTTTCCATTTCCGGCACCCTCACCGAATGTGTTGTTGAGCCATACGGAAGGATAAATGTAGCCGGAACCGGAGGTAACGGAAGAAGTTTCCCAAGAAGCGCTATCCAGATCTTCCCAGGTCAAAGTACCGTCAACCGTCTTCTCATAGAGTTCCTTACCTTTTTCGGTAGCGATATTGACGAATGCCAGACCGGAATAACCGGCAGCCAGACCGGAGTCAGTCGTCTTGCCTGCATTCCAAGGAGCGATACCTTCTTCAGGCATGATGATACGGCCGTTTTCATCGCCGACACCAGTACGCAGAGCGACCAGCAGAAGTTCAACGCCATCAGGCTGATACAGAACATATGTGCTTGAGTTCAGGAAACCGATATCGATGGATCCGGAAATCATACCTTCACCAACGGTAGCGAAGTCAGTACCGACGGAAATGTCTACGCTGTCAACTGTGTAGCCTTTTTCAGCCAGTTTGTCAATCAGCATCTGCTTCAGAGGTTCTGCAGCTTCCAGAATGGCATCAGCAGGTTTTGAAGGAACAAACGCGATGGACAGATTCTCCAGGTGCTTGTCGTCAACGGCTTCTTCACCACCGCCGTTGCCACAGGCAGCAAGACCGAAAACCATTAACACAGCAAGTAAGATCGTTAATAATTTTTTCATTCTCTTCTCCTTTTTTATTAACTGTAATGCTGAAATATCAGCACAATATAATCATATCAAAAATAAAGCTCCGTGGATATGTATGCGGAGCATTTTCTATGTGTTTTTTATCAGGTTTTTATGACAGAAACGAAAACATCAGTTTTCCAGATATTTGTCTCTTATTTCCTGCAGTTTTTCCGGTGAAATACCGTACTCTTTCATGATGTATTCGTCAAAGGAAGGATACTTTTCTTTTACCGATGTAATGAATGTGTCAAAGATTTCTTCCCTTACGCCGTCCTGTAGAGTAATAAGAACGTTGATTTCCGGATTGTTTACGGCGATGTCTTTCACGCTTTCAAGACTCTGATCAATGATCTTCTTCCGGAAGATATTGCTTAATAGATAGTCTTTTTTCATTTCTTCCTCTTTTACATTCAGAAGCATTTCGATTACGACTGCCGCAAATCCGGTCCTGTCCTTGCCTGTGGCACAGTGGAAATAAAGAGGCAAACGGTCGTTAACGATCTCATTTACCATCAGTCTGAAAGCCTCGTTGTCAAAAGCAATCAGCGTATAGTAGTGTGTGATTTTAGCGATCTGTTCGTCGGCTTCTCCGCCGATCTTTTTCATTCCCTTAGGCGACCAGTCGATCTGTTTTGACCCTTTCACTTCAAGACCGCTGTGTTCGATGTATGCGGCTCCATCGATGATCGGATCAGGGGCTTCTTTGATTTCGATGCCGCTCCTAAGGTCCATGATGGTTCTAATACCGATCTGTCTGAAAAGATCAAGTTCTTCTTCATTGAAAAAGCTCAGTCCCGCTCCGCGGTAGAACAGATGTTTCCTGATCTTTCTGCCGTCATTGCACACAAGACCGCCGAGATCCCGGAAATTCAGGCTGTCGTTAAATCTTTTTTCCTGTTTCATATTATTTATCATAACAGATATTCCTTTAAAACTTTCTGTGCCTTTATCTGATTATTCTTCTACCTTCATCGTTTCATCGTGAGAGTGATCTATGATGACTTCCGGGGTTTCTTTATCTTTCATGATCTGATCCAGATCGTAGTTCTCAAATACGTAGCTGTAGAAATCGGATGATTCAATACCGATCGACAGAGCATAGCGGTTCTTAACCGTACTGATCATGTTTTCAAGATACTTCTCTTTCCATTCCTCGGTATGGTACTCGCCCTGCCCCAGCCATTCCGTCTTTCCGCTGGAGAAATCGTAGCGGACATATTCCGTAATGAAACTCTTGTTGTAGAGCTGAGCAATGTGATGTCCGTTGGAGAAGATGTCCGTTCCGGCATAGAGTCTGGAATCGTATGGGATGTTGAAGAGATTGTAGACGGTCGGAAGGATGTCGACGTTGCAGCACGGTACATCCGTTTCGATCTTTTCTTTCATTCCGGCATTGTAGATGATGCAGGTGGACTTGTATGCACCGAAAGTGTTATCGATCTTCTCACCTGTCAATGCTTCATAGGCGTAGTCGGTGAGATAGTAAGGGTAATGATCTCCGGTCAGAACGATTACGGTATTGTCCAGCTTGCCTGCTTCTTCCAGTCTTTCCAGCAGATATTCCATGGCTTTTTCCAGCTCGTAGTTGCAGGCCAGGTATCCGATTGCGCTGCTTGGCAGGTATTCATCGATCATATTGTAGACGACCCGGTAATTCCGGTAGACCATGATGTTGTCGGTCGTATAGTTGCCATGTCCCGAGAACGTCATGTAGTAGGTGCAGAACTGATCGTCATCGATGTAGTCGTCGACAGACTGTTCCATCATCTCCAGATCGGAGGCCGGCCAGGAGCTGGTGAAACGCATGCCGTCACCCATGAACTTGCAGGTGAAGCCCATGTTCGGCAGGGTTCTGTTACGTCCGTAGTAGTATCCGTAGTAGTTGTGGTAGGCTCTGCTTTGAATGCCTTCGCTTAGGTTGAACATGTTGCCTAGAGCCATACTCATATCATTATCCACAGATTGGCCCATCGTACCGGTAAGAACGCCGTTGTTAGTATTCTGTCTGGCAATATCCGGCCACAGTCCGGTCAGGAAAGCATATTTGCCATTCGTCGTGACATTCTTAAAAGAATTGTAGTAGTTGTTCAAAACGATGCCGTTGTTAGCCATTTTGTACAGAGTCGGTGTCACCGTCTCGTCGATCGCCATGCTGGAGAAGGACTCGGCACAGATATAGATCAGGTTGTATCCCTCAAACATGCCGGTATATTCGTTTTTTTCCGTAGGCGTCTGAGAACCGAGATATTCACATAATGTCTTGAGGGTATCGTTCTCGCAGAGTCTTTGAAGACGGCTGAAATTCAGGACTTCGTATTCGTTGTAGGCTACGGTCTCTACTTCTTCTAAGGTCTCTTCTTTGACGGTTTCCTCTTCCGTTGCCTGCAACGTCTGAGAAAGGTCATCCGAACCGAAGAAGATGTACTTGGTTTCTACGATGAAATTCGGCAGGATGCCCAGTTTTCCGGATGCGGTATCGGTATCGATGAAACGACTGTGGTAGGCTCCATAAGCCGTGTGATCCTGCGTTCCGGTCAGAGGCAGAGCCAGGATGATGCCGAACCATAAAGCGACAGCCAGAGCAAGTCCAGCCAGACGGGTATACCAGTTTAGGTAGGTCTTTTCCTGTTTCCTGATGATGATATATACAAGCAACACCAGAACAGGCAGTTCAATCAGAACGATAAGTAGGATGTTTTCTTTCAGGGTCGAACTGAGGCTCCACCAGAATCCCGTTACGGCATTCCCTCCTACACCCATCATCATGGCAGAGAACAGGGAACCGAAGGTCTTGTAGTAGATCATGTCCGCCAGATAGAACAACGAAACAGCAAAGCTTAGAAGCAGCGTAACTATGCTGTTAAGCTTCTGGCGTTTATAGAACCAGCCTGTCAGCGATGAAAGCAGGAAAGCGATCGGAATGATGAACAGAAAGTTCCATACGGTAAATCCTTCTATAGAAGAATGCAGCTGATAAAACAGCAGAAGTTCCCAGTACATCAGCATTACAAAAAAGAAACTCAGGTTAACCGCGAGTCTCTTCAGATTTTCTTTTGCTAACAGTTTTTTCTGTTTTTCCATGATCCGTACCTGTATGATTTTAACATTTTTTCTGACATTGTAAATGATTTTAAATATACACACTATCTGAAAACGATTACAGGAAACTGTCATTAAGGATATAATGTTGGTAATGACTGCGAGGAGCCGAAAATGATTCTAGAACAGATTGACAGGGAAATACTTGAACTGGCTGATAAGGCCGATGAAGAACTGAAAGAGATATATCAGGATATTGACAGGATCTGTCTTTTGAATTCTGACAGGATCCTTTCGGCTTTTATCGAGAATCATGTCTCCTATACGGATTTCGCCGATATCAACGGCTATGGCAATTTCGATCCAGGGAGAGACAAACTGGAGAAAATCTTCGCAACTGTTCTGGGATGCGAGGATGCCCTGGTCAGACCGCAGATCATGAGCGGAACCAGCGCACTGTATCTGACTTTTTCGGCCTTGCTGAAACACGGTGATACGATGATTTCTCTGACGGGCACTCCTTACGATTCTCTGCAGGAGATGATCGGCATCTGCGGAGATTCGTCGCAATCCCTGAAAGCCAATGGGGTGAAATATGAACAGATCGATCTGATCGGCAACGAATTCGATGAGGAGAAGATCCTGGAAAGACTAAAGAAAAAAGATGTCAGACTGGCGGAAATTCAAAGATCCCGCGGCTATTCATCAAGAGCTTCTTTATGTATCGATAAAATAGAAAAGCTGATCAGAAAGATCAGAGAAGTAAACAGCGATGTCATCATCATGGTTGACAACTGCTATGGCGAACTGGTGGAAGGAAGAGAACCGGGACATGTCGGTGCGGATATCGTTGTCGGCTCATTGATGAAGAATCTGGGAGGCGGCATTGCTTCAACCGGCGGATACATTGCCGGAAGAAAAGATCTCATTGCCATGGTGGCAGACCGTTTCTCTGCCCCGGGTATCGGTAAGGATCAGGGAGCCAATTTCAATCTGAACAACTCGTTCTTTAAAGGAATCTTCATGGCGCCAAGCGCGGTAAGAGGCGCATTAAAAACTGCCGTGTTTACCGCATACATGCTGGAGAAACTGGGATACAGAAACGTATCTCCAAGATATGATGAGAAACGGACCGATCTGATCCAGACGGTAGAACTGGGCAATGAAGAAAATCTTGTCCTGTTTACGCAGGGTATTCAGGAATCCTCTCCAATCGATTCGTTTGTAAAGGTTGTTCCGGCACCGATGCCAGGCTATCCGTTTGACGAGGTCATGGCCTGCGGTGCTTTCACGCAGGGCAGTACGATTGAGTTGAGTGCGGATGCGCCGGTCGTTCCGCCGTATGCTCTTTACATGCAGGGAGGTCTGTCCTTTGAATACGGCAGACTTTCAGTCATGCTGGCATTAACCAAAATCAAAGAAAAGAACTAAAACGAGGTATAGGACTTATGAGAAAAACAAAGAGATTATTAATGGTATTGCTCGCGCTGATGATGATGTTTAACCTTGCAGGATGTTCAAATTCTTCGAATAATGCATCGTCTCAGAATGCCGGAAGCGATCAGACGTCACAAACGCAGGAAAACGCAAGTACAGAAAATGAAGACCAGAATTCGGAATATGTAAACACACTGAGATATCCGGATTATGATTATGAAGCTTTTGTTTATGATCATATGGTGCTTTTTGTACCTGCACAGTTTGAAATGCGGGAGATGGAAAATCAGAATGATTCGGTTGCATATACGCTTGCAAATATAAATACAGATAATTACGGAGTCATCTTTCTTTATCAATCTTTGAAAACTGATCCATCGGTAAATCTCGAAGACATACAGAAGCAGCTGTTTGGGGACAAAGATATTCAATACGCCGGACATTGGCCATATATCATAGAGCAGGGCCCGACCTCCAACGGACGGGAAATCTTTTCCGTTTTCGCTTTACTGGAAAACGATGATTATTACTGGGAACTGGCATTTGCCTGCTTGCCTGAAACAGCGGAAGAAAAGCTTCCTTATGTCATAGAGATGATCGATAAGGTCTATTTCGAGTAAAATCGAGATCGTACCAAAATATAAAAAGAGACTGATCAGTCTCTTTTATTTTGCATAATCATTGAAACCTTCCGGCAATAGTTCATAATCCACGGATGACTGCGGATTTCCTAACTGGTCCTTCCAGGAATCTTTGTTAATCCTCAGCTTTCTGAATCCCAGCAGTTCATAGACATGCTGGGCCCGGAGATTCTTTTCGTTGGTATCCAGAACGATCTTCTGATATCCCATCCGGAACAGTTCTTTTATTAGCAGGCTCAGGCAGATCCTTCCCAGTCCTTTTTCCTGGTAGTCTGTTTCGCAAATCTTGATGCCTATTTCTGCGATATGATCACTCTTGTTTCTGTAGCTCATTTCACCGATCGGTGTATCCTGATAGTCAATGATCAATCTTCTTCTGGTATCGTCGCTGTCAGTCGAGATCGATTTCTTTATTTCTTATTCTGTTGTACCAAGACCTAAAGGAAAGCCGGCATGGGCCATGACGTTTCCGTCATTCCACCACTTTGCCAGCTGTTCACAGTCTTTTGTTTCAGCGTTTCTGATACTGATGTCGTTGTATTCGACTCTCATCAGCAGCTTCCCATCTGTCCGCCGTCAATACGGATCACGGCGTTGTTGATGTAGTCTGCTTCATCCGATATCAGGAACTTCACCAGAGAAGCGACCTCTTCCGGTTCACCATATCTCTTCTTCAGGATCTTATCGGTCTCTTCCTTGAGGAACTGTTCATCGTAACCTTCCAGTTCTTTTTCGGTTCCGATGAATCCCGGAGCGATGGCGTTGACATTGACGTATGGAGCAAACTGTACGGCAAGATTATGGGTCAATGAAATCAGTGCGGCTTTTGAAGCGTCGTAGTCGAAGCACATCGGATAGTAGGTGTTGATGCCGTTGGTAGAAGAGATGTTGATGATTCTGCCATATTTCTGTTCCAGCATGTGCTGATACACCCTTCTGGCACAGTTGTATGCACCTACCACATTGACATCCAGTATCCTTCTGAAGTCATCCGCATTTTTCTGATGGAACAGATCGGGATGATCGATGGCTGCGTTGTTGATCAGAATGTCCACACCACCCAGCTCTTCCTCGATCTTTGTAACCACGGCATCGACTTCATCTTCCTTTGACACATCAGCTTTGATAGCCAGACATCTGACACCGTATTTGCTGATGATCTCTTCCTGCAGCTCAAAAGCTCTCTTTTCAGAGCTGAAGTAATTCAAAACGATGTTATAGCCTTCGTCTGCCAGCTTTAAGGCAATCGCGCTGCCTATCCCGCCGGCTGCACCCGTAATCAGAACAGTCTTGTTCATATTGAAAAAAGAGCTTAGATTAAGCTCTTGAAGAATACTTGCCATCGGCAGTAGAAACCATGATCTTTTCTCCCTGCTCGATAAACTGCGGAACTCTCAGCGCCAGGCCGGTATCCGTAACCGCATCCTTGGTCTGTGTAGATGGAGCACCCTTTACTGCCGGGCTAGTCTCCGCTACCGTCAGTTCAACAGTTGCCGGAACAGATACGGTCAGGATCTGTCCTTCGAAAATCATCAGGTTGACTTCCAGTCCGTCGATCATGAAGTACTTGTTGAAACCGATCTGCTCTTCGGTAAGATCATAAGTCTCGAATGTTTCCATATCCATGAAACTGTAGACATTGTCAACCGCATATGAGAAATTGACTTTCTTCTTCTCTATGACTGCAGCATCGAATTTAACGTTTGCGTTAAAGTTTCTTTCCTGTGTCGCGCCGGTCTTCAGATTCTTCATCTTGGTTCTTAAGATGGCTGCACCCTTTCCAGGCTTTACATGCTGAAAATCAATGACCTGCCATGGATCACCGTCTACGATTAAAGTTAAACCTGTTTTAAAATCTCCTGCTTCAATTGCCATATAAATACCACCTTTTTCTTTATTTACAACGAATATTTTACCAAATAATATCCTGCAATATCAAATCAGAACAGCGATTTTTCTGCTTCTTTATGCGAACGGATGTACCTGCTCCATTTGATGTATCCGTAAGTCGTGTTGGTAAAGTATCCCAGTTTCAGTATCAGAAGGACGTACTGTCCGGAAACGACGTTGATGATGGCTTCCAGAAGAGCACAGACATACCAGGCGATCCACTGTTCCCTTAAACGGAAAAAGATGAACAATCCGTTGGCTACACCTACCGCCGAAGCGCAGGCATCGATATAGGTAACTATGATCTCCAGATTCCTGTTTCCGCCGTAGAAATCCGTAGAGATATCAAGACCGCTGAGAAGATAACCCACAATCAAGGTCCACAAGGCAATACCCAGAAGCACCAGGACTTCCTGGTAGCCCTTGAGTCTTCTGACAACCGTCAGTTCGTCTTCCATATCATCCCTGTGTCTGGTCCAGTTGATGAAACTCAGAATGTCGATCGGCAGCCAGAAGAAGAGCGTTGTCACCATCGTGGCGAAACGGTACATCAGAACGACGCAGATGGCAATCTCGGTGATTTCTACCAGAACCGATACCAGGAAGTTGTATCTGGACTGTTTCGAGATCAGCAGTTCGCAAAGGATGTTCAGGAAGGTATCCAATAAGTATAAAAGCATGATGACGATGCCGTTTACGCCGTTGGCGCTTTCTTCCGGGAGGAGTATGGCGAATACGGTTGCCAGGATCATGATGGTCATGAACCAGATCTTTTCGTAGGTCGAGAAGAAGGCTCCGAAGAACAGCACGACGCACAGGGATATTGCCGCGATCAGCAGCGATATTCCCATATTGAATACAGGCATCTGTTCCTCGGCCATGATCTGTCTGTAGGCATCAGTTATTTCTTTTTTATCAGGATCCTGATGATTAAAGAACAGAGGCGTTCCGTTATCGCTTAAATACTCGTAAGCCGTGATTCGATCATCTTCCAATACAAGATATTCTTCATAAGGATAGGATACGATCAATTTCCTGTCTCCATTCACGTAAAGCACATCGCACATGGTGCTGTCTTCATCATAATCTTCCGCTTCGAAGTCTCTTTCCAGTTCTATCGTTCCCTGATAGACAATCTCTCCCGGATCGGAATTGATCCGAGAGAATCCTTTTAGAAAGCTAAACAGCGTTCCGATGATCATTAAAACCAGTATCCCTGTTTCAGCGATCCTGATCGTTCTATTCGGCTCCAGATATTTACTGATCTTTTCTCTCATTTTCTGTTTATGAAATACCTTACTATTATAAGACTATTGTTCTCTCCTATACCATTCTGATGCACGGTTCGTCATAGTTCTCCATGATCTTGTCATGGCTCAGCAGGATCATCTTTTCCTGCTTCGCCTGTGCAATCAGTCCTCTATCAAAAGGATCGCCGTTGGCATAATTTCCTTCTTTCAGTTTCAGATCATCCAGACAGATCGCGTGTTTCGGTTTCAGAGGCATGGTATAGAAACCCGCATTCAGACAGTCTTCATAGAATTCTTTTCCTTCCCAGTCCATGATGTCCGGGTTCTTCTTGTGTTTAATTACGATCTCCATGACTGAAAGTGCTGAAAAATAGATGTTGTTATCTATATCATCAATGATCTCTTTTGCTTCCTTTGAAAGCTTTTTATCGTTTTCTAACGCCCATATTGCAACATGTGTATCCAGAATATAATCCATTACAGTTCTCCATAGAATTCCTTGGCGATTTCTTCATTCATTGCGTTGAACTCATCCAGATCCAGCGACCTGTGTTTTCTACTTGCGGTTCCTATCCTTCCCGTCTGTTTTTCAAACTTCACGATCTTCGCAACCGGCTGCCCGTTCCTGGCAATCAGGATCTCATCTTCCTGCCTCGTTTCCAACAGCTTAATCAGCTTTGTCAGATTTGTTTTTGCTTCCAGCATGTTTACCTGTGTCATGTCTATCACCTCATCTATATCATAGCCAGCTTGGCCAACTTGGTCAAGGATTCCTCTGCGTTTAGCCTTAAGAATAATAAGCTATAATAAACGTATGAATAACAGGAGATCTCATCAGTGAGCCGTATCATCATCGGTGCCTATGCCCACGTGGACGGAGGGAAGACGACACTTTCTGAAGCCATCCTGCACAAGTGCGGCGCATTAAGAAAAAGCGGAAGAGTCGATCATGAGGATTCCTTTTTAGATTTCAATGAATACGAAAGGAAAAAAGGGATTACCGTCTATACGAAGGAAGCCCGTTTTTCTTATAAAGATAAGGACTATGTCTATGTCGATACCCCGGGGCATCTGGATTTCATCGGAGAAGTCAACCGGAGCTTTGAGATTCTTGATCTGGCAATACTGATTATCGATGCCAGTGCTTCAATTCCGGCAGATACGATACGCCGTTTTCAATATCTCAAGACCCTGCATATCCCGGTCTGTATCTTCCTGAACAAGATGGATCTGACGCATTCCGATAAACAGGAGCTGATGGCTGAATTGCAGAAAAGTCTGGATCCTGCCGTCGTCGTTTATGAGGAGATCGCTGAAGCCGTCGCCTTGAATCACGAGGAAATCCTTGAACGTTTTCTTTCCGAAAACAAAGTGGATGACCGTTACATCAGCGAGGATCTGAAGGAAGGTCTTGTCTTCCCGGTCTTTTTCGGTTCCGCCTTACATGAAGAAGGGATCGACAAACTGCTGGAATTCATCTACCGCTATGTGAATGTTCCCGGTGAAGAAGAACACTTCAAGGCCTACATCTACAAAATCGATCAGTACGCCCATCTGAAAGTCTATTCCGGAACATTAAAAAACCGCGACTCTTTCGGCGAATACAAGATTTCCGAGATCGTTCAGTTCAACGGAAACAAAGCGGAAGCTGTTCAGGAAGTAAAAGGAAATGATCTGTGTGCCGTGAAAGGATTGCAGGGACTGAAAGCCGGAACTTATCTTCCTTCTCTTTTTCACGAAGACAGTACGCCGCTCAATACCTTAACCTATTCCATCGAGAGCGAACTGGATCCAAACGAACTGTACCGCCGTATCAGTATTCTGAACGATGAATTCCCGGAACTGAATATCGCTCTATCCGATACAGTTACCATCGATCTTTTGGGAGACCTGCAGAAAGACTTCATAAAGGATCTGATTAAAGACAGATACGGTATCGTGATCGACTACTCCCGTCCTTTGATCGCCTACCGTGAAAGCATCGACAGCGAAGTCTATGGCGTAGGACACTACGAACCGTTAAGACATTACGCGGAAGTTCTGGTCAAGCTGCGTCCCGATACATCCTATAGAATCAAAGGAAAGAAAGAATTCTCCGTACTGATCGACTATCTGCAGCACTACCGTCCAAGAGGACTCCTAACGGATTCCCCATTAGACCATGTGGAGATTGATATAGTCGATATCCGCACCCATCTGAAACATACCGAAGGCGGAGATCTGATCCAGGCTTTGAACAGAGCGATCCGTTATGCCCTGTACAAGGGAAATACCTACTTGCTTGAACCGTATTATCTGGTCTGCTTTAGCGCTTCCCGGAAGACCTTGAACGGCATCGTCAGCGAGCTCTCTTCCAGACAGTATGTCTTTGACGTAGAAGAAGAGATGGTGATGGCCAAGATATCCAAACGCAGCTACAACGATCTGATCCTTTCTTTAAGAAACCGTTTCAAGGATGAATTCTCCCAGGAGATCGAAGGCGAGATCTATGACCGCTGCCGTGACGAGAAAGAAGTCGTTCAGCAGATCGGCTACGATTACAGAACGGATGCTTTGAAACCAGTTGGTTCCATCTTTACCCGTAACGGCGCAGGGACATACATCCCTCCTGAAGAAGTCGAAGAAAACATGCATATGAATCTGAGAGACTACTTCGCCGACTACAAACCAACAGTGAAACATAATCCGCGTACGATCAATGAAGAAGAACTTAAGCGGGTATGGAACTCTCTGTATAAACCGCGTCCGCGATACATCGAGAGACAGACGACAGATGAGGAAAAGAAGATGCAGAAAGCTTCTCCTGCAAGAGAACTTGTCTATCTGATCGACGGATACAACGTGATGCATGCGATGGAGGACGTTCCTTTAAATGATCTAACCATGGCCAGAGAAAAAGTCATCGATCTGGTCTGCGACTTTGCCGGCTACGTTTCGGCAATGTGCGTACTGGTTTTCGATGCCTATCTGCAGGACGCCAGCAGAACAACGGTATCCCAGAGAGACAACATCACGATCGTTTATACCAGAACCAGACAGACAGCCGACATGTATATCGAGGAGAAATCAAAAGAGCTGAAAGACAAGTACAGGATCATTGTCGTAACATCGGACGCCCTGGAGCAGCTGTCCATTTTCTCCAGCGACGCTTTCCGTCTGTCCAGCAGGGAATTCCTGGCACGCTACGGCAACATGCGCAAAAGCATGACCCACATCGAAAACGTCTCCAACCGTCCTCTGGAACAGATCAAAGAGCTCTTTGACGAAGAGTAGAATGAATCAATTATTTGTAATTCTTAGACAAGGATATCCTTGTCTTTTTTCATATCGTTTCCTGATGAATGATACAATAAATACATAGAGGTATTTGTATGAAAAACAAACAGTCTAAACTTCTGTTCTGGGTGCTTGTCTGGGGTCTGGGTATCGTCGGACAGCTGTGCTGGAACATTGAGAACCAGTGGTTCAATACTTTCGTATATGCCAAGATCGCCAAGGATCCTACGATCATTTCCTGGATGGTTGCGGTATCGGCGATCGCTACGACTTTCTCCACTTTCCTGTTTGGAACGCTGTCTGACCGCAGCGGCAAGAGAAAACCGTATCTGGCCATCGGCTATATCCTGTGGGGTATCTTTACCATCCTGTTCGGTACGACGGAATTCATCGCCAAAGGCAATGCAGGAAATCTTCTGCTGGCGGCTACGGCCGTTGTCCTGGCGGATGCTTTGATGTCTTTCTTCGGTTCCATGGGCAATGATGCCAGCTTCAATGCCTGGCTCAACGACATGATGAACACAGAGAATGCCGGAGGTATCGGCGCCGCTCTGGCGACACAGCCGATCATCGGTACAATCATCGGAACGGTTGCCGGAGGTCTGCTTATTGGAGCCGACGACAATTACATGCGTCTGTTTATCGCCTTCGGCGGAGCAGTCATCGTCCTGGGTGTACTGTCGCTGTTTGTGGTGAAGGATTCGCCTGATCTCAAGCCGAACAGGGAAGGCGGTTTCTGGAAACAGCTCTTCTCGGCTTTCGACTTCAACGAACTGTTCAAAAGAAAACAGCTGGTCTGGGTATTCATCACCCTGACCGTCTACTTCATTGCGTTCAATGTCTACTATCCGCATGTCGGCAACTATATGATCTACTATCTGGGCTTCAAGGCCGACGATATCGGCATCATTCAGGGTATTGCCCTGATACTGGGCATGTTCTCGGTAATCCCTGCATCGAAACTTCTGAACAAGAACAAATACGTTCTGGCTGCATCGATTTCCATCATCCTGAGCATGATCGGCATCGGTATCCTGGGTGTCTTCGGAAAGCCGGAATTCATTGATCCTACGACGATCCTGAACATTCCGCTTCTGGTAGGCCTGTTCTTCTTCGGCTGCGGCTACATCATGTTCATGCAGGTAACGTCCGTCTGGATGAAGCAGCTCTTCCCGGAAGAAGCCAAGGGACAGTTTGAAGGCTTTCGTATCGTCTTCTTTGTTCTGATCCCGTGGATCGTATCGCCGTTCATCGCCAATCCGATCATCAAGAACAACGGCGAGATCCTCGACAGCAACGGTCTGACGGCCTACCTGCCGACCAACGTTCTCTTCCTTGTTTCTACCCTGCTGATTCTGGTGACATTTGTACCGCTTTTCTTTGCGGCAAAAGAAAGAAAACATAACGCATGATTATTGTTTTACTGATACTAATAATACTTCTCGCTGTACTGATCCATATCGCTCAGAAATGTCTGAATATCGTCATTCTGCCGAAGCAGTATTCTTTTTTCGATTTGAGGGATTATGAGATCAATAAGGGATTTAAGGAAGCTTTCGACAAATACGACAACGAATGGAACAGAGAGGATTTCTCTCTAGATGTCAACGGTGTCACCATCAAGGGTGAGATCATCAGAAACGATCATCCTGTCGGGAACAGAGTCGCGATTATCGCCCATGGCCATACCGCAAACCGTTATGCGTGTCTCAAATATGCGGACATGTTCTATAGAGCCGGATTCCATGCTGTCATTTATGACGAGAGGCACTTCGGCGATTCTACCGGAGACATCTGTACCCTGGGTCAGGAAGAAGCCAAGGACCTTAGAGATATCTTCAACTTCACGAAGGAAAAGTTCGGAGAGGACTGCATCATCGTTCTGCATGGAGAATCCATGGGTGCCGCAACCTCCCTGCTGGTGCTGCAGTATGTAAAACCGGACTTTGTGGTTGCCGACTGTCCGTTTGCCGACAGCGTTGTTCTGTTTAAAGAATTCATTCAAAAGAGCATGGGACCGTTCTCTTCTCTTATCGTCTGGACGGTATGCCAGATCGGTAAGATACGTTATCATTACGATGTGAAAGGAACCAGTCCTATCAATGTCGTGAAAAATGCTGATGTTCCGATCTGCTTCATGCACGGAGATTCAGACACTCTCATCGACTGCCATCACAGCAAGGACATGTATGCAGTGTGCAGAAACAAGAAGAGCGAACTGCATCTGTTTAAGGGAGCCGAACATGCCCGTTCCGTTGTCAGCGATCCGAAGGGATATGAAACGATCCTGAGAGACTTCCTGAAGAAGTGCAATATGTTATAGAAAGAGAGATCTGTTATGAAACCAATTCATTATTTATTCATTCTTGCCGGTTTTGTTTTACAGGCTCTGTTTATCAAGAGCGAACACGAGGAGAAATATCTCCTTGCCGATATCCTGAAAGGAACAGCATCTTTGATGTTTGTGCTGATCGGCTACAGCGCCTTTCAGACCGTAAACAATCCTTTCAACAGACAGTTCTTTTTCGGACTGCTGTTTGGCATGATCGGCGATATTCTGCTGAATCTTAGATATGTCTTCCCGAAGTACGGTCAGAAGATCTTCCTTGCCGGAATCGTGGCTTTCCTGGTCGGACATATCCTTTATCTGGTAGCCCTGATCCCGCAGGCAAGACATGTCTGGATCTGGTACTGCATCATTGCGGGTGCTCTTGCCGCAGCAGGACTGCTGGCATACATCTTTAAGACCATGGAGGTTAAGAAAGCCTTTAAGATCTTCGGTGTATTCTATCTTGGTGCCGTCTTCATCATGACGGCAATCGCTCTAGGCATTGCGATCTTTACTCCGACAAAGAGAGCCATCATCTATGCGATCGGCGCAGTACTGTTTACCGCTTCCGATGTCGTACTGATCTTCAACACCTTCTCCGGCGTGACGAAGTTCTCGCTCCGTATCACCAATCTGACGCTCTACTACATCGGACAGATCCTGATCGCATGTTCCCTGTTCTTCTAAAGCGGAACAGATCATGAATCATAAAACAGGAAGTCATCTTCCTGTTTTTATTTAGATAAATGGATATGTGATAAACTGCTATGATAAAATGATATAGATATACATTTGAAATATTTATAAATACTTGTTTATAAGGAGGTTCTTATGTCCGATCCCCGTTTTGTGACCTGTGCATGGCAGATCATGGATGAGCTTTCCCACTCCAACCAGCTGGAAAGTTCTTTAGAAGCATGCCTTGAAATACTTACCAGAACCGTAAAATGCAAAAGCGGCTGTATTTGGATGGTAAACAGCGCAGATCGCCGTTACTATATTGTCGCAAATGTCGGCGAGACCGATAACTGCGGTATCTCTGTCGGAGAGAATGACAGCTTTATTTCCAGGATCATAAAGGATCAGAATACCTGTGTCATCAGCGATTGTCAGAATGATCCGCGTATCAAGGCAGATAAATCCATATCTGAACTGTTTGGAAGAAATGCCATCCTTGTCCCGTTGAAGACCCCTTACGGTATCATCGGCTGTCTACAGCTGAACGACAAGCAGGGCGGTTTTACTGCGGATGATGAGGAACTGTTAAGCAACTGCGGTTCTATCATCGCTCTGGATGTTCAGGACAAAGGACTTTCTTTTTCTCCGAACCGGGATAAAACACCATTGCTTTCACTGAAAGGTGTGGTCAAGGAATTCATGTCCGGTGATGAAATGAGACGTATCCTGAAGGGTGTCGATCTGGATATCTATGAAGGAGAACTGCTGGTCGTCCTGGGTGAATCGGGCTGCGGCAAGTCGACAATGCTGAATATCATCGGCGGTATGGATCAGCTCAGTGAAGGTCAATTCATTGTCGAGGGAAAGGATTTCTCTCATCCTAGCGAGGACGAACTGACCCAGTATCGTAGAGACTACATCGGTTTTATCTTCCAGGCTTACAACCTGATGCCGAATCTGACCGCTCTGGAGAACGTGGAATTCATCGCCGAGATCTCGAAACATCCGCGTGATCCAATGGAATGCCTTGATCTGGTCGGACTGAAAGAAAGATGGAACCGTTATCCATCAGCCATGTCCGGCGGACAGCAGCAGCGTGTCTGTATCGCCAGAGTCATTGCGAAAGAACCGAAGATCATTCTGGCTGACGAACCTACGGCCGCATTGGATATCAATACCGGCAAGAGTGTTCTGAAGGCCATTGAAGATATCGTTAAAGTTGATAAGAAGACCGTCATCATGGTTACACATAACGGCGAGATCGCCAAGATGGCGAACCGTGTGATTCGTCTGAAGGATGGACTGATCTCCAGCGTTAGAATCAACTTCAACCCGTTAACTGCACAGGAGCTGACTTGGTAAGATGAAAAAGACGCAGTTCATTGATGCAATCAAGAACATAAAGAACAGACTGCCTTCTTTCCTGTCGGTCATTCTGGTCGTTGCGATCGGCACGGGCGGTTTCTTTACGACCCAGAACATTTACCGTACCCTGGACGGGGCTTTTGAGGGATTCTACGAACAGCAGAACTTTAAGGATCTGGATCTGGTTTCTGCGGGCGGAATCGTTGAGAGCGATGTGGAAGCTGTCAGTAAGGTTCAGGGCGTTGATGCCGTGGAGGCTGTCATTCATATCAGCGGAGAGCTGACGGATAAAGAAAACAAGTATAATGTACAGATCGTTTCACTGACGGAAAAAGTCAGTGTGCCTGCACTGCTGGAAGGAAAGCTTCCTGCAAAAGCCAACGAGGTCGCAATAAACGAAGACCTGGCTGAAGAAAGCGGACTTAAGCCTGGCGATAAGGTTACGATCAAGAATACTTCTGATCTTTCTTCTGACCCATTAAAGGAAGAAGAATTCACCGTTACAGCCATCATCAGACATCCGGAATATCTGCGTAACGCGCAGACCTGGGCAATCGTTCTCCCGTTGAGCGCTTTTGATTTTGAGGCTACGAACAATTCCTATACCAATCTGTATGTGACCGGTGATGACAAGATCGAGGAAGAGTTGTGGAAGCTGCTTCCTGTACTGAAGTCTCAGACAACCTTGAGAGTACAGGATCAGGCTGACGAGCTTATCGGAAAAGCTACCGATGAGGTCAATGAACAGCTGCAGGAAGCCGAGAACAAGATTAAGGAAGAGGAAGATTCTGCGATGGCTCAGCTGGATGAGGCAGAGCAGCAGATCAGCAGTTTTGAGTCTCTGTTTGTGAATGGCAAGAAACAGATCGAAGAAGGCAAGAAGAAACTGGCGGAAGCCTATGAACAGCTGACTGCGGCGGAAGCACAGATCGCCAGCGGACAGAGTCAGCTTAACAGGGCCAAGGATGCCTATAATCAGATAGAAGAAAAACTTAGACCAATAAAGGAAAAAATCGGTCAGGACGTATCGGGCGAAGAACTGCTGGAACTGCTGGAAACGCTGAATATGCTTATAGAAGGTTTCAAGGATGCTCTGGAATCCGACAATCAGGATCAGATCATCTGGGCTTTAGATGCGCTGTTAAGCGCACTTGATGATGAGACGATATCAAAACTGCTGGACGGTCTGGAAGTAACGGACGACATCATCGATACCGATGCGCTCTTTGATATGATCGATGAGAAGAAAGAAATCCTTTACGATATCGTCAACGAACGGACCGAAAAGGCTATCGAGTTTCTGGAATACTTTACTGAGAACGGTCTGAAGAACTATCTTTCGAAGCTTGACCAGTATCTGGCCGATCTGGCAGCCGCAATCGCAAGCGGTTCCGACGATGCCATTGAAAATGCTAAGGCAGCTATAGAAGACTTCTTCAGTGAAGAAAGTTCGATCATCATCAACAGATTCCTGGACAGATATACGGGTTATTCCCTTGAGGATCTCTTCGACAAGATCCAGAACGTCGAAACAGAAAACACTTTAAAGAAAGTAAAAGATGATCTCTATACAATAATCAGTGCACTTAATGCCGTGGGCAGTCTTCCGGTTCCATACCAGAAAATACTCATCAATACAGCCATTGATTATATCGGTGGTCTGGCCATGGATTATGTCCAGGGAATTGCCGAAGGCGATCAGGATATGATCGATATGGCCAATATGGCGATCGATAGATATCTTGCGGATGAAAAGGTTCAGGCAACGATTGCCGTAATCGAACAGATGACCGGTCAGGATATCGAAGCTTTCATCGCGGATGTCAGATCAGGAAACCTTGTTGTCGATCAGATAGAAGCATTCGTAAGTGACCTCAAGGAAGCGGTGAATAATGCCGATCCTCCTGAAGGCTTCGTTCCGGGATATGTTGTTCCTATATTGGAGCAGGCATGGGATATTGTTGATTCAGCCATTTCACTGCCTGAAAACTACTCAAAGCAAAAATACGAGGAACTGATGGAGGATCTTGATGCACTGGTGAGTCAGGATTTTGTCTATGTCGTCATAGAAGCGATCGATGAAATATACGGGTTTAATTTCTGGGATATCGTGCAGCCTATTTACGATCTTGATACTTATATCGAGATGATTCAGGCATCAGCTCATCAGATGATCGAATATCTGATCTATGAGACTGATTTTCTGGAAGAGTATTCGGCAGACTACATCAAAGAAACTCTTAACAGCTATTTTCAGGCTCTTGAAACGCTGGAAGAAAGCATGAGAAACCAGGATCTGGATTACCATCAAATCATCACAAATATCAAGACTATCATCGAGATAATGTCAAATGACAATTTCAAGTTCATTAAAGAACTCGTTCTTGAGTATTTCAATGAGAATATCGATATCGATCTGTCCAGGATCGTTCCTGTCGATAAAATAGAGGCTCTGCAGGAAAAGCTGGATGAACTGGATGAACCGATAAGGCTATATGCCCAGCTTGAGAAACAGATAAAAGACGGGGAAAGAAAGCTAAATGCCGCAAGAAGTGAAGTTGAAACCGGATGGAAAGAGTATTATGCCGGACTGGAAGAACTGAGAAACAAAGAGAAGCTTTTAAACAGTTCAGGACCTGAAATCGCCGAAGCGAGAGCTCAGCTGGAACAGAAGAAACAGGAAGCTACGCTTGCGCTGCAGGAAGCGAAAGACAAGCTTACGCAGGCAAGAAAAGAAGCGGAAGAAACCATTGCCAATAAGAAAGAAGAAATTCTGAACAGGAACTACAACTGGGTCATTCAGAACAGAAATACCAACCAGTCATATGCGGATACCAGAGGGCCGATCAACGGCGCCAAAGGATCCAGTACGGCTTTCGGTGCACTGTTCTTCATTGTCATCGCTCTGGTCTGCTTCTCTACGATTGCCATTATCGTTGAAGAGGAGAAGAAGAGCGTCGGTACGACCAAGGCCTTCGGTTTCTACAACCGTGAGATCCTGGGCAAGTATCTCATCTTCGGTTTATCGGCTGCCGTCATTGGATCTATCCTGGGATGCATTATTGGTTTTGTTGTATGCAGACTGGTACTGAATTACTTTGAAGGCAGCAACGTCTATCTGGTAGGCAAGTATAAAGTCATAACATCCCCGCTGGTCATGGTCATCGCTTCTCTAGGTGTTGCGGCGCTGTGTGCGATTGCTACCTATGTGGCGTGCTCCGATCTGCTCAAGTCCCCTGCCGCTCTGCTGATGAAGGGTGAAACAATCGCTACCAGAAACCGCAAGAACAAGAAGAAGGAACTTCGTACAAACAAACCGAAACAGTCTCTGTATTCCCGTCTGATTTTAAGGAATATCATCAACGAAAAAGAACGTGTCATGATTACCGTCTTCATCGTTGCGATCAGCTGTTTCTGTACAGGTATCGGTATTACCTTAAGAGACGGTTTTGTCGGCATGCTAGAGAAACAGAAGACGGATGTTTATCTCTATGATTTCCGCGTCAACTATACCGGAGACATTACTTCAGAAGAACTGAAGCATGTCGAAACGATCCTGTCCCAGAACGATGCCGATTATCTCGCTGCCAACTACAGCGTCCATCTGTTTGAGAAGGATCAGAAGATCAACGCTCTGTATGTTGTAACAGCCGACAAGGACAGACTGAATTCCTTCATAGCAGTCAAGGATCCTAAGACAAGACAGTCGCTGACTCTGCCTGAGGAAGGCGTACTGGTTCAGCTGCGTCTTGATGAAAGCTACGGCATCAGTCCTGGTACATATCTGACCTTATACGATGATCAGCTGGAGACCTATCAGGCCCGTGTTGCCGGACGCTTCCAGAACTATCAGGGAAGACTGGTGCTTGCTTCCAAGGAAGCCTATAGTCAGATCTTCAATGAGGAAGTAATGGACAACTGTTACTTCGTCAGACTGAACAGAAACAACTATGACACGGTATCCAAGCAGCTGTCGGATATCGAACACATCTCGATCGAAAAAGCAGACAGCTATAAACAGGCAATGGAAAACGCCATCGGCCTGTTCAACATCATCATTATCCTGATGACCTTGATGTCTGTACTGATGTCATTCATGATCCTGACCAACCTGGCAAACATCTATATTACCAGAAAGAAGAAAGAACTGATCGTCATGCGAATCAACGGCTTCTCGATCAAGGAAACGATCCGTTATCTGGCAAAAGAAACGGTTCTCACAACAGTTCTTGGCGCCGTTCTTGCCCTGATCATGGGCTACTTCCTTGGCATCATCCCGATCCATGTACTGGAACAGCCTGACGCACAGTTCATTAGATCCTTCAACGTAAAAGCCTGGATCATTGCGATCGTGGTGGAAAGCGTCTTCTCCATGATCATCAACTCCATGGTATTCAGAAAGGTCAAGGATCTGAACTTCCGGGAAGTCCTGTAATATTCATTACGATTAGACCGTCTCTGATGAGGCGGTTTTTTATTGGTCCGTGATATGATTAAAGTAATAAAGAAAGAGGAAACAGAATATGCTGATAAACGTCAACGATATCAATCTGTTCTATGAAGAGAAAGGAAACGGAAGACCTTTGCTGATGATCCACGGCAACAGCGAGGATCATACCATTTTCGATGAAGCAAGCGAAATACTGAAAGATCATTTCACAGTCTATCTATTGGATTCCCGTGACCACGGTCAGTCGGACAAGGTAAAGGAACTGCACTACGACGACATGGCTGACGATATCGTGGCCTTTCTGGAAAAGAAGGATCTGAAGGATGTCGTATTCTACGGCATTTCTGACGGCGGTATCCTCGGTCTGCTGGTGGCACAGAAAACCGACCGCGTTTCCAGACTGATCATCAGCGGAGCAAATCTTACACCTAGCGGCGTAAAAGCGCATTTAAGACTGCTGATCAAGGTTCTGTATTTCTTTACGAAACAGTCCAAACTCAGGATGATGCTGGTGGAACCGAACATCACGGCAGAAGAACTCTCCAGGATCAAAGTCAAAACGACGATTATCGTCGGTGAAAAGGATCTGGTAAGTCTCGATGAAAACAAGATCATCCACGATAGCATCAAGAATTCTAAACTCATCGTACTGCCAAACGAAGGACATACCAGTTATATCAATCACAAGACCAAGATCGCTTACATCATTCTGGATGAAATAGAAGAAGACAATAAACAGTCGAAATAAAGGAGATAAGTATGGCAGCTAATATTCTGGATAAAGACAAGAAGGAACTTTTTGAACTTGGAGATGCGCTGTTCAAACATCCTGAACTGGGATACAAGGAATTCACCAACAAGAAGATCCTGATGGATTACTTCAAGGAACATGGGGTTAAGGTGGAAGAGCTTGGCTTCAGAACGGCATTCAAGGCAACGATCGGAAGCGGATCGCCACATATCGGACTGATTGCCGAACTGGATGCCATTCCTACGCTGGGACATCCTTACGCCAATAAAACCGACAACGCGGCACACAGCTGCGGTCACTCCACCCAGTGTGCCATCATGGCTTATACACTGGTAAAACTGAAGGATACATTAAAGAAAGGAACGGTCTCCCTGTACTTCACACCGGGCGAAGAGTTCACCGATATCGCCTTCAGAAATCAGCTCATCAAAAACAAGGAGATCAACTACATCGGCGGTAAAGTAAACATGCTGACGGCAGGAATGTTCGACAAGGAAGATCTCTTCATTCATCTGCATACCATGGGCCAGTCCAAATACCACTATTCCTTAAACAGCACGCTGTGCGGTTTCGTCTACAAGCGCATTGCTTTCAAAGGAAAGGCTACCCATGCGGCAATGTCTCCTGACAAGGGAATCAATGCACTGAATGCCTTCATTCTCTTCGACAATGCCATGAATATGCTTAGGGAGACATTCAGGGAAGACGACTATATCCGTGTACATGGCATCCTTTCGGAAGGCGGACAGACTGTCAATTCCATTCCGGAAAGAACCGTCTACGAGTGCTATGTCAGATCTCTGAACCAGCAGGCTTTACAGGAAACGGCTGTCAGGATCGACAATGCAGCTAAATATTCCGCCAAGGCAATCGGCGCATCTGTAAAGATCGAAACGACTCCCGGCTATCTGCCGATGCATCAGTCCCGACTGATCAGCGATATTCTTAGAAAGAATATGCTGAAGTACTGTAAGCCGGAAGAGATCCACGAGGACGAGATTTCCATGGCCGGAGGAGACATAGGCGATATCTCCTGCTTCAAGCCTTCCGTTCAGTTCGGCTACAGCGGGTTTACCGGTTACTGCCACGGCAAGGATCTATGCATCAGCGATGAAAACAGAGCCTACCTTGAACCGGGAAAGATTGTTTATGATACCGTACAGTATCTCGCTTCTCACGAAGACTATGTCAAGAAGATCAAAGATGCATACAGACCTGTTTTAAGTAAAAAAGAATATCTGGAATATCTGAAGGGATAAAAAAGGCAGGATCCAAATCCTGTCTTTTTTTGTGCAATAAACTGTGCTGTTCCCCAGTAATTCCTTATTAAATAAAACATACTATGAGAAACGGGAAAGACTTTGTATAGTAGAATAATAGTATGGACAAAACATGTGATCTTCATTCCCATTCCAGTTTCTCTGACGGATCTTTAACTCCTACAGAACTGATCAGACTTGCGGAAAAGCAGGGTCTTTCAGCGCTGGCTCTTACCGATCACAATACATCCGCAGGACTGAAGGAATTCATGGAAGCGGGAAAAAACAGCAATGTCATATCCGTACCGGGATGCGAGTTCTCAACGGAATGGAACAATAAAGAGATCCATGTCGTAGGTCTTTTCTTTCAGGAGAAGTACTGGAATGAAATAGAAGACTTTCTGGAACTCTCACACATCGCCAAGATCAACAGCAATCTGCAGCTGATCGCCAATCTCAACAAGGCGGGCTATGAAGTCAGCGAGGAAGAAGCAAGTGCTCTTACAAAAGGCGACTTCAACCGTTCCCATGTCGCCAGAGTACTGATGCAGAAAGGATATGTAAAAAGCGTACAGGAAGCTTTCGATAAACTGCTGAAGGAAGGCAAGGGATTCTATATCCCGGCAAAAAAGGTCAGTCCTATGGCGGCCATCCGTTTCATTAAAGTCTATGGAGCAGCCGCCATTGTCGCCCACCCTTTCCTCAATCTCACATTAGAGGAACTAAAAGAATTCCTGCCTTTGGCCAAGGAAGCCGGCCTTGATGCAATCGAAACGCTGTACACGGAATTCGATGAAGAAACCACAAAAACCGCAATCGCCCTGGCTGAAGAATTCGGACTGAAACAAAGCGGCGGTTCGGATTTCCATGGAGCCGCAAAACCGGATATCTACTTAGGTACAGGAAGAGGAAATCTCTCTATCCCTTACCAATTCTATGAAGATCTGCTGAAATGTACAGACTCCTGTTTCTAAGTAAAATGAAAGTGCCTGCCGTCAGGCTCTTTTTTTATTCCCTTTCATCAGGTACTGATAATATAATTATGTGTATGAGGGTCCAAGGGACCTATATAAAGGAGTTTCTATGAAACAGAAGACTATGAACACCATTATCGGTATTCTGCTGGTCATCCTGGCTTGCATGACAGGATTCCTGCTCTATACCTTTGTCATCAAACCGGCAAATGTCGTCGTTCCTGATTTCGTCGGAAAGAACGTCGAAGAAGTCTACGCCTGGTGCGGAGAACTCAACGAGAGTCATGCCTGTGAAGTATCCTATGAAGATACAGGCGATTATGACAGAGACATCGTCTTTGAGCAGTCTCTTCCTGGCGGCAGCAAATTCAAGAAAGGAACTGTTTCTTTCAAGGTTTCTACCGGAGAATGGGGTGAGATCATCCTGCCGTTCATCGGTCCGGACACCAACAAGTCGGATATTGAAGCGTGGGCCATGACTTTCGGCATCACGAATATCACCTACGTGGAAGAAACAAGCGATACCGTTGAAAAGAACCACGTCATTCGCATTGAACCAACCAAAGACATCCGTAAGGATACACCGATCAAGGTCTATGTCTCTACCGGCAAGAAAGAGGTACAGCCTAGCGAGATCACGATCAAGTTCGGCGACTATCTCAATCTGACAGTTGAACAGTTCGAACAGAAGGCCAAGGATCTTGGTCTGAAACCGAACCACAACACAAAACGCGACCAGTATGATCCGCACATCGAATTCGGCAGGATCGTATGGCACGGATCAGGTACCTATGAACCGGGAGAAGTCTTCAACTACGGCATCTGCATCAATGAACTGATCATTGAAGCAGGCAAGTATGTCGGAAAGACCGAGGAAGACTTCATCAAAATTGCCAAGGAATTCAATCTTGTTCCGACACACATCACGGACAGAGATTCCTTCAGTACGAAAGTCGACAAGGGTTCTATCGTAACCCACGGCTCGGGTGCTTATGTCAAGAGCGAAGAATTCAAGTACGGTCTCTCGCTTGGTCCGGCAAAGATCGAGACGGGTTATGAAGGCGCCAGTGAAGAAGTATTCCTGAGCTATCTGGCCAAATTCAATCTGAAAGCGAACAAAAAGACCCAGACGTCCGATACCGTCGCTGCCGGCAGGATCATTTCCTACAATACCGGCAATTACAGTTCCGGAGACAGCGTTACTTATGTCGTATCCGTGGGTCCTAACACGAAAGTAGAAGTTCCTGATTTTGCCGGAAAAGATGAATCGGCACTTCTCGATTTCATTGCTGAGAATGGACTAAAGGCCGGTATTCGTACCGTACAGACATCCATGACACCGGAAGGCAAGATCATTTCCAATGATACCGGAACCAAGAAGAAAGGCGATTCCGTCAACTACATCGTTTCTTCCGGACCTTACATTCCTACTGCGAGAATGGACAATTTTGAATACATCTCTCAGATGATCTCAACGGATGACGACTATAGCGAAGCGGAAGAAAAGATGGAACTCTATCTGAATCAGAAAGGTTTCACGAACTTCGAGATCCAGCCTGTATTCTATTCTTCCGTCAGACCTGGTCAGCTTCTGATGATCACCGTCGACGATCAGATCCATTCCGCTGCCAAGGACTATCCAACCTATGCGCAGATCGTCGTACAGATCAGCAACTGGTTCACAGGGTCTCCACACGAATAGTTTAACCGGATCTATAAGCAACAAAAAAAGAAGAAGCGTCATGCTTCTCTTTTTTTGTTTCATTTTATATGATAGTTTATTCCAGCTCAAACGCTCCGGTATACAACTGGTAGTATGTGCCTTTCATATCCAGCAGCTGTTCGTGGGTTCCTCTTTCAATGATATGGCCATGATCAAGAACCATGATCGCATCGGAGTTTCTTACCGTAGAGAGTCTGTGAGCGATGACGAATACTGTTCTTCCCTTCATCAGGTTGTCCATGCCTTTCTGGACCAGAGCCTCGGTTCTGGTATCGATGGAAGATGTCGCTTCATCCAGGATCATAACCGGAGGGTTGGCTACGGCCGCTCTGGCAATGCTCAAGAGCTGTCTCTGGCCCTGTGAAAGCTGGGAGCCGTTTCCGGTCAGCATCGTCTGATAGCCTTCCGGCAGCCTGGTGATGAAGTCGTGGGCATTGGCCAGTTTTGCCGCTTCAATACATTCCGCATCGCTGGCGTAAAGATTGCCGTAGCGGATATTGTCCATGACCGTTCCCGTAAACAGGTTGACATCCTGCAGAACCATGCCCAGAGATCTTCTCAGATCGGCTTTCTTGATCTTGTTGATGTTGATGCCGTCGTAACGGATCTTGCCGTCCGGGATATCGTAGAAACGGTTGATCAGGTTGGTGATCGTCGTCTTGCCTGCACCGGTTGCGCCGACAAAGGCGATCTTCTGACCCGGATGGGCATACAGCGAGATATCATAGAGAACCTGCTTCTCCGGATCGTAGGCGAAGTCGACGTCGATCATTTCGATATCACCTTTCAGCTCGACGTAGGTTGTAGATTTGTCGGACTGGGCATGGTAGTGTTTCCAGGCCCAGTGGCCGGTATATTTATCGGTTTCGGTGATATTGCCTTCATCATCGATGTTTGCTCTGACCAATGTTACATAGCCTTCATCTTCCTCGCTCTTTTCGTCGATGAGAGCAAAGACTCTATCGCTTCCTGCCAGAGCCATGGCGATCGTCGAAATCTGCATGGAGATCTGGGAAACAGTCTGCGAGAGCTGACGGGACAGAGCAAGGAAAGAAATGATGACACCGATCGTGATCGGAGCATAACCGGTCAGGGTCAAGTTGTTTACACCCAAAGCCACCAGGAATCCTCCGGCTACCGCCAGCAGGACATACATGATGTTGCCGATATTGGCCAGGATAGGCATCAGCGTATTGGCCGTCGAGTTGGCGATCTGGCTGTCGCGGAACAGCTTTTCGTTGACGATATCAAAATCCTTCTTGGCTTCCTCTTCATGATTGAAGACTTTCACGACCTTCATGCCTTCCATCATCTCTTCGATGAAACCTTCTTCTTTCGCCAGCGATTCCTGCTGCGCCTTCATATAGCGGGCAGACTTGCCGCCGAACTTGCCGGTGATCTTGAACATCAGGAAGACCACGATCACGACGACCAGGCTCATCCAGATGCTGTACTTGAGCATCGTGGTAAAGATCATGACGATCGACATGATGGACTGGAAAAGCGAAGGAATGCTGGAGCCGACCATCTGTCTTAAGGTATCGACGTCGTTGGTATAGGTGGACATGATCTCGCCGTGGGTGTGGGAATCGAAGTAGCGGATCGGCAACGTTTCCATGTTGTCGAACATGTCGTCGCGCAGATGCTTGATCGTTCCCTGTCCGACGGTAGCCATGATCTGCGGATACAAAGCCGCACCCAGGATGCCCAGGACGTCGAAGATGATCATCCAGGTGATGATCTGTTTCAGTCCATCCATGACACTTTCCAGACCGTCCGCAATACCCGGAACAATGACGGTATCAATCAGTCTGGCCATGTAGGAGTTGACGATGACGTTGGAAACAGAGTTAAGTATGATACAGATCATGACAATGATCAGATGAATGTAGTAGCGCTTGAAAACATACTTCATCAGTCTCGCCAGACTCTTCTTGTCGATCTTCTTGTTGGTGACATATCCTCTTCCTCTTGGCGGCATCTTACTTCTCCTCCTTTCCCTTTACCTGTGATTCATAGATCTCGGCATAGATTCCTTTCAGCTTCATGAGTTCTTCATGCGTACCTTTTTCTGCGATCTTGCCTGAATCCATCACAATGATCACATCGCTTTCTTCAATGGAAGCCACACGCTGCGCAATGATGATCTTGGTCGTTTCCGGAATGTATTCCTTGAAAGCCTTGCGGATCAGCGCATCGGTCCTGGTATCGACCGCACTGGTCGAGTCGTCCAGGATCAGGATCTTCGGTTTCTTCAGCAGGGCTCTGGCGATACACAGTCTCTGCTTCTGACCGCCCGAGACGTTGGTGCCTCCCTGGGTCAGCATCGTATTGTATTTATCCGGCATCTGCTGAATGAATTCATCAGCCTGTGCCAGTCTGCAGACATGTTCGATCTCTTCGTCCGTGGCATCCTTGTTGCCCCATCTGAGATTGTCCTTGATCGTTCCGGAGAACAGCACGTTTTTCTGCAGCACCACGGATACCGCGTCTCTTAAGACTTTCAGATCATAGTTCCTGACATCTTCACCGCCGACATAAACCGTGCCGGATGTCGCATCATAGAGACGGCTGATCAGCTGGATCAGCGTCGTTTTCGATGAACCGGTCGAACCCAGAATGCCGATGACCTGTCCGGAACTGATATCCAGATTGATGTCGGACAGCGCTTCAAGATTACTTCTATGACCGTAATGGAAAGACACATGATCGAAACGGATACTGCCGTCCTTGACTTCCGTCAGACCGTTTTCCGGCGATTTCAGACTCGGCTCGTGATTCAGCACTTCACAGATACGCGTAACTGCTTCCGTCGCAAAAGTGATCTGAATAAAGACCATCGACAGCATGTTCATGGCGACCAGGATCTGTACACCGTAGCTGATCAAAGAAGACAGCTGACCTGTGCTCAGTTCCGAACCTGCGGTACGGATGATGATCAAGGCACCGACGTAGCAGATCAGTTCCTTGGCCAGCTTGATGCAGAACATCATCAGCGGGTTGTTCAAAGCCAGGACTCTTTCAGCACTGATGAAATCCTTCCTGACTTCTTCGCTTGCGTTGTTGAATTTCTCTATTTCATAGTTCTCTCTGACAAAAGACTTGACGACTCTGATGCCGGCAACGTTCTCCTGAACGGAATTGTTCAGGGCATCGTACTTCTTGAAGATCCTTCTGAAGATCGGGTGAGAGATCTTGAAGATCCCGATCAGACCGATGCCCAGGAAAGGAACGATGCTCAAGAAGATCAGAGCCATTTTCGGATTGATCCTAAAGGACATGATGACCGCAAAGATCAGCATCAGCGGCATCCTTACCGCCATTCTGATCAGCATCTGGAAAGCCATCTGGATATGCGATACATCATTGGTCAGTCTGGTTACCAGGGAAGATGATGAAAAGTGATCGATATCTTCAAAAGAGAAATCCTGTACCTTGTAGAACAGATCTCTTCTAAGATTCTTGGCAAAGCCCGTTCCCGCCGTTGCGGCATTCCTGGCTGAACCCGCTCCGCACAGAAGCGACAGAGCTGCCATCAGCAGAAGGATACTTCCGTACTTGATGACCGGGGCCATCGACTCTCCCGTCATTTCATCGATCAGCATCGCCATGATGGTCGGGATGATGGTCTCCAGGGCTACCTCACCGATCATAAACAGCGGTGCCATTATCGTTTCTTTCTTGAATTCTCCAACTTTGGAAAACAGTGTTTTTAACATATACGCCCTCCCTGTTCTTCGTTAAGACCATCGCTTATTACATTCAGCATCCGATACAGTTCCTCTTTCTCTGCTTCCGACAGACTGCGGAACATTCTCGTTGTCATATCGCTCCAGCGCTGCCGCGCCTCTTCTTTCATCTTCAGAGCCTTCTCGCTCTGTTTCACATGTTTGATCCTTTTATCCGTTTCATCCGTCCAGGTCTCCACATAGCCGTTCTTCTCCAGCCGCTGGACCAGTCCGACGATCGTCGGATGGGAAATATTCAGTTCCTTCTCCAGTTCCCGCTGGCTCATTTGTCCGTCGTGCCGATGCAGAGTGATCAATACCTGCAGCTGCGAAAAGGTGAGCTCTCTTTCTTTCATGTCGGCGTCACCTCTGGCCCGGATCTTGTTGCTGATCATTTTGATCAGATGATTGATCTCGTCTTCTCTCATATAAAAAAGTCCTTTTTGTAGCATGCTACAGATATAGCATACCATATTCTTGCTGACTTGACTTTTGTATATGTCTTTTCGGCTTTATAAAAAGTAAACTAAAAGGAACGGCTTTCCGTTCCTTTTTAAATCCTGTTTCCTTCCTGATCGAAGAGATGGATCTTTTTTATATCAGGCAGTATCTTTACTTCCTGTCCCTTGAAATAGGAGATCCCCTGAGAATCATTGACTTTTTCGACGACCGTGATCTCTTGTCCTTCACAGGTCAGATGTACGATCTGATCCGCTTCAATGAGCTCCACATAGTCTACGGCCGCAGGAACGCCGGTCTTGCCGATGGAGATGTTCGTGCCTCTGATGCCGACATCGATTTGTCCGTTCTTTTTTATCTTCTTTTTCTGTTCCGAAGAAAGCTGATATGTTTCACCTAAGAGCTCCAGAGCGTCTTTTCCGACTGCAACATCCTCAAAGATATTCATGACAGGAGAACCCAGAAATTCCCCGCAGAAACGGTTTACCGGCCTGTTGTAGACTTCTGCGGCCGAAGCATCCATCTGTGTGATCCCGTCCTTCAGGATGATGATCCTTCCAGCCAGAGACAGGGCATCATACTGGTCGTGCGTCACATAGATGATGCCGGTATCATATTCCTCATGAAGCTTTCTTAACAGGCTTCTCATGCGTTTACGCATCAAAGGATCCAGATTGGAGAACGGCTCATCCAGAAGCAGGACTCTGGGATTTTTCACCATCGCCCTGGCAATGGCTGTCCGCTGTTTCTCGCCTCCCGAGAGTTCTTCCGGAAGCTTCTCCAGCTTGTCATCCAGGCCCGTCAGTGAAGCGATCCTTTCGACTTCTTTTTTGATCTGTTCCCTTGGAATGTGCTTTACTTCCAGAGGAAAAGCGATATTCTGATATACCGTCTGATTGGGATAAAGAGAATAGTTCTGGAAAACCATGGCAATATCCCGTTCTTCCAGATCAATCTCTTTCAGCGGTTTCTCATCGTAATACACTTCACCCAGAGGAGGATCTTCCAGTCCGGCGATGATCCTTAGCAGCGTCGTCTTTCCTGAACCGGAAGGTCCAAGGACGGCAACAAATTCTCCCTGTTCAATGGACGCGGAAAAGTGCTGCAGCGCCACGACGCCTTCATTGGATGTATACGGCATGTTCTTCTGTTCATCCAGGATCTTCTGTTTCTGTTTTCTGTCAAACAGACCCGTTACTTTCTGAAACGGATAGATCATGGTGACATCTTCAAGTCTGATCAGAGCCATTATTTCCTGTCTCCGTCTTTCTTTTCCGAAAGCTTCTCTTCCAGATCGAACGCCGATTCTTCGGTTTCTTCTTCGATCTCTTCTTCTTTCTCTTCAACGGTGATCTCAGCCAGATCGTTTTCCTGAATGAATGTATTCAGATCCTTTTCCAGATAGGTACGGACCAAGTCCGCATATACTGCAGGCAGGATCATGATAAACAAAGGGAAATAGTCGATCATCAGGACCATGAATCCCAGCACGAGAAGATAGACCAGACTTCTTAAAGGCTTCTTCATCGCAAAGTAGACGGCCAGTCTGACGATGGAAAAAACAGGCGCCACGAATCGCGAGAGAACAGGCGGGATATAGACGATCGTGCCGATGATGATAGAACTGATCACAATACCCAGGATCAGATACAGCATGCCCCAGATGTTCAGCCTGTAGATCTGATAGCCGGTCCAGAGTCCTTCCGCAACAAACAGACAGGCCACGATGACGATCAAAGTCAGCTTTATGCCCGGAATCAGGTTTTCTTTATAGGAAGCGAAGAAATCCGCGAATACGCCGTTGCCTTTCTTCGGACCGAAGATGACCTTGCAGGTGGTGTGGTACAGCGCCGCACTGGAAGAAACCAGGGTGACGACAGGCAAAGCAAAAACGAACCACAGGAAGGTTACGATCAGCATGTTTGCGGCTGCTTCCAGCATCTTGATAAACGGGCTGTTGTATTTCATAATTCAGTATCTTTGATATGGGTGAGCGTTCCGCTCTTGAGAATCTCTCTGGTATTGAACGACGTTGCGATCTCGATATCCGTTGCGCTTGGATTATAGATCATCGAGCCGTCCACACTATATTCTAACATGCGGAAAGCTTCTAGATAGTTCAGGATCTCGCCGTTGGTCGCAAACCAGATTCCCTCACGGTGCTGGTCGATATAGGACAGGAAATTCTCGATACGTTCCCAGTTGTTGTCCTTGTCGAATTCGTAGGCATGGCCCCAGACATAGAACATCTGCGGTCCGAAAGCCGGCTTCTCGATGAAGTCTTTTGCCAGATCCATCAGTCTGTCATCATTGTGGTGGCAGGTCGGATCCAGCTCAAAAGGATCTGCAGGAAGAGAGAAGTTATAGGTAGAACGGACGGTTCTGGCTCCCTTGTATCCGGCCTTCTTCAACGATTCCTTGACATCGTCATTAAAGAATCCGAACGGATACGCAAACATCTGCAGCGGTTTTTCAACCAGTCCTTCCAGCTGCTTCTTGTCTTCCAGGATCTCATATGTCATGTATGGATCTTTCAGTGCCGCCAGATTGGAATGATACAGGCCGTGTCCGCCTACTTCATGATTTCTGTAAAGTTCCTTGACTTCTTCTTTTTCTACTTTAGATGCTTTGAAAGGTCCTTCCGGTTTATAGCCAAGTACGCCGTATCCCAGATTAAAAGTCCCCTTGACATGATACCTGTCAAAGATCTCGATCAGTCTTTTGTCCTGAACGACGCCATCGTCGTAGCTTAATGTGAAAGCTTTTGTACAGCCTCCGGGAAATACCGGTGTATCAAATCTTTTTCCCATATGTTCACCTCTTGAATGAATGGTCCACTTCCGTGGACCATTTTGTTTGTTTACAGCTTTTCGATCACGATCGGATCCGGTTTGAAGAACTTGAACGCCGAATTGTTGTCCGGTTTAACGCTCAGTTCGTCTCCGTCGAATTTCAGGATGTAGGTATCCTGGATGCAGGTCTCCACCCATCTTCCATGCATGATCAGGGTGTTCTCGTCTTTCCAGTAGGCGTCGCCCAGATAGAGCTGGGTCAAATCCTCGCGTTTGCCGAGAAGGTTGGAGAATCTTGTACCGCTGGTATTGAATCTGATCTTTTCTTCTCTGCCGGATCTGGTAACGAAGTTCCAGACAAGTCCGTAGTCGTCAAAATCCAGGGAGAAGACATCGATGCCGTCGGCTCTTTGTCCGGTCATGAAGTTGGCACCGAACGGCGTCCAGTCGCCGCCTGTTACTTTGTATTTCTTTCCGGAGATCTTCTCGATGTTCGGAGAGAACGGCTGACATTCCGGATTGCCGATGTTCAGGGTATGCAGCTTTCTGCACAGCCTGTCGTAGGCTTCTTCATCTGCCGGTAAAGCTTCGCTCTGGGTGATCTTCTCAACGAAGTCCCAGGTAATATTCAGCGTGGACTGCGCCCAGTGTGCGCCCACAGCGGTTTCGGTAATGGCGATCTCCATGTCCTGATCAGGCAGGACGATGGTGAACTGACCCATGGCGCCGTCCGCCCTGTAGGCATGCTCAGGCTTGCACATCCAGATCTGGAAGCCGTAGCCCAGGAAGTTGTCGGAAGCTTCCGGGTTGTTGATGGATTCGGTTGCGGAATCGTTCTGGTTGGTCGTAGCCAGCTTGACGTAGTCTTCAGCCAGGATCCTTTCCCCTTCCCAGACACCGCCATCCGCATACAGCTTCATCAGACGGAAGTTGTCCTCGGTCGTCGCAAACATGCCGCCGCCTCCGACCTCCATGCCGTCCGGCATACAGCTGCAGCGCAGGTTTTCATAATTGATGCCGATCTTGTCGAATAGTCTCGGCTTGAGATAATCGAAGAGACCCAGTCCCGTCTTCTGCCTGACGATCGCGCCCAGCAGGGTCGAACCGGTCGAGTTGTACATGTAGGTCGTGCCCGGCTTGTGGTTGACCGGCGTATGCAGGAAATCCTTGATCCATTCCTTGGAAGGTCTAGGCATTGTATCCATGCCGCAGCCCATGCACAGAACGTCTCTGACCGTCAGAAGTTTCAGGTTCTCGCTTGGATCTTCCGGAGCTTCCTCCGGGAAAATGTCGATCACTCTTTCATCCAGTTTTAATAAGCCTTCGGTATAGGCGATTCCCACAGCCGTAGCCGCATAGGTCTTGGTGTGAGACTGCAGTCCGTGACGCAGGTTAGGACCGTAAGGAGTCCACCAGCCTTCCGTAATCATCTTGTTGTGACGCATGATCATCAGGCCGTGCATCTCGGTCTGAGACTTTTCCAGATTCTCGATATATTCCAGTATTAAAGAACTGCTGACACCGGTCTCTTCCGGTGTTGCATGTTCAAAAGGTTTACGGTAATTCATTGTTTACACTCCTAGCCTTTGACGCCGCCGACAACCATGCCTTTGATCAGTTCTTTCTGAATGAACGGATATACCACCAGGATCGGAATCAGGGCGATAATGGCAATCGCCATACGTGCCGATTCGGAAGGCAGAGTTCTCTGCGCCAGCATGATTGCTTCATCTTTCAGGTCGGATGTCTTCAGGAACTGAATGGAATCCATCAGTTTCTTCAGATAGACCTGTATCGTATAGAGTTTCGGGTTGTTGATGTAGTAGATACCTGCGGTCCAGTTGTTCCAGTAGCCTAATGCCGAGAACAGGCCGATGGTAGTCATGATCGGTTTTGACAGCGGGACCATGATCTTGGAATAGATGGTCCAGTCGTGGGCGCCGTCCAGTCTTGCCGCTTCAATGATAGAATATGGAATATTCGCATTGAAGTAGTTTCTTACCAGCATGACGTTCATGCCGTTCATCAGTGATCCCGGGATCAGATAGGCCCACAGGGTTTCCTTGATTTTGAATATCCTTGTCCAGATGATATAGGAAGCGGTCATGCCGCCGTTGAACAGCATCGTGAAGAACAGGATGAAGGCGATCACGTTTCTAGGCTTGAAATCCTTTCTTGACAAAGGATAAGCGAACATCGAAGTGATGACCAGGCTGGCGATCGTGCCGACAACGGTGATCAGGATCGTCAGGCCGTAGGCACGTAAGATCGTCGAACGCTTGGCCCACATGAACGAGTAGGCGTTCAGCGACCACTCGTCAGGTATGAAACGGTAACCGCGGATCAGGGACGCTTCGGATGACAGCGATACGTTGAACATCAGGATCAGAGGTACGATGCAGAAAATCATCATCAGGATCATGATGACCAGAGCCAGATAATGGAAACCGGCTTCGCCCTTCATCAACTGTATTTTATTCTTTTGTTTTGCCATAGTATCCTCCTAGAACAGCGAGTTCTCCGGGTTGATCTTTCTGACCAGCAGGTTGGAAAGAAGCACCAGAATAAAGCCGATTACGGCCTGGAACACGCTGGCTGCCGACGACTGACCGACGTTGTTGCTGATCATCAGTGCCCTGTATACGAAGGTATCGATGGTCTGCGTCGTATCCACGATCATGCCGCTTCCCAGCGGAACCTGATAGAACAGACCGAAGTCGGAGTTGAAAATACGTCCGATCGACAGCAGCAGCATCATGATGATCATCGGTTTCAGCAGCGGCAGAGTAATGTACTTGATCTGCTCGAACTTGGTGGCACCGTCGATCCTGGCGGATTCGTAAAGTCCTTTATCGATACCGCCGATGCTGGCCATGTAGATGACCGAGCTTTGGCCTGCACCCTGCCAGATATGGACGATCGTCAGGATGATCGGCCAGTATTTCGCTTCGTTGTACCAGTTGATCGGATTGTCATGGAAGAATACCGTATTCAGATAGCCGTAGCTTGCGCTCAGGAAAGCGTAGACCAGGAACGAAAGGATAACTGCCGATACCATGGAAGGGAAGCAGATGATCGGCTGTATGACCTTGGCGATCCTTCTCTGCGCGATCTCATTCATGCACAGGGCAATGAAGACGGCCAGTACAATATCCATAATGATCCATACCGCATTGTATGCCAGGGTATTCCTGATCATGATATATGCGTCTTTTGTCTTGAAAAGATACTCGAAGTTGCTGAGTCCGACCCAAGGGCTCTTGAAGATACCTACGGAGTAGTTGATCCTCTTGAATGCCAGCAGAATGCCGAACATCGGCAGATAGTTGTTGCAGACAAGGTAGATCAATCCCGGAAGCATCATCAGGTAAAGAGGCAGATCGTTCTTGATCTTCTCCTTCCGCTGAAGCTTCTTCTGCTCTTTCAGGACATCATCAAATTCAGAGTGTTTAGTCTGTTTTTCTGACATAACAAAACTCCTTTTCTATATAAATATCCTAATTTCATATTAAAGATTAGCCGGACGGCTATCATTAAAAAAAGTACACTGCTTTTATCAATTTCTATCACTCAGCAGCAATCTTATGAATTCGATCGCAACATCCGCATTTCCGGCGTTGGCGGGTACTCCCATGATCACGTCGTCGTGGTAATATCCGGCCTGATGGATGAGAGATCCCTCGTGCAGTACGATGCCGCCAAGGATGGTGCTGCCGTTTCCGTCTTCGATATAATACAGGTCTTCGCTGTGTTTTTTCAGAATATCCTCGTCGATGAATCCGCTTAGATCGCAATAGACTCCATTCGCGGCAAAATAATCGAAATAGTACTGATCTGCAACATACAGATCCAGATCATTAATCATGAACATGGCACTCAGTACCTGCAGCGTCTCGATGTCTGCGGTTTCGTCGTTTCCCTGACCAACCGACAGTTTGTCGTTGATGTCCGCCTTCCTTTTTTTCAGGTCGATGATGCTTTCTTCCAGAACCCTGTCGAATACGGTGCTGTCGCACTCAACCAGTGAAGAATCGCTGTTCAGCAGAACGATATGCATAGCCGTGTCTTTTCTGCCGATACTTCCAATGAGAACGATCAGAGCGATGACGATGACCGTTAATAAAGCCAGGATCGGTATCCGGTAATAATCCCAGAGAAAATGGATCCTGCTGCTGCGGTCAGGGAGCTGTTCAAACTGTTTTCTGTCCCTTTGAATTCTTTCACTTAGCTTCATTTTCCGCTTCTCCGTTGTTGCGCCAGTCGAACGGGCTGACTCCTACCAGTTTATGGAATACGGTAGAGAAATAGGAAATATTGTAGTAGCCGACATCGGAAGCGATCTCGCTGATGGACATGGAAGTCGATATCAGCAGGCGCTTGGCTTCTTCGATCCTCAGCTGATTGATGTATTCCCTGAGGTTCATGTTCATCTTGTTCTTGAACAGTTTGGAAAGATAGTTCGGCGTCACGAAAGTAACGGCAGCCACGTCGTTGCGGTCGATGTTTTCCTTGAAATTCTCTTCGATGTATTTCCGGGCTTTGACGATGATGTCTTCCGAATCGATGGATTCCTGCAGTCTGGACTGCTGTATCGTGAACAGCAGATCCGCGTACTCGGCCAGCGCCTTGCGGGAACTTGCGGCCTTCTCATCTGCCGCCATTACCTGCGGATGCATGAAGATCTGATTGGAACCGACTCCGTTATCCCGGAAATGGGTCACGAAGATATTGATCAGTTCTTTTCTGATCTGATCAAGATGGGCTTCGCTGCCTTCGCTGTTCTCCAGGATGGATTCAATGTATTCCCTGTAACCCGCTTCGTCGCGTTTCTTGAGATACCACAGGATCTGATTCTCGTTGAGGATCCTGTCTTCCGTCTGTTCATAGGCGATGTCCTGTTTTTCAAAGAAGACCTTGCCGGAGTAGTAGCGGATCTTGCGCATCTGATCATAAAGACGGCAGACGACATCGCCGGTTTCATAGAAAGCGAACACGTCGCTGATCAGCGCTACCGGATTCATCGACATGTATCTGGTGGAGAATTCAATCAGTTTCCGGCATTTTTCTTCCAGCTGCTCATCGCCTGGCGTACCTTTGACGAAACAGAAGTTCCACAGGAATCTGTCGTCGGAATTCACCACCGTATAGGCCGAGCCGACATAATCCAGGATCGCCTCGTCGTGCAGTCTTGAAGAAGTAAATACCAGAAGATCCTTGTTCCAGGTCTTCCGGATCGCATCCGTCATGTCGCAGCACGTAAAGACGATGCGCCACTTGCTGTCGGCATGGAAGTCGATCCCGTTGATCTTGAGACCCGCTTCAACGATATTCCGGTTGCTGCCGAGGATCCCGTCGCAGGCCTGCCGCAGTACGGATGACATCAGCGAATCGTAGCGGCTCTGGATCTGTTTCGTTTCAGATACCTTTTTCTGTTTCGCGTTGGCGATCATTTTCTGGATGCAGATCTTTACTTCTTCCAGATCAAAAGGTTTGGTCAGATAGCTGGTAACGCCGTACTGGATCGCTTTCTGGGCATACTCAAACTTCTCGTAACAGGTCAAAAACGAAAACTCGATATCCCTGTTCTTGTTGTAGACATACTCCAGCACCTCCATGCCATTGCAGATCGGCATGTCGATATCGCACAGGATCAGATCAGGCTCTTCCTGATCGATGATCTCCTTGGCCATCTTGCCGTTGTAGGCCCGCAGGATCTTCGATATCCCCAACATCCTACAGTCAAGCTGACTCTGAATGACATCGATCGTCGAAATGTCGTCGTCACATACCAGCAGTTTCATCTTCTCTCTCCTGTTCCGGGATCAGCAGTTCTATATGGGCTCCGCCTTCCTTTCTGTTGGAAATGCGCAGCAGGTCGTCGCGTTTATAAATAAGGTTCAGACTGTAGCGGACATTGGTCAGACCGAGATGTTCCTTGGTGAAAGGGTCGTCGGCTTCCGCTGTGATGATCTTTTCCAGCGCTTCCTGAGAGAAGCCCGGGCCGTTGTCTTCCTCGGTCAGTTTAAAGCCCTTGAATCCTTCTTCTTCATAGTATTCGCCGCTGATGGTGATATAGGCCTTGTCTTCAAGCGTCATGGCATGCTTAAAGGAATTCTGGACCAGCGAGAACAGGATCAGATAAGGGATCTGTTCTGAGTAGATCTCCCGGTCGATGTCGTAGATGATATCGATGCTTTCCGGGAAACGGATCTGCTGCATCTTTGCGTAGCTGTCGATATTCTTGATCTCTTCTTCGACCGTCGTCCAGTCCTTAGCCTTGTAAAGCATGTAGCGGGTAAAGGAAGCGAATGCGGCAATGTATTTCCTGATGTCTTCCGGCTTGCCGGTATAAGTCATGTTGTTGATGGTATTGATCGCATTAAGGAAGGTGTGCGGCTTGACCTGGGCCCTGAGCATCTTGAGCTGGTTCTGCTGCCTCTTGATCTCGGCGTCGTACTGTTCGATCGTCAGGTTCTTCATCTTGTCGGACATATCGTTAAAGCTGGCATACAGTTCCTCGAACTCGCTGCTGCCGGCATCCTCAGTATTGAGCTTGTATTCAAAATCGCCCCCGGAAAGCTTCCGGTCCGCTTCGACGAGTCCTTTTATCGGCGTGCTGATCTTTTTTCTAGTGTTGTAGATCAGGATCAGAGTCAGGACCACGCACAAGGCGCTGTCCAGGATCATGAAAATGGACGCGATCCTCCAGGTCGTACCGACGTTTTCGGTCTTGTTGATGAAGTAGGTCGTCGCGTCGACGTTCTGCATCTTTGTCGGGATCACCACATATCCGCGGATATAATAGCCTTCGTCTTTGTCCGTATCGATATATTCGATGAAGTCGCTGCCGCTATTGATCGGGTAGATCACGCCGTTGTTTTCGATATAGGTAGAGGTATTCCTGTACTCGTGTTCCTCGTAAGGCAGATCGATTTTGTAGAGTCCTATATCGCTTGCCGCACCGATGACGAACTTGCCGAGCTTCAGCGCCTTGTAGTAGTAGTTGCCGCCCAGGACGTCGATAATGGTCCAGGTTCTGTTGTTGATCGAAGAATAATGATCGACGGCGTATTCTCTGATGTATTCCTTCAGATAATTGTTGATGGTTGAGTTCAGTGTGCTGCTTTTCGAGTACAGGATCATGTCGCTTTCCGTATCGATGATAAACAGGGCGGTAAAATCCGAAGAAGCCCTGATCTTGGCGTTGATCACGTCCACGACCTTCCGTTTGTCGTCGAAGTTCATCGAAGCAGAACCAGGCGTTATTTCGTCGTTGTTGTAGAGAAAAGCGGACAGGTCATAAAGATGTTCATACAGGGTATTCAGTCTGCTGTCGATGGACGATGTCCAGCTTACCGTGATCCTGCTGACGTCTTTCAGGACGGACTGTTTGTAGTAGAAATCGTAGGTGACGGTCGTTACTACAAAAAACAGCAGCGAGGATATTACGATGCTGACGACCAGGATCCGTATTTTTCTGATCAACGAATTCTTCATTGAAGTGTTTTTTCAATATCCATTATACAAGATAAGGCGGGAATAAATCCCGCCTTAGTCTTAATCACATTTTTCAGTTAAAGATTATTTTGCTTTTAACCATTCATCGGCCTGAGCCTGGTATTCAGCGATAATCTTGTCGATGCCTGCTTCTTTCAGCTCGGCAATGAACTTCGGATATTCAACTTCCGGATCAACGTCGCCGTAGATCAGAGCGCTGTTGTACTTGTCAACAACGTTGCTGACAGCAGCTACTTCATTGAATATCTTGTCGTTTGCAGGGTTGAAGCCGAATAGAGGCGGTACCCATGCGTTCTTCATCAGATTCATGCCGTAGTTCGGATCGGAGTTGGAATCTGTACCGGTTTCAAATGCCTGTGTATAGAAGCCGTTGCCGATCATACCGCAGGACCATGATACCTGATAAGGAACAGTAGCCCATTCCAGACCTTCAGGATATTTCATCAGAGTGTGGTCGTCGTTCCACAGATAGTCTCTGCCTTCAACGCCGTAGATGAGAGTATCCCATACATACTGATCGGTATAGAGCAGGTTGATGAAGCTTGCAGCTCTTTCAGGATATTTGCAGGTGTAAGTAACTGCAACACCAAGTGATTCAGGAACCAGGTCGTCGATCGCAACCGTTACAGCGCCGAATTCGCCCGGGAATTCAGAATCTGCCGGATAGTATGACTGGTTGGTGAATGACTGAGCGATTGGTTCAGCCTGTGCCGAGTGACCCATGATAACGCCCTTTGAAGAACCGCTGTATGTGACAGAGTCGTGACCTGCCGTATTTGCGGAACCTTCCGGATCTGCGTAGCCCTTCTGACGATAGTCATAAGCCAGCTTGATAGCCTGCTGATAAACTTCCGTCTCATAGTAGCACTGCAGCGTCGTGTCTTCGCCGACTGTAGCGGCATATGTACCTACGGCAGCCGTATGGTTCTTGGAGCTCAGAATTCTAGGGAACTCGTTGCAGTATACCAGGAAGTGCTCATCAGGATAAGCGACCTTCAGTTCGGCCATGACATCGCCCAGCGTGATGATGTCGGTAACCTTGCTGACATCAACGCCTGCAGCTTCTACCATCGGTTTGTTGTAGATCCACTTCCAGTCAAGCGTTGTACCAAAATAACGAGGGATCATGTAAGTGGTATGGTTGATCTTGCCGCATTCCAGCAGAGCGTCACCGAGAAGCGCCTTGGTTTCCTTCATTTCATTGTCAAGATAATCATCCAATGACTGCAGATAACCGTTGCTTACATCGCTGGAAAGTGAGAATTCCTGGATAATATCCGGTGAATCGTCACCGCCGCTTGCCAGTTCCATCGGAATCTTTGAGAAGTAGTCGCCGATCGAAGTGATGATGAGGTGAATCTTGTAGTTTTCACCAATGCTCTGCAGATATTCATTCAAAGCATCTTCCGTTCCCTGCGTAGCTTCCAGGTCTGGTACGATATACAGGGTGGAAAGGTCAAATGTTAAAACAGGAACCTCATCTGCCGTGTTGTCCTTGCCGCCTGAGCATCCTGTCAGGGATACGACGAGAAGAAGAACAGCAGCTAAAAGAACTAAAAGTTTTTTCATTATTATTCCTCCTATTTAAGTCCTTTCGTTATATTCATTTAATCACAACGAAAAACCTAATACTTTCAAAAATATCACCTCGTCTTTAGAATATGAGTACTATTGATATGCCCGTACATCACTTCATTGAAACTCAAAAACAGATAACACTTTTTTAATATTTTTATCCCTTCCGGCCATTCTACAATATGTTTAGAAACAAAGAGGAGTTTTAATAATGTCGACACATTACGTCAAATTCAGATCAAACGCCCTGGCCAGAAACGGTGAATTCTATATTCATCTGGCGGAAAAGAATCTGCCTTCTTTCATGTTACAGGGCAACCCTTACTACCGGCGCAAGGCTAAAACGATCATTCTGCTGCACGGCTACAGCGGAGACTGCACGGACTGGCTCTACAATTCGGCGGCTGCCGACTTCTCGCTGAAATACAATCTCAACGTCGTCATGCCAAGCGGCGGTCTGGACTTCTATCTGGACAAGAAGGCGACCGGTCATCACTACTGTGAATTCATAGGAGAGGACCTGATCAACTATCTGCGCGATACCTTCCATATCGCCCTGAAGAAGGAAGACACCCTGATAGGCGGTCTGTCCATGGGCGGCTTCGGTGCTCTGCATACGGGACTGAAGTATCCGGAGACTTTCGGGGGTATCATGGCGCTGTCTTCCGCGCTGATCATCTACAACCTCAAGGACATGAAGCCGGACATGAAGGATCCGGTCATGGCCAACTACGAATACTACGTGAATGCCTTCGGGGATCTGCTCAAAGCCGAGAAATCCGATCACAATCCCGAAGTCCTCTTCAAGAAGAACAAGAAGAAAGGGATCAGCAATCCGAAGATCTACATGGCCTGCGGAACGGAAGACTTCCTGCTGGAACCAAACCGCAGGATGCGCGATTTCCTGAAGAGACAGAAGGCCGATTTCACCTATGTGGAAGGACCGGGCATACACAACTGGGATTTCTGGACACCTCATGCCTACGAAGGCATTGAATATCTGCTGAAGAACAAATAAGGAGAACAATATGTCAAATTTCGAGAATGCAAAAGTACAGGTAAAACAGGGATGGCTGCAGGGCTACATTGAAGAGAACGTCAAGATCTTCAAGGGTATTCCTTATGCCGCTCCTCCGGTAGGAGACAGACGTTTCAAACATCCGGAAGATCCGGGAAAATGGAGAGGAGTCAGAAAGGCTACCCAGTATTCTGCTGCTTCCATCCAGCATGTCATGGCGCAGGAAGATCTGCCTGCCAATGTCCACGGCGTACCGCAGTTCATGATGCCTTCCCAGTATGAGGAAGACTGTCTGTATCTGAACGTCTGGACGCCTGCCAAGACGGCGGAAGACAAGCTTCCGGTATTCATCTGGATCCACGGCGGCGGCATGGTCGCAGGTAGCGGCTGCGAAGTCGTCTGCGACGGTATCGGTTTCGCCAAGAGAAAAGACATCGTCGTCGTTACGATCAACTACCGTCTCGGTTTCTTCGGTTTCTTCGCTCATCCGGAGCTGACTGCCGAAGCGGGAGGTACCAGCGGCAACTACGCCCTGTACGACATGCGCAAGGCCTGCCTGTGGGTCAAGGAAAACATCGCCCAGTTCGGCGGCAATCCTGAACGCATCACGGTAGCCGGACAATCGGGCGGCGCAGCCGGAACAGGCGCTCTGCACGCTTCGCCTTTGATGAAAGGCATCATTCAGCGCGTATCTATCGAATCCGGACCGATCTACTGGGGCTTCATGCAGCCGGGTCCGAGAAAGACGATGGAAGATCTTGGCGTCGAATACATGAACTACGTCGGCTGCAAGAGCATCGAGGAGCTGAGAAGAAAAGAAGCCTGGGAGCTCTTTGATTCCTATGAGGAATTCCAGAGATCCAAGGGCATCGGTCCTATGGGCTTTGGATTTACCTTCTGTATCGACGGCGAATTCATTCCAAAACCTTACAGTGAGATCATGGACAACGAAGAATTCAACGACTTCGATGTCCTGATGGGTTCCTGCGCCCAGGAATTCCCTGCCGTCAAGGTCGACGATTATTCCGTTGAGGAATTCAACAAGTATCTGGAAGAATCCTTCGCGGATGCCGCAGACGACATGAAGCGCTGGTATCCTGCCGCCAACAAGATCGAAGCGGCAAAACAGGTATCGACGATCGCTTCCGACATCATGCTTCTGGGTTCTGCCAAGCTCGGTGAGCTGACCCACAAGAAAGGCGTCAACAAGGCTTTCATCTGGCTGATGTCCAAAGAGAACGAAACGGAAAGAGGCCACAACGACGGATCTCCGCACTGCGCCGAAATGCCGTACGTCTTCGGCCGTGTCGATCATGGCGAGAGAAATCCGTTCTTCCCTTACCACTGGGTAGGAGCCGACTACGACTTTATGGAACTGATCCAGAACTACTGGTACAACTTCGCCGCAACCGGTAATCCGAACGGCGAAGGTCTGCCTGAATGGAAAGAATACGCGGACAAGTTCGATATCATCAACCTGAACAACAATTCGGGTATGATGCCGAAGCAGCAGCAGGAGAAATACTATTACTACTACGACAAGCTCCAGACCAACAACTACGTCGTAAAACTCTTCGGCGCTCCGAAATTCACCGCGAAAGAATAAGATGAAAGAAATTCCGATCCTGGAGATACACATCGATATTGCTGAAAGAGGCTTTCGCATGGAGACGGAACTGGGAGAGGTATCAATGATCCCTTTCTCAGGAACCATCGAGTGTGAAGCCTTCAAGGGCATCGTGGAACCGTGGGGCGTCAATACGCAGATCGTCGATCAGACCAATATGCGCCATCTGTCCGCCAGATATGTGCTGACCGGAAAGGATTGCGCAGGGCAGGACTGTCATATCTATATCGAAAACAACGGCTGGATGGAAAACAGACCGTCAAGGCAGTTCAAGACAGTACCGACCTTCCTGACCGATTCCAAAACACTGGCTCCGATCCTTCACTGCAACCGTTTCATCGGAACAGGAACAGTCGAAGAAAACGGCCTGTGGATCCGTTTCTATCAGATCGATTAATCTCAAATCATCATGAAAAAAAGCCCGATCACTTGACCAGGCTTTTTTTGTTTTGTGTTTACTGTTTTTCTTCGATCGAATAGGTCTCTGCTTCAAAGTCGACGGAAAGCTTCACGGAACCGTAACGATTGATCCACTCTATATCCATCTTCGTCTCGTTGCATTCAACACTGATATCGGCATCTTCGCTGAAGATCGGACAGGTATTGCGGTATCTGAGCAGTTCCAGCTGTTTCTTGACCACATCCTCCTCCAGCAGCGCTTCCGCTTCTTTTAAGGACAGATTGGTGCGGTTGATCTCCTTGTGACCGCCCACACCGGCTCTTCTCATGGCTTCGTAGTCGTTCTTTCCGGCAAACAGATCCAGATACCAGATCTGCGGTTTGCCCGGCATGAACAGTTGTATCGCTCTGGCCATCAGCATCCGCTTGTCGCTTTCGCCCAGAGCGGAATAATAAGTCGCGTTGACCTGATAGTAGACGTTCTTGGCGCCGTGCAGATCCTTGACGTATCCGCCTCTTGAAACGACGGTATCGATCATAGTCTGAATATCCTCGTCAGGAAGCAGACCCTTCAGGTCCAGCAGAGGAATGCCGTCATGGCATCCCAACATGTTGACGGTAGAAATCTTGTTTTCAATGACTTCATCGGCCCACTTCTTCAGATATTCTCCGTTCTTGCGGATGAACGCATCAATCAATAATCCAGGCAGGAAGAAATCGTAAACCATGTATCCTTTGTCCGCCAGCAGCCTGTAGGTCTTTTCGCCGTAGCTCGCATGAATCTCCGGGAGCAGGGTCAGACCGTACTCCTCTGCGATGGCGTTGATTTTTTCGAGAAGCTCCCATGTTCCAGGATCGTTGAGGAAGTTTCTCTCGCCGACTTCTTTCGGTGCATAGGCGAAGGCGTCCAGTCTGACGATCGCTACGCCGTAGTCGGACAGCTTCTTCAGCGTTTCGCGGTAGTAATCCCAGACCAGAGGAGATTTGATGTTGAGATCCATCTGACCCAGATAGCTGCGGTGAGCCTTCAGATACTGTCTGATCTCGTCCGCGTATTTATCCCATTTCCCGAAATCGATCTCTTCGATCTTCTTCTTTTCTTTCAGAAGCGGATTCACCAGTTCACAGATCTCGACAGCCGTTCCGTACTGCATGCCCAGTTCCTTCACCAAGGCAAACGGATCCAGCTGATTGTATATGACTTCCTGATAGAACGTATTCCAGTAAGGAACTTCCTTTCCGTCAGGGAAACGCACCATCAGGATAGGCAGACCGGCCTTGCGGAAAAACATGTCCTTGATGTATTTCTGATCCGGAACGATATAGCCTTCCTCGTTCATCTCCCCGCATCCGTCCCAGAACTTGTTCCAGTCGATGAAGAAGTCGCGGCACTTCGAATCGTCGCCGTATTTGAGAATATCCTGGAACTGAGGAGACAGCACCGAAATATGATTCAGGATGAAATCCATCAGCAGGTCGATATTCAGATCATGAAGATCGGCAATGTCCTGATTGCCGGCCAGTGTTTCACTGATGTCGTAGTTGATCAAAGAGAATCCTCTGTCCAGATCGGTATTGAATACGCTTGGCAGGATATAGAAGGATCTGAATACATCCTTGAACTCATCCTTCTTCAGCAGAGAAACGATATCCGAAAGATGACCACCGACACTGTCGGGATAGGCATTCAGCAGTGTACCGATACCCATTTTCTTGTTGCTCATAATTCCTCCTTGCGGTCTATTCCATGATCTCGCCCTGTTTGGAGATCCTGATCTTGGCGAATCTGCCGCGGTCATCCAGTTCTTCCTGTTCGACGAAAAGAACCATGGTAGTAAAGGCGGAATCGGTCTTGCCGTCCCTTGCTCTTAGGCGTCTATGTTCCCTGGTCTCTTCCGGCGTGGAGTTCAGCAGGATCGGGATGTCGATGCCTTCGATGTTCTCGTTGCCGCCGTGCGTCCATTCAATGACCAGCACGTCGATATCGGAGAAGTCGACCGCATCGTACCAGCGTTCTTCTTCCTTACGTCCCATCCTCTTGAGATAGATCCTGTCATCCCTGTTTTTGAACTGTCTGATGATCTTGTTTACTTCATCGTAATCCTGTTCTTTTCTGGTACCAAGATACTGTTTCAGAGCTTCTCTGCCTTTTTCCTGGTAGACTTTCAGCCATGGATATTCATCTACCTTGGCCGGATCAGGATCGGTCTCATCGGCCCAAAGTTTAAACAGAGTTTCTTTGACTTCTTCATTGTAAAGTCCTGCATCGACAAGCCCTCTCAGACCGGTCGCTCTAAAGGTGGATAGTCTCTCTGCGTCGTTGTACATCGGGATACGGAAAGGATAGTTATCGCCCGACATGACATAGGCTCCGATCCCGCAATCCTGCAGATAGTATGTCAGCAGGGATGCAATCTCGCTCTTGCCGACACCCGAACCGCCGAAGACGGATACGACTGCCTTTTCCGTATCTGCCTTTCTGATTTCTTCTATCAGCAATGGGAATATCTTGTTTGCTTTATTGATGTGATCTTCGCCGATCGCGATCTTGTCGCCCGGCATGTCGCCGTGGGGGATGTTCTCCGTAACTACAGGAGCGTTCCACTTGTTAAGATCAATGTTTTCAATCTTTTCTTTAAGCATCCTTCCCCTCCAGTACATATTTACGGATATAGTTTGCCAGCTCATTGCCCATCCTTAAATGGGTCTTGGCCGACGGATGACCGGCAGCGCCGTAGCCTTCCGTCATGACGTTGATCGGAATATATGCAAAGCAGCAGATCTTCTGATCGCCTGTCTCAGCCTTGATCTCTTCGACGACTTCCTTGATGTGGTGATAGACATAGTGTTCCATCGGACCCATAGTACAGCAGATGAAGGTATCCGGACCGTTGGCTTTACGAACCATCCTGACAAATTCTTTAAATCTTTGATGGAACCAGTCGTTCATCGGATCGATATCCTTGAAGTCGCGGTAGAAACGGATCGGAGTGGTATCGTTGGTCCCGAGATTGATCACAACGATGTCGTTGTGGTTCTTTTCAAAATCCCATTCCGTATTCTCTTTGCCGTACTTGACTGCATAAAGCTCGTCCGTTTTGGTGTAGATGTCTTCCATCGCATGCATCGGGAACAGCGGATGTTCCGGTTTGATGGCAGCAATACCGGACTCGCAGATCATGGAAAGATCGTATCCCAGCGCTCTTGCAGCCAATGCTCCGTAGGACATCCAGCCGTTTTCTTCGGAAGTCTTGAATTCAAAAGCGTTGTTCGGCGCTTCGTTGCCGAAGCCGCAGGTAATGGAATCGCCGATGATTTCCATACGCGGTTTCCCTTCGGCAGCCTTATAGAATTCGCCATCCGTCTCCAAAGCAACGATCCCCAGTTTTCCTCTGGCATTCTCGGAAACTTTGACCAGTCTGAGTTCTACCTCTTTTTCTTCTGCACTTTCCCATACGGTCAGCATCTCTTCGTTTTCCCTGCATTCATGACGGTAGAACAGGTCGTCTTTCAAAGCACAGCCCAGACACGGCCAGTCTGCCGGAGGCTGCGGCATCCCAGGCATACCCGGGATCTGATCACTGTCGGCCAGGACTTTCACTTTCAGATAAGTCCCTTTGACGCCGATGCTCAAACCGGAAAGGCTCCAGTTGCAGAAAAGCGCCTGCTTCCCTTCGTCGTAGACTGTACGTCCATGGATCTTCATCAAAGGCATCAGTTCTTTTATCAGCATACTCATTCTCCCTTTTTCACATATCTATACATATCGCCGGATGCTACATAGACAACTCTGATTTCATTGTCCAGCAGATCATCCAGCCAGTCTCTCATATACATCATTCCAAGCTCTTCCCAGTTGAAGTGTCCGATGTTGATGGCAGCCTTATGAATACCCAGATCTGTCGCATCCCTGACATAGGACAGAACGGTCCAGTCGATCACTTCTCCCGGAATGATCACGTCGGCTTTCTTTTCTAGCGTTTCAATGACTTTCACGGAATACTCTCCCAGCGAATCGTCTTTTCTCCTGTATTTGTTCGGGAAGAGATGTCCGACAAGAGCGACTCTTGTAACTTTCATCTCGGGGTCTCCTACGATCCTGGCACCGTTGAGTCCGATCCGGTCGATGAGATAACCCGCAAGTTCCTTGACGCTCATTTCCGGGATCTTCACGATGTAGTGGGCAAACATTCCGGTATCGGTATCCACCTCGACGTTTTCTTCCCATCCCAGATATTTCAGCACGCCCGTAAAGATGCTGTCGGGCTGATGGGCATGCATGTGATCGTGATCTCTCCAGATAACGATCCCGTGTTCCTTCAGCAGTTTCAGTTTCTCTTCCAGGACGCTGTTTTCGAATTCCTCAGACCATCCGTCGTCGTCCGACGTATGGAAAGTCGGTTCATGAACGACGATCAGATTGGCACCCAGTTCAATGGCTCTTCTGATGACAGAAACGTTCGGCGTCAGTGCCGTGACGATTCCTGTGCATTCCTGATCGGGATCGCCGCACTTGTAGTCGTCACACCCCTTGTAGCCCTCAAGATGAGGATGGTAATCCAGTATCCTATCAACCACTTCTCTTATTTTCATGTTTAGACCTCGCATGTAAAGCCGTAGACCGGATTCCCTTCGGAATTGTACAAAGGATCTACGCAGTAGTTCTCTTCACAGAAACGGACCGTGATCTTCTCTTTTGGAAAATCTCCCTTGATGATCAACTTATCCCCATCCGCAACGGCTTCATAATCCAGTTTCCTGTCTCCTGCCGTCAGGATCAGATACTGATGCAGATCTCCGTCGATCCTGAGACCTTCTGCCGTATTGTCGAAATGGATCACGATATCTTTATCCCTATAGGCATCTACCATTCTCGGACAGTCTGCCGTCAATGAATCATCGCCGTAGCTGTGCTTCATCACGATCCTGCCCAGTCTTTCGCCGACCATCTTCTTTCTGCGCGGATGGATATTGTATTCTTCCCCTGCATCCAGGATGCAGACATCATAGACATCATCCAACTGTTTTGCCGCCTCTTCCTGTTTATGACGGATCAGCGCGTATTCCTTGGCTGCCGTTACACCCACACCTCTGAACGGTGCCAACTCGACCTGGTAGAACGGCAGTTCTTCCTTCCACAGTTTTCTCCACGATCTGATCATCGTCACCATGGATACGTCATATATATCCGCCCAGTCTCTGGCGTCGTCGTCCTCACCCTGGTACCAGACAAAACCTCTGATGCCGTAAGGGGCCACCTTGCACAACATGTTTTCATAGAGACCCGCAGGTCTTACCGTCGATCTAGGACCCGGACTGTATGGCGCAAAGTCCAGAACAGGCAAGGTCGAAGGATCGAAGTTCTCGAAGAATTCTTTGCCGAATTCTCCCATCATGAACTTGTCCGAGAATGCCTTCTGTTCCGGTGACGGTTCCGGCGTTCTGACTTCGCTGGCGGCGATGTACTTCGGCCAGTTTGTCTTCTCGCAGGCATCTTTGTGCCAGTCCAGGATCTTCTTTAGCCGTTCTTCTTTTTCCAGATCCTCCATTGCGGTCCAGGCCGCTACCGGCGTACCGCCCCAGTTGCAGGAGATGATGCCGACAGGAACGTTCAGTTTCTTTCTCAGCAGCATGCCCATGTATCCGGCAACCGCCGAGAAATGGCTGCGGTCGTCTTCACTGTCCCATTTCCTCCAGAATCCCGTCTCCGGGGAATTTTCGGTTTCCAGGAAGCCTTTGAAGGCTGCCTGCGGATAGGTAAACGAACGAAGCAGATCGTCGCTATCGCTGTTTTTTGTTTCCGGATAATCGATATCGTACTTCATGATGAATTCCATGTTGGACTGACCGCCTGCCAGCCATACTTCACCGATCGCTACATCATGAAAAACGATCTTTTCTCCCGTGATCCTGGAGCTAATCTCCATTGAGGTTCTGTCGCATGCTTTCTCGGGCTGCAGGGTTGCCATCCATTCTCCACGGACGGTATCCACGCTGACGCACTGATCATTCAGTTTTACCGTAACGGTATCGCTCAGTGCGCAGGTGCCCCATATCCTGATTTCCTTGTCTCTTTGAAGAATCATGCCTTCCCCAAAGATCAGAGCCGGCTGAAGTTTCATCTTACAGGATCCTTCCTTCTACATCCATAAAGAAACGGTCGCAGTCTCTGGCCGTCAGTTCCGGCATCTCATCCGCACCTCCATGACCCAGATGCTGATACATCAGATACTGTGCTCCCGGGATGGCTTTCGCCACTTCCAGTGCAGCTTCCGGCGTTGCCAAAGGATCCAGACCGCCTTCCCAGACCATGACCGGGAAATTGATCTCATGAAGTCGTTCCAGCAGTTCTTCCTGACTCTTTGCTTCGCATCCCGTCATGTCTCCCAGCATCGGCAGAGCGAACTCTTCCTTCTTTCTGTGCATCAGGATATCCAGGTGCTCCTCGAAGTTTGCCCGTCTTCTTTTCAGTCTCTCCGGGTTCTGCGTCGGCCAGGTCTCGATCCATGCCGTCTTCTTAAGCTGTTCCACATTGCCTACGAAATCTTCCGCATGATCCCTCATCTTGGCCAAAGGCGCAGGAAGGTCTCTCTGCTCATGGTACTGGGTGATGCCGTCGCAGCAGACATAGGCCCTGATCAGTTCCGGTCTGTGGAAGGCGATGTACCAGGCTGCCCAGTTGCCGTGGGAGATCCCGGTGTAATAGAAAGACTTGATTCCCATAGCTTCCGCAAACGCCATCAGATCCTCGCCCCAGATCTTCGCATAGTCTCTTAAGGTCTGATCAAAGATATGTTCCGATTCGCCATAACCTCTCATGTAGACCAGGAAGCAGTGATAGTCGTACGGCGGCTGACCGAGCAGCGCCATGTGGCTGTCCTTGAAGAAAAAGTTCTGTGTCGAAAGCAGATACTTGTCCCCGCTTCCGTATTCTCGATAGGCCAGGGTCGTACCGTTCACATTGATCGTCTTGATTTCGTGCATGCTAAAACCTCGTTTCTCTTACAACTACAGAATAGCAAGTTCCCATCCCCGAAAAAAACAAAAATAAACACATTGATTTATAATTATCTATCTTCTTTCCGTTTTTTAAAAAACCGAGGATACATATTTAAAAGGAATCCTCTTTCTGATTTGAAATAATAGAATTGTAATGCTGGCTCCACGATTACAGCAATTAAAGAAGGAGGAATCCGTGGCTCGCGGTTCAGCACAGTGGAGACGTGCTGATTATGTTGAAGATCCTTAGTGTCGGTCTTCAATGAGGTACAAAGGCGGAGGCTGATGTATCAGAGCAATTTCAATGTCAAGTATTACACTCAAAAACATCAAGAAGATCTATCCGATCACTGCTGAAGAAGTGAAGCAGAACAGAAAGGCGGCCAAGAAGAGAAAAGAGGCCGTCGCCGTCCCGGACGAAGAGGATTTCGTTCCGAATCTGCAGATCACCGATGAAGGCGTCGTAGCCGTTCAGGACTTCAACCTTGAGATTAAAGACAAGGAATTCGTCGTTCTGGTCGGTCCGTCAGGATGCGGCAAGTCCACTACCCTGCGTATGATCGCCGGTCTGGAAGAAATCACCGACGGCGAGCTTTATATTGGCGACAAGCTTTCCAACATCATCGCTCCGCGTGACCGCAACATCGCCATGGTCTTCCAGAACTATTCCCTGTATCCGCACATGACGGTCTATGAAAACATGGCCTTCTCGCTAAAGCTGGCGAAAATGCCGAAAGAAGAGATCGACAAGAAAGTCAGAGAAGCGGCCAGGATCCTGGAGATCACGCCGATCCTCGACCGTCTGCCGAAAGCTCTTTCCGGCGGACAGAGACAGAGAGTCGCAATCGGTAGAGCCATCGTCAGAGAGCCTCAGGTCATCCTGATGGATGAACCGTTATCCAACCTGGATGCGAAGCTGCGTGGACAGATGCGTTCTGAAATCATCAGACTGCGCAAGAAGATCGATACCACATTCGTATATGTTACCCACGACCAGATCGAAGCCATGACTCTGGGCGACAGGATCGTCGTCATGAGAGACGGTTTCATTCAGCAGATCGGCACGCCGCAGGAAGTATTCAACCATCCTGAAAACGTCTTCGTTGCGGGCTTCATCGGTACACCGCAGATCAACTTCTTCCACAACGTACCTCTGAGCATCAAGAACGGCGACTACTACATCACCATTCAGAACAGAGACATCAGACTGGATGACAAATATCAGAAGACCCTGAAAGAAAAGAACCAGGAACCGATCAATACCGTTGTTGGTGTCAGACCTGTTCATATCGAAATGGCAGAGGAAGGCTTTACCGGTACGATCGAAGTATCGGAAATGATGGGTAGCGAAGTACATCTGCACATCGACCTGAACGGCGACGATATCGTTGCGGTTATTCCTACAGCCAACCTTGATCTGGATAAGGTAGCCTTAGGTAAAGAATTCACCTTCAACTTCAATTCGTCCCTGCTTCATATTTTCGATGCGGAAACGGAAAAGAATCTGATCTAAACACAAAACAAGGTCCTTGCCTGCGGGGCAGGTACGGACCTTTTTTATTATAGGAGGTCATATGTATCAGGAAAACTATGTAGAACTGTGTAGAGTCGTCGAAGAAGATGCGGTTGTGATCAATATTTCCAGGCACCGTAAACCTGACGGTTCCATGAACAGGGAACTGAATCTGGAGACCTGGAACAAGGCAGTGAGCCGTTTCAAGGTTACGCCGCTGTGGCCGGAGGGAAAGACCCCGGGTTACGACGACCGCGATCCTTTGCAGATAGAACCGAACATCATCTTCGTACCGGCACAGAACACCAACAAGAAAACAGGAACGATCATCGTCGCCTGCGGCGGAGGCTTCTCGACCAGGACCGGATGCGAAGGCTTCAATGCGGCAAAATACTTCAACGATCACGGCTTCAATACCGCGATCCTGACTTACCGTCTGCAGCCTTACGGACGCAAGGAAGCGATGGAAGACATGCAAAGAGCGATCCGTCTGATCCGCAGCAGAAAAGATGAATTCAACGTGACCGACAAGGTCGTCTGCATGGGCTTCTCTGCCGGAGGCATGCTGTCGGGAAATTGCGCAACGCATTTCGATGAAGGAAACAAGGATGCGAAAGACGTCATTGAAAGAGAGTCCTGTCGTCCGGATGGTGCCGTTTTGGGCTATGGTGCTTTTGCTTTTGCGGGTATGACCGGCGGATTCTTCGTCGATCCGTTCGCCGATCAGATCAGAAATCCTTTCTTTGCCAACAAGGAAGAACTGATCTACTATTCACCGGAAGTCAACATTTCCCGTCAGACGCCGCCTTTCTTCATCTGGCAGACCAACAGCGACGATCCAAGACATTCCTTTACGCTGGGACAGGCGCTGACTGCGGTAGGCATTCCTTTCGAGATGCATCTGTTCCCGGAAGGTGTGCACGGTCTGGCTCTGGCCGACGGTCACAACGACCTGGCCATGGACATCCCGCATGTCACGAAATGGGCGGATCTGTGCGTCGACTGGCTCAGGAATATTCTATAAACAGAAGATACAGTAAACACAAAAAAAGACACGGCCATCCGTGTCTTTTTTACTTTCTATATTGGCTGATGATCTCATCCGTCAGTGCACTGATCTTTCCATCCGTCGCTCTGTCGTAGTCTTCCATATGTGAACCATCCGTGCACAGCTTCATGACCAGCTCATCTTCATCATAGCTCTTCCATTCCGGAAGACCTTCTCCGTTCGGGTCTCCCGTTCTGGCGAAGTTGGCCCAGTATTTCTGCATCTGTTCCGAGAGCTTCCGGTCTTCTTCCGTATACGGTCTCCAGCTGCCGTCCAAAGTGGCGAACTGGTAACGGTTGTCGCAGGAGTGCGGAACGCCTGCATCATCACCCGGCTGTTTCCTGTCGAATACATAAACAAAGGAAGACTTGTGTCCGTTGAGATACTGGCATTTCGCGAAGGCTCTGGCCTGGGCGAAAGTATTGCTTCCGAACATCGGCGGTTTTTCATTGGCTCCTTCATCAGCCGTACAGCCGATGATCACGTCGACATCGTCCATCTTTCCTTTGACGATCATCTCGTCGATTTCTTCCGGAAGGACATAGCCGTCCGTACAGATATTGAAACCTCTTAAGAATCCGAGCTTGTCGTTCTCGTCTCTTAAAGTCTGCCAGTCAAGTTTCCGCATCTCTTTGATATTCTTACAGCCCAGGGATTTCATGAAATCAATCCCCATCTGTTCCTGTTTCTCATAAGAGAAATCTCTCATGATGTTGCCGACACCGCCTGCGGACTGGATGGATACATGTGAGATCATGTGCTCGGACAACGGGGAACATACGACAGCCAAAGAAGATCTTCCTCCGGCCGACTGACCGAAGACAGTCAGGTTGTTTGGATCGCCGCCAAAGCCTTCGATATTCTCCTTCACCCATTTCACCGCCATGATCTGATCCATCAGGCCGTAGTTGCCGCTGGCATTGTGTCCGCTTTCTTTCGCAAGTTCCGGATGGCAGAAGTAGCCGAAGACGTTGAGCCTGTAGTTGATGCTTACCAGGATGACCCCCTGCCTGCAGAAACCGTCTCCGCAGTATTCATAGTCCGAGCCGTACCACTGCTGACATCCGCCTCCATGGATATAGATCATGACCGGAAGTCTGTCTTCCCTGCTCTTGGCAGGCGTATAGATATTCAGATACAGACAGTCTTCCGACATCTTCGGCGGATACGGATAGTTGTCGATCAGAATATATGGATGACCACTGTCGTCGTTGATGTCGTCCGTAGCAGTATCCCATCTGTCGTACTGCGCGCAGGCATCTCCGTAGGTATCGCAGATTCTGACGCCTTCAAAAGGCTCCGGCTCTTCCGGCGCTCTCCAGCGCAGATCTCCAACCGGAGGTTTGGCATAAGGAATGCCCCTGAACAGGGCAAATCCCGCATTGGATCTTACCGACTTGTAGGTTCCGTATTTTGTCTTAACCAGATCTATCATTCTGTTCTCTTATTCGATCACGATCTTTCCGTTGCGGCGGGCAAACTGTTTCATGAAGCCGTAAGCCAGGCGGCAGGTGTATGGACGGATCTCGTGTTTCTGGCTCGATACCGATACGAACTCCGTATAGATGTTCCCGTCTTCGCTGTAGAACTTTCTGACATGCGTGACGCTTCCTTCGAAATCCGGATCGTGGAGGAGTTCTTCTTCATCACCTTTGACGCCGTAAACCGGATCTTCCCAGCTTCCCTTGTCATTCTTATCTGCATCGTATGGCTTTACGACTTTATTGACTTTAAATGTGTGTTTCACACGTTCAAAGCACTTGCCTTCCTGGAATGGAAGTTCCGCCAGCGGAGAATTCTCACCGCCGACATAGAACACCGGCACCATGACTTCTTCGTTTACTCTTAAGGCCTTGGAGAACTGTGTATTCTCGCCGACATCGACGGTCGCGCACATCGGAGCCAGAGCGGCGAAGTATTCCGGATATTCCTGATACATATCCCAGGATTTGATGCCTCCCATGGAGAAACCTGTCGCATAGATCTTTCCTTCATCAATGGCATATCTGCTTTCCAGATCCTTGACGATCTGCATCGTTTCGGTAGCCGTAATCGCCAGATGCATCTCTACCGCACAAAGGATGAATCCGTTCTCTTTCGCGATCTGCGGCCATTCTCCGATGATCGCCGTAGCCACAGCCGTATCGCCTCCGCCGTGGAAGCACAGTACCAGAGGCAGCGGATGATTCCTGTCCGTTACATCCAGATCCTTGTCGTAGAACAGAACATATCCTGCTTCATGTTTTTCTTCCTTGAACTGATGATTGTCTTGAGAAGTATCGACCATCATCCTTTCCGGTTTCATAACGATCCCTTCCTTACGGTAGTTGATCGATCTTCTGATCTTGCCGGCCCAGCGCTTGTAGTCGCCGATATAGGCATCGTACTGCGGGATGACATCCAGTCTGTCGCATACCGCCACGCGGTTATTGCTTTCAAGCAGAGCTCTGTTGACTTCTTCGCTATTTCCGACCGAGACGATGCTGACATCTTCACACTCGACCTTTGGAACGATGCTCAAGCCTTCCAGCGTGATCGCCGTCATTGTAATATCCGCAAATCCGAGGTCGCCCATGGAAGACTTGCCTCCGACTTCTTTCAGATAGTTGCGGGCGAAGTAATCCGCTCCTTTTCCTTTTGTATAGACATAAGTCGCAACAGGCGAACCGAAGATGAAGTATTCCGGTTCATGATCGAAGTCCGGTCTTTCCATTGCCTTGGCCTCAAACGGATTCCTTGGAACCTTGTCGTCATAAAGAATGCCGTGAGAGAATCCCCACTGTTTCACTCTGGCCTTGCCGATGACCTTCTCGTAGATGCCCGGTGCCTCTTCCTCCCATGTCGTCACAGGATTCAGGAAGACCACCGTTCCTCCGTTCTCCGAAGCAATCGCCGCAAGTCCGCTGTTGTCCGCATAGTCTACCGCTTCATTCTTGGTGAACGCCTCGTCCCCCGCCACCAGCAGCAGCGGTGCCGAATAGGCGTAGTTGATGATATCGCTGTGCATCTGATCCAGAGGCTGATAGACGAACACTTCGTTACCTTCCATGTTCAGAGTGGTAATATACCCTCCGTCCTCCGTTTTCTCCGTTAATACTTTTCTGATCGCTTCCATAAGAAAGGCCTCCTGTTTCTCTGATTCTATTGTTTATGATTCATCCGTTTTAATCATTTAATCAAATATGAATGATTTATAAAAAAGTAAAATCCTGCATCGGATTGCTTGTTTTTAAAAAAAACTTGTACAGATTCAAAATACAAGACCGGAAATAATCGGTACAATAACATTGTCTGGAGATCGTATATGCAGAAAAAAACCATCTTTTCATTGCCTTTCATCATGGTGCTTCTGGTAAGTGTCATCAGCGGTTCCGCTTCCTATATGGTCAATCCCATCCTGCCAGCTTTTCTGATATCCAGAGGGGCGCCGATGGAGATCACCGGCATCATTTCTTCTTTAATGAGTCTGGTGGCTCTGTTCGGCAGACCTTTTTCCGGAGCGGCCAGCGACCGTTTCAACAAGAAGAATCTGATGATCCTGTCTTATATTCTCTCTATCCTGTGCCTGTTCCTTTATTCAAAGGCCGATACCGTTCCGATGATCATCTTCGTCAGGATCCTCAACGGCATCGCGTTCTCTTTGAGCGGTACGGTATCCATGGCTTTCGGTGCAGACTTCCTGCCGCTGGAAAGACTGGGTGAAGGAATGAGCTATATCGGCATCGGTACAGTCATCTCGACAATGATCGGACCGCAGCTGGGCGACTTCATCGATGCAAAGCTGGGCATGGAACAGATCTTCATTTGGGCGGGTGTTCTGAATCTGGTCTGCGGCATCATCACCTATTTCATTCCTTATCGTTCAAGAAACGAAGGCAAGAAAGAAAAGTTCGTCTTCAGGATGGAGAATTTCTTCGCGCCGGAACTGTTCATGTATGTGTTCCTGATCGGCGTGCTGTCGATCGGAAACGGCATCCTGCTGTACTATCTGAAGGACTTCGGTACCAGCCGGGGCATCGTGAATATTTCTCTCTACTATACAGTCAGCTCTATTACAACCGTTCTGACCAAGCCATTTACCGGCAGATGGCTGGACAGGAAGGGCGTTGCCTATACCCTGTATCCCGCCTTTGTGATATCGGCTGTATTCGCAGTGTGTTTTGCCAGGGCCTATGCCCTTCCTCTGGTTCTGATCGCCGGTATCCTGAAGGCGATCGGTCAGGGCAGCGGACAGTCGGCCATTCAGGCAGATTCCGTCAGGATGCTGGGACTGGAAAGAAGCGGTGTCGCTTCAAGCAGCTGCTACATCGGCATGGATCTGGGGAATGTTCTTGGTCCTGCGATCGGCGCGTTCGTGATTTCCGACTTCGGCTACGGACCGCTGTTCTATGCATATGCCGTGGTGCTGCTTCTGTGTATCCCGATCTATTATCTGTATACAAGAAAAACCAAAGAAAAGGTTTCTCAGTCTTAACTTTGATCAAATAAAAACCTCTGAACGGATGTCCAGAGGTTTTTATTCTGTGCTTATTTCATGTCATAGACGAATACTTCATGGATCTCTTCGCTGTATCCTTCATAGAAGCCTTTCGGCATTCCCAGAACGATCCTGGCGCCACGGTTGTAGAGAAGCAGAAACTGCCCGTTTGTTTTGTCGAAGGACAGCCCTTCGATTTCTCCTTGTCTGATCACGTCATCGAAAGTCTTCTCCAGCGTGACAGTCGCGCTGATCCCGTTCTCGTTGATACTGACGCGGTACATATGGTCAGGATCCTCATCATCCGCCACACCGTCGTCACAGGTCACATACAGACAACCGTCATAATAGGCAATGCCCTGCAGCCATTGCGGATAGGGCTGCATGTGTATTCTTCCTTTATAGTCGCCGGTATGCAGATCATAGCTGTAGAGATAGGAACTGGATTCGTTGTCCACCCAGGAAGTCATGTATACCGTTCCGGAATCGTAATCGACCGCAATGCCCGAACACTCCAGCTGTCCTGTTTCTGCGTTGAACGGGAATACTCTCTTCAGCTCCAGTGTATCTCCGTCATATACGGCAACCTGGATGTTTCTGCCGACACCGTCCATGAAGTATTCCACGCCAAGATACAGTTCGTTTTCATAGACATCGATATCGCCGATGTGATTTACCTCCAGTTCATAGCCTTTGAACGGATCCTTGTTTTCCAGAACGATGTTCCAGTCTCTGTCGTATTTCGTAAGTGTTGTTGATCCGCTGACCCAGTAGTATTCTCCATCCGTACAGATCCCCTGTCTGCCGTTCACCGCATGAACAGAATTCAGTTCATAGTCCTGTCTAGGGGCATAGTCTTTCCAATTGTTTTCCATTTCACTTTCCTTACCGGCTGTACAGCCAAAAGCACAAGTCAGAAACAGTATATTAACTAATAATATAATGATCTTTCTCATGATGCATTCCTCCGTTTACTGAAACATCCTCACGACCAGATCCACGATCTTCTCAAAATCGCTGCGGTCCTGATAAGAATCAATGATCTCGTTTGCCTGTCTTACGTTGTCGGTAATGATATAGTCAACCTCGGACTTCAGGAAGTATTCCTGTCTTTCTTTTTCGTTCGGTGTCCAGACCATGATCTTCTTGTTTGCTTTATGAACGGAATCGGTAGCAAAATCGGTCGCGGCTTCGTCTTCCAGACCCAGATAATCGCAATTCAGCTCTGCGGTATTTCCGAATGAAACAAAAGTCAAATAACCTGTGTTCATCTCCGGATATTCCGTTTCCGCATAATCGATCAAATCATACTTCAGAGAAATCAACACGCATTCATCAACCATACCGTAATCCTTGATGATCCTTACCGCATCGTCGACCATCCTATAGTCGGCCGTATTCCCTTTGAGTTCCACAAACAGAACGATCCTTCCTTTTGCCGCTTCCAGCATCTCTTCAAAAGTCGCTACTTCTTGCGGATCATTCGGATAATTCGGATCGCTGATCACCAGTTTCTTCACTTCCGCCAGAGTCATCTCTTCCGGTTTCCTGCTGTCGGAACAAAGCCTTGCGAAGTTACCGTCATGGTTGACAATGTAATATCCGTCGGATGTACGCTGAATATCGATCTCGCTACCGTACACTCCAAGAGAAATCGCCGTTTCAATTCCTTCTACCGTATTCTCCGGAGCCTCGTTTCCTCCTCCTCTGTGGGCGATGATGCCGGTGGTGATTTCATTGGTAAAGATCTCATCGAAATGACTGTTCAAGAACAGCGACATCAGTAAAAGCAGGATGACCGACAAGACCGTCGTTAACAAAGAACGCCATCTGAACTTCCTGTCTTTCTTAAATATAAACCTGTCTTCCATGTCCATGTACCGGTAGTAAAGACGGGTAATCTTGATGATATAGAACGTCTGGAACAGCGAGTTGACAAACGTCAGGAAGAAGCTTAACAGCAGGCCAAAGAATAGAAGCAGAAAACGCAAAACAAACTTGTTGTTTATGAAAACGACTGTAGCGATCACAAAAGGAAGAGCCAACACCAGAACAATCAGAACGTTAACCCCAAGCGTCGCCAGCGAAAACCGGATAAGACTCTTAATATAATCCTTCCAGTTCTTCTTCATGATGGCTCTGGAGTTGTCGTCGGCTTTACTGCTCTTCAATCCACTGATCAGAACGCCGTGAATCGTAAAGAAGTTGATAATACCGATGGCCAGGAAAACAATTACAAACAGGATGTATATGACGTTGTAGAGAGGCGTGCTTTTAATGACCGAGCTAATGAAAGTCGGGATGTAGAAGTCTCTGGTCAAGGAGATGGAAAGACCGAATCCGATGATCGGCGCAATCAGAGCGATGTACAGCACGATCCCGATGCCGTCTAACGTAAAGAACTCTTTAATAGACAGCAGGCCTTCCTTAAAGATCTCCTTCATCCTGATCTCTTTGTCTTCCAGCAGTCTGGAAGCATAGATGATCTGCGCATTCAGGTCAAAGGCAACATAGAGAAAAAGCGTCCCGATCGCCACAACGATCAGCACCGGTCCCTGCCAGGTCTTGTACAGTATGCCAAGATCGCCGCTGCTGACGGCTACCCTTCCGGTACTTCTGATCAGAAACATGCTGACCTGTTTCAGTACAGCCAGAAGCACACCAAGAAGAAGCTTGGTAAAAAACTGATATCTTAACGTATCAGGCGTTATCTGAACATAAGGAAGTGCCTGTCTGATTCTTTCCTTGATTTTCATATCCTTTTATTACTCTATAACCATTATAGCGTTTTATAAAAGCAGAACTTCTATAGTTCTGCCTTTTGCTTAATGTCGATAGTATTTTTCAAGATCCTTCTTGATCAGCGTATAGATCGCCAGACCTTTCTCGCTCTTGAACTTACGGATCAGATGACGGTAGATGTAGCTCTTGTCGCCGTGTTTATCCGCAGGAATGTTGTCGAGATATCTGGCTACTTCTTCTATTTCATTTTCAGGATAATCCTTCAGAAGATTCTGCAGAAGAGCCCTGTTGTTTCCTGTCTCGTTCTTTTGAACAGGCGTATTGCCTTTCTTCTTTCTGTTCGGCTTGTTTTCGGTTTTCACCGGTTCTGCAGGCTGCTTCTTGACAATGATCCTGGTCTCGGAATTCTCGTTCTTCTTGACCGGCTGGTTCTTCTGCGATCTGTTCGTTTTCGTCTTGTCCGGTTTTGTGTTGATTCTCACAACATCGATACCGTTGTTCTTCCAGTATTCGATGACATGGTCAAAGCCGGTATCCTGCGATACAACGGTGAAGGAGGAATGCTTCCCTGTTCCGATCAGATATCCCAAATAAGAAGAAAGATAGAAATCCAGGGAATTCCTTCCCGGTTCACATTCGATAATGTTGATCTTGTGTCTTTGGTTATCGGTCAGATTTTTTAATAAAGAGAAGTTCAGACTCTTGGCGTTCTCCGTTACGAAAATATAGAAATCGCTCTTCTCTTCTTTCTTTAATAGATCCGCCCAGGTAGATCCAACGTTTTCGCTATCGATCAGATAAGCGGGTACTTTACTCGTAAAAAACATATTCATATTTAATATAATAACATTTAAACCTTATTTTTAGTATTAGGACGACTCTTGGTGTTCACTCAGAACGTTTCTCAGGCTTCGCATAAGCCGTTAACATCAGCCCGATACATCCAATCATAACCAGCATCAAACGACCCGGAAACGTGCTAAAAAACGCTCCGGCATAGCCCATGTAAGGAAGATGATAAACATACTTGCCGATTACGCTGTTATACGACACCGTCTGCATGTCTTCGATCGGATTCATGTCGCCTTTTGTATACAGCTCTTTCTTTTCCTGATCGTTAGCCGTTACTCGGTGCGTCACAACCGTACCGTTGCTGTAGAAAGCAACGACGTCTCCTTCGCTCAATTCCTGCGCATCGCATTCCTTTACGTAAACCATGCTGCCGACAGGTATCTGCGGCTCCATGCTTCCGGAAACAACATAAAACGACTTGGTCTTCAGCAGTCCCGGAATCAGAAAAACAGAAGCGGTAAAAAAGAACAGAAGCAGAAAAAGAATACCTGTAATACGCAAAAAAGCCGTACTGAACTTTCCGGCTTTTTTCGTATTCTTTTTTAAAGAATCATTATTCCTCATCTTCTTTACGTCTTCTCAGCAGAAGGAACAGAAGCAGCAGGAACAGAAGCAGCAGTCCCCCGACCATCAGCAGACCATATTTCTGCAGGAAGGCAAGGAAAGAATTCGTTTCGGTCTGGCCTTCGTTGCCGCCGTCAGGTATGTTGTCAGGTTCGGTCGTAGGCGTAGTACCTTCATCGATATCGATAATATCGACCGGCGTATTCTCTTCCGTGTTGGAACCCTGTTCTTCTCCCGGAACAGTTCCCTGACCCGCTCCGCCGTTATATGTAGATCCTTCTATTTCATCCTCGACAATTGTAACCGTATCGATCCTGTTCTCACGGTACTCAAAGGTAAATTCCAGTACTTCGTCTTCCTTAAGTGTTCCGGTATAGTTTCGGACCTTCGGTGCATAGCCGTTGATGTGAACAAACGCAATGACCGGTTTGTCGCCGACGTTACCCACATAGGTATTTCTGATTGGGCCTATTCCGTTTCCGTTTTCATCGACATAGTTTACGTAATATTCCACCAGATTGTTTTCGATGCCGTAGGAAGCTACAAACACAATGTCATGCGTAATGTCCTGCGCACCAACCAGGGTTTCAATACCCGCTACATGATATCCCTTGAAATAGTACAGTTCATCGATGTTTTCCGGTTTGATAACGTAATTGCTCGGGTTCCATTCTCCACCGGCTTCGATCTGAACCTCAATCTGCTTGACCTTGTTTCCTTTTTCATCTTCCAGCATTCCGTGCAGACCGGCAGAAACCGTTACCGTATATGTACCCTTTTTTTCTTCCTTGTCGTCTTCTGCACAAACAGAACTGCCAAATACATTCAGAAGCAGTATTACTGCCAGGATCGTTAAGATCTTCTTCATTAACGGGCCCTCCTTCTTCTGTTGTTCAGATAAAGAACTGTTGCCAGAATCATCATGATCACAAACAGGAAACCGCAGGCAATGTAATACAGATTTCTGGTTTTAACCATTTCCTGTCCACCCAAAGTTCCGGTCTTAGGAATGTGGTAGATAATATTGCTTGGCAGTTCGACAGCGAAATTCAGACGCGGTTCACCAATGGTATCCTGATAGGAGTTGCCTTGCGTTTCACCATCCAGATCGATATGAATCGTTACTGTAGCTCTTTCGCCTGCTTCAATGTCTCCCAACACGAACATCTCTTCCAAGGCATCCGTAGCCTCGTGAAGACCCGTAGCACTTCCTGTACCGCCAACCTTGTTGGAAGAATACAGAACAGTCGTGGTTCCTGAAGCATCCGTATAGGAAAGAGAATAACGGTATGCGCCGCCCGAAGCTTTCGAATTGTCTTCAAAGCTTTCGATGATCGTGTTTCCTATCCACCAGGTAGTCTTTTCCGTATAATCGTTGATCAAAGTAACACTCAGATCTGCCGTATCGCCCGGCTGCATGCCTTTAATGGACTCGGCGATCTCTCCTGAAGTATAGTTTGTCTTCAGCCTCTTTCCGTCAAAAGTAACTGTCCACTCTTTTGGATCAAGAGGGTAGTGATCCGCTTCAACACCAAACGGTAAGGAAAGCAGCAACACAAACAGTATGACAATCATTCTTTTCAACATCTTGCTACTCCTTTCCTAAGCTCAGTGTTCCATCGTCAGCCACGACGATCGTTCTTCCCCAGGCACTCAATGCCGCATCTTCTGCGTTGTGCGTCTGCACGGCATCTACCTGTACATCAATACAGAATGTACAGCCATCATAGATGTATTCTGTCGTGATAACGGTGTAGCCCGTTTCTTCATCGACCTTTTGTGATGTCTGTTTCACATAGTTCTTGATATTCGGATCAAGGGTCATGGCACTTGAGAAGGCCGGTGTGGTCTCTCCGCCTCTTACCGACTCCGCACCCTTCAGGACCTTCGTGTAGTAAAGCACGGTTCTTTCCTTTGTGGTGTAATTCTCATCCTCGATCCAGCCGTTATCCCCGGTCACAAGATCGAAATGAATCAGATCCGAATCCAGAGATAACGTCTTCTTTCCGTTCTTGTCCAGCCAGTACTTGTAGATGGTTACACGGACATATTCATCGATCTGACCGCTGTTGCTGACGGAAAGGGTTTCCGGATAGGTAACGCCGTATCTGATGTTTTTCAGACTGCTGAACAGCTTTGCCTCTCCGGTATCTTCCCAGTCTCTTTTATTCCTGTTGTAGGTTCTCCAGGCAATGGCGTCTCCGTTTTCGTTCAGAACAACACCGATATCGTACATTTCAAACTGCGAATCGTAATTGCCTGAAACGATCAGAGCCGATCTGGTTGCGCCAAACGCCGAGAACAGGAACAGGCCGGCTGTAATGACAAACGTAATCAGAATGATCTTATTGAACAGTTTCTTCTTCATTAGTCATTACCTCCCGTCCAGTTTGCCGTCCAGTCTTTGACATATCCTCCCTTACCGTCGGATATCGCCGGAATATATTCGTAGACGACAATTACATTGAACTGTGCAAGTTCGATATTGACCTTTTCGATCTCAATATCCATGCTTGCCTCGTCGCCTGCCATCAGGACTTTCTGGTACTCGTACCATCCATCGCTGGTCATCTTCCATTCTCCGTCTTCGAAGACATATCTCATAAGATCCTCGATCTCAGAAGAAGCATAGGCTCTGATCCTGACATAGATAGGATCGGAATCCTTATTGGCCCTGATAACAACGCGCTTGTTTCCGCCAATGTTTTCTTCCTTGAACTCTACGACCTCTCTCAGCATAACCGGAGCAGTTCCCTTGGCTTTCGTATACGTTGTAAAGTAGGCCAAGGTCTTAGGAATGCTGATCATGAATGTCAGCATAATCATCAATAATAGAATCAGTTTATTCTTCTTATTCATGACCTTCACCTCCTTCCTCTAAATCACTTACCCAGGTCCAGGTATCTCCATCCTCCGTTGTGAAGGTATTCTGAGCTCCATAGCCCCGCTTTCGTTTATTGTCGTAAGTATTGGTAAATGACGCCTTATTCTCCAGCTTGTCCGGATCGATCACCAGCGTACATGTAGCATCTCCGGTGATCTTATAACCCGCACCGGCATATACTTCCTTAACCGTTACATTCGCTCCCTTCGGCAGTTCCCTGATCACGATCTGCTTCTTGCCCGGACCATTGTAAGTCAATGAATGAACATCGGCATAAATGATATCGCCGTTGTTTTCAACTACAACATCGAAGATGAATGTTACCGGTGAACCGTTCTCCCATGTATCCAGTTCCTTTTCGATGATCAGATCAGCGAACAGAACTTCTGTATACTTGTTGGTAAACTTCACATTTGCCGTCTGGTTGGAAACGATCGTTCCTGAGGTATTCTCAGAGCTTACAAGTTCCCAGTTCAAAGGAATAGGAGTTTCTTCTACCGTATAAGTCGTACCGGCAGGAATGCCAGTTATTTCATAAGTATCATAAGGAGTAAGCGTAATCGTGTCACCGGAACTGAATTTTTCTATAGCCATTTTGCCGCCTCTGACATAGGTTGCCGTTATTTTCGCAAAGTAACCGTAACCTTCCCATTCCAGCTTAGAACCCGTTGCGATACGAATGAATTCTCCACGTTCTCCAGGCTTGTTTACAAACTGCTCTCTCGGGATGGTTAAAGTTGCGGTATCGATATTACCCAATACGTCTACACCATAGTCGTAGGTTCCATTAATTGTCAGATAGGTGTATTCTTTTGGATTTCCGTATTTGAGCTCTACAACTGCCTTTGAGGCATTCGTAACGCTGATATAATGCTCGGACTCGCCTTCTTTGTTGATAGGTTCGTCAGCCAGGTTGCCCCGTTCATCAACGCTCTTGGTGTGACTGTAATACGTCTCTTCCGTGACAACATTACGGACAACACGTGCTTCGAAAGTACCTTCCAGTTCTTTGCCGTCTTCGTCATACAGATGAACAACAAACGTGAATTTCTGATTTTGATCTCCGCTTAGGATTTCCTTTGTGATCTTCAGTCTTCCAGGCATGTACGTATTGACAAACATCGGCTCTGTCTTGTCCTTGTATTCCACTTCACAGCCAAGTCTGCCCTTGCCGATATCTTTCACTGCAACAGTCACATCAAAGCTGCTGTCGTCATAGCTGATGTTCGAATCATCGCCTCTCACTTCGTTGACCGTATAATTGTATGTTCCGGCCTTGTCATAGCTGATCGGATCAAAGACCACGGTCGCATAGCCGTAATACGGATTCTCTACAGGGTTTCCGTCATCGTCTTTGATGACTTCGCCGTTTTCATCGAGCAGGTAAAGATTGTTGTCGACATCGCCGTTGGTCTTCGTCTGCAGGACTCTTCCCTTCAAATCGCGTAGTTCGAAGCTGAACTGACCATCTGCAATCTCTCCGTCAACCAGTTTCTTATGCGCAACGATATAAGCTTCGCCTTTGGCCTGATACTTGTTGGTAGCGATTGCTTGGGCACTATGATTAGAGATAATTGTTCCCTTCTTACCTTCGATCTCTTTCAGTTCCCAGCCTTCAGGTACTTCGATTTCTTCAATCTCATACGTCGTACCGTTAGGCAGATTCGGAATAACGATTGTCTGTCCGGCTAATAACGTAACTGTGACCGAACCGAAAGTAGGATCCAGCGGATCATTATCGTTCTTCAGCCATTGTGCATACAGGGTTATCGTATCTTCGGTTGTAAGGTTCTTAACCTGCTGACCATCAGAGAACGAATCACCTGAACCGTCCGCTTTTGTATTCCAGCCGGTGAACATCGCTCCTTCTTTCTGGTATGTATTCATCGGCAGATCCTTGGCTAAGCCAGTCTGCATCTTCAGATTCTCCATGCCTCCGGAAGTAGCTCCGTTGCCGTCGAATATGATTTCATATCTGTGCTTGCTGTAATAGTAATCAATAAACGTAGTTCCGTCCTTCTTAACAGATACTGTCTGCGGATCAGGCAGGCTGAATCCTTCGTTCGCATATTCCGTCTTAACAGGCGGCGTAACGACAGCTACCAGCTGATCAGGGTTTTCTGTAGAAGGAACCGGTTTTACATACAGAACTTCGGTAGCAGCAAGATCAAAACCGCTGCCATCCAGTTTTTCTTTATAGTGCCTTACCGTATACTTCCAATAGTCGCCCTTGTTCCACTGTGCATACAGAGTAATGACTTCACCGATCTTTGTACCGATCTGGTTGTAAGTATAGATCTTACCCGGTTCATAGGACGTACCGGAACCGTCTTTCTTCGTATTCCATCCACTGATCACATAACTAGGTTTTTGAGCGTCAGGATAATCCGGCATTGTAAATGAAGAGTCCATCGACGTAAAACGCTTGCTGGCTGTTGAAGAATAGCCGCCGTTTGCATCAAAGTAAATGATAGATCCAGCATCGCCACCATTCCAGATCCACACACCAGCCATCGCTGACGAATAATTGCTGGCCAGCTGAGAAGAGGTATATGGACCGTACTGTCTGTCTATCCTGACCCACGTACCATTATATGGAGACTGTGAAGATGGAGTAGGCAATACGCTCGTATTACCGCCTCCTGAGAATCTGAAGTTAGGTCCTAATACGATATATTCAATGGCGTTGCTAGATTCGAAAACAGAGCTAAAATATGATTGATGATAACTTGAGTGAGTATTAACGGCACCAGCATAGTTACCGGCTTTACTAATATCGAAGTTTCTAATATCTAGAATCTTGAGTGCTCGCATATCTTTGAAGCAGCTCTCGAAAGTAAATACATTGCCTGTGTTAAAAGAACTCAGATCTAGTGATACAAGCGATTGACAACTATGGAAAGTCCACCTCATAATTTCCAAAACCGGCGTTCTGAAACTGCTTACGTCCAGACTTGCAAGTTTAAGACAATTGGCGAACATGCCATCCATGCTTGTCACCTTTCTAGTATCAAAAGTCGAAAGATCAAGCATTTGCAAGTTTTTACAGTCTTTAAACATAAACTGCATGCTGGTTACTTCAGAGGTATCTAGTCTGCTTAGATCGAATTTAACTATGCCGGTTGTTGAACTGCTACCCATGCTTTCGTCTATTGGACTGAACCATCCTCGTGTCGTCAGCGGTTTGATAGCGACTCCTTCAGCAATCGATACTTCCTTTACATTTGCCAAACTACCTCGCCATGTTGGTGAGAAATTGCTGTCGCTTTCATTTATCACATAAACCGTACCATCTTTATACTGCGATCCATTGACGGTAACGGTTTGCGTAGATCCATCTACATATGTTTCCGAGCTTCTAAAGAACAGCATGTTGTTTGATCCGGAACCGGAAGAGTAAATAATCGCATACGGATTCCCTTGCAACATATCGTTCGTTGCATGGAACACCGTTGATGATCCGGCATCGTCGTCGTCATCTCCTTCCTTCAACGGACCGATATTGGTCTTCAGGAATTCAAGAGACAGAGGATTGCTGATCAGTCTTCTGGCTTCACTTCCGTTTCCTCCTCCGGCCAAACCGGAATCACCTGTTTCAGTACCGCTTCCGGAAGTTCCGGTATCACCCTCGATGTACCAGTAAATCTGATCGTTGATTGGCATACCGGCTTCATTCTTGAACGTGATCTTGAATTTAAACTGATCGTTCTTGTTGGTATCATTAACGCCTTCACCAACCTTGGTGAGTCTCAATAAACCTGGTCTCTTCTTGTTGACGAACTTAATGCCGTCGCTGTCATAAGTGACTCTGGCAATCAGTTTGCCTTCCCTTTCCGTAACAAAGACCTCTACTTCTTCCTCGTGTGTATCGTAATCGATTGAGTCATCAGTAAACCCTGTTTCTCTGATGATGTACTTATGAGTACCTATATCATCTTTTGTATAATCGATACGTTTAAACTGGAAGAAGCCTCCATCTAAGGTTGTTACAGTGTCAATCAGAACTTCCTCATCATTGACTACTTCATACAGTTCAAAAGTAAACTTGCCCTTTTCAGCTACGGTATTGTCCAGCATCTTGGTTCCATGGAATCTGACTGCTGTGGCATCAGGCTTATACATGTTGGTAAATTTAGCGTCCTGTGTTTGCAGTGGAATAATGATGCCTGACGAATTCACTTCTTCAACCAGGATCCATCCGTCAGGTGTATCTTCCCAGACCTGATAAGACGTTCCTGCAGGCAGACCATCGAAGGTGGCTACTTCACCGCCATGCAGGGTGATCGTAAATTCACCATCTTTGATTTTAACCTCATTCTTGGCAAACACAGCCTGCAGAGTTACTACATCATTATTGTCATATGTTTTTGCAGGAATAACGCCCTTATCTGCATATGCTACTGTGTCTCTGGTTTCAACGCTCGCTTCGATCCAATTTTCAAAATGGTAGCCCTTCTTTTGATACTGGTTCTTTGGCAAAATATAGTCTTCAGATACATTGGCAATCATATCAGGCATCGATCCCACAACCGGCTGATCTTCATCGGCAACCGTAAACTTAAGCATATAGTATGACTGATCCCATACCCATTTACCCGCCATATCGCTGTTGTAATTTGTAGCGAAATCCGATACGGTCCATGGACCATATCCTTCTGTACGTTCCGCATAAACCCATTTCCCGGTATATGGATCGCTTGTTGGAGGATTAGGAAGGCAGCGGATCAATTTTGGAGTTGCATCCGGACCTAATACAACCGTGGAAAGATTATTACATCCAGACAGAAAATTGCTGACATTTGTATTGACGCCAGCGGAGAAACCGCTGATATTCAGATATTTCAGGGATGTACAGCCATTAAACATGTCGTTTGCGATAGAAACAGCACTTCCCGGTTTTGCTTTCAGATTTCTAAAGTCCAGCGATTCCAGGCTTGAACAATCTTTAAACATTCTATATAAATTCTGAACATTCGAGGTTTCAAAGCTTCTAACATTTACTATCTTCAATGATGTACAGCCTTCAAACATTCCGTACATAGAAGGACCGGATGTTGTGTTTGGTGTAATGCAAGTCGTATTGAAACTTCCCAAATCTAGCTGTTCCAAGGAAGAACAGTTTTTGAACATCTCATCAAACTTATAGCAGCTAGCGGTATTAAACTTTGATACATCAAGCGTTTTCACAGAACTACATCCGCTAAACATGGAATCAAGTCTGTTGCAATTACTTGTATTGAAAGAAGACACATCAATCGTCTTGAGGTTTTCGCAACTACCAAACATTGCCGTCATCTCTTCAACGTTTTCTGTATTGAAATGCGATATGGATATGTTCTGAAGCGCCGTGCACTTATTGAACATGCTGTACATTGTTGTAACATTTGCTGTGGTGAATTTCGCAGGATTCCAGATAATATTCTCCAGTTTTTGACACTGCAGGAACATGGCACGCATCGAAGTTACATTCGAAGTATTGAAACTGCTTAAATCCAAAGTTTTTATTTCCTTGCAGTAATAGAACATGCTCGTCATGTCAGTGACGTTTGAAGTATCAAAACCCGTCAGGTTTAATCCTGTCAGTTCCAAACAGAAATGGAACATGCTGTTCATGCTGGTAACGTTACTGGTATTGAATTTGCTTACATCTACCGTTTTCAGATTGCTACAGTAATAGAACATAGCCCTCATTGATGTTGATCTAGAAGTATCAAGCCCTGCTAAATCAAGATTTGTTACTTTTGTATTGGCAAACCAGTAAGATGTCGTCACTGGTTTAATTGGCTGATCCTTATCAAACGTGACTTTGTTTATGGATCCTGCCTTGTTGTTCCAATAAGGTTTTTCTAACGTGGCATCGTTTTCAAAGTTGGCATAAACGATTCCGGTATACGTATTGTTTTTGATATCCTTGACTTCGTGTTCTTGTCCATCGGCATAAGACGAGTAATCAGCAGCACTTCTAAAGAAGATCAAATTGTCTCTCACAAGAACAGCATACGCATATGTTTCTGTCTCGTCTTTTTCTCCTTCCTCGTGGAATGGTTTGATTAAATTGCCCATCAGTCTCATAGAGAAAGGATTTGCCAGCAGAGGCTGCGAATCGCCGCTGCTACCTATTCCATCACCGGTGTCGTTTTCATCGCCATTGTCGGTAACGTTATCATTTCCTGTTCCGTCGCCATTATCGGTTCCATCGCCATCGTTTCCTGTTCCATTTCCAGGATCTCCAGAGTCGGTATTGTCCTGACTTCCGACTTTTTCAATCTCATATTCATATACGGCACCTTCTTTAATATCTTCTCCGATCAGTTTCACATGGAAAGTGAATTCCTGATCCGGATCATATTCCTGAGAATCCGGATGAATCAACTTAGTAATGGATAACGAACCAGGCTCCAGCTTATTCACAAACACCGGAAGTTCGCCTTCTTCGTTTACATAGACGATATTGCCGTCTTCATCGCGTACGATAATTCCCTGTTCATCTTTCATTGGTTCCACAGGGAAAGTGAATTTCAGTCTTCCATCTTCATAAGTTACCAGATTTCCCTCTTCATCAACAGCTACTTCGACCTTAACCAGTGTTTCAATGATATTCAGCTGTCCGTTCTCGTAATCCTGAATCTCAATCTTATAGGCAAAATAATCATCCGCATAAATAACGGTATTATCGCTGCCCTTGGTTTCATGAATTACATAGTAGAAAGTCTTTCCGATATCTTTTTCAGTGTAGTGAAGTGTGGTGAAAGTAACTGTGCCGTTCCCGTCGTTTTTCTTCGTTTCGACCAGTTTGCCTGTTTCATCGTACAGTTCAAAAGTAAACTCTTCTTCCTTGAGGTCTCTGCCCTTCAGATCCTTCCAAGCATAAAGAGTAATATCGCCTTCTGCTTTATAGATATTTTCAAACAGTATCGTATTTACAGGATCTTTGTCGTAGTAATAGGTTTTTTCAATTTCCAGCGTTCCATCGCCTTTATCTTCAACCGTAACAACAACGCTATAAACCTGTTTGCTGTAGGTATAACCGTCTTTATCTTCAGCAACTTCTTCCACATAGTAGGTGAAAGTCTTGCCTGCATCCGCCTGGGTGTAATAGATCGCGCCAAAGAATACATCGGCAGTAGAATAGTCGACCGTGCCATCTTCACGCAGTACAACATTGGATACTTCCTCGTTGGAAGCCTGTTTAATAATATCCTTGACTTCCTGTCCTGCTTCATTTATTCTGCGCTGATAAACGTTGAAGGAGAACTTGGCTCTCTTCAAAGTCTTGTTGTAGAGTTTCTTGACCGCTTCCAGCTGAACTGAACCGGTAGCGGAATAAGTGTTTGTAATCGAAGCCTGAACCGTCTGATTCGGACTAATCGTTCCCTCCAGATTCTTGGATGAAGTAATCGTAAAACCGCCTGCATTCTGCTCGGTAATCGTGTATTTTACATACTCGTCGATTTCCTTGACATGCAGCGTTTCGTTACCATAGATATATACCGTCTGGCCTGTCGCTACGGTTCCGCTGCGTCCAGGAATAATATCTCCATCCTCATCCAGTACATCGTACTTATATGATGCGGTAACCGGCTCCGGTCCTTCTTCTGTCGTCTTGGTAAAGACGAAAGTAAACTCGAACATTACCTGTTCAGAAACAGGAGTTGTGTTCTGAATATACTTGCTCAGATACAGATCACCGTATGGATGATAGACGTTTTTAATCGTAAAGCCATCATAAACCGTCGTATAAGATCTGCCTGAGTTGGCTATAATCACTTCTTCAACACGGTATACGATCTCTTCGCCATTCTCGTACTTGTAAAGATCGGTGAAAGTATACGGCCACACGTTGGTATCGACATAGTCCTCGCCTTCGACAGGTTCCGGTGCCTGCAAAGTAATCTGTTTTACCAGTTTTTCGTTGCCGTAGAGCTTCACGATGATATAATCCGGACGGACTCTCTTTTCGTCTCCGACCCAGATCTTCTGACCGGAGAGTTCGATCTTTTCCGGCGTATGACGGTTGGTAATCTCACACGAAGTTTCGCTCGTGTACTTGTAGGTTGGTGAATAACCTACAACGGTTTCCTCGGTAACGGTATAGTGGATCTTTCCATTCTTATCGGAATACGGAATGTATTCGAAAGAGCCCTTCCAGTCGTTGTCTTCCGAAAGCTCCAGAACTTTACCTGTATCTATTCCATTAGCCAGAAGATGAACTATTATCTTTACCGGTCTCTTGCCGTCGCGGTTGTTGTCGTCGATCCATTTCTTCTCGACGTCATAGCTGTATTCTTCCAGACCAACTTTCGTATAGTCTTTTCTGACAAAGTTGTCCGAATCCGATTCGTCTGATTCTATATCGATCGTCGTACAGAGCATGTAAGCGTTGTTGTAGGCATGGGCGTCCTGTTTGATGTACATCTCTGCATCTTTGCCGCTCGGTGCATCCATATGGATAAGAACAACGATTGACTCAAGCGGATCAAGTTCAAAATCGCACTCGACACCATCTTCGTCGACACCTCTCGAACAGTCGATTGCGATTGCCTTGACATCTTCTAAAGTATAGCCTCTTGCGAAGAATTCCGTTTCTTCCAGCCAGACATTTGTGTTGCCAAGCACGGTATTGACATCATGCGCCGCGTGCGGATCGCTTTCATCAGAAAGCGGCAGCTCATCGATCCAGCTGTAATAGATTACCGGCCGGCAGCCTTTATCGATCAACTGAGAAACATCATACCCTTTGAAAGTACCTTTCCATGTATAAACTAGATTGTTTTCTCTAGGAACGTCGATCGGATCGTTTCCATCTACAGCTACATAGTTCTCCAAAGAATCATAGAGTCTGATATCCTTTGTGATCGTTTCATCATCGGCCATCATACGGATCTGATAAGTATACTGTCCGCCCGTGTAAACATTTCTTTCGTTACTATGGTCGTATACATATTCACCAGTCTCGTCGTCATATTTACCTCCATATACGCCGCTGGTGAAGATTCCGTCGTTGTTTACGGATACTTCCTTGTTCAGAGATGTTCTGGCAGCTGAAAGCAGATCCAGTTTCGTATAAGTACCGGCATAGACAAAGCTGTTGTGATCATGATCCAGATTGAGATTCTTCATGGCACCTCTCTCTTTATCACTCGCAAAAGCACTGGCGGTAGTGATGTTGTTGTGATTCTCTAAAGTAGGATCATCCGGTTCACCTGTGTAGTTCTCAATTGAACCGAACTGTTCGTTGTTGGATTCAAAAGAAATGACGTTATGGATATAATCGCCGTAGTCGGTTAAAGAATCGAAGGCGTACAGCGCATCAAAACTGATGGTCGGCGCATCCTCGTAATAGGTCATGTCGCTATTCTTTTCTTTAAATGTTGCGGTCATTGGCACAAGATCCGCCTCTACGACCAGCAGGGTTCTTCCGGTGTTCTTGTAATTCTGAACCGTATAGACATTGGTAACCGTGTCTTTGCTACGCAGTTTAATCGTATCAACGATAGGCGTAGCGCCCTTTGGAAGAAGGTCTCTCCACACACCGTGCGTCGTAGTCTGCAGTTTACCGTCGGCAATTGCCTGTTCATAAGTCGTCTTGTCGGAAATCGTGGAACGGATCTCTACCTTTGCACTGTAGTGGATCGTTACCATCTTATCGCCGTAGTTTACATCCGAAAGCTTCTGCTGCGAAGTCTTGGATGGAACAACAGCCGTATCGGTAGAATAACCGTGTGCACGGTCATAGCCATCTTTATAAGGCGATTCCTCGTTCGGGAAAGTCACGATCTCGGTCCAGCGGTCTGCGTTTTCATTTCCTTCATAAGGAAGGTAAGCAGGAACATAATCTTTAAAAATCTTTTCATTGTTCCATTCATCTGCCCTCATGCCACAGTTGTTCCAGAAATACATTACCGGAGTGTCGGTCTTAGCAAATTCAGCATCGACAAGACTTTTAATCTTAGCGTTGCTTAAAACACGGATAACAGGTCTGACATCGTATTTCAAGGCAGCATTCTTGACGATTGCGGTTGTACGCCAGTTCTGAATCCGTTTCTGGTCTGCTTCCGCAAAGGTCACAACACCGCGGTTTACCGTAGCGCCGTTTGTTGAAGCACTATCAGAAAGTGTAACGACTAAAGAGCCGCTCTTCCAGCTGGCTGTCGCATAATGGATCCATTCACCATTGATCTGAACTTCCAGTTTGATGTCCGGATTGTTCTTCTTATTGGTATCGACAGAGTATTCAAAAGTACCATCATCGTAGGTATCTGCTTTCCAGGATCCATCCGGATTGATGTTCTTCGGTACGCCTGTATAAATTGTCGGATCCAGGAACTCCATGGAAACATACTCGTAGTCTTCCAGAACTTCAATACATGGATCGACATGACCGTCTTCGATGCTTCTGCCAATATGCATACCTTCATCGTAGGTAACCATCTTGACTGGTCTTTGCATCCAGTTTTTAATCATTCTGACTGTCGCTTCCGGGGTGGCTCCTTCTTCTACCATATGATAGGTCCAAGGCATGACATAGCCAATGGAGTTCACGGTATAAGAGAATTCGTAACTTCTGCCTTCACTTAATTCGTTCAATGCATTTCCGTAGATTCCATAGTATCCGTCTTCCTGTAAAAGGCGGTCGTTGTAGGAATCGTAACGATGCTTGGAGTCTTTCACGTGGTGTGTCACATTGTTCTTACTCTTGCCGTCATTACCGTTCTTAAAGACATTGAAGTGACCCTTCGGTTCCTTCCATTCCGGATCGCGGTAGAGCCAGTACTTTGTCGCTGAAGTAGTTTTTTCCGTAACCAGCTGCGGATCGTCTCCGACTTCCGGGTCTACTTCCGTTACGGTCATCGTAACGTTGTTCTTAAAAGTATAGCCCTGATCTTTCGTAAACTGAGAAATCGGGTATGCCGTAGAGAAAGTGATGTAGGAAGTGTCGCCGTTCTTATATGACTCGCCAATCTTCTTGGTAGCATAATATCCTGTTACGTTTTCCGCATCATCCGTTTCGTTTCCATAATCTACGACAACGCTGTCTTTGATCACAAAACCTACATACTGCGTATCAATGAAATCCTTGACATCGATGGTATACAGGGTATTGGCATTGATCTTTCCCCAGAGATACCAGTCTACCTTGACGAATTCCGTTTCGTTCCGGTACTGCTCCGGCAGCTGCTGACGCTGTTCTTCCGGAAGGGAAGTAGCAGGTACTCTTGTTACGCTCTGATACGCTCTCTTGGTTACAAGAGAGAGTGAAGCCTCAGTATCGAACTGGGCTCTGATTTTGTTGGAACCCAGGGCAATCGTATTGCCTGCATGCGTAACGACCTGAATGTAGGCCGAGAATTTATCTGATAATTCCATGTCGACCAGCTCGTGCGGTTTCAGATCGGAGAAACCGATCTGGATATAACCCTTGGTTGCTGCAGACATGTGTTTTGTATTTGTCAGGATATAGTAGTCGCCGACACGGTTCCAGTTGAAATCATTCTTCGTGGAAGGTGCTTCAGGGAAAGGGATAGAAGTAATTCCGGCATATTCAACATTGTCGTCTTCGTCAGCACGTTTTTTAAAGATGCTGGCAGGGATCTTGATTGTAACATCACCCGGCTCATAGTCGTGTTCGCCTGAAAGGGCATAGTTGATCTGTAAACGAACACTGTAGTCTTCGTCGCCTTCCGGTTTGATATACAGCAGTCTTTCTACACCGTTGTCGACAGTATCGGCAGTGATCCACTTGACTCTGATATTCTCGATGTTGGTGTCATCTTTGGAACGCGGATAGTTCGGATCGATTTCTACATCGTCATCGCCAGAATCGTCCGGATCCGTCGTCTCGCCGTCTCTGGTTTCAAAAAGCTCTTCCGCCAGTTCCAGCGCTTCCTCTTCACTTAGATCCGTATTCTCTTCGATGGCCTTTGCTGCCTTGGCCACAGAAAAAGCAGCCGATCCCTGAATGCTCAAAGCCTTAACGTCATCGTTTTCTACATACTCTACACTAGGCTCTGCATCATTCTGGCTGCCTGTATCTACCGGATCATCATCGTCTTTGTCTTCAGAATCAATACCTGAAAACTCTGCTCCGGTATCTAAATCTCCTTCTTCATTTTGATTGATGGTTTCGATCGTTTCTTCTTCTGAATCCGAAACCTCGCCTTCTGCATAGATCCTTGTAACCGGTGCCTGCTCAATCAGCATCATAGCCACAAGAATCAGTGTCAATAATTTCTTTCTAAACCCTTTCATATTACTTCTCCTGAATCTTATCTTCTTTCGTTCCTGACGGGACAGAAAATGCTTTTATTATATACTTATTTTTTACAAAATATTAAAAAGCATATATATTTTAGCATACTATCGCCTGTGTATATATACTGTTCAGAAAAAAAGTTGTCTAATTACCTATTTTTTTTTGTGTTTTTTATACTGTTTCTTATACTATTTTTTATAAAAAAGCCAAAAATGTAAGCCTTTACATTTAATAGAAGTACCGCTTCAGTCATGCAGATTTCTGTAGAATTTGACAGATTTTCCGTCTGTTTTCTGACTTTTCCGATAGCGTTAAAAGAAGAAAAGCGGGAAAAAAACGTTTTTTTGATGTTCTGTTTTATAAAAAAGTACCCTGATTCTGATGAAAAACAGCAGTTGAAAAAGGCCCCGTGAAGGGCCTTTGATACCTGTTTTTTGATCGATTATTCGAATCCGTCCGCCAGAGAAATATCCTTGTTTCGGATGTGCTGATACAGCAGCAGATCAAGCGTCAGATACACCATAATCAGCGTCAGAGTCATCGTTGCTGTGTTGACGTTTACCACAAACGCAAGCACAGCAACAAGACCCATGTTAATGAGCGAAAAGGCCATTCCCAACATCGTCCTGAGGTTCTTCTTTACGATCTGCATCTCGTTTGTCCATTCCAGTTTCGGTTTTCTGACATCACTCAGAATCAAAAAACCGTGCAGGATGGAATACAGCACCGCAACCGGAAGACTCAACAGGATGTAAATCAGCGGTACTTTAAACATGATCATTGAACATAATGCGACATTCAGGTAACTGAACAGACACATCAGGATATCCGGGATCATCTTGTAGATCAGCTGTTTATGGAAAGCCACCGGCAGATACTTCATCGCATAGGCGTCGTGTCCGTCCTTGGATACCGCAACCGTAGAGATGAACGAATACATCGTAATAAACATGACCGCCAGAAGCAGCACCGCAAAGACATAGCTTCCGAATTCCCTGCTGTCATAGATATATTTCAGTCCTGTAAGAAATTCATCTCCAACCTGGGAATAGATGCTGAAGTAGGTAATGCCGATCGTAAAGGCAGGCAGGATTAGACAAGGCAGAATCAGCTGAACAAAGTAAGTCGGTCTTCTCAGATAGATCCTGATCTCTTTCATCACGTAGCTGAACAGCAGGCCTCTGGATCGGTAGGCGCTTCTTTCGTCAAGTTTCTTGTTTGATACGCCGGTTGAGGAATACAGCGATCCCAGCATGCCTCGGTAATACAGCTTCTGTCCGAATACGCAGACCAGTACATAGGCAACGACAGAAATCGCAATCAACAGAAGCAACGACAGTACATCATAATCCGTCAGTGCACTGATCGCCATCGGCATTGTAATGAATGCCTTCTTGTATACTTCTATCAACGATCCGGCTACGTTCATCATCGCCATGACATCATCGCTGGAAGACATGGAAGACGACATCATCGATATGGTCAGTGAAAAGACGACCGACAATGTCATCGTGATCATTTGAACCAGACTCTTGTTGCGGATACCTTTGGTTAATGCCATTACGCCAATCACGATCAAGGTTACGATCAGCAGCGGCACGACAGGAACTACGATCAGAACGATGAGCATCAGCAGATAATAAAGAACGCTTTGTCTGGTCATATAGCCGTACATGATCAAAGGTATCAGTCCCAGCATCATCTCTTCTATGTAGACATATATCAGCAGGGTATTCAGTTTTGCGGAAAGCACTTCTACCGGTTTTAAAGGCAGAGGCAGCACAAAGCGGTTATCCTCGGAAAAATACAGGACATTCATCGTTGAGATGATTGTCGTAAACATTACCAGGGTAATGATTCCCATTAGGATCAGACCGATGAAGGCTTCTTCCTGCTTCAAGGCGATTAACCCAGAAAGGATCTCATAAGAAAGAAAACCGAATACGCCGATCAGATAAATGAAAAGTCCGGCATAAAGGAGAATCTTGCCGATCCTGTGTTTATTCTTGCTACCGCCTTTGCTGAAAGACGTGATCAGGAAGATCCTGGTCAGGTTAATGATGTTCTTGATCATTCTCCGTGATCTCCAGGAAGAGCTGTTCCAGAGAACCGTCTTCTTTAAACGTATCCCTCATCTCCTGCAGTGTTCCTGTAAACAGGAGTTTTCCTTTATTGATAATTCCCACACGGTCGCAGAGTTTTTCCGCTACATCCAGAACATGGGTAGAGAAAAAGACGCAGTTGCCTTCATCGGCATGTTTTCTCATCATCTCTTTCAGATCAAAAGAAGAACGCGGATCCAGTCCGGTCATCGGTTCATCCAGAACCCAGTTCTTTGGATTATGCATCAGACAGCCGCAGATCACAATCTTCTGACGCATGCCGTGGGAATAGGATTCTATCCTGCTGCTTAACGCATCCGCTATTTCAAACTTCTCCGTCAGTTCCTTGATGATTTCTTTTCTGTTCTCAACACCGTAGACATCGGCCATGAAGTTTAGATATTCGATTCCCTTCAGTGCCAGGAACTGGTCCGGATCATCCGCCACATAACCGAAGGTCTTCTTGGCTTCCAGCGGCTTCTTTTCGATGTCCTTTCCATCCAAAAGGATCTGTCCTTCATCGATGTTCAGTATCCCCGTCAGCATCCTTATGGTCGTAGACTTGCCGGCGCCGTTAGGCCCCAGAAATCCGAAGATCTCACCGTCATTGACCGTCAAAGAAAGGCCGTCCACTGCCCGGATGCCTTTCTTGTAGGATTTCGATACATTCTTGAATTCAATCATTTTATATACCGTTTATATCCTTGCCACGCCTGTTCTTCTGGCTGCTTCCGCTACCGCCTTGGCAACCGTTTTACCTACTCTAGGATCGAATGCTTTCGGAAGAATGTAATCCTCATTCAGTTCTTCATCGCTTACCAGTGAGGACAGCGCTGCCGCTGCAGCCATCTTCATCTCTTCATTGATATCGCTGGCTCTGCAGTCGAAAGCTCCCCTGAATACGCCAGGGAAAGCCAGAACGTTGTTGACCTGGTTCGGATAATCGCTTCTGCCGGTCGCTACGACTTTCGCACCTGCTCCCTTGGCTTCTTCCGGCATGATTTCCGGTGTCGGATTGGCGCAGGCAAATACGATGGCATCTTTATTCATAGTCATGACCATTTCACCGGTAAGTACATTAGGTGCAGAAACACCGATGAAGACATCGGCTCCCTTGATGACTTCCGCAAGACTTCCGGCTAATTTCTCTTTGTTTGTGACAAGAGACATTTCTTCCTTGATCCAGTTGAGACCTTCTCTTCCCTCATAGATCGCGCCCTTGGTGTCGGTCATGATGATGTTCTTGAATCCGGCAGACAGCAGCAGTTTGACAATGGAGATCGCCGCCGCTCCAGCACCTGATGTGACGATCCTGACTTCTTCCTTTTTCTTGCCTACGACCTTCAAAGCGTTGGTCAGTCCGGCCAGCGTGATGATGGCCGTGCCGTGCTGGTCGTCGTGAAAGATCGGGATATCGCACTTCTCCTTCAGTTTTCTTTCTATTTCAAAGCATCTCGGAGATGCGATGTCTTCCAGGTTGATCCCGCCGAAGGATCCGGAAATCAGATAGATCGTATTGACGATCTCATCGACATCCTTTGATTTCACGCAGATCGGGAAAGCGTCCACGTTGCCGAAAGACTTGAACAGCACGCACTTTCCTTCCATGACAGGCATGCCTGCTTCCGGACCGATATCGCCCAGTCCCAATACAGCCGTACCGTCCGTAACGACCGCACAGAGATTGTGTCTTCTGGTCAGCTCATAGCTCTTGTCGACATCTTTCTGGATCTCCAGACAAGGTTGGGCAACACCCGGCGTATATGCCAGAGACAGAGCCTCTTTCGTATCTACAGAAACTCTCGAAACGACTTCGATCTTGCCTTTCCATTCTCCGTGCAGACGGAGCGATTCTTTCATGTAATCCATGTTTATTCCTCCTCAAACGGGAACTTGTAAGGCAGGTTGTGCTTGTCACGCAAAGCGATCAGCTCCTTCTGAACTGCTTCATTGACAGGAACGCCCTTGTCTTTTCTTTCCAGCCATACCAGATATTCCTTCTCGCCTGCGGTATAAATCCGCTCATGTCCAGGAGCCTTCAAAGAAGCTCTCAACTGTCTGCAGATCTCTCCTGCCGTCTTCTTAAACACATCCAGACCCATGAACGCTTCCGGATCAATGACGAAGAAGAAGTGACCCAGATGATACATCTGCGGATTTCCCTCCGGAGAAACGCCGCTTAAGGCTTTCATGAACTGCCCTCCTGCCAAAGCAGAAGAAAGGATCTCTACGACTGTCGCATAGCCGTAACCTTTGTAGCCGCACATCTCGTCACCAGGTCCTCCGCCTAACGGCGCCAGAGCAGCTGTTCCGTTTACCAGCATTTTCAGGATCTCGGCAGAATCCGTAACCGTCTTTCCGTCATGCGTAACGATCATACCTGCAGGTGTTTCCTTGCCGATACGGGCATAGTATTCGATCTTGCCTCTCTGCACAATGGATGTTGCGCAGTCCAGGGTGAACGGGAATTCCTCATCGGTCGGGAAAGAGAAAGTCAACGGGTTCGTACCCAGCATGTTTTCGACACCGAACGTCGGCGCAATCGAAGGTCTGGCATTCGTACCGGTAATACCGATCAGTCCTTGCTTGGCGGCCATGTCGCTCCAGTATCCCGCAATGCCGTAATGGGTAGAATTCCTGATCGCTCCACCGGCCATTCCGTATTCCTTAGCCTTCTTGATCAGCTTCTCCATCATCGCATGCGACGCCACCATGCCCATTCCGTCGTGCGCATCCATGACGACCGTCGTCGGGGTTTCCTTGATGATCTCCAGATTCGTCACAGGCAGAAGCGTACCCTTTACGATCCTGTCGATGTAGATCGGTTTGAATCTGTTGCAACCGTGAGATTCAATACCTCTTCTATCCGATTCCAGAAGCACATCCGCACAGATCTTTGCGTCCTCTTCCGGAACACCATATGCTTTAAAAACATCAATCATGAAATTACCCATCAGTTCCCAAGGAACATACGGTCTAGTTTCCATTCTTATTCCTCCTGTTGTTTGTTAAAAAATTATCTAGTTATATTTTAAGATTTCTCGGGCTTACATACAAGATTCAAAAATCGCCGGATCTTTTTTGATCCGACGATTTATGTGTGTTTTAATACTTCTTTTAGTTTATTTAATCTTGTTCAGAATCGTTCCGTCTATGTTGATGGAATACTTTCCGTTCTCGTTGATCAGGGTAACCGTCTGTTTGGTGTTTCTTCCGAATCCCTTGACAACGGCTTCCGTCTCATTGACGATGTCCAGACAGCAGTCGTTCTTCTGCCCTTCTTCAACCATGGTCAGAACCGGTTCACCATCCTTCAGATGCAGTATTCCTTTCTGGATGAGATCCTTGAATTCCTTATCCTTGCAGACATATGTACCGATGGCCTTCAGCCATGCCGTATTGACATTCGGGGTCTTGTAACGCTCGGCGATGACGCCTCTGACTCCCTTCTGTTCCACCAGCAGGACATCGTGTCCAAAGTAGGATGCCGGAAGGAAACGTATCCCTTTGAGTCTCTTGGCGATCGGCGGAAGCTTGGCCCATAAAGCGGTCGTTTCTCCGCACAGCCAGCCTTCTTCATCTTTCTTCAGAACGAACGGCACTTTCCGTATAGTAGTACACAGTCTGTTCTTTGAATCAAGCTTAAACTCGATCGGATCAGGCAGTGCGTCGTATTTTCCGACATATTCTTTCGGATCAAAGGCTACGTAATTTCTTTTTGCTTCTTCTTTCTTCTTAAAGCCCGCTTCCTTGAGGTAGGCATTAAACAGGGCAATACCGATCTCCCGGCAAAGCAGCACTCCAATTTCAAAATTGGTATAGACAATAACGCCGATCTTTTCATCCGGAAGGAATTCAAAGAAGGAGTGGTGATATATCGTATCGCCGCCGTGCCCAAGTACTCTTCCGGTCTCGTATTCCAGATCCAGAGAACGATGGAACAGACCGTATCCGACACAGGACAGCGTTTCATCCAGCAGATCATTGACCTTCAGCGTCTTCATCAGCTGTATCGTTTCTTCCTTGTACAGTCTGATACCTTTACATACGCCGTCGTTCATCAGCAGCATTCCTACAAGCGCCAGACTTTCGATTGTGGCATAGGTACAGGATCCCGCAGGATGAAGGTTTCTTAACATATCCAGCTTTCTCTTGCCGAACATGCCGTAGGAACGGGCTACTCTGTCGCTCAGCGATTCAGGCAGATCCGGTTCCTGGTCGTAATACACTTCCATACCCAGCGGATCAAAGAGAACTTCTTTCATGAAGTCCATGTATGTTTTTCCGCTGATGCGTTCTTCAATGATGCCCAGGAGGGCATATCCCAGATTGGAGTAGGCAAACATCTCACCCGGAATGCTGGTGCGATAAGTCTCTTTTAGTCCTTCTACCACACCCCTGTAAGTAAGGTCTTTCTTGACGAAATATGCATACAGGTCGCACTGGATACCGCCTCTGTGCATCAGCAGATTTTCGATCGTGATCGGATATTCTCCGATCCTCGATTTCACACTGAACTCCGGAATGTATTTCGTGATCGGATCATCCAGCTTCAGTTTTCCATCCTCTAAAAGACGGAAGATGCCAAGAGCCGTAAAGACTTTGGTATTGGAACCGATCATGAACAGACTGTCTTCTTTTACCGGCAGCTTTTTCTCTTTGTCGATATAGCCGTCATAGAAAGAACGGATGATTTTCTCGTTATCAAAGATAACGGCACTCACTCCACCCTTGTTTTTCTTTCCGGTATTCTTCTGAAACACTTCCTGTAAAACGTCTTTATTCTCTTCCATGTGATTACCTATCCTTCTATCGTCAGAACACAACGATTGCGCTCTTTCCTGCTTCTTTTGCCTGATACAGTGCGGTATCGGCGTCCTTGAAGATACTGCTTTGCGGATCCTTGCGGTCGGCAAAAGCAACACCGACGCTCAATGACACCGGAGGCAGATCATCCTGCGGATTCATCAGGATCTCGATCGCCCGGTTCATTTTATTGATAACCAGCTGCTGCATCGAACTGTTGACACGGGTCATGACAACGATGAATTCATCTCCACCGTAACGGCAGATGATATCGACGGAACGGAAACTCTGTTTCAGGATCTCCGCAACCTTCTTCAGCACCCGGTCGCCCGCATCGTGTCCGTATGTATCGTTGATCTGCTTAAAACCGTCGACATCGACCATGATCAAAGCCATGTGATCCTTGTCCACGTTCTCCATCAGCATGTCGTAGGCGCCTCTGTTGAACAGACCCGTCAGGGCATCATGAGAAGCCTCATGAGACAGTTTCTTTCTGGCTGCCTGATTCTCTTCCAGGATACGGTTATAGGTATCGGTAACATAATTCAGTTCCGCAACGCCCTTGGCCGATACGCTTTCCTGCCTGCGCATCTGATCCACCATCGCCGTCAGCGGCTTTCTGACAAATCTGCTAATAAGCGCGATCATGGCAACGATCATGAGCAGGAACAGCAGCGTCATGGTTCTCTGAAGTCCTACAAGCAGCGACAGACGGGAAGATGCTCTACTGAATTCCTCTGAAGAATTGCTGATCAGGGTCTGAGTACAGTTATATACGTTTTCCTTGATCAGTTCTTTCTGCTGTGCATATTCTGAACCGAAGACCAGATCTTTGGCAGCATCCATGAGTGCATCATTATCCAGCGATGCGTATTCCTTAGGAACCTGTATATTCATAATTTCTGCAGGGATCTTAGCCATATCATAATCGCCTGCTTCAACCACCAGTCTCATGGCCAGATTCTCGGTCTTAACCAGTCCGTTCGATAATGATAAGGCTTTGTTCAGACTCTCAAGCGCGACGTTTTCCGTGTCTCCCAGCAATCTTCCCAGTTCCTCGACCGCGTGGTCTCTGGTCTTTGTTTCATTGACTTCCGTAAAGAAATCTTCCAGATACTGGATGTCTCCCGTAACAACAAAGCTTCTGACGCTCTCGGTCAGATAATCGGAACCCGTTTCCATGTTTGTTGCGGCAAGCTGGGCAGCGACATACTTGTTTCCGGCTTCCTCCATTTTACGGTTACCGGTTGTAATAGATGTGCTGATAAACAGCATGCCTAAGGCTGCAATGAATGCCAGAATGGCAAAGATATGGCTGATCGCCTTCAGACGGATTCCTTTTTCCTTAACACCGTTTTCTTCTAATGTTTTCTTATAATCATCGATCTGTGAACCGAAGACATGTTTCAACTGTGCGTTGTGAATCAGATCTTCCGACTTCTCCAAGGTAAAGGAATCGTTCGGTTTGTCTACTTCCTTCTTCTGCAGGATGAAGGCTTCAAATTCTTCCGCCGCAACCGGTTTAGAGAAAAAGTAGCCCTGCACGATATCGCATCCCAGTTTCTTCAGAGCATTGAGCTGTTCCTCATTCTCTACGCCTTCCGCAACGACAGGGACCGAAAGATATCCGGCAATCTCGATGACGACTTCGATCATGTGGGTATTGCCGCCTTCCTTAAATGCCTCTCTGATAAAATGCATGTCCAGTTTCAAGGCATCGATCGGCAGATTCGAAATCATGTTCAAAGAAGAATAGCCTGTTCCGAAGTCATCCATCTCGATCCTGAAACCAAGTTCTCTGAACTGGTCGGCCATTTCAATCAGCTGATTGTAGTCGTCGACATAGGCAGATTCGGTGATCTCCAGAATAAAATCCGTACAGGACAGACCGTTCCTGTCGATGATGTCTTTCAGTTTCCCGATCAGATCCGGATCATACATATCGACACGAGAAACGTTGACCGATACCGGAATGGAATAGCCAAGCTTCTCCTTCCAGATCCTGATCTGTTCTGCCGTCTGTTCCCAGACATGAAGATCCAGCTGCTGGATCAGACCGTTGTCCTCAAACAGAGGAATAAACACGCCCGGAGAAATCATGCCAAGTTTCGGATGGATCCAGCGTACCAGTGCTTCGGCGCTACACAGGATCGGAACTTCAGGACGTATGTCGAATTTCGGCTGATAGTAGACGTGGAACTGGTTTGTTCGGATCGCTTCCGGGAACTCCTCGATCAGCTGTTCCGCGTACAGCTCCTGCTGACGTAGACTATCGTCATAGAAACCGATCGTCTTGGAAAAGCTTCCCTTGACTGAATCGGCAGCCATCTTGGCTCTGTCGAACCTTCTCTCCATTTCGATGTCCTTGTCCACATCGGTATAGACACCCATACGCAGACGGATTCTGTTGTTTCCTTCTTCATCGATAGAAGCGGATACATCATCCAGGAATTCCTGATAATCGTCGCGATGCGGGCAGTAGATCAGGAAAGTATCTCCGCCTCTTCTGCAGACGATGCCGTCGGAATCCTTGATCAAATCCTTCAGTCTGGCTGCGATCTTCTTCAGAACTTCGTCGCCGTACGCTTTTCCATAGCGTTCATTGACCATATGGAAACGGTTGATATCAAGAATGATCGCATCCATTTCCTTGTCCTTATGGAACTGGTCGTACTGCTGTGCATAAGAATAGAAAAACTCGCGGTTGTACAGTCCGGTAAGCGTATCCCTTTCCGTAGAATGGATGATGTTTCTGTCTTCATTCAGCTCAATCGTACGCAGTACTCTGGCCAGAATGACATCCACGGCCGGATACGGTTTCGGAATAAAGTCGATCGCTCCCTTCTTCAGGCTGTCTACTTCCGCCGACTGCTCCGAAGTAATCACGATGATCGGGATATTGGCGATCTGCTTGTCGTTCCTGACTTCCTGCAGAACTTCAATACCGGACATTCCCGGCATCAGAATATCCAGAAGCACCAGAGACAGCGTATCCTTGTTTTCTCTGATCATCTGCAGCGCCTGTACGCCATCTTCCGCAAACAGGACATCATACTCTGTTTTCAGTATTTCCCCAAGGATATTCCGGTTGATTAGTTCATCATCAACGACCAGTATCTGTCTTTTACCGGCAACCGAATGGAATTTCTTATGATTCTGCGGCATAGGATCTCCTTTCTCTAGAGACTTGTATCACAGGGATATAATCCCGCGCTTTCTTTCCATTCATTTTATCATCTTAGGACTTTTATGGATAGATTCCACCGTCAGACTTGGGGTATAATTTTGTTAACAGACATGACATCTTCAACAAACACAAAACACAACGTTCTATATGCCCAGTACTTTGGGTCTTTTTCCTTGACCTACAACAGGAAACTGATTACCGGCAAGTCCAAGAGCAGCGAGAACCAGTTCAACTATCTGATGCAGCTGATGCTGTATAAAGGAACAGAAGGTATCAGCAGGAACCAGCTTCTTTCATCCCTGTTTACCGGCAGAGATCCGGAAAACCCGGGGCACGCCATCTACAGTATCATGTACAACGCCAAGAAGAAACTGCAAAACTGCGGACTGCCTGATGTCAACTACTTCATTCAGAGAGACGGCAAGTTCTACTGGAACCAGGAGATCCCTGTACAGAGCGATGTCATGGAGTTCGATGAACTGCTGAAGAAAGCATCCGAAGCAGCCGACAACAAGACAAAGATCGAACTGCTGAAACAGGCCATCTATCTGTATACCGGAGACTTCCTGGAGAATCAGCTGAGTACCATCTGGATCGCCAAGGAAAACTGGCGTTACCGTAAGCTGTTTGCGGGAGCTGTAGAAGAACTGGGAAAACTCCTGGAAGAAGAAAAAGACGTCAACGAACTGGAAAGGCTGGGAAAATACGCCAGCAGCGTACAGCCGTTCTCCAACTGGGAGATCCTGACCATGAAAGCCCTCGTTTCCAAGGGAGAAATAGACAAGGCCTACCGTCTGTTTGAGAATACCTCGGAGCAGTATCTTTTCTCCCAGGGAATCAAGCCTGACGAGAAGATGTACGGCCAGCTGGAAAGAATCTCCCAGCACTTCGAACATTCCTCTGCTACCCTGCAGGAAATACAGAATCATCTGGAAGAAAACGACTACAGCAACGGCGGTTTCAACTGCTGCTACCCGATCTTCATGGGCATCTACCGTGCCGTCAGCAGAATCAGCGAAAGAGGAGGCCAGATGGTCTACCTGATGCTTTGTACGATCGTCGATACCAAGGGCAACAATCTGGTAAAAGGAAGCAAGCTTGATGAACTCTCGGAACGTCTGGAAGAAGCCATCCGTACCACGATCCGTCGTTCCGATATCATGAATCATTACGCCAAGGGACAGTATCTCGTCCTGCTGATGAATACGACGATGGAAAACTGCGAGATCATCGAAAAGAGAATCAACGAGAAATTCATGGTGAATAGACAGAGGATCAGCGTGAAATACTACGTCAATCCTGTCTGGGAGGAACAGACATGAGAGGTTCACAGTGCTACTTAGGTATACCTAACGCGATCGTTCTGTGCATCGATGCCTGTGAACCGGATCTCAAGGGACGCAAGTACGATGTCTGGCACAGCGAAGCAGAAACATTCGAAAGCGACATGGAGATGCTGCTGAAAATGGAACAGCTCTACAATGACCTGCGCTTTCCCTTCCCGGGAAACAACGAAAGACTCTTTGTCAGTAAAGGAAGTGAGGAAATGAAAGAAAAACCGAAGAAAGTATTAGAAGATGACGAAGTCCTGGAACAGCACGGCGATCTGGGAACCTTTATCGTCCGCGTTCAGCACCGTCAGAACAGTTCCTGGCAGGGAAGACTGACCTGGGTCGAAGAAAACAAGACCGTCTACTTCCGTTCCGTATGGGAACTGATGAAACTGGCCAACGATGCCCTGGAGCACTCAAAGCAGAGCGAAAACGATCCAAACTGGGATGAATAAACAAAACATCATATTTCAAAACAAAGACCTGTTTCCAGGTCTTTTTTTATTGCAGTTTCTTAGACATCGTATCGTAGTTGGTACAGGATATCAGTGCCGTTTCCTTGGAGATCTTGCCATCCTTGTACAGCTTCAGCAGATAGTTGTCCATCGTATACATGCCTTCCGCTGCTCCCGTCTGCATGACGGAATCCAGCTGATGCAGCTTGCCGTCGCGGATCATGTTCTGTACTGCCGGGTTGCATTTCAGTACTTCAAAGGCAGGGATCAGATTTCCATTCACATCCGTTACCAGCTGCTGGGCAACGATGCCCTTCAAGATCTGCGCAAGCTGAATCTTGACCTGCTGCTGCTGTGCCGCAGGGAAGACGTCGATGATTCTGTTGATCGTATTGGCGGCCGAAGAGGTATGTAGCGTTGAGAACAGCAGTGTTCCTGTTTCTGCAGCCGTAATTGCGGAAGATATCGTATCGTAGTCTCTCATCTCTCCCAGCAGGATGACGTCCGGTGATTCTCTCAGAGCCGAACGCAGCGATTCCAGATAACCCGGAGTATCGATGAACACTTCGCGCTGGGTAACGATGGCCTTTTCATGACGGTGGATGTGTTCGATCGGATCTTCCATCGTAATGATGTGGCAGGAACGGCTGTGATTGATCCTGTCGATCATGCAGGCAAGCGTCGTAGACTTGCCCGAACCGGCAGAACCCGTTACCAGGATCAGACCTTTCTTGTTGTCAGCCAAAGATAACACACTTTCTGGTATCTCCAGTTTTACCGGATCAGGAATACCGAACTTGATGACTCTGATAACGGCAGCCAAGGAACCGCGCTGTCTGAACACGTTCACTCTAAAACGTCCCAGCTGAGGAATGGAGAAAGAAAAGTCGTCATCCACATGGTTCTCCAGATTCGTCTTCACTCTTCCACCCAGTTCATAGATCTCATCAACCAGCTTAACGATTGAATCAGGCACCAGTCTGTCACCTTCCAGACGCTTCTGTTCACCGCTGCACTTCAGTGTTACCGGTAAGCCTGCGATCAGGAAAATATCCGATGCATCATTCTTAACAGCAATCTCCAGTATCTCATTAATCGTCATGTCATCCCTCCCACAGATCATCGATCTTTTCATCTTCTTCCCAGATCTTCTTAATCTTCCAGTACTTTATCTCATGGCTTTCGCCTGTTTTCTCTATCTCAATACTCAACTGATATCCATCTTCTACGATCTCTTTTGTGACAGTTCCCTCGGAAGTCTGATCATCCAGATCTCTCAGGAATTCCTGTCCTTTCTGTTCCAGAGAATACCTCGTTTTCACTGTCTTCGCATAACGTTCCGCCTGACGCATGTTGGCGGAAGCGTTGGCAAAAGAAACCATCGACAGCGAGGTCAGACAGATACTGATCATACACAGCAGCAGGGCCAGCGGTCCCAGACGGATCGGTGTCTTATTCATTGCCGTTCTCCTTTCGGGCATAGCCTGTATCGAGTTCATAGATCAGTTCATCTTCATAGAAGACTTCAAAGTGTCCGTAGACAAAATCCGCTTCTTCCTGATACTTGACCGTCAGTTTCATCTTGCCGTTCTCCGCAGGTTCCAGATTATCGTCAAAACTGACAGTTACTTCTTCGTCCTTGACTTCATCAACGGAATCGAAGATTTCCGCAAACTCTTTCTCGTCGTTGCCGGCCAGGAAAACCTCGGCACCGTTGGATGCCAGAATGACCGCATCGTTGAGATGTTTCGCTCTCTGGCTCTCCGCCAGCGAACGGGCATAGATACCGCTCATGACCACGATCATCGACACGAACAGCGCCAGCATGATGACCATTTCCAGCATGAATCCGTAGTTCTTTCTCATGGCCGTTCCTCCAGCATGTGGATATAGACGGAACCTGCGGAAGTCGTGATCTTCAGCAGGTCGTTTTCCAGTTCTTCAATCGTAAATACATCTGTTTCAGCGATCTTGATTGCGGCATCCGGATACAGCTTTCCGTTGATCTTTCCGAAATCTTCCAGCAATTCTCCCTCATATACATAGATCCTGTTGCCGTAACCGGTATCTCCATCTTCGATCACCAGCATCTTCCCGTATGCGCCTTCCTCTACGCTGATGCCTGCCTCACCGACCTTGCTGACCGTAAGCAGATAGGAAGACAGGGAACGAAGTTCATTGGTCTGATTCTGCATCTCCACGACATTGCGGTAGACGCCCACACCGAAAACGATCAGCAGCATGAAGCAACCTAAAAAGAAAGCCGTAATGCCTATGATGAAAAGTCCGGAATACGATTCTTTTTTCTTCATCCTACTGCTCCCTTCTTACAACTCTGATGTCAGGGATCCTGTTCTCCGCAACGGCCTGATAGACTACCACATAATCCTTGGTATTGACACGAAGACCGTAATTGCTGGTGAGGTAATCCAGCGTTTCAGGATACGCTCCCTCTATGACATAACACTGTAATGCCGCCTGTTCTACAGCCTGCTTGATTGAAGCAGCCGTTTCTTCGTTGACGTCCGATCTGGTTCTTGCGGAAAGGAAAAACCTTCCTGCCAGAATCAGCAGAACGACGATCAGCAACAGCAGTATCCAGTGTTTTCTTTTCTCGTCCTGATACATGTTTTATCCTATTGAGTTCATAATGCCAATCAGCGGAAGCATGACGCTTAACAGAGCGATACCGATAGTAATCATCAGTATGCCTGATAGTAACGGTTCCACGATATTCATCAGTCTGTCTGTCTGGTTGACAACGTCATCCGACAGCAGACCCGTCAGTCTCTTCAATACGGCTTCGATGTTGCCGCTCTTTTCTCCCGGTATCAGCATCCTTCCGTAGATCGGTTCATACAACTGTGTATCGTTGGCCGCTCTGGCAAAGCCGTTTCCTTCCTCCATCTTCTCGGTACATTCCTTCAGCTTCTCTTCTACCGGCTGATAATCCGCCATTTCCATTCCGTTAAGCAATGCCTCATCCTGCATCTTTCCGGAAGCCAGGAAGACTTCATATGCGGAGGTAAAACGATATAAAGCCAGATCATTGAGGATGTTCCTACAGATGCCGTTCTTGCTTAAAAGGTTCTCGATCGTTCTCTTGCCGCTTCCTCTATACATCAGCCAGCAGACCAAAGATACGGCAACGATGACGATCATCGCGATCAATGCGATCCGGCAGAACAGATAGGCGTAGTCGATATAGGCATAGGCACTCTGAGTCAGTGAACCGGTCAGGGTCTGATAGACGCCCGAGAATACAGGAAGTACCATCTTCAGCATTACCACCAAAACAACGATGATCATCGTCAGCATCGCCAATGGATAGATCAAAGCCGATTTCAGCTTCTCAGAGATCTCATTCTGTTTCTGGTAGTATTCCGTCAGCTGGAACAAAACGTCTTCCAGCTTACCGGTATTCTCGCCGGTAGAAACCATCTTCAAGGTATAGTCAGGAAAAAGACCGGTCTCTTTCATCGCCTGTTCCAGAGAACTGCCGGTTTCAAGACTCTTGCACATCATCTCGATTCCTTCTTCCAGAACACCGTTTCTTTCATCCTTCTGTTTCAGAAGATCCATCGCTTCACTTACCGATATGCCGGCCTTCAGCATCAGTCCGAGACTCTCACAGAAAGCCCCAACACCCAGCATATCCAGTTTCTTTATCTTTGCCATAAGTACCTCCTAATACTGATACACATCTGTATAATTACTGCCGTCTCCGATAAACGAAGCATCCGCTCCGTTCGCCGAAAAAGTCAGATCCACCCGGTTCCAGCCGTTTTCATTCACCTTGAATTCCGCCAGGATCCATCCCGTTTCTTCGGTGTAAATCATGTTCCAGGCATGATAGACATCCTTTGGCGAAACATAACCGAAGATCAGCTTGGTCGGAATCCCCTGACTCCTCAGCATGCTGGCAGTCAAAGAAGCGTAATCGAAACAGATTCCCTTGCCCGTTTTTAATGTCTCATCCGGATCAGGGATATAACCCGACTGAATATTCTCCGCCTTCGGCTTGTCGTAGGTAATGTTGCTGCAGACATAAGTGAAAACCTGTTCCACTACATCCAGAGCGCTGTAGGCTTCAGAAGAGAATTCCGAAGCCAGCCTGATGCATTCCGAATCCTTGCTGTAAGGAACGTAGCTGTTGGTCCTGATGTAAGGCTGGAATTCATCCACCAGCGTTACATCCGCATCCACTTCGCCCATTACTGCATAGGAACTGTCGACGATGTTCTCATATACCCTAAACACGTAATGACCGTCTCCGCTCTGCAACGGGAAAACCGCAGGTGTGCCGTCATTCAGCAGATCATAGTAGTAGATCTCGTCCTTGATGACCGCGAACTTCAGTCTCCTGTCGGAAACAGCCGATACCGCAACATATCCTTCATCCACTGCCGAAACATCAAACAGGACATCGCCGTCCATGATCGCCTCTGCCTCATGAAAAACAGCTTCCGCATACTCCGGAACCTCATATTTCTCTCTGTCTTCCTCATGATCCTGTGATGGCTCAGGAACCGTCTGTGCCTCCGAAGAACAGCCCCACAGCAGCATCATCAGAACAAGCAGTACACATCTCATGACCGATTATCCCGATTCAATTGTTATTTTTTATTATTCGACACTGTCGATGATTTCAAACAGTTCCTGCTTCTTCGCAAGAACCTTCTCCCGGTATTCGCTGTAATCCATCTCCGTACGGCTCCTCAGAAGCTCTGTAAGCTCGCTTAACGGCTCAAACAGACCCGTCAAGGCCAGATTACCCGTAACACCTTTCAACGCATGAGCGGCCTCAAAAGCCCTGTCCAGATCATTGTTCTGCAGAGCCTCATCCAGCACATCAAAATTGTTCTCGTTTCTAAGCAGTCCTACCATACGCAGATAGAAATCCTCTGAATCCATACATCTCATCAGACCGGTCTTCGTATCAGCGCCGAATTCAATCAGTTTATCAATACTTAACATTTGTATTTTCCTTTTCTATTACAATCTACCATTATTCTATAATATTTCCAGTATTATTCATATAAACAAAAAAGAGAAGAAAGACCGCAGCCTTACGACCGCGGTCCGTTTTTCTTATGCCTGATCTGTTGCCAGTTCCTGCTTGTAACTTTCTTCTTTTTCTTCTTTCTTGTTTCTGGTTACAATCGCCAGCAGCAGACTTACTACCAGGATGATTATCATCAGTAGCGTGTATCTGTCTGTGTAGACCATCGGCAGTCTCATATCCTCGGTACGGATGAAGACGATTACCGATAAGATCGCCGGGATGAGTCCTAAGAACTTGGATTCTTTTCTGTTCTCGGAGTCTTCCTCGTTTTCGTTCTCATCTTCCTCTTCTTTGTTCTTGCCTGTGAAGAAGGTGATGATCATGCCCAGTGCTGTTAAGACGCTCAGGATGCTTGCGATCAGATTGATCAGTGCCCATGATCCAACTTCAGCCATCGGAACTTCTGCTTCTTCTATCTCGATAACCGCTTCCTGAATTTCCGGCTCAGCCAGAGGAATCGGAGTCTCGTCGATCGTTGTTTCTTCAACTTTTGGTTCCGGATCGACCGTAGAAGGGGTCTTTGGCTCCGGTTCTTCTGGTGTCTGAGGGATCACAGTGATCTTCTCTTTCTTATAGCTGGCCTGGTATGTGATGTCTCCCGTTACTTCTGATACTTCAGGAGTCCATCCTTCAAAGCTGTAGGTGTAATTCTTGTCTGCTTCCTTAGAAGGTTCTTCACCGTCGTAGGAAGGCATTGAACCGTGTTCTACTTCCTCGTCAAGTTCGAGTACTGTTCCGTCTTCATCGATCCAGGTTACCGTGTAGCGGTTGATTTCCCATGAACCGGTGATCGTTACGTTATCTGCTGGCATCTGGAAGTCTTCCTTGTTCCAGCCTGAGAAGGTATAGCCTTCTGCTTCTGCAGGATCGGCTACCTTGACATCCGCTTCAAACTTGTATATTTCTTCACCCGGCAGTACGCTTGCATTTTCCGGTGCATTTTCATAGACATATGTTACGGTGTAGCTGTTTCTTGTGTAGTAGAACTTCAGGACCAGACCGCCTTTTACTGTACCTGCGCTCTTGGATCCTTCGATCGTTGCATCATATGTGAAGCCCTTGTATTCCTTGTTTTCTGCTTCGACATCCGTATTGACGATGACGTTCTTTACTGTTTCAGATTCTTTCAGAGAGAATGAACCATCCAGTTCTTCAATGTAATGTTCGATTCTGTAATCGGTTGCCCATACGCCGTAGACGCTGTAGACAGCCGGTGCATTCTTACTGCTGCTGGCTGCAGGTGCGCTGTATGTCAGAGCTTCCGCTACTGATCCGCCCTTTGCTTCGCTCCAGCCCAGGAACACTTCTTCACCTCTGTCTGCTGCATTGTAGCTGTAGACATCGTGGTTTTCAAACTCTTCAACGCTGTTGATCAGCTTGCCGTTGTCGTCATAGTAGTTGACTGTTACGGAAGGCTGCCAGATCGCATAGACCGTCATTTCCGTCGTCTTGCCTGCATCAATGTCGTCTTTCGCCACGACCTTCTTGTCGCCTCCACCGTATGTTGCGTTGTTCTGATCCTGCCAGTACAGGAACTGATAGTGCGGCTGACCTTCAGGCTGTCTGAATGTGTGCGTGTATCCGCTGAATGTTCCGGCGCTGTTTGTCCAGGAACCTGATCCGGTCGATACGTTGTCGATGTAACGGAACACCAGAACCGTCGGTTCGATGATGTTGTATACCGCATAGTAGTACAGATCCGTATCGCGATCGAAGTCTGATCTCTTGAATCTTAATGTGTCTGTAACCGGATTATTGTTGGAATCCACCCAGTTAACGAATTCATATGTAGTACCCTTGACTGAGAAATTCGTCTTAGGAATCTTGTTCATGAACTTCTTCAGCATGATATTCCATCCGCCTCCCGGAGAGAGATTGTTGGAATCTGTCGCTTCTTTGATTGTTCCATTTGTCTGAATAATGTTGCAGTAGTGAATGGTAAGTCTGATCGGCTGATCATCAGGAACTCTGTCTTCATCGACAATTTCTTCAACGACCTCGACGACCTCATTGACTTCTTCCTTCTTCTCCAGCTCTTCAGCAGCCAGTTCTTTCTTTTCTTCCTGAACTGCCGGCTGTTCTGCCAGAACTTCCATCTTGGCTTCTACCTGGACGGCTTTCTCTTCGAGTGCCATCTCTTTCTCGGCTACTGCCTCGACTTTAGTCTCTTCTTTGACAGCTTCCTGTTCGCCAGATGTCTCGGTCTTTTCTTCTGCCTTGACATCCATTATTTCGTTAGCTGTTTTCTTTTCGGCAGAAACTTCAACCTTAACCTCTTCCTTTACTTCGGCAGGTGCTTCTTCCTTGACGATCTCGCTGATCGCTTCGTCTGCAACTGCTGCCCCTGTTTCCTCTTCTTCGGCGTATAATCTCGCCGGTACAAATACACTGTTCATTACCACCAGCAGTGATAAGACGAGTGTCAGAATAGTCTTAAATCCTTTCTTTGTTTTCATGTTGTATTTCCTCCTACACCCAAATAATAACTTTCGCATATCATAAGCATCAGTCTAAACAAAGAAATGAAAAAGGTTTTTAATAAATAAATTTAGATATTCTTTTTTACCTGTTTTTGGCATGAAAAAAGCTCAGATCCTTATCTGTCTGAGCTTTTCTGTTTCTGTATATGGATTTAATTATTCCTTATCTTTCATGGCCGATCTTAGTTTATCGGTCAGATCCTGAATGTCGATCGGTTTTGCGATATGTCCGTTCATTCCTGCCTCCATGGCCGCTTCTTCGTCTTCCTTGAAGGCGTTGGCTGTCATTGCCAGGATCGGGATGTCCGCAAGTTTCTTGTCTCTCAGGCTGCGTATCGCCTTTGTAGCGGCGTAGCCGTCCATGATCGGCATCTGAATGTCCATCAGAACTGCATCGTAATGATCCGGGGATGATTTCGAAACCATGTCTAATGCAATCTGTCCATTTTCGGCAGTTTCGATTTCAAATCCCATCCTGGAAAGAATTTCCTTGGCTATCTCCATGTTGATGGCATTATCCTCGACCAGCAGCAGTCTTCTACCGGAGAAATCCACCTCTGAAGTATTCGCCTTTTCCGCTTTATTCCGGTTTTTTTCTAAATCTTCTTCGTTCGCCAGCAGGAACTTGATCCTTACGATCATTTTCGTTCCGCTGCCCGGAGTCGTCAGCACCTCGATCGTACCGCCCATCAGATCGATGATGCTCTTGGTGATGGCCAGACCAAGGCCGGTTCCTTCAATGCCGCTCTCGGTCGACGTTCTCTCTCTTTCGAAGGCCGTAAACATCTTCTCGGCAAATTCCTTGGACATGCCGATGCCGTTATCCTGCACTACGATCTCATAAGATCCGTACTTGTCTTGCAATGTTCCGTTCTGCGACAGCGATACGCTCACTTCCCCGTTTTCCCTGGTAAACTTGTAGGCATTGCTGATGATGTTTAGAAGGACGCGGTTCAGATTCTTTCTGTCGCACCAGACGTATCTGTTCTGAATCTGCGTATAACGGACGGAGAAGTCGATGTTCTTGCTGTCCATCTGGGCCTGGAACAGATCTCTCATTCCCTCGAAGACCTCTGTCAGATCTTCCGGCAGATATTCCAGTTCCAGCCTGCCGGTTTCGATCCTGCTCATTTCCAGAATGTCGTTGATCAAAGACAGCAGGTGGCGTGATGAGGAACTGATCTTGGAGAGATAACCCCGCATCTCTTCGCCGTCTGCCTTCTCTTTTGCCAGATCCGTATAGCCGATGATCGCATTCATCGGCGTTCTGATGTCGTGAGACATGTTGAAGAGGAAGCGGCTCTTTGCCAGACTTCCTTCCACGGCACGGATCTTCTCTCTTTCCACCGATTCATGTTTCTTCCTGACATAGTCCTGGATGTACAGCATGACCATCAGTCCCACCAGGATGATCAGGATCAGGACGATTCCTCCCACAATGATGGATGAGCGTATTTCCGCAATGGATTCTTTCTTAAACAGAAGTTTCGCCATCCACATCAGTGCCGAATAGACAAGCAGCGAGAACAGCACGATTCCGGAAACGGACATGCCGCTGTATTCCGCCAGTGTGCTGCGCTGGACCGTTCTCCAGTAGAAAATGAATCCAAGCAGGCACCATAAGGACAGCAGCAGAAAGGCCTCGCTTCCCATGGCTTCCATAGCCGAGATATGAGGAACCAGCTGCACAATGACAAACACGGCAGAAATCGCTGCACCCAGGATTCCCGCAGTCATCATCTTTTTGTTGTTTTCGGTCTTGGCGATCTTACAGGTCGCAGCCGAAGTGTATCCGTATCCGACGATCGCACCGAACGATGTCAGATCGACAAACCAGTTCAGGGTATTGCGTCCCAGCAGCGAAAGCAGTACCGACAGCACCATGACGAAGAGAATGCTGGTCCTGGTCTCGTTAAACTTTTCTGATAAGATCTTGTCTTCCGCCATGGTCGAAAGAATACGCAGAGTTGCCCTGTATCCGCCGATGATGCCCGTCAGGATGGCGGAGAATGCCGTTACTGCCATAACGGCCAGACCGGTCTTTCCCATGTTTGTCTGTGCGGCAAAGAAGGTAGGCACGGAGGCCGTTCCTTCCAGCGTTTTCATTGCACGGATGTATTCCATCCAGTTTCCATAGCCTTCCGGTACAGCAGAAACGCTCACCAGCGTCATGACGATGTATACGAAACCCGATACCAGGATGGATATCGGAACGATCCGTTTCGCCTTGCTGACAGGGAAATTGAAGTGTGCGGTATCGAAAGAAATCACCTCAAAGCCCACAAAGGCCCATGGCGCAAGAATGATCAGACTGGCGATTCCGTAGTAAGGAGAAATGTTTCCGGTCCCCCAGGACATCACAACATCGCCCTGCAGCGTCTTAGGAAGACAGCACAAGGCTACAGCCAGCGATCCCAGAGCCAGAAGAACTCCGGCTACCGTATGAAACTTCTGCAGCACAGGTGTCGCAAAAATGAACAGTCCGCCGACACCGATCAGTGCCGTAATTGAAACGACGATCTCGCCCAGATCTATCCTGTTACCCGCAACCATGTAGCTGATCCCTGTATGGAAACTGTTGCCGAATATGGTTCTGATCACCAGAAACAGGGCACTGCCGTTCAGGAATACGATCGTCAGATATGACAGACACAGAAACCACGAGCACAGAAACGCATGATCTCTGCCGAAGGCTTCCTTGGTATAGGAATAGACGCCGCCCGTCATCGGACTTCTTTGCATCAGGTAAGAGAAACACTTGCCTATGACCAGAATGATGATCGTTCCAATCGTAAGGGCGATCAGCGTTCCCAAAGGTCCCGCAACAGGCAGGAAAGTGGTGCCGGGCATGACAAAAGCGCCCCAACCTACGGCACAGCCAAAACCCATCGCCCATACATCGAAAGGCGAAAGATAACGGTCCATTTCTTTATGATCGTTCTTTATACTCATAGGATACTCACTTTTCCTTGATCAGGCTTTCCAGCGTGCTGAATAGGGATTCCGGTTCTACCGGCTTGCTTAAATGCGCATTCAGTCCTGCCTGCAGGCTGCGCTGTACGTCTTCGTCGAAAGCGTTGGCGGTCAGGGCAATGATCGGAATATCCTTTGCATCTTTTCTATCCAACGCACGGATCGATCTGGTAGCCTCCAGACCGTCCATTTCCGGCATACGCATATCCATCAGGATCGCATCATAATAGCCCTCTTCGTGTCCAGAAAACATGTCTACGGCGATTCTGCCGTTGGATGCCAGTTCCGCTTCGATCTGTTTTCCATTCAGGATCATCATCATGATCTCGGCATTGATCGGAACATCCTCGGCGACAAGTATCCTCTTGCCTGCCAGTTCCACTTTCTTCTCGTCGTTCTTTGCGTTCTTGCGCTTTGCCGCAGACTTGTATTCTTCCAGAACCGCATTGACGAACAGCGGTTTCGGAACGAAGCAGTCTACACCGGCTTCCAGCGCTTCTTCCAGAATGTCGTCCCAGTTGTATGAAGTCAGGATGATTATCGCCGATTCATGACCGACGATGTCTCTGATTGCCCTGGTGGTTTCTACGCCATCCATCTCCGGCATCTTCCAGTCGACCAGGATCAGATTGTACGGATTTCTGCGGGCATGGTGCAGTTCCACCATCTCGATGGCTTCCTTGCCGGATTGCGCAATATCCGAAGCAATACCAGCCTTTTCAAGCACCAGTTTCGCATGCTCACAGGCGACCGGATCATCATCTACGATCAGAACCGACATCTCTTCCGGACGGATCTCCTCATCGTTTCCTTCTATATCCTTTCTGGTGGAATCGGTCAGGGTGGCTGTTACCGTAAAGGTCGTACCCTTTCCCTTTTCGCTTTCGACCTTGATGTCGCCGTTCATCAGTTCAACGATGTTCTTGGTGATGGCCAGACCCAGACCGGTACTGCCGTACTTGCTGGTGACGGAACTGTCTTCCTGCGCGAACGTATCGAAAATGTGCGGCAGGAATTTCTCGCTGATGCCGATACCCGTATCGGCGATCTTAAACTGCAGGGTGGACTTGTTGTCGAAACGGTTGATCCTTTCGATATTCAGATCCACTCTTCCGCCTTCCGGCGTAAACTTCACCGCATTGCCAAGAATATTGATCAGTACCTGACGCAGTTTCATGTTGTCGCCGATGTAGTAGTCATCGACATCCGAATTGATATGGCATTGATACTCAAGCCCCTTCTCATTGCACTGTCCGGAGAACATCGTATTGATCGTACTGATAAGTTTCGGGAAAGAGAACTCCTCGTTCTTGATGATCATCCTTCCGGATTCGATCCTGGACATGTCCAGAATGTCGTTGATCAGGTTCAGCAGGTGGTCTGCCGATTCTCCCATCTTATGCAGATATTCCCTGATCTTCGGCGTGGTTTCCGGATCGTGGGAGGCGATATCGTTGAGCCCGATGATCGCATTCATCGGTGTTCTGATCTCGTGAGACATGTTGGAAAGGAAGGCCGTCTTTGCCCGGTTGGCTTCCTGTGCCGCCTGTAAGGCGACATCCAGAGCCCTGTTTTGTTCCATGGACTTTCTGATCTCGTCGTCCACATCGCAGAAGCAGGCGCCTACATTATGAACCAGATGATCGTCTCTGTCCTCCGGATGTCTGACGCCGGCAAACTTAACCATCTCGTAGGATTCCTTCCCGTCGATATTGATCATGTATGTATAGGAAATGACTCTCTGATTTTCCAGACCGGCCTTGACGTTCTCCGGCTGGATGAAATTCAGGAATTCCTCGCGGTATTTATCAACTACGTAATGATTGCAGTATTCCGTTACCGCCTCCAGATAAGGGAAATGTTCTCCGAACCTGAGTCCCGGAAGATCGGTCCTTGCCTGATAGCAGACGCCGGTGTTGCGGTCAAGTTCCAGATAGTAGACGCTGCGGTAGTCGGAAGAGAGTGCGGTGATCAGTTTCTCCTGCTGCTCTCCCTGTTCTTTCTGCTGCAGAAGCTGATCCTGCAGAGCCAGACGTTCTTCCATTTCCTGCTGCTTCACGCGGGTCTCCGCTTCAAAAGCCTCTCTCTCGGCCATCAGTGCAGCACTGCGTCTGATCTGGGCGATGATGAACGCAAACATGGCTGCCATTACGGCAATCGTTGCACCCGACTGGATGACGCTCTTCTTTACGATGTCATCGGAGATGGAAGAAATCCTGTCGCTGATGATGCTTTCTCTGATCAGATATGTCAGCATCCAGTCTGTTCCTTCAACCGGAACATAGCTCAGCGTTTCCTGAATGTCTTTATAGGTAAAGGAAACAACGCCTCTTTCGCCGTTGGCAAAATCATTCCTGACCTGTTCCAGGGAATAGCCCTCTTCAAATTCGGCAAGCGCCAATGCATCCAGGATGCTTTCCTCGTTGGACAGACCGCCCAGGACTTTTTCACTCAAAGGATATCCGTCTGAGGTATAGAGGTTACTGAAAGTAACATCGGAATTCTGAGAGCTTAAAGAGATTTCGCTTAACTTCTGATCCATGTCTACTTCCATGAAACAGACCTTCAGTTCTTTGTCTTCAAAGAAGATATTATCGATAGGAACAGCGATAATAACTTTCTTGTCGCTGTTGTCGTTGAGAGTCTGGACAATGATTTGCGGTTCGGACAGTGTACTGTAGTCGAAGTTGTATTCATCGATGTTGTTCTGATAGCCCTGCGAGGTATAGATTAGTCCGTCCTCGTCGACAAAAGCGAACTTCTCCAGATCGAAAAAAGCCTTCATCTTTCTCTGGAAAGCTTCCAGATGTTCCTTGTCCTGAAGATCCTCTTCTGTCAGAAGGTTGATTGCAACACCGATCTTATCGATGTCATTGTTCAGTGAATCCTCTACGACCTGTTCCCTTCTTCCGGCAAGCTCATCCAGATACAGCAGGGAAACGGAACGTACCGCTTTCTGCGTATCTTCTCTTGCGCTTCTTCCCATCCAAAGCGTTCCAATTACCAGGATGAGAGAAAGAACGAGAATGCCTACGACCGTAATCAGCAGGGTTTTGTTGTTTTTCTCATTATTCATGATCCTATACCTCTTAGAAACGTAATATCGTTACGTTAGATATTCAATTACTATAATATCATCTTTATTAGTCGTTGACTTTTTTCATCAGGTCGACGATCATCTGCCAAGGAACGATCCTGACATATCCCGTGTATCTTTCGTTGACTCTGCTTCCGGATGTACAGTAGACTGCGCCTTCGTATTCCTTTTCCCTGTCGATCGTCTTGTCGTCAGTCTGAATCAAGATGACGTAGTATTCTTCCGGTGAATCGTATGCGACAAAGTAAAAGATGTTATTCTTATATTTCTTGAACTCAATGGCCGAGGCATTCAGCAGATACAGATCTCCCTTGGCGGAAACCATCTCGTAGCTTTTAAGCTGACCGGTATATTTTTCGTTCGTTTCCTCGTCCCATACGTTCTCAAAATCCGTCAGTATCAGTATCGGATCGGCACCGCTGTAGTTTCTGACTTCCTGGTATACTTCCACGGCAGGATCATAGACCTTCCCGTTGTTGGTCATGACACGGGTCTCCTGACCGTCAACGTATACTTCATATTCCAGTCCGTTTCTGGTCCAGTTGTCTACGTAGTAGTATTTATCCAATAATTCAATTGTGTAGAAGCTTCCCTGCATGTAAGTGCCGGTTTCGTTTCCTTTTTCATCGTATTCGTAGTGTTCCCTGTATGTCTCTATCACATCGAAATAATCCTTCCAGTTGGAGACGGACAGGGTATCCTTGAATTCGTTGTTTCTCAGTTCTTCATAAGTAACCGCATCCTCAGGATCAAACGAAAACTCAAACGTTTCTCCTTCTCTGATGTACGCTTCAAAAGAGATCTTCTCATTGCCGCTGTCGGAATTCCCGCCATCGGTTCCGCTGCATCCCGCCAGCATTAACAGTACAATGATCAAGGAAAGATATTTCTTCATAAACAGACTCCTTTCAATCTTCTATCATGATCGGTTGATTCTTAATATTCTATATTTATTATATTTTACCGGGAATGTTTTGACACCCTATTAAACAAAAACATCAGCCTTATGGCTGATGTTTATTGAATGTTTAAATCTCAAACAGATCTCTAGGGAAGTTGGTCAGAAATTCCGCACCGTCTTCCGTTACCAGGATCATGTCCTCAACTCTCATGTATCCTTCGTTCGGGAAGAACATCTTCGGTTCGCTGCAGAAGACCATGCCCGGCTGCAGTACCAGTTCAGTTCCCGGAATCAGGAACGGAACCTCGTGTACTTCTGAGCCGATGTGATGGCCGTTTCCGCCCGGTTCATCCCTCTTGAATCTGAGATAGTCGTAGTAGCCCAGTTCTTCAGCCTTGTCGCAGATCAAATCATACAGATCGCCGAATCTGGTAACGCCCGGCTTGATCTGAGAGACCATGTAGCACTCTGCTGCCTGCAGGGCTTCATATCCCTTTTTTACCAGTTCCGGAGCCTTTCCGTAATAGACGGTACGTCCCCAGTCGGAACAGTAACCCTGATCCATGTAGCCGATGTCGAAGGCAACCATGGTTCCCGGTACGAGTTTTCTTTCCGGTTCAAACGGTTCGATGTTTGCGGCATTCGGCGTATTCCTTGTCTTAAAACCGCAGGTAGGCGCAAATGACAGGTCCTGCATGCCATGGGTCAGACCGTAGTCGATAATGCCTCTCTCACATTCGAACATCGTCATCCCTTCCTGCATGTGCTTTACCACATACATCACCGCATCATCCGTAAACTTTCCAAGCTTACGCAGCTGGTCGATCTCCTTTTCATCCTTGATCCTGCGGATATCGTCAAAGATCGTCTCGACGCTTACCGTTTCGATTTCCGGATCCACTTCCTTCAGTGTTCTGACGAACCAATCGTCGCAGTCCCTTCCGATGCCGATCTTCTTGCCGTCGACGATGTGTCTGAGTTCATCCTCGAACTGATCCATAAAACTGACGACTACATCGTTCTTCGTCGTATCGAAATGATCTTTCTTGGAAGGAATGGTCAGAATCGTGGTCTTGCCTACCCTGTTCATGTAGATCATGACTTCCGGAATAATGTGGGATCCCGCAACCGGCGCATCCAGATTGAAGCAGTAGCGCTGCCAGAAGTAGGATGTGCATTCAGCCAGATACTGG
>CAZGZT010000001.1:0-274118 GCA_964529805.1 uncultured Solobacterium sp. | reverse complement strand
TAAAGGTCCAGTAGTCTCCCGGTCTTTCGCTGTAAGCAAGATTGAAGAATTCCGTAAAATCAATATTCATATTCCTATTTTAACATCTTTCTGATCACGTCATTGATCATTCTCTCGTGGGTTTCCTGATCCGTGTCCTTGTCGGGAACTTCGGTGAAATGAGATCCCGGAATCAGTTCATGAAGGGTAACGCCGTATTCGTACGGATGACACAGATCATTTCTGCAGGCGATGATCTCTACGGGTTTGTTTATTGTTTTGAGATCATCGATATTTCGTATTGGAACCAGTTCAGGAATGACGGTGTATTTCTCGTAGACTCTGACATTGTATTCTTCACCAAACGGTTTCAGGAAACTGTTCCTAGTGTATTCGGAGATATCCTTGACATGCTGATACCCTGGAGATTGAAGGAACTGTTCCTTGTCTTTGTTTTTCAACGCTTCAGCTAGATCGTGATAGACATCTGTGATTTCCTTTCTGATCGGCCGGTCGACCCAGGCGTTGCGGATGAGCAGAGCTTTCCTGACCCTTTCCGGATAACGGAGACTGAAGTTCAAAGCTACGGCTGCACCCATGGAGATGCCTGCGATGTAAACCTGTCCGATGTTGAAATGATCTAGCAGATCAGCCACATCGTCCGCCAGGATATCAAAACTGAGGTTGGAATAGTCGTACTCGCTGTTTCCGTGGCCCTGCTGGTTCAGAAGGATCAAAGATACATCATCGATCGGTTCATAAAGCTTTTCGATCTGCAGCGCACTTCCTCCCAAACCGTGAAGAAAGACAAACGGAATGCTTCCTTGTGTTACGCTGTATTCCAGTTTAAGTCCGTTCCTATTAATAAAGGTTTCCATCCATGACTCCTTTCAGATAATCCCTGCAGGAAGGTACGTCTTCCTCTTTAAGACCGTGCATGATGATAGGACCATTATATCCATATTTATTTAACAGACTGACAAACAGCGGGAAGTTGATCTTTCCCATGCCCGATCCGGTATAGATCGTGTTTCCGTCTTTCATGTATAAATCTTTCCCGTGAGCCAGGCAGACATCCTTTCCCAAAAGAGAGAAGCTTTCTTCCAGCACTTCATCCATCTGATCGACGTTCTTCCGGGTAAACAGATTCGCTCCGTCCATGACGATCTTCAGATGTTCATCATCGATGTCATCCAGGTATCTTCTCGCTTTTTGAGGATTGTTGATGACATTGGTCGGTTCCGGTTCTACACCTAAAACTATGTCGTATTTTTCAGCATATTCCAGGATGATCCTAGTGGTGTCCAGCAGTTCCTGATAGGACTCTTCCAGCAGATTCCTGTCATCCCACTTCCACTTGTTTTCATTCTTACTTCCGGTACACAAGGTAATGATCGGGGCCTTTATCCTGTGAGCCAGATAGCACTGATATGCAAACTGTCTGATCGCTTCCTGCTTCTTTATAGGATCAGGATCGATCATGTTGAAAGTTCCTGACAAGGCATCGATTTTAATATCATATTTCTCTGATGCAGCAATGATCTCATCCAGCAGTTCTTCTTCTGCATATGCAGGTAGAGGATCTTTTCCGATGGTCTCGAAGTTGAACTGAACATGATGGATCCCATCCTTCGCAATATCCGAAAAAGCCTCTTCACAGGATTTCCTTGCATAAACCTTTGAGAATACACCGATTTCCATTTTTATTACTTCCTTTGCCCTTATTATAGCCTTTTCTTTCATTATTATTACTTGTGAAGCATTTCACGTACCTTTCTTTTTCTGTTATGATATCCTTGAGAAGAGGGAGGATCAGATATGATTACGAAGAAAGAACTGGCCGCCATGATCGACCATACCAACGTCAAGCCTTATGCGACGGAAGAAGACATGTACAAACTGTGCGATGAAGCCATCAGGTACGGATTCGCCATGGTAGCGATCAACTCCGGACAGACGGAAAGATGTGCCAATTATATCAAGTCGAAAGGATCCAAGGTCCATACCGGTGCAGCCATCAGCTTCCCGCTGGGACAGACTACGATCGAATCGAAAGTCTTCGAAACAAAGGATGCGATCGCCAGGGGAGCCAACGAGATCGACTATGTGATCAATATCACCGAACTGAAGAAAAAGAACTACGACTACATTAAGGACGAAATGAAACAGATCGTCGATGTATGTAGAGAGAACAACGCTGTGATCAAGGTCATTTTCGAGACCTTCTATCTGACGGATGAAGAAAAAATCAAGCTTTGCGAGATCGCTTCTGAAGTAAAACCTGATTTCATCAAGACTTCCACAGGCATGTGCGAAGGCGGAGCAACCGTTGAGGATGTCAGACTGATGAGAAAGCATACCAGTCCTGATGTCAAGGTGAAAGCTTCCGGCGGTGTACGTACCCTGGAACAGGTACTGGCGTTTATCGAAGCCGGTGCAGAAAGGATCGGAACTTCACAGGGCGTGAAGATCGTTGAAAGTATGGAAGAGTAGTTTTTATGGATAGACAGCAAGTCCTGAAAACTGCTTATAAGATGATGCTGATATCGACCGTGTGTACCTTATGTACGCACGTTTCTTATGTCTGGAGCGTCATTTCCGCTGAATTAAAGGTACAGAACGGCTGGAGTAATCTGATGGCGTCTCTGCCTTATACCATAGGGAACATCTGTGCGGGTCTTTCTGCCATCCTTGCCGGCATTACTTCCGATCAGAAGAATCCGGGAAAGATGGCACTTTTCGGTGCGATCATGGTAGGTGTCGGGCTGTGCATCCTGGCGCTGTTCTCCCACAGCTTCCTGCTGGTCGCTCTGGGATACGGGGTGCTGGTGGAATGCGGTCAGAACTTCTCCAATGTCGGACTGCCGAATGCCGCTCTGAAATGGGTCCCTTCCGAACTGAAAGGAAAAACAGCCGGAATCTGTACGATCGGAACCAGCCTGTCTGCCCTGGTGATTTCCGTATTATTTAAGATCTATACCGGATCATTCGGTTTCAAGACCGGAATGGTCCTGCTGGCACTGACGCTGTCATCGATCGCTGCCTTTGCGGCCGCGCACTTCAAGCCTGCGCCGCAGGAAGTCATCGATATGAACAAGAACGAAGCCCTGAACTTCCGGGTCATCAAGACGCCTTACGAGGACCTGACTCTGAAAGAATGTCTGAAAACCAGACAGTTCCTGCTGTTCAACTTCTCATGGTTCCTGGTCATGACCGCCAATCTGGCTGTCGTATCCCAGACCATCTCCATCATCAATTCCTTCTCCGATGTTGCCTTCCCGTCCTGGATCTTCGTAGCGATAGGCGGTATCATCGGATCCTTCGGCAGGTTCTTTTTTGGAGCGGCATCCGATCGGGTCGGAGTGTTAAGGATGTTCTCGATGCTGACGGTCATCTTCGGTGCAGCTTTACTGTTGTTCCCGAACCTGCACACGCCGATCCTGCTGTTCATCTGCTACGCCCTGATCCAGTTTGTAGTAGCCGGCATGAATGCCGTCATCTTCGCTGCCCTGGGTCTGATCTTCGGTACAAAACATAGCGGTGCCATTGCCGGATTCAACGGAACAGGCTATGTCTTTGCGGGAATTCTCGGTCCAACCATCGCATCCATCTTCAAGGACCGCTTCAATACCTACTACCCGGCCTTCATCCTGTTTGGCGTGATTCAGTTCTTTGCCGCCATCGTCTTCTACAGGATGTATCTCTGGCTGGAAGAATATAATCAGAAATAATGTTAGAATAAAAGTGTAAGAAGGAGAAAACTATGAACAACTATCTGATGTGTCCGTCAACTATGTGCATGGACTTTGACAACCTTGCCAGGGATGTCAAGCTTCTGGAAGAAGCGGGAATCGACATTTTCCATAACGATGTCATGGACGGTTCTTTTGTACCGAATATTACCTTAGGCATCAACGACATCAAGGCTATCCGCAGAAATACCGACAAAATGATCGACGCTCACCTGATGATCGAGAATCCGATGAATAAAGTCGACTGGTTCATCGATGCGGGTGTTGATCTGATCTACATCCATTTTGAGAGTGAGAGATATGTCGCCAAGACTCTGGCTCATATCAAAGAAAGAGGGGTTAAGACAGGTATCGCCATCAATCCGGATACTTCCATCGAGACGGTCAGGGAAGTTCTCAATCTCTGTGACTATATTCTGTTTATGACGGTCAACCCTGGCTTCTCCGGACAGAAACTGATTGAGTTTACGATCGACAAGCTGCAGAGACTGATTGAATTGAAGAAACAGTACGGCTTCAAGATCGTCGTCGACGGCGCGTGCTCACCGGAAGTCATCAAGAGACTGGGCGACATGGGAACAGATGGTTTCGTTCTTGGAACCAGCGCACTGTTTGGCAAGGGCAGAAGCTACAAAGAGGTCATGGAAGACCTGAGGAAACTCTAACAGTAGAAAAAAGACAAACAAAAAACTGATACGGCCTGTATCAGTTTTTTATGTCTTGTTTATTCCTTCAGGAGGTCACGGATCTTCTTCACATTATCCGAGAAATCCGTATCCTTCATGAACAGCGTCCTTGTGCCTAATACCAGCACATCCGCACCGCTCTTCTGGAAGATCTGGGCTGCCTCGTAAGTCACGTTGCCATCCACCGAGATCAGACAGTGATCATTGCCGTATTTGTGCAGCAGTTCTCTGACATCCTTGATCTTACGGGAAATGATCTCCGGGAAGTAATGTCTTGGACCGGCACCGCCGTTGCCCTGAATCAGAACGACCATGTCCAACAGTTCCGCTACATATTCCAGCGTGCTCACAGGAGTCGCCATATTCAGCACGGCACCGCACTTGCAGACGTCCTTCGCCTTCAGCAGACAGTTGGACAGTTCCGTGGTTCCTTCCACCTGAACGGAAATGATGTCGTTTTCATCCAGAGGTCCCTTGATCGCATCGACCATGTCCTCGGGATGTTTCGTCATGATATGAATATCCAGAGGAAGCTTCGTGAAGGCCTTAAGCTGCGGGATAAGTCCCATCGGCAGCATGATGGTCTTGCAGAAAGTGGTATCTGAAATATCGAAGTGGATGTATTCGATACCGTTTCTTTCAAAGTCTCTTACGACATCCCCGACATGCAGAAGATCGACGCAGGCCAGCGATGGAGCAAGCTTTACCATTCTCTACTCCAGATTGGCGTGTCTGACACGGATGAACTTGTCGATCTCATCATTCGACAGACGTCCGGTATTGAACATGCACATGACGACCGCATCGCAGAAGATCAGCAGCGACTGTTCAAAGGATGAACCGCTGGACTGGATCTTGTCTGTATCCACGATCTTGTTGAACTGAACGATATAATCCGCTTCCTTGCCGATGGTAGATTCCGGATTGGAAGTAATGACTAGGATCTTCGCATTGTTGTCTTTGGCAACAGCTACCCAGCTCTTCAGGTTCTTTGTCTCGCCGGAATTGGTTCCCAGAATCAGAAGATCTCCCTCTCTGATCGCCGGTGTTGTCGTATCTCCTACCACATGAGAATTGAAGCCGAACTGCATCAGCCTCATGGCCAGTGAACGCATCATCAGCAGTGATCTTCCTGCTCCGCCGATAAAGATCTGCTTCGCATTGAAGATCGCCTCGATCATCTGATCGACCTGTTCATCAGGAACGTTGCCTGCCGTATCTCTTAACTGATCTAGAATTCTGTTGTATAATTCACCGTATTTCATATTATGCCGCCTTTATCTTTTCCATGAAGATCCTACACGCTTCTTTCGGATCCGGCTGATTGTTGATTGCACCGCCGACAATGATAACATCCGGTCCTTCATTGATCATCGCATCGATCGTAGACATCTTGATACCGCCTGCTACCGCCACTTTGGCATTCTTGACGACTGCCTTGACTCTGTGCAGTTCTTCCAGCGGATCATGTGTCGCCTGAACATCGAAAGCCGTATGAACGCAGACATAGTCCGCACCGTTTTCATCCAGCCATTTCGCTCTTTCTTCCACATCCCTGATACCGATCAGATCTACCAGAACTTCACCGTTGTGCTCTCTTGCAGATTTGATGACTTCCAGGATCGTCGCATCTTCCGCACAGGCACAGACCGTACAGATCTTCGCACCGTTGTTGAAGGCCATATCCGCTTCAATCTTGCCGCCATCCATGATCTTGGTATCCGATAAGATACACTTGTCAGGATACTTGTCGGAGAAGTACTTTACTCTCTTCTGACCTTCATCGATGATCATCGGCGTACCGACCTCAATGATGTCGATCATGTCCTTGAGCTCATCCAGTCTCTTCTCCATCGTTTCAAAATCCATTACATCAAAAGCTACCTGTAACTCCATAAGTTCCCCTCTCTTTAATAAAAGATCTTGCTGATCAGTTCCTGATACTGCTCAGGCTGACCCAGATAATCATATGCATCCTTGTTTTCCGCAAATACTTCAAACACGGTCTTATCTTCAAACAGATTCAGTTCAGCGGAAGGCTTTACTCCCTTGACTTCCAGTTCCGGCATAATGGCATAGTTTTCGTTCTTAACTGCCACCAGGACATCGCCCTTCTTCAGTACATAGTAGCCGAAGCCGTGATGATTGGTGATCGGCTCATAATGCAAAGGACACGGTACAGCCAGGTTGTAGAAGGCCATCATGTCATCGCCGATATTCATCGCACAGTGGGCACAGAAAGCCGGAACAACGATCTTTTCGCCTTGATTGACGACAACCATCCGCATGGACTTGACATTCAGTTCCTCGTCCTTCAGGAAGTTGTCCGCCTCTTGCAGGAAGAACGCCGCCTTGCCGTAAATGATCTCATAGATCTCCGCATACGGCAGTACATGGCCCTCGTTGAAGCCGTGGTAGTGTCCAGAATTCTTGCGTACTTCACCGTTAAGATCTCCGGTATTCAGAACGGTAATGCCGTTCATCATTCCCTTCTCCTGATAGTTCTTCTTCTCTTCTTCTGAATGATATACGCCGTTGACAAACACGTAGTTCCATGAACCGTCATCTTCCGCAAACGGCTTGCGTAACAGCGAATTCATGTCAAAGCTTTTCTTGAATTTGACTTCACCGGTAACCATCGATTCATCAAAAACAAGACCGCTGTCGGTAACCTTAAAGTCAAAGTTCTTCGTATGGATCAGTTTTTCCATTCTCTATTCCCTTCTTTCTAAAACCATTATACTATGCCAAACTAATAACTCCCTTTTGTTTCGGGAGTTTTTTTATTACAATTCCGGTGCAGCGAACTTGACAGCCAGCGGAACGACTTCCACCGTGAACCTGTTCTGGTAGATGATCTCGCCGTCCAGAGAGAAGGCAAAGCCTTCCGGCGCTTCCACTTCGACCTTCTTCGCCCTGCGGTAGACGATGATGTCCTTGAACTTGTCGTTGTTGATGTGTTCGCCCCTGGTATAGACACCAAGCAGAGAAACGAATCTCAGTCTGGAGATTGGTTTCACCAGACAGACTTCCATGTATCCGTCATTGAGTTCAGCAAGTGGAGCGCACTTGAACGATCCGCCGACATACCTGCCGTTCGATAAAGTACAAAGCAGCGCTACCCCTTCCGGATTCAGCAGTTCGCCATCCGCAGTAACCTTGAACCGGTTGCGCATGCTGTTGATCAAAGCCTTGACGATGCCTTTTGTATAGAGGTTCTTTCCGGCGTTGCCGTTCTTTTCTCTGCCTTCATTGACCGTGATCGCAACCGTCGTATCGAAGCCGAAGTTGACTACATTGTTGCTGTAGCGGTCTCCAACTTTCAACAGGTCGATCTTCTCCGCCTTGGCATGAATGACCTTATTGATATCGAAGAACTTTTCAGGACCTCCATAGGCTTTCACGAAATCGTTGCCGCTTCCGCAAGGATAACAGCTTACCTCCGCATTTTCATGCCCTACAGCCCCGTTAAACACCTCAGAAAGCGTACCGTCACCGCCGCAGGCAATGAACCTTACCGTCTCATCCGGATGCTTCTCACAATAGTCTCTTACGAATACCGTAGCATCCTCAACGCCCTGCGTGATATAGATCTCGCAGCTGTTCTTTACCTCAGAATTCTCGATTGCCTTCCTTACGGCATACTCGCTGTTGGCTTCACCCGCACGCGGGTTTATCACAAATACATACTTCATCATTTATCCTCCCATCATCAAGATTCCAACCGTGATCATCAGTTCTCCCAGAAGATACGCCAGCATCACGGTAAAGTGTTTTTTAAAGATCAGATCCCTGTTTTTATGGTAACGTACCAGGAACAGGACGCAGTCGGAAAAATAGAACAGAAGCGCACCGATAAAGGCAGTCAGCGCTCCTTTGGATTTCAGCGTAATCAGCTGCATCAAGGAAAAGACGTTCATCGTCGAATTGCACAGCAGATAGAAATACATCAGCGGCAGCATAGCTTTCGGCGTGTTGTCTTTGATGGAGAGAATGATCTTCAGACCGATGCCGAAATACAGAATAGCAGCCGGTATGACAAGCAGCCACGGAATGCCGGTAAAACTGATCCGAACATAATAGACCGCGATAAAAAACAGGTGGCAGAATATAAAGCTGATGCCTCCGCAGATAAACCACTTGTTTCCTTTCGGGATCAGCAGGAAATCTCCCAGCCAGCTGGTAAATAAGGCCAGCAGCAGAGGGATGTTGATTCTGTCGGTTGAGAATACATAATAAAGGATCAGAAAGATCAATAGAAAAGGTTTGGTGATCTTTCTCTTTGGATCATCTTTCCAGCTGTGATACAGATGAACTGCACTGAAAAGCAGGTACAGTCCTAACATGATCTTACTTAACATAAGTTGCTTCTACTTCTATTATAAATCATGACATCCTTATCTGAATGCATCATTTACTCATCTTTCCACTGATAGGTCTGATAGACTTCTCCTTCCAGCGTCTTCCATTGGAAGAGATCATCTTCAAACATCATGTATCCGTGCGGAGTGCCGTTCTTCGGTATGGATATAGAACCTGGGTTCATGCAAATCAGACCGTCATATTCCTCACAGACAGGTACATGAGTATGACCAGAAAGCAGGATGTCGTTCTTATGCAGGGCAGGATGCTTGTCCTTGTTGAAGATGTGGCCGTGGGTCGCAAAGATCAGTTTCTTTCCCACGGGCAGCAGAACGTATTCCGCCATGATCGGAAACTCCAGAACCAACTGATCCACCTCAGCTTCACAGTTTCCTTTGACGGAGAAAGCGTCCTCTTTCACTCCGTTTAAGAGTTCAATGACTTTCTTAGGATCATAGCCTTCCGGAAGATTGTTCCTCGGTCCATGATAGAGCAGGTCTCCCAAAAGAAGCAGTCTATCCGCTTTTTCTCTTTTATAAGCCTCAATCAGTTTTTCGCAGTAACAGGCAGAACCATGGATGTCTGAAGCGATCAGCAGTTTCATATTGTCTCTCTCTTTCATTAGAAGCTGTGACCTCCGCCACCGCCACCGCCACCGCCTGAGGAACCGCCACCGCCTCCTCCGCCGGAATAGCCTCCTCCGCCTCCTCCGCCACCGCCGGAAGATTCAACGTGTCTCGTTCTTCTGGATCTGATCAGATCCATTCCCATGATGTTGACACCTACCGCAGAAGTCATCGATGCCTGCGGATTGTTTACCGGATTGAGTATGTCCTTCTTTCTTCCCAGGATCAGGACATAGAAGTTGATCAGCAGCGCCGATACCAGAGCGATCAGCAGGTTTGAAATATACTTCATCGGCTGAGAGATCCTTCCGCCTTCCAAAAGGATCAGAGCCTGTTCATAAACGTGATAGGCACAGTTGTAGTATTCACCTCTCGATGCGTAGCGGTAGACGTTGTCCGTGATCGTATTGGCGTAAGGCTTATTGATGACGCGGTAGATCGCACCGTTGCAGTAGATCCAGATGTTTCTTCTGCCCATGTCGATGATGAACAGGAAGCCGCTCTCTGAACCGAAAAGTTCCCTGTACAGTCTCTTGGCATAAGTTCCGGTATCCTGATACTGGCTCACGGATACAAAACCGACATTGCCGTATTCTGTGATTTTCTTCATTTCTTCCTTCAGCATCTTTTCTTCCTGATCGGTAAGAAGATCCTCGCTGTCGTCAAAATAGATCTGATAACCGCTGTCGGCCTTAAGATCCTTTGTGGAATACATCACGAATGATGAAACTGTTAACAGAATCAGCAAGAAAACGCTAAATCTCTTTCGCACTGTCGTTTCCTCCTTTCCTGGTATAGAAAGACGGAAGCGGTCTGGTTGAAGCCTCGTTGTATCGGGTGATCAGATCGATCGCCATCAGGGAAGCCGCAAACAGACAGATCAGTCCGCCCAGATAGTACCACCAGTCCTGTACCGGTTCGCCTGCCGCTACCAGGAAGCTGTAGATTACAGATCCCAGAGCGATCAGCGCAAACAGCAAAGAACGCTTGTTTTTCAGATATCTTGTTACGGATAAAGTCTTGATGAAACGGAAAGCCTGCAGGAACAGGATGATGAAAGTCATGGCGATCGCTCCGGTCTGAGAAACCAATTCATCATACAGCAGACCGCTGAATGCGAAGATGGCAAGGAACATGATGCCGATGATAGTCAGTACGATCGATGCGACCATGTTGAACTTGCCAAAGAAAGAATTGGCTTTATTTCTTAAACGGCTTCTCTTCTTTTCCGACATTTCCAGATCGTCCTGATCCGTGATCAGATAGCCCTTGTCGAAAACATGATTCTCCCTGTCTCTGATCTCCTTAAGTTCCTTGTGGTAACGGATGGATACAATGTATACAAGCAGAGCCGCAAACCAGATCACGAAACGGGACGTGACCGATACAAACAGACTCAGCAGTACAAACAGCAGTGCCGTTCCTGCCAGAGTATACAGAACGAACTGTTTTGTATCGGCAGGAAGATCAATATGGATCCTTCCCGTCTGACCGTTTACGACCGCATACGCCACTCTGTTGTTCTTCTTCCAGGTCAGGAACCATACCGGAAGGAATAAAGCATCTTCATCCTCATAACGGGCTCTCAGAAGTTCCTGACGCTTCTTCTGAGAAGGAAGCTTCAGATTGATGCTTCCGACACCTCTTTTTATATCCTGGATCGCCGCATCAGTCGCCTTGTTCAGGACTTCCTCTTCATACAGTTTCGCATCGACATTCGGCGAATCCGCATACATGCCTGCCAGATATCCCGGCTTATAGTCGGTCATGTCTTTCTTGTTGAAAGGAGCGATCTGTTCCGCGATCGTGTCATCGAAGTTTCTGGAAGCATCATAAGGCAGACCGTAGATCCCCTGATCCTTGATTCTGGTCCGGATCCTGTACTCCTCATGATAGTCGTATCTTCCTCTGGTGTAGTTAAGGTAACCGTCCAGATCGAATTCATCGTCTCTGAAACTGACCTGATACATCCAGTAAGGAATATAGAAAGGACGGAAACGGTTGATGAATTCCGGATCCTTGAATTCTTTTGGCACATAGAGCTTGTTCTTAAGCTCCTTCTCGTAGATATGCTTGCACTGAGTTTTGGATATTTTAAAAGGAATAATGAATTTCGGATGTTTCTCGCCGGCCATGCTGGATTCCAGGATCATCTCGCTTCCACAATAGCTGCAGTAAGTTACAGCCTCTTCGCTTGCTGAAACCAGTCTGGCGCCGCAGTTCTTGCAGGTATACAGTCTGGCATCTTCCAGCAGATATTCATCCGCAGCGTTGTCTCCCTGATAATCATCCACCTCAAGAACGGTATCGCAGTTACGACATTTCAGTCTTTGATTCTTGATATCAAAATACAGCATTCCGCCACAGCTGGGACATTTCATTGCCTTCTACCTCCTTATCTTTTAATCTCTATTTCTAGTATAACAAAAAAGACCGGCATCACAGACGCGCATCTACCGGTCTTTTAGATTGATGTAACGGTGATTATCTTGTAGTTTCTTCCTTAACAATAGTCAGTTTATAACCCAAGGGTTTCAGTATCCTTTGAAGCGTTTTAACACCTACGTTAACCTTGCCTGATTCGATCCTGGCAATGACCGGCTGTTTGATTCCGCTGATATCCGCAACATCTTTCTGCGACAGTCTCAGCTTCTCTCTGATGCCTACCAGCAGGGAAATGATCTCGTTCTCTTTCTTCATCTCCCTTATCTGTTCATCGCTCATGTGTTCTGTTACAAATTCTTCCCAGGTATGGCCTGTATGTTTAGTCATCCTCTACCTCCCTAGCACTTCTTCTATTTCTTTGTGCGCTTTTCGTATTTCTGATTCCGGTGTCTTTCTGCTCTTTTTAAAGTAGTAATGAAGCAGAACGAATTCATTTTCGCTCATTTGGAAAAAGAAAATCCGATATCTCTTTGGTCTTAGTTCCCATAGCTCCTTATCGATCCTACGGATCCTTGGCATTCCCAGACCTAGCCCAAAATCAGAAAGAGAATCAATATAGGCTGTTATGCTTTTAAATAGACTTCTATCTGACTTGCCGGTCTTTAATGACAGTTCAACCAAATAATCATATACGGGTTCTTTCCCATTTGAGTTTTTATAAAAAGAAATCTTATACATAGTGCCTCCTATTTCTTTATTCCCATAAAAAACAGGATTTCCTAAATATTGGATTTCTTTTCTATATTCTATAACTTATTGGTTATTTAATCAATAACTTATTAGTTATTGCTGTTATCTAATGAATATCGATAATACAAAACAGACTGTCCCGCATCCCAGCATCAGATAGACCGGATTGATCCGATACTTTCTTAACAGGAAGAAAGATATCACAGCCATCATCAGCAGCTTTATATCTATCGTGCTGTTCTGGTACATCGAACTAAGCAGTATCGTCAGGAATGTCGAGATGATCATTGCCAGGGCAAGACACTTGATCGACAGGATGCTTTCATCGATGTAAGAGACTCTGCGGTATTTTCTGTATATCCCGATCAGAATCAGAGAAATGACAAAGGAAGGAATGATACAGCCGATGCTTGCGGCAACAGCTCCCGGAATACCGGAAAGCTTCATGCCGATATAGGTAGCGCTGTTGATCAGGATAGGACCCGGTGTCAGTTCATCAATTGCGATCAGATCACGGAATTCCCCAAGAGACATCCACTGATTGATCTCTACGATCTGTTTCTGAATCAAAGGCATAGCCGCATAGGCGCCGCCGAAAGACATCGCACCGATCTTCATGAAAGCCAGAACGATCTGAATCAGCAGCTTCATTTCTCTGTGCCCTTCCTTTTATTAAGCAGGATCTTCACCACAGATACAACGATACATATCAGAAGCAGCACAAAGATCGAGATACCCGTATATCTCACTGCCAGGAAACACAATATGATCAACAGGACATGCAGGATGGGATCTCTTTTCAGAATATCGCTGAACAAAGAAATGATCACATCCAGAAGCATGGCACATACCCCCGCCTGCATGCCCTGCATGAAGATGCGTACATAAGGGTTTGCCGAAACAGACTGATAGAAAAAGGTTACAGCCATCATTACCAGCATCGGCGGCAGGATACATCCAAATACCGCTGCCAGCGCTCCGGGAATACCGGCGCTTTCATAGCCGATGATCGCAGAAACACTGACTGCTAAAGGACCCGGGGTACTTTGAGCCAACGCAATAAAGTCGTTCATCTGTTCATTGGTGAACCACTGGTATTTATCAACGAATCTGTTTTTCATCACGCTCAGGATCGCATATCCCGAATTGGCTGTCGCGCTGACAGAAAAGGCTGTGATGAACAGAAGTCTTAACTTGTTTTTCATCTTATTCTTCCACTTTCGCAAACTGCGAATGATACAGGATATTGTAGAAACCGTTCTGTTTCAGAAGTTGTTCATGACTGCCCTGCTCAATGATCTTTCCATCCTTCATGACCAGGATGATATCCGCATTCCTTATGGTAGACAGACGGTGGGCTACGATGAAACTCGTACGTCCATTCATCAGTTTCTCAAATGCCTTCTGGATCAGTATCTCGGTACGTGTATCGATACTGGAAGTCGCTTCGTCCAGGATCAGCATCGGCGGCATGCACAGCATGACTCGGGTAATACACAATAGCTGTTTCTGTCCCTGTGACAGACTCTCTTCATCGATGATCGTATCCAGTCCATTCGGCATTCTGCGGATGAATCCCCAGCTGTGCGCCTGTTTCGCAGCTTCGATGATCTCCTCCTCGCTCGCATCAGGCTTGCCGATGACGATGTTTTCTCTTACCGTCGCATTACGGATCCAGGTATCCTGAAGAACCATGCCGTAGCTGCTGCGTAAAGAGTGTCTGGATACCTCTCTGATATCCTGCCCATCAATCAGGATCTCCCCCTTGTCTACATCGTAGAAACGCATCAGAAGATTGATGAACGTCGTCTTACCGCATCCTGTCGGACCGACGATAGCTACGGTCATTCCTTCTTTCACATCCAGATTGAAGTCCTCGATCAGTTTCCTGTCTTTCACATAAGAGAAACAGACATTCTTGATCTCGATGTTGCCGTCTGTGATCTTTAATGTATTCTCGCTGTCCTTGGTTTCAGGCTCGGCATCGATCAGTTCAAAGATCCGATCCGCACAGGCAAGAGAATTCTGCAGTTCCGTTATGACTGAACTGATATCGTTGAAAGGTTTCATGTACTGGTTCGCATAGGAAAGCAGTACGCTCAGAATACCGACACTCAGCCTTCCCTTCATGATCGTCATTGCACCGATCAAAGCAACCAGGGCATAGATCACGTTGTTTACGGCTCTGGTAGAAGGATTGGTCAAGGAAGAATAGAAAACGGCTTTCTGGGAATAATCTCTCAGATCCTGATTGATCTCTTCGAATCTCTTTGATGCTCTGGCTTCATAAGCGAAAGCCTTGACGATCTTCTGATTACTCACAAGCTCATTGATCAGAGCCGTCTGTCTGCCTCTGGTCTCGGTCTGTTTCTTAAACATCTCATAAGTGCGGGAAGAAATGAATCTGGCAACCAGGAAGCTTACCGGTGTCATCACGATCAGTAACAACGTGATTCCCGTATCCATCCTAAACATGAACACCAGCGTAACGATGATCGTTACTACGCCGGAGAACAGCTGGGTAAAGCCCAGAAGCAGTCCTTCAGAAAGCTGATCCACATCGCCGATCACTCTTTGCAGGATGTCTCCGCTGGAATGGGAATCCAGATAAGACAGAGGCAGTATCTGGATCTTACGGATGGCTTTCTTACGGATGTCTTCCACAACGGAATAGGTCAGATGATTGTTCAGAAGATTCATGATCCAGGAAGTCAAAGTAACGATTCCCAGGATGATCAGGATCTGCCTCAGGTAATAAGTAATGATGTCGAAATCGACCTTACCTGCTTCGATGATTCCGTCTATTGCCTTACCGAAAAGGACCGGAATGTATAACTGCAGGGCTACCGTTACAGCAGCCAAAAGGATACTCAAAACAAGCGTTCCTGTGTAATCCCTGATATGTCTAAACAAAGACCTGATGGTCCTGCTTCTGTCGTTTCTAGGCATGGGCCACCTCCGGTTTTTCCTCCGGGAATTGGGAGTAGTAAATCTCCTGATAGATCTCACAGTTCTTCATCAGCTGGGCATGCGTGCCCTTGCCGACAAGTCTGCCGTCATCCAGCACCAGGATCAGATCCGCATTCCGTACGCTGGAAGTTCTTTGAGAAACGATGAAAACGGTCATGTCCAGTTTATGGATGGCCTTACGTAACGCGTAGTCGGTCGCAAAGTCCAGAGCGCTTGCGGAGTCATCCATGATCAGGATCTCCGGTTTCTTTACCAAAGCTCTAGCAATCGTCAGTCTCTGTCTCTGTCCGCCGGAGAAGTTCCTTCCTCCCTGCTCCACCAGGCCGTCCAGCCGATTCTCCTTGTTCTCAACCGTCTCTCTTGCCTGGGCAACAGTTAATGCATCCCAGATCTCTTCATCCGTTGCGTCTTCCTTGCCCCATTTCATATTGTCACGGATCGTTCCGCTGAACAAAACAGCCTTTTGCGGAACTATGCCAATCTTATTCAACAGTTCATCTTTCGAATAATCTCTAACATCAGTTCCATCAATCAGTATCTTTCCGGAACTTACATCATAGAAGCGTGCAAGCAGATTGACGACAGTAGACTTGCCGCTGCCCGTTCCGCCAATGATACCTACGGTCTTTCCCTTGTCTACCGCAAAACTGATATCAGTTACGGTTTCTTCCTTGGATCCCTCATAGGCAAAAGAAACCTGATCGAATACGATCCTGTCGTCTTTCTTTTCTATTTCCTTGTTTCTGTATTCCATGCCCGGATCGACATCCAGAACATCCGCAATACGGTCGGCGCAGGCTAGAGATTTGTTGATCGTAATGATCAGTGATGCCAGCTTGATCAGTTCAACGATGATCTGGGCCATGTAGTTGTACAGGGCTACCACATCACCCTGTTTCAGGACGCCAAGCTCTACCCTTAAGGCTCCCTGTCTGATCAGAATCACGGTAGCAACGTTTACGATCAGATAAGTCGCAGGATTCATGATGGCCGATAGTCTTCCCACCTTCTCGCTGATGGCTGTCAGGATATGACTTTTCTTATCGAATTCCTTAACTTCATCTTCTTCCTTGCAGAAAGCTCTGATCACTCTAACACCACTGAGATTCTCCCTTGTTAATGAAAGCAGCCTGTCTAAAGCACTCTGTACCTTTACGAACAAAGGAATGCTTACCAGCATGATTCCAAACACCACCAGAGCCAGTACAGGTATCGTTACCGCAAATATCAGAGCTCCAGGTACATCGATCATAAAAGCCATGATCATCGCTCCAAAGACGATGAAAGGACTTCTAAGCAGCAGCCTTAAAGCAAGGTTGACTCCTGTCTGCAACTGATTGACATCACTGGTCATTCTGGTAATCAGAGTATCCGTTCCCAGCTGATCCAGTTTCGTATAGGAAAGTTCCTGGATATGGTCAAAGAGCTTCTGTCTAACATCGGAAGCGAATCCCACGCTGGCCTTGGCTGCAAACCACTGAGCGGTAAAAGAAAACAGCATTCCCAATACAGCCAGCAGGATCAGAAAGGCGAAGCTCTTCCAGATCAATGAACCGTCGTTATTACCGATGCCATGATTGATGATCGTTGCTATGACCAAAGGAACGATAAGATCCATCAGAGCTTCCAGCAGTTTAAACAAAGGAGCCAGCAGGCTTTCTTTTGTATACTTTTTCAGATAGACGAATAATCTCTTCATGCTCGAATTCATTATAACAGGTATCAATGTCTTTCTTTACCGAATCAGAACAAGTATCGGTAATAAAAAAGGACTTAGATGATTCTAAGTCCTTGATTTGTTTCTGTTGATGATCGATCAGCTCATTGCCGGAACAGGAGTCTGATTGTCGTCGTCATCCTCTTTGTCCTTGTCCTTGTATCTGGTAAACCAGGCAACAAGCAGGTTGATGGCGAGAATGATGATCATCATCAGTGTCCATCTGTCGGTGAAGACCATCGGCAGTCTCATGTCTTCCGTCAGGATGAAGGCGATCACGGCAACGATACCTACCAGGATACCAAGCAGCTTGGAACCCTTTCTGTAACGTTCGTTCTCTTCGTCTTCTTCTTCAGACTTCTGAACATTTTGCCTCTTGGCGTCTTCTTCATCTTCCTCGTCCTTATGACCTTTGAGGAATCCCACAAACATGCTTAATCCACAAAGTACGGTTAGTACTGCACAGATGAGGTTCAGCAGTGCCCATGCGCGTCCTCTGTCGCCAGGTGCGGCCATTGGAACCGGAGTATCGTCGATCGTCTCTACAGGACCTGATTCAATGACTGGGTCTGGTGTAGGCTCCGGATCAGGAGTCGGCTCTGGATCTGGAATCGGATCTCGATTAGGAATCGGATCAGGTGTTGGATCTGTAGGATCCTCATCAGGTGCAGGAGTCGAGCCCTTGATAACCAGTTCACTGTCGATCGTCTTGAATTCGTAGTTGTCAGGATTGATGATGACCTTCTTTTCAGACGTGTTGTCAACCAGATCGTCGTTGTTGATGATGGCAACACCGCCGTCAGGCTTCACTTCTGCTTCTTCTTTTTCCTTAAGCGTTTCAGCAAGTTCTTTTTCAACATACTCTTTCTTGACTTCTTCAACAGCCTCTACACGTGCTTTCTTCATGGCTACTTCTTTGTATGCCTGTTCAGCTTCAACTGCCTCCAGTTCTTCACGTTCATACAAATTTCCCGGATTGAAAGGAACAACCGTGCCAGGATCTATCTGATCACCCGGATCAGATGGAGTAATAGTACCGCATGCATTCAGATCAATGACAAGCATGATCGGATAAGTACCGATTTCTTCACCCGGTTTACGGCTGATGCCGACAAATCCTTCCGGAAGAACTTCGTTCTTGAGCAGACCTTCCGATATGACATAAGTCAGCTGAGGGTCTTTGGTTCCGTACATCTTTTCCTTGTGCTCTGCAGTAATCGTTACAGGGATCGGATCGATATACAGATAACCTTCACTGGCGTTCTTTAATTCATAGTTCTGTTTCTTGCTTGTACCGCTTGATGGGTATTCTACGGCTTCACCCGGTCTTTCATCTTCTCTTTCAAGCTCGATTACATCTGCAAAATCAATTCTTTCTGCTTCTACACGTTCAGAAGCAGACTTGGCGCTCTTCTTTTCTGCAGGTCTTTCGTCCCAGCTGCCGCTGCTGCCCTGACCTTTCGGCGTGATGGTGATCTTATATCCGCCGATCGATCTGTCTTCGTTTCTGATGACATCCTCTCCAAGGACACGATTGATATTGACATAGTCAAGTACGGAATCGTCTCCAAATAATCCTGTTGCATATACCCAGGTAGACTTATCAGGGTCTTTTTCTCCGTAGTTCTTTCTGATGTCCGCACTCTTCATTCCTTCAGGAAGCTTTGTATCATTGGTGACATAGACATACAACGGAGCAGGCGTGATAGTTAAGCTGCCAGCAATGTTTTCTTTATAGGACTGCGGTTTCTGATCATAATGTTCGATACAGAAATAGATAAACTCTTTATTGTCGAATCCATCCGGACTGGTTGCGGAAACAACGGCATTCTGAACATCTCCATTACCAACGTAATAAGTCCCTACATCTTTACCACTGACTCTGAGTTTTTCTGAATCGATTACGATCTTAAGGTTCATATTGTCGTGATTTGCAAGCTGTATGGTTGTGTTGATCGTCACATACCTTTCTGAACTTCCATTGACGATTGGTCGATATGACTGTGTTTGCCCGTTATATGGAAGGGATGTCTTTTGGAAATATACATCCATATGTAAAGGCTTAGGCGAGTTCGACATGCTGTAGACCGACAAAGTAATTGTATTTCCTTTGGTATATACGATATTTAACGCATAGTCTTCATTGCCTGACTTAAACTTGCTGCTGTCCAAAGGCAGGGTTTTGGTTGTATAGCCGAACATCTGGTTGCTTGAATACTGTGTACTGACGTATTCAATGTGATCATCTCCTTCATAAGTGATCATGCTTTCATCAAATTTATAATCATTATCAAGATTGCCTTCAATTCCAACGATTGAATATCCAACATTGAATGACTGAACTTTCGAACAGTCGACTCTTACTTTTTCAACCTCAACTTTCACTGTTACGGTTCTTGGTGAGATTTTTACGGTAGCATCGTTTACCGCGATTTTGAAATCCTCTGTAACATCTACATCTCCATCAAGCAGTTCTGCCTTCTTAAGAGTTGCCGTATAATCTCCGACGTGAACAGGTTTTCCTACAATCGCTTCACCGTCTTTCGTATATTCAAAAGTAAGATTCAAAGCGTACTTTTTCTCACCAATGACAACTGTGTGATTTTCTCTAACGCTGCGTTCTTGACCGTTGAACGTAACTGATAAAGAATTCGGATATACGGCGATCACATTGTCTTCTACGTCGATCTTTGTTTCTTTTTCTTTCTCTTCTTTGTTAAGACCTTCTTTTTCTTCGGCCTTTTCGATCAGATCAACATCAAGTTCCTTAAGATCCTTTACTTCAAGATCAATCAGTTCCTTCTTCTCTTCATCAAGATTCAAAGTAAGACCTTCAGCACCGGCTTTTTCATCAAGTTTCAGTTCTTCCTCAACTACTTCTTTTACCTCCTCGGGATCTTCTTTCTTCTCTTCGGCAGGTTCTTTTTCCTTGGCTTCAAAATCCTTCTTCTCTTCGCCAGGAATCTCTACTTCCTGAGACAGATCATCTTCTTCGTCTGCATCGGCAACTTCATTGATGGCATCTGTGTTTACACCAGAAACATCTTCCTCATCGGCATAGATTTTTACCGTTAGGAACTGCGAAGTCAGCAGTGCTGCAACAAGTGCCAGCAAACAAAGTTTCTTCTTCAGATTCTTCATCTAAATACTTCTTCCTTAAAAACTTTACAATCATTTCAATTATAATCAATTAATCTAAATATTTTAGTGATTTACCTTTTTTATTTTGAAATTAGATTGATTCTTAGACTGATTCTACAAATCAGCTGATTTTAAATATACTAAATCCGTATTAAAAAATATACGGATTTGTAACCGTTTACATAATTTCACATAGTTACTTTTTTAACAAAACCGATGTTATTAAGTAATCAGTTTTCTAAAAGAAAAGCACATTTCTGTGCTTTGGTTTTTCGTATGTGATACAGGCTCTATTCTATTCCCGTTGGCGGTATCTTGTAATCCGGTCTAGGAACAGGATCCGGTTCTGTCTTTGAAACCTTGACCGTTACATAAGTCCCGAGATAGAAATCTTCTTCATTCTCATCATGTGCTCTGACTGTGACATGTACCCTGGTCTCACCTGGTCCGACTGCCGTAAGAATGCCGTTCTCGTCTACCGTCACAATGGTATGATTTTCCGATTCATATACATATTCATAAATCTTAACCGGTGACGGATCGGTTGCGATGACGAAAGGACTCTGTTCACCTGTTTTCAAAGATATCTTTATCATGTGTATATCCTCATATCAATTCTATCTTATTTTTAGAGAAATAAAAAAGCACATCTCTGTGCCTTTACCACATCTCTTCCAGATTTCCCTGATTTTGATAGTAATCATCCATCAGCACCACGAAGCTCCATTTAGATCTCTTCAGAAATTCCTCATAGGTAAACGATGTTGCATGCAGATCACCTGTCCAGTATGATTCGCCGATGTAGATGTTTTCGCCATCCATTCCAATGACTATCCCGATATGGCCCAGCAGCCCGACAAAGTCTCCCGGCTTCACGTCGCTGATATCGAGATAGTAAAGATAGACTTTCTCACCAAGATCACTCAAATCATGCACGCCGGCTCTTGGACCTGATCCCAGATCGCCGCAGTCGAATCCCGCATTGTACAGTACCCAGCTGACAAAACCGGAACAGTCCATTCCATTCCTGGAATACCTTCCTCTTCCATATTCATAAAGAGTGCAGCCCCAGATCTGCGGACCTGTTCTGCTTCTTTCGATCTCTTCCGTCTTGTATTCGCTCAGATACAGACCCTTGTGGTAGTATCTGCCTTCTCCGTCGATCCCGTAGCCGTTACTCATACGTCCGTTCTCAAAGAAGTAGTTCAGCTTGTAAGGGAACTGAAGCAGCAGGAATCTGGCAGCCGCCACGACACCCGCTCTGGTCTGATAGCCGGCCTGTCTGACTTCATATTCCAGTACGCTGTCAAGATATTCGTTCTCCTGTGCGGTATAGGCTTCACAAGGTAAAAACTCCTTATCGGACATGACAGGGAGAGTATAGAGATCCGATACGTGTACCAGATAACTGTTACAGTCGCCGACGATCCGGATGGAGCCATTGAGCAGTCCAATGATCGTATTGTTTCTAATGGAAACGATCTCCTCGTCCTGAGAGATGTACGTACCTTCAGGAAGGACGTGCTGTTCTCCGATGGCCAGATAGATCTCATCTTCGAAAGTCAGCCTGCATACCACCGGTTCTTCGACTGGTTCGGTTTCCTCTATGGTTTCCGGCTGAACAGGAACCTCTACAGGCGCACTGATTCTGGCATATATGTGAAGTCCTGCGATGAAAGAAAAAATACACATCATCTGCAGGAATATCTTTACATCATAACGTTCTGTCATACCGGTTTCATTATATGATAAGGGGCCGGAAAACAGAAGAAAAACAAGTCATAAAAACAGGTTCTAGACCTGTTTCATGATTTCCATTCCCATGTCGTACTTGTTCTGTTCCGGTACGGTGAAGATGATATGAATGTCGTTGTCGGGATGTTTCTTCAGCCATCCGTTACAGGCTTTTTGAGCCGTTTCCCAGGCTTTCTCCAGAGGATAACCGTAGATGCCTGCCGAGATCAGAGGGAAGGCTATGGAGCTGATAGAGTGTTCTAAGGCAAGATCCAGAGCGCTGGTGTAGCAGGAATAAAGAAGTTCCTCTTCGCCGTGCTTTCCATCCTGATAGATCGGTCCTACGGCATGGATGATATACGGACACAGATCGAATCCTGGGGTGATGACGGCACTTCCTGTCGGACATCCGCCAATCCTGTTGCATACATCCTGAAGTCTGTCGGGACCTGCGGCATTGAAAATGACGCCGCATACCCCTCCTCCCTGCATAAGCCGGGTATTGGCTGCGTTGACGACGGCTTGCGCCTCCGTATCGGTGATGCCTGTTTTTCTGATTTCAATCATGCCTGTTTCCTTTATTTCATTATGGATATGATAAAGGTTTTTGACAATCCGTTTTCTGAGTTTCTAGAAGAAACTCAGAACGAATCCTACGATCATCAGGATCAGTAGAATGTGCGGTGCATCGAGTACGCCGTGTTCCAGACGGACGGTGCAGTGCATCTGTCTCCAGTAGAAGAACATATAAAGCAGATAGCCGATAGAAGCGGAACCGGTAACAAACAGCAGTGTACGTAACATGTCATATCCCCCTTTTTCCTGTTTCAGTGTAAGTTTTTATCTGTACAAAAATATGTACCGTCATATGTGTTAAAGTATGAGCGTAAACAAGTGAGTTCCTCCAAACTTCAAGTTCCTCTCTTTCTTCTTTCTCCTTTCTGTCTCTTAGTCATTGTTTTCCTTTCAGAAGACCCCGGCAACGGGGTTTTCAATTTGAAAGGATCCTTGATAGGATCCTTATTTCATTCATCGGCCTTGAAGTTGTATATCGGCTTGATGGTTGTGATGATATCGGCAGTCGGCGTGATGTTCTCTACGATATCCTTCATGTCCTTGTAAGCCATCGGGCTTTCATCCAGGGTATTCCTGTTGACGGTAGTAGAGTAGATGCCTTCCATCTGCTTTTCAAACTCTTCTACCGATAATGACCTGAAGGCTTCGCTTCTTGACATGATCCTTCCGGCACCGTGCGGTGCGGAACAGTTCCAGTCCGGATTGCCTTTTCCGATACAGATCAGGGATCCGTCTTTCATGTTGATCGGGATCAGGAGCTTTTCGCCTTTCTGTGCGGATACGGAACCTTTTCTCAGGATCATGTTTTCGGTATCGATGTAGTTGTGGATGGTAGAAAACTGATCTACAACGGTGAAACCCATTCCTTCCACAATGATTTGCATCATCGTCTTACGGTTGATGTCGGCGAATTCCTGCATGATCTTCATGTCATGAATGTAGTCTTCGAAGAGATCTCCGGCCACGTAGGCCAGATCCTTCGGAATCTCGTCAGTCTGTTCCTGTTTCATCTGCATCAGAATGCCTTCGATTTCCTGCTGTCTGCCCTGAGACTTCAGATCGTTGATCTTTTTCTGTATCTCTTCTCTGGTGATGCCGTTGGTCTGTCTGTAGGCCCTGGTCTGATAGGTCTCGGCGACTTCCTTGCCCAGGTGTCTGGAACCAGAGTGGATGACGATGTAAAGATTTCCTTCATCATCTTTGTCCGCCTCGATGAAGTGGTTGCCTCCGCCCAGTGAGCCGATGGCTTTCAGTTCCTTTTCCAGATGAGAAACATCATTGATGCATCTTAGTTCATCGACTCTGGTCAGATCGGCATTCGGGTGTTTCTTGTCTCTGACATTCATTCCCGAAGGGATCTGGTCATGAATCAGCTGATCCAGTTTTTCAAAGTCGATCTCCTTCTCCCTGATCATGATGGTTTCCATGCCGCAGCCGATGTCGACGCCTACTATGTTCGGGGTGACGGCACCGTGCAGAGTCATGGTCGTACCGATGGTACATCCTGCTCCGGCATGTACGTCAGGCATGATACGGATCTTGCAGTCCTTGTATATTTCCATGTCGCAAAGCGTCTGCAGCTGCTGTTCTGCCGTATCTTCGATGACAGAAGTGTAGACGATCGCTTCATTGTATTTTCCCTGTATCTTGTACATGGTTTACTCCTTTCTTAAATCCGCCCGATCTTAGGACGGACCTAAGATCAGACAGTGATTCTTTCGTATCTTTCGGTATTCAGTACTGACAGCATGTATTCATAAGGTGTCAGACTGATTCCTTTGACCAGCGATTCGAATACGGTTGTAGACTGACCGGAAGCCAGTTGTACCCCTTTACGGTCAAAGGAAGCGTGATAGGTATTGTGACGTGAATTGACGTTCCAGAAGACTACGTTCGGCATTTCATAACCGCTGTCTTCGAACTGTTTCTTCATCATATCGTAGAACAGCCAGCCGCCGCTGACGCATCTGTCGATTTCCATGTCGGTGATGACGACTATGGATGAAGGCATTTCCTCTTTCGGGGTCTTGTATTTGACTGCGGTGTAAAGCAGCAGTCTGAATGCGGCTTCAAGGTTTGTGTTCATTGCCCAGTTGGCGTTCTGGATATATCTGATTTTCTCGAAAAGGTTTTCGCCCTTGATGGTAACCAGTTCCGGTCTTTCGGAGAAAGTCATGAAGGTATTGGCGAATGGGCCTTTGTTTCTTTCGGCAAAATACATCGCCAAACCGACTGAAGTAGCCATCGGTCTGCCGTACATCGAACCGGAAACATCGGCCATGACCAGGAAGTTGTTTTCGCCTTCCACGTAATTCGGCAGAGCCTTCCACTGTTCCTCAAGAACCTTGTCTACACCGTTTGAATGATAAAGATACTTCTCAACAATATCGTAAGGGTAAAGGACGGAAGAATTGATTTTCTCTTCACCCTTTTCAACCTTGTTTAAGAAATCGCTGAAACGTTCTTCGTCATGACGTCTGAAGGCGTTACGGTAGTTGTTCATGGCCTTGGAAGGAACTTCCGGATAGACGATGTCTTCGAAACGATTCGCCGACATGTCTGTTTCGACCACATTCAGGTAGTTGCGTAAAGCCGCAAGGGTTTTACGGTATTCCTTTTCGGACATGTTGAACTGTTTAGCCAGGAATCTGCCTTTTCTGACGGTATCCTTATTGGAAGTGTTGACGGATGGAAGCCATTTTGCCAGCAGTGATACAGGCTTCATTTCCTTCATGCCGGCCAGGTCTTCATCCAGCTGTTTCTTCAGCAACGGAACAACGACATCGGCTGCGCTGTCCAGCAGATAAACCAGGTCATCCCATCTGCCGTAATCGGCAACGTATTCCAGATTCTTTCTGAAGATATCGGGATAGTTTTCAGCCAGGTACTTCAGCATCAGTCTGCCGGTACGTCTCTCGCCCAGACCGCCTCTGACATCTCTGGTATAGAAAGCCAGTTTTGTCGCAGTCAGCTTGTCTTCAACCATGGCTTTTGCGAACAGGGCGGTGATTTCCTGATCCTCTCTCTCACGCATTGCGCCGGAGATGGCGAAAAGGTCAACCAGGGCGTCCGATGTGCTGTTTAAAGCCAGGGCGTCGTTTTCGGTTAAAGTATAGTTCTGTTCCTTTTTGATGTTATCTAATAAAGTCATGGTTATTACCTCCTTATATTTCATTTACACGGCACTTCCGGGTATTGCGTTATCCCGGGTTTCTTTACTGGTGCAAAAATTCGCTGTAAGTGCCGTTAAACAAGATGCTCTTTTTTCGTTTTGTAGACGAGACAGATATTGCTGTAAGCATCTTTGTTTTCTTTAACAAGACGTTTTTATGAGTACAGGATTCGAACCTGCATTGCCTGACTTCAAGCCAGGTGCGCACCATTGGGCTGATCTCTGAAGATTGCTGTTAACGTCTTAATTACTAGACACCTTTTTTAACGGTTATGAGTCGTTCTTAATTTGGTTGCTGTAGGTGTCTAACCAGACACATTTTGCTTTATGAGCACGTATGTCTCATAACAAGTTGACCTTGTGTTTGCTGTCAGTGTCTGTTGTCTTTTTTGACAATTCCATCATAACAGATGCTTTTTTGATATAAAATAGGCAGTTTTGCAACAATTATGACCACCTGTTGTACATTTATTCAAGAATATTTCAATGTTTTCTGCTTCATTCTTGACCACTTTTTGTGTACTATATAGGTGAAAAGAGGCAGAAAATGGAAGAAAAAATCAAAATATACATACCGGAAAGCGTAAACAGTATCCTTCTAAAGGACATGGAACTGTTTGAATTCTTTAAAAAAGACGGTTCTTTGAATAAAAACGAGTTCTACAACACGCTGATTGTCAACTACTATGAGCAGTATGAAGAGAATCAAAGTGCGATCTTTTCCCATATCATCGACAACATATCCGAGAAATCTTCCCTGACGGAAACGGAAGCCAAGGACATCGCCTCCGACATCCTGCAGTATGTGGATGTCAGGACCTACCAGCTGGACAGACAGAAGTACGACGTGGCGATCGCCATGAAACCGACCAGGAAATCTGCGGATGATATCGACTATATTCAGAACTGTCTGCTGGGTAATTCAACGCTTTCCAATTACTTCAGAAACATGTTCGCATCCTATTCTCTGCTTCCTCAGGATAAAAGGGAAACGATCATCTTTAAACAGAATTTCGAACTGGTCAAAAAGGCCATTGAAGAAGATAGAAAGATATACTTCACGACTTCAGCCAACGACACGCCGCATATCGTTTCACCTTATGCAATCGCCAATTCCAGAGAAGAGCTGTTCAACTATCTGATCTGCCAGTATAAGGATTTCCCTTACAGTTTCCGTGTCTCCAGGATCAGACAGATCAAAGTGCTGAATGAATCCAGAGAATTCAACGATCAGATGATTGAGATCTTCGACAATATGATCAAGTACGGTCCGCAGTTCTCTTATGAAGTAAAGAAACCGCATGTGCCGATCAAAGTAAAGCTGACGGAAAGAGGCGAATACATGTTCAGGAAGATGTATCTTCACCGTCCGCAGCCTTACAAGATTGAAGACGGAATCTATTACTTCGACTGTTCCAGATCTCAAGCTTACCAGTATTTCGCTAGGCTTGGAAGCAATGCAATCGTTCTGGAACCTAAAGATCTGACCGATGATCTTCACAAGTTCTATTCCATGGCCGAGAGAAGATACAGGAAGATCGACAAAATCGAACAGGATGATTCAGAGAACGAATAATGGATTCTTTGCTGTAATGCAAAGAAATATGGTGGGCAGGGAAGGAATTTGCACCTTCACAGAATAAACGGGAGTTTTACAGACTCTTGAGCTCAATCTTGCTCAGCCTGTCCGATTGGCGGTCTATACGGGAATTGAACCCGTATCCAGTGATAGACAGTCACTTATCTTGCCGTTAGACGAATAGACCGTTGGTTCCAGATCAGGGAGTTGGACCCTGTTCATACGGCTTATGAAGCCGCGATAGATACCGACCTTCCATCTGGTATGTGGTAATGCCACCGGGACTTGAACCCGGATTGCAAGATTGAAAATCTTGTGACCTGACCTTTAGTCGATGGCATCATGGTAGAAGCTGATGGACTTGAACCGGTCAACTGACGATTATCATTCGTCTGTTTTGCCTTTAAACTAAGCTTCTATACGAACAGCATCGTATGGCTTCGGGTGACCGGCTTGAACGATCATCATACAAGTCAGAGTCACCCGAATCCTTGAAAGCCTGAGCTCTCATTTTTCTTTCACAACGATCTCATCGATCGTCGTATGAAACAATTCAGATAGAACCAGAAAGTTATCGATCGTAGGCAGCGTTTCACCCCTCTGCCACTTGAAGATGGCCTGAGGAGTATTGAAGCCCATTGCTTCCTGGATCTGTCTGATGGAAAGACCTCTTTCCTTTCTTAGACGGGAGATATTGTTTCCCGTTTCAATCAAATTGACCCTTACTGTTACATGCAACGTAACCATCTCCTTTCAAATAAAAAACCGCTTGTCATTGTCTTTCTGCAACAGCAAGCGGTTATTATTCTCCGGAATCAAACAGGATCGTTTTAGATCACAAAACGGAAACGCACTGAAGCAGAAACATCATCAAAAACGCTATCATCGCAAATAGGGTCGATAGTGAACTGTTCCTCGTGCTGTGAATAGAACCACTTGTTCATGTTTAACGTTTGTTTCAGCATGTGTGTCCTCCTTTACGGGAATACTATAACATAGTTTTGTGAAAATGGAAGTATACCTGTAGTATACTTTCTAAAAAACAGCACCTCTGAACGAGGTGCTGTTTCTTTATTTCTGTTTTCTGCTTTCATAGTCTTTCACGATTTCCGCCTGCCAATCCGGCGCAATACTTCCTGCTACTCTGCATTCGCATACAGCATCAGACAGGACCTCAAAGTTCTTTTTGTGGCCTTTGGAATCGCTGTGAAATCTTACCGCTCTGTCTTCTTCGATCCCGTAGTGTTTCGCCGTTTCAACGGCATCGATGTTGGCACCCAGGAAGAGGAATTCCCAGCCTTTCTCTTTCTGCTGAGAGACCATCTTCTTGACCTCGTCGGAGGAATACCTTGTAGATGCGTTCTCCAGTCCGTCAGTGATGATCACAAAGATCGTTTTCTCCGGAACATCTTCTTCTCTAATGTACTTGTGGACGTTCTTGATGTGATGGATGGCATCGCCCATGGCATCGATCAAAGCCGTGCATCCGGATGGAACATAGTCCTGTCTGGTCATTTCCTTGATTTCTTTCAGAGATTCTCTGTCGTAGAGGACCTTTGAAGCCTGGTTGAACAGGACGGTCGAAACCAGGCAGTCCCCGTCAACGTCCTTCTGCTTTTCGATGAAGGAATTGAAGCCCCCGATCGTATCTCCTTCCAGGCCGTGCATGGATCCGCTTCTGTCTAAGATAAATACCAGTTCTGTCAGATTCTTGTTCATTATTCTACCTCCTAATAAATGTGACTGTATTTCTACAGTCACATCATACGGTTTGTTGATAGAACTATGGTCGTTTGTCAAACGACATTTAACAGCCCAGTGTTTCCTGATCGTGCGCAAACAGAAGTTCATTGACATCGAAGATGTTGTAGATCTTTTTTTCGATGCAGTAGCGGATGATCAGGTCGAACTTGCTGGCGCTGGTCAGAACATAGCCGGCTCTTTCCAGAAGTGTGTTCGTATCTCTGATATTCAGTTTCATGCCGATTGCCAGAGCTACGGCCGTCTTTTTCTTCGGACGGTAGTTCTTGGTGTTCTTGATATGGTTGAAATGCTTCCGGTCGATGTTGGCTTTCTTGTAGACTTCAGGATCCAGAAGTCCTCTTTCATCGATCATTCTGATCAGACACTCCGAGAAGGATTCGTCCGGTTCAAACAGTTCTTCTTTCTTGTATTCCTTCTGGTATTCGATCTTAGGAACAGCCGCTTCAAATGATGTTTCTTCATCTGCCCGGTAGAAAGCATCTTCCGGAATTCCCTGAGCTGTTCCGGTGAAATACGATGATTTCTTTTCCTTTTTTCTTAGGTGATAAGAGGATTGAAGAAGAGGCGGATTGAGCTTCTGATCCAGATAGTTTCTGACGTCGGTATAAAGCCTGCCGGCGGTATCGAAAGACTCCTTGTCGTAAACCAGCAGATAGACATTCATCTCGTTGTCCAGCAGGAATTCCGTTATGGCGTCCGTAGCTGTTTTGAGAGCCTGGCCTTTCGGGAAGGAAAATGATCCTGATGAAATCAGAGGGAAGACGATCGATTCCAGCCGTTTTTCTTTGGCGATATTCAGACATTCCCGGTAGCAGGATGCCAACAGCGGAACCTCGTCGTGTTCACCGTCCGTATAATCGGGACCGCAGGTATGAATGATATACCGATATTCTTTTAAGTCATAAGGGCTGGTTAAAACAGCCTGGCCTGTCGGGAGATTGCCGATGGCGGCACAGGCTTCATCAAGTCGTTTTCCTGCAAGTTCATGAATGGCTTTGTCTACTCCGCCCGATCCCGACAAAAACTCATCGGTCGGACAGACGATGGCATCGGCAGTCATGTTTCTGATATCGTTTCTGCTTATTTCTAGCGGCATGGTTTCCTCCTGTTTATATTACAACAGGAATCCTGTATGATTCCATAGCATGGCCGGATCCTGTTTTGTTGTTTTTACAGGGAAATGGTACTATAATACCGAAAACGGAGGTAATGTTATGACCAGACTGATTTATCTGTTTATTCAGCTGATTACCAAACTTCATACGAAGCTTCTTTCTATAAATGACAACCACGGTCTGAATCTTACCGATAAGCAGCTGCATTTTCTGATTATCGGTTTCTTTGGATTCTGCATGCTGGCGGCGATACAGCCGATCGTCAAATGGCTAATCAGACGTCATGCCGAGCTGATGATCACTTTCTTCTATGTGTTTACAGTCGTTATCGTGATCAGTTTTGCGATCGAGATCGGTCAGGCTTTCTCCGGAACGGGAGATATGGATTTCTACGATATTGCTTCAGGTATTCTTGGTTTCTTCGTATTTTTCGGAATCTACCTGATCGGCTATCTGATCTACGATATCTACAAAAAGAAGACTGTCTGATCCGCTACAGGATCTGTGCAATCAACATTTCCTGATTCATGAATCTGATGATGCATTCCGCATCATCTTTTATTTGGTCGTATACTCTGCCGGCAGAAAATGTTCCCCTGACGACCGAGTGGACGGAATTGGCCACATAGCCGCACTTCAGTTTATCCTTGTACGCAATGATCGCTTCATCGTCGTAGACGTTGTTTCTGTCTTTCCTGAGGACCAGCCGGTCCCCGGGCTTGAGAAAAGAAACGCTGTCGAATAGATTAAGATGATTGATCGTAATATATATGCTTCTATCTTCCATATCGTAAAACCTCGTCAACTGTCATCAGTTTAAACGGAAAAGGATACAAAAAAAGCGACAGTGTGCGATTTTCTTTTATCGGCGATTTGGGTCATAATAATAGTAGTAATCCAAAGGAGTTTATCATGCGATCAGTAAAAGAATATACAGAAACAGTTACAGCCAACGTCGGAAAAGTCATTATCGGGAAAGATGAAGTGATCAGACAGGTCATAACCTGTTTTCTGGCCAAAGGCCACGTTCTGCTGGAAGATCTGCCGGGAACGGGGAAAACGATGCTGTTGAGAGCGTTTGCCAGAACGATCGGCGGGGATTTTAAACGTATCCAGTTTACACCCGACCTGCTTCCTTCCGATCTGACCGGCATCAGTTTCTACAACCAGAAAGAAGGAGAATTCGTTTTCCGCAGGGGTCCTGTATTCTGTAACGTCCTTCTGGCTGATGAGATCAACCGGGCAACCCCAAGGACGCAGTCCGCCTTATTGGAAGCCATGGAAGAGAAACAGGTCACCGTAGATGGAACGACGTACGGTCTGGACGAGCCTTTCTTCGTCATGGGTACGCAGAATCCTCTGGAATCCTATGGAACGTTCCCGCTGCCGGAAGCGCAGCTTGACCGTTTCTTTATGAAGCTGTCCATGGGCTATATGGAAAGAAAACAGGAAACGGATGTCCTGGGAAGAAAGGATGCCAAAGACATCATTTCTGAGCTGGAACAGAAAGTGAACGGCGAAGATACGAAACAGGCTATGGAAGAGATCGAAAAAGTGACAGTCTCTGCCGATGTTGAATCCTATCTGATGGACATCATCGAAGCCACCAGAAACCATCCATCTCTGTCTGCCGGCGTTTCTACCAGAGGCTCACTGGCTCTTTACAGGGCGGCACAGATCTGCGCCGCAATGGAAGGCAGAAACTATGTCATACCGGAAGACGTAAAGAAAGAAGCAATCTATGTGCTTCCGCACCGGATCTTCCTTTCTGCCGGCAATCATGCCGATAATGTCCAGATCATTGAAAGAATACTGAATGATACGAAAGTGCCTCTAGAAAACGTATGATCGGTCTGATATTCTTCGGGCTGGCTGCCGTCGTGTTTGTCTTGCAGATTAAGACATCTTCGATTGCACTCCAGAATCTGTACTGCGACTTCCGCTTCGACAAAAAACTGGCTGAACCGGGAGAAGTCATTACCTGTGCTTTTAAAGTAGTCAACGCATGGTTTTTTCCTGTGCTCTATATCAACTTTATCGTCCGTCTGCCGCAAGGCGCCAGGATCGTTGATGATGGAAGCGATTCTGTTGGCCATCGTCTGTATCTGCTGCCAAGACAGAAGTATACCGGAGAAATCAGATTTACTCTGCCTGAAAGAGGGATCTACAAAAACGGAAGGTATTTTCTGGAGACGGGGGATTTCCTGGGCTTTCAGTCGAAAGTGCTTTCTAAGGATCTAAAGACAGATATCGTCGTCATGCCGGATAAAAGCCGGGATGAAGTGGTTCTAAACACCATGGGCGGTTATCTGGGCGATATCTCGGTGAGAAGATACATCATGGAAGATCCTGTTTTGACCATTGGATACCGGGACTATACAGGAAAGGAACCGATGAAGGACATCTCCTGGAAACAGACGGCCAGAAGAAATCAGCTGATGGTAAAGAACAGCGACTATACGACCGATATCAATGTCGCGGTCGTCGTGAATATGCAAAGCAGTGATCCGGAACGGCTGGAAGAATGTCTACGGCTTCTAAGGAACACCTGCGAACAGCTCGAAGAAAAACGGATCCCTTACGAACTTCTAAGCAACGGCGATATCGGCAATTCTCCGGAAGGATATGGGAACAAGCATTTCAATCATCTGATGTTGAAATGCGGAAGATCGGGACTGATTTCCTATTTTTCTTTCGAGTATCTGATCGACAGATGTATACAGAAAAAGAAAAACAACCGCAGTTACATCATCATAACAGCGCCGCTGTCAGCAAAACAGCAGGCTCAGCTGAACAGACTTCAGAACGTCAGCGATCATCCGCTTTGTCTGATCACAGCAGGAGGGCAGCAGGATGACTGACGCACTACAGCTGCTTAGCGATCTTCTGTTCTATTTTACGATCGTCAGTCTCTTTCCTTTCTTTAGAGACAGTTATTTTCTGATGGCCGCAGTCGTAACGATCGGTTTTGTTTCTGCCCTGATCGGCAGTAAAATCAAGGCCCTGAAGCCTCTTTCGATTCTTCTGCCTTTGACTGAGATCCTGCTGATTGAAAACGACAGTCAGTGGTTTTTCCTGCTGCTGATCATAGGCTATCAGATCCTTGTTCTAATCACAGAAAGCTACAGGATCGAACACGATAGATACCGTTATGTTTTCGGTATGCAGTCCCTTTTCGTTCTGACCGTGCTCTTTGTCTGTATCACCTCTTCTTTGAAGAATTATTGTCCGCTTGTTTTCGGCGGACTCTTCCTGCTTACAGGCATCATTGTTCTCAGAGGAAAAAGACTGGGAAGAAAAGCTGACATGCAGTTAAGGATGCTGAATGCCGCTGAAGTCATCGGTGTTTTTGCGTCAGCCGCTCTGCTCTTCGGTCTTCTTTATGTTCTACTTACTCATTCCGGAAAGATATTTGAAATCATCGCTCTGCCGTTCGCTCTTGTCATCAAGGGTCTAATCGGGCTGTTTGTTATACTGAGCCGGGGTATCTGGACCTATTTCAACTATAATGACACTTCCGTTGAAATAGAAAACCAGAGCGTTGATGAAATCTACGAGAATATATTCCATCCGGCTGAAGAGGCAGTGGTAGAAACGGATCAAAGTTTCAATTATCTCCGTCTGTTTGAGCGTTTCCTTCTGATCCTTCTGGCTGTAGCGGTGATCGTCATGATCCTCTATGCGATCTACCGCGTTCTTGTCCGGATCGAAACGGAAGAGTCAGGAGACAGTCTTGAAAGAGGAAACGGTTTTGAAAAAGTTAGAAGAAAAACGGACAGAAGCAACAAGATGCAAAACAACAATCAGGAGATCAGAAAGATCTACAGGGAATTCCTTTATCTGGCAAAAAGAAAAGGAATTCCTGTAAAGAAACAGACAACTTCCAAGGAAGTTCTGAACGAGGGAATGTTCAGTGAAAATCAGGATGCCGTTTCTTTAAGGGAACTCTATATCAGAGCCAGGTACTGTAAAGACTACCGGGTTAGTGATGAAGATATACGGATGGCGAAAGAATGTCTCGCCAGACTGAGAGAATCATAATTCTACATATATTCGCCACAATCCCTCCTATACAAAAAAAACCGACAGGGATGTTAGAATGAATGACAAGAGGACATAAGCATGGCAGAGAAAAAACACAGTGTAATGGCTTTACTGGAAATCCTGAAGAAGTACTCCGATATCGATCACGTCCTGACTCTGAGAGAGATCCAGGATCATCTGATGAACGAGTACGATACTGTTCTGGACAGAAGGACCATCTATACCAATCTGGATATCCTGGAAGATTTCGGCTATGAGATCAGCGATTACGAAGACAACGGAAAAGGATATTATCTGGCAGAGAGGCAGTTCGACAAGGGAGAGATCCTGCTGCTGGCGAATGCCGTACATGCTTCGCATTTCATCTCTTCTTCTCAGTCGGATGCCCTCATCAGAAAACTGCTGGATACGCAAAGCAGATACGTCAAGGCGGATTTCTACGACAAGGTCTATATGCCCAATCCCGTGAAAAGCGCGAATAAACAGCTGCTCTACAATCTGGATACCGTTTCGGAAGCGATAAGAGACAGCAGGCAGCTGCAGTTCAAGTATCTGCGTTATGACAGCAAGAAGAAGCTGATACCGCGCAGGGAGGAGCCTTATATCGTTGAACCGAGATATATCGTCTATGCGGATGCCAGACCGTACATGATCGTCACCAGCGCAAATCATCCGGGATTCATCCACTACCGGATCGACAGGATGGCGGATGCACAGATCCTGAAAGACAGATCAAGACCTCTGCCGAAAAGATCAGACCCGTATGATTATGCGAGAAACAAACTCTTCATGTATTCGGGAGAAACCGAAACGGTCGCATTCAGATGCAGGAACGAGGTGATGGATCACATGGTTGACATCTTCGGTCCGGATCTTACCGTACTTCCTGAAGATGATGACAGCTTCCAGATCAGGGTAAGAGTTCCGGCCCAGGGAGCCATGTATCTGGCACAGCAGTTCATGGATAATATTACGATCATTGAACCGGAAGAACTGAAAGAAGAGTTCAGAAAGAAGTTGAAGGAAACATTAAAGAGGTGTAAATAAAAAGTGCCATACGGCACTTTTTTTAATCTTCAAGTTCTCTGCACTTCTCCAACAAAGAGATGATCGGTAGGTGCTGAGGACATACGCTTTCACACTGTCCGCACTGGATACAGTCGCTTGCTTTTCCTTTCCCTATCGTTACGATCGCATATTCCCTCTTGGTCCTGAATTCCGGAGAACCTTTTCTTCTGTTTTCGACAGTGAAAATGTCCGGAATAGGGATGCCCATCGGACAGCCTTCAGTACAGTAGCGGCATCCCGTACATGGAATGGATTTATCCGCGTTGATCGCTTCCTGTACAGCTTCGATGACTTTTTCTTCTTCTTCATTCAACGGTTTGAAATCTTTCATGTAGGATAGATTGTTTTCCATCTGTTCCAGATTGCTCATACCGCTTAAGACTTTGAAGATGCCGTGCTGTGACGCTACGAAACGTACAGCCCAGGATGCATAGGATGTCTCTGGATCGGCTTTGTCGAAGATCTCCCTGACGGTCGGGATAGGATCCGCAAGGATGCCACCTTTTACCGGTTCCATGACTACCACTTTCTTGCCGTGGGCTCTGCAGATCTCCAGATTCTCTTTGGATTTTACGCCCGGGTTTTCCCAGTCGGCGTAGTTGATCTGCAGCTGTACGAAGTCGACATCCGGATGTTCAGCCAGAAGTTCCTTCAACAGATCGGGATCCCCGTGGAACGAGAAGCCGTAATGTTTCACCAGACCTTTTTCCTTCAGTTCCTTCACATAATCCCAGATATGGAATTCTTCGTATTTCTTGTAGTTGCCTCTTTGTATGGCATGAAGAAGATAATAATCGATATAACCGGCCTGTGTTCTTTCCAGGGTAATATTGAACTCGTTCTTCGCTTCTTCTTCGCTGTTCATGTCCGGAGAGCACATCAGCTTGCTGGCAAGCGTATAGGTATCCCTTGGATATCTTTCTACCAGAGCCTGACGGATCGCTTCTTCGGATCCGGGATAGGCGTAGGCGGTATCAAAATAGGTACCTCCGGCTTCAATAAACAGATCGACCATCTTCTTGGTCTGTTCCACATCGATCGTCCCGTCTTCGAGTTTTGGCAGTCTCATCAGTCCAAAACCCAGTTTCAGTCTGTTTTCATCCATAACTTGTTCCTTCCTTACTTCTTGTACTTTCCCAAGAGATAACGCATCTCTGCGCCCTTGGATATATTTCCATCTACTTTCATCTGCCCATTCACAAAGAGTTTGTCGGCAGATACCGTTCCTGTTGCCATGTTGTAGAGATTATCGAAACTGGTAGAAATTGTTACATCCGCACCGTAGTAATCATACGGCTGCATCTCCATGCCCTGCTTCGTGAATTTCACATGGAATGTTCCTTCACCCGGTCCTTCGATGTGGATCTGGGCGACATTCTGGTAGTCGTCGTTCTGTTTTTCAAGATAGACATTGCGGTATTCTTCCAGGTCTTCGTAGGCTACCTTCAGAACATCGTAGGCATCCGCAAAGGTGACGTTCGGATCATGACCGCTGCCGCAGATATCGGAATACATCTTGAGATAAGTCTGGGCAGAACGGTCCCACGAGAAGTCCTTTCGCATGCATCTGTCCCTGATCGTCTTGAAAACATCATAGCGGGCGAAGTATACCTTGATCGCTTCGTCTATCGCCAGCATCAGTGCTTTGGCGTCGTAGGAGGCAAAGGAGAAACCGTCACCGATCCCGTCGAAGTCGGAATACGGACGGATCGTATCCTTGAGTCCTCCTGTTTCATGTACGATCGGTACAGTGCCGTAACGCATGGCCATCATCTGCGAGAGTCCGCAAGGTTCAAAGGAAGAAGGCATCAGATAGAAGTCCGCTCCCGCAAAGACCTTGGCAGCCATTTCCTCGGTATACTGATCGGAGAATCCGAACTGTCCCGGATACATTTCCCTGCATTCGTTGAAATAGTTGACATAGCGTTTCTCGCCCTGTCCAAAGATGACGATCTGTACGCCTTTTTTCATCAGTTCCGGAAGGATCTGACAGATCAGATCGACACCCTTCTGTTCCACAAGACGTGCGACTACCGCAAACAGCGGCCAGTTCTTTTCTTTTCTCAGACCGAACTGTTCCTGGATGTATTCCTTGCACTTCTCTTTACCGCACTTGTTTCTGACCATGAAGTTGGCAGGAATACGCGGATCGGTTGCGGGATCGTAATAGGCCGGATCGATGCCGTTTAATATACCGTACATCTTGGACTCGATCATGTCGCAGACACCTTCCAGTCCCTTGCCAAACTGCGGCGTATGAAGCTCTCTGGCATAAGTCGGAGAAACCGTCGATACCGCATCAGCCATCAGCATCGCTCCTTTCATCAGGTTGATGTCGGATCTTCCCTGATAGTCGTAGGCCAGTCCTCCTTCATACCATCCCGGATCCAGAGCAAATGTGCTTGTCAGCTCGGAAGCGCCGAACTGTCCCTGGTAGGCGATGTTGTGAATGGTGAAGACTGTCTTGATGTTGCGGTAACGTCCATGCAGAACCTGGTCGTCTTTCAGATACAGGATACACAGAGCGCTCTCCCAGTCGTTGCAGTGCAGGATGTCCGGAATGAATCCGATCTCTTCCATTACGTCAATCACGGCCTTGGAGAACCAGGCGAAACGATAACGGTCGTCGTCATAGCCATAAAGCCTGTCCCGGTCAAACAGATCCGTATTGTCGATAAACCACACGGTAACGCCGGACAGCAAAGTCTTAAACAGACCGCAGGATGTCGTTTTATCTCCGAGAGTAACGGAGAAGTCCTTGATATGTTCACATTCCTTTTCAAATCTGTCTTTGACACATTTATAGTAAGGCGTAATGATCTCAACTTCGTTGCCCGTCTTCAGCAGTGCCGGAGGTAAAGAAAAAGCGACATCAGCCAGACCGCCTGACTTGGAGTACGGTGCACATTCACTGGTGACAAACAGGATCTTCATGGTGTTTTCTCCTTCGATGATTTTTATGTTTTCTTGTTTCTTTTATTGTATCACTGAATCGTCGTGCTTTCTTCTGATGAACGAAAAACGAAGACTTCTGTCTTCGTTTCATTATTCTGTTACCGCCAGCATCAGTGTTCCTAACAGGAACAGAACGATTGAAGTAAACAGAAAGAATTTTGTCTTCTTTGAGATGCCGGCGAATTCTTTGTAGTAGATGCCCCAGAAAATCGTCCAGAGATTGAAAGTTCTTCCCAGCAGGAAAGAGACCATGGCCGTCAATGCCGGCATAGAGTAGATGGAAATCAGATTGCCTCCGTAGTGACATACGGCAGAGATCATACCCAGGAAGATAGGAGTCTTGCTTGTACCGACACAGAGTACGGTCTTCCACTGTTTTTTTACCGTAAACAGGATCAGGGATATGATCAGAACAGACAGGAACGAACCGGTTACCATATAGGCGCAGGTCAATACCGGAGGAATGCCTCTGGCTGTTCCTGTTGCCGTGCCGATAGACCAGCCGTTGGTCAGAATGGCTGATGCCAGCATGATTCCCAGCAGCGGCAGTGTTACATTGTTCTGAGCGTTTTTGATGCCGTGGTCTTCATTTCTTAAGTAAGATGCATAAGCTGAAATAATCGCAGCAGCGATATATACGGCAGCTGTCAGTACGACCATGAACAGACCGTTTTCCGGAATGCCTTCCTCCATAATGGACGTAATCATGCCCAGGATAACGCCGACTCCCCCGCTAACCGTAACTGATAGAATCATACCGACATCCTTCATGACCGTTAAAGAAAAGAACATGCCTGTAGACATCATGGCTCCGCCCATCAGGATCCTGCCGATCGTCGGAAGATACTCTTTAGTTAAGGCGACAATACTTCCATCCAGCAGTATTGGAGCTACGATCAGAGTAATGCTCCAGATCAGAACAAAGGAACAGGCATAAAGCCAAAAAATCAGTCCGGTAATCGGATAGCCTTTCAGGTGTTTAACTACCTGCATCCAGCTGCCCCACATGAAAGCCGCAAAAATCGTTAAGATGAATGACAGTCCGGTTGAAAAATACATCTTGCCTCCTTAGAACGTCGTATTCTGAACGTTTCTGTTTACCTTTTTCATTTTATTCATTCTGATTCCTTTTTCAACTGTTATTCATGGAAAACTCTCATTTACAGTTTCCTGTCTTTCGTCCTGATCATAACGGCAGAAAGATATAATCTCCGACTTCTCTTTCTTCAGTATTACAGCAGTTACACGAAACGATCACAGAAAACATGTTATGATGAAGACAGAAAGATACGGGTTTGGCCCGAAGAAAGGATCATTTATGTTACACGAGGTTGATTTTCTCTCTTTTAATGAACGGGACAGGGTCTACGGATGGATCTATGTTCCTGCCTGCAGACCTTTAGGTATCATTCAGCTGATTCACGGTTTTGGCGAGCATTCCCGCCGTTATCTGCACATGATTACCGGTTTCATGGAAGCAGGATATATCGTTGCTGCGGATGACCATGTGGGTCACGGAAAGACCGCTCTGGAGAATGACAGCTGGGGAAACTGGGGCGAGAAAGGCTTTGAGACGATGGTGGAGGATGAAAAGAAGCTCCATGATTTGGTCGTAGAGAAATATCCGGATCTGCCTTACTTCATGTTCGGTCATTCCATGGGTTCATTCATTACCAGACAGTACATCGCCAGATACGGCAAGGATCTTTCAGGTGCGACGATCTGCGGTACGACCGGTGTATGGCCGAATCTGGACGAAAACATCGCGATCGTTCAGAAACTGGTGGATGAAGGAAAAGGTGACGATTCCGATCCGACACTGGGTGCCACCTTCATGGGATGGATGTTTGCCCGCTGCAAGGAAGGCGTAACGCTGGGCAATGAATGGATCTGCGACAGTCCGTATGTGCAGAAAGATCATGCGGAAGATCCGTTTGACGCCTTTACCAAGCCGACATCCAACCGGGCATGGCTGTACTTCCTGCTGATGATGAAAGACATTACCGGTGAAGAGTGGGCAAAGAAAGTCCCAACAGAACTTCCAATCTATAACATTGCGGGAGACCAGGACCCTGTCGGACAGTACGGTACAGGTGTTTATCAGGCAGGCAACTGGCTGAGTGATACAGGGCACAATGTAACGACAGTTCTCTATACCGGCTACCGTCACGAGATCCACAACTACAGCGATATCAAGGAAGAGGTCGAAGACGGCATCATCGCTTTCTTCGACAGCTGCATCATGTAGATGATCTAAGTATCTGCTTAACAAAATAAGGAGCCTAATGGCTCCTTTTATTGTGCTTCACTTCTTTTTCTTTTCAGTCGGAAATAGACCAGCAGGATGGTGAGAAAGTGAACGGAAGCCGTCAGGATCCAGCTGTAAGGATAAGAGATGTATAGACTATCAATGCTGTGATGCGTCCGAAAATAGGTAGCGATCCAAACCAGCCTGAAAGCGCACGCTCCCAGCAGTGAGACAAGCATCGGAAGTACGGAAGAACCCATGCCTCTTAAAGATCCTACAAAAACATCCATGATACCACAAAGGAAATAGATCCTGCAGACGTAGTACAGACGTATCATTCCTGCCGCTATGACATCCGCATCATCTGAGTAGATACTTAAGAAAGTCTCTCCGTTAAGATATACGCCATATCCCAGAATAAACCCGGTCAGCAATACAAGCAACGTACAGACAGAAAGGATTTTTCCGGATCTCTTCAGCTGTCCGGCTCCGACATTCTGACTGGTAAAAGTCAGACAGGTCTGATAGAAGGCATTCATGGCGTTGTAAACGAATCCTTCAATGGAACTGGCTGCACCGTTTCCTGCCATGACAATACCGCCGAAACTGTTGACGGAAGACTGAATCGCAACATTGCTTAGGGAGAAGACGGTTCCCTGTATTCCTGCCGGTATGCCGACTCTGGCAATGTCTTTCAGCGCTTCTTTATCGATATACAGATGTCTGATATCCAGCTGTATCATTCCCGGATCTCTGATCAGTACGATCAGAACCAGAATGGCTGATACATAGGATGAAATGGAACTTGCCAGAGCTACTCCCGCTACATCCATTTTTACTGTTACAACAAAGAACAGATTCAGCAAGGCATTGAGGACGCCGGCGATGCTTAGAGCGATCAGCGGTCTCTTGGTATCTCCTTTAGCTCTTAGTATGGCACTGGCAAAGTTGTATACCATCGTAGCCGTCATTCCGGTAAAGTAGATTCGCAGATAAAGTGTGCTTAGATCTATGACATCTTCCGGAGATTTCATCATCACCAGAAGCTTCCTGCTGAAGAGAATGCCAAAGACAGTCAGAATGATTCCGCTGATCAAGGCAATGCTGATGGAGGTCTGGACAGCCTTGGAAACATCTTCTGTTTTTCCTTTTCCTATTCTTCTTGCAATACAGACACTGCTGCCAACAGATAGTCCAATAAACAGATTGGTAATCAGATTGATCAAGGAACCTGTGGAACTGACAGCCGCCATGGAGGCAGAGCCGGAGAATTTACCGACAACGATCATGTCTATGGCATTGAAGAGAAGCTGAAGAATACCGGATATGATCAAAGGTATCGCAAAGCGAAGAATATTGATAAATAGGTTCCCTCTTAACATGTCTACCGGTTTTTTTCTTCTCATAGTAAAACGATTATAGCACTATTAAACGGATATGTTTCATGATATGCAAAAGGGAACGCTTACATTTAAAAAGAAGTCGTTTTTGACTTCTTATTCTTTAAATTTCTCTGCAATGCTTGGGGCATTCTTCGTCAGTTTCTTGATGGTCAGATCCTGGGCCTTATCATTAGCCAGACGCAGATTCCTGTCGGAAGAAAGCAGGTCGGCCTTTGTCTTTTCTAGGGCCTTGATCGTCTTGTCGATATCGTCGATGGCATCCTGAAACTTACGGGAAGCCAGTTCATAGTTGCGGGAGAAGGCATCTTTGAAGGCGTTCATATTGCTTTCGAAGTTCCTGTAATCCATGTCCTGATTCTGCGCTACGATGAGCTGTTTCTTGTAGGAAAGGGAATTTAAGGCTGCGTTTCTTAAAATCGTGATGATCGGGATGAAGTTCTGCGGTCTGATCACGTACATCTTCGGATACTTGTGGGACATGTCGACGATGCCTTCGTTGTACAGGTCGTTGTCCATTTCCAGCAGAGATACCAGTATGGCATACTCGCATTTCTTTTCTGTTCTGTCTTTATCCAGCTTGGCCAGGAAGTCTTCGTTCTTGTGCTTGGTGGCAGTCTCGTCCCGTTCATTCTTCATCTCAAACATGATGGAGACGATCTCCGTTCCATCCTCATCGTAGTCTTTGAAAATGAAGTCGCCCTTGCTGCCGCCGGAGGCATCATTATCTTTTTCAAAATAGGCATTCTTAAATAGAGGCCTTACTCTGTTGAACTCATAGCTGCAGTGCTGTTCCAGATCCTCGCCGATCATTTTGGTAGAGTGCTTGGCCTTGAAGTCCTTGTAGTAGGCGATCAGTTCATCCCTGTCCGCCAGCTGCTTCTGATAAGTCTCCTTCATCGCTTCAGAACCGGCCTTAAGCTCCGAGATCTCCTCGTTCTTCTTCTCCAGAGCCTTGGATACTTTCAGTTCATTTTCCGTATCCTTATTCTTTAGTTCACTTTGAAGAAGGGAGATCTGTTTCTCCTTCTCCTGCAGTCTGGCTTCTATTTCATCCACCGCTTCCTTGGTAAGAAGTTTAGTTTCCTGATCCTTGCTTTGAAGCTGATTCTTTAATGTAATGATCTCCTGTTCCTTCTGACTTAAGGCTCTCTGGTTCTCGCTTTCTGTTCTGGTTCTTTCCAGTTCCAGTTCCCTCTTCAGCTTCTCCTGATATTCCTGATCTCTTTTTCTCAGTTCTTCCGTAAACTGATGATCTCTCACCTGCCTGACGATAGATTCATAATTCGATTCATCGATCTGAAAAACTTCTCCACACTTTGGACATCTAATCTCGTTCATAGAAAACCTCCTATGTATCTGCTTCTATTTTAACAAAATAAAAAAGGCTTCATACCTTGTATGTAGCCTTTTCTGTTTTTCAGGATTAACCTAAGAGTTTGTTTACCAGAGCCTGTACTTCAGAGTAGTTGTAGCCGGCTGCAGTCAGCTTGTCTTTTCTTTCCTGACCGTTGCCCCATTTACCCTGGATAACTTCCTTGGCAACTGCTTCCAGATCCTTCTTGCCGTCTTTTACGCCATGAAGAATATCGTTGACCATGCCCTGAACCTCATCATAGTTGTAGCCTGCTGCAGTCAGCTTGTCATATCTCTCCTGACCGTTGCCCCATTTACCTTCGATGACTTCCTTGGCAAGCTCTTCGATCTTGGCTTTCTTCGCTGCTTCTGATTTCGCAATAGCTTCTGCTTTGATTTTTTCAGCCTGTGCAGCCGCAGCCTTCTTAGCATCCTCGGCAGCCTTGATCAGGTTGTTGACTTTAGACTTAACCTGCAGGAAGTTGTCGTAGCCGGCAGCCTTCAGTTTTTCCTTGATCTCGTCGTCATTTTTGCCCCAAAGACCTTCCATGACTTCTTTAGCTAATGTGTCGACGTCTTTCTTGACTTCTTCAGCTTTCTTTTCAGCTTTCTTGAATACATCTAATAATCCCATTATGATCCTCCTTTTTATTCACGATGTCAGATACATCATTGATATTTTCATTGTCTGTAGAACTGCATCGCTTCTAATAATTATTATATAATATTTTCCTTTTCTATAGATATTATTTCATTTCTACTTCATTCAGATCCATGTCCATGTTGGCGGAAATATCGTAGTCCGGAAAGGCTTCTTTTACCGATGCCAGAGTCTCCTCAAAGACCCTGTTTCTATCATCGGCATCGAAGCTGACTACGGCATCAAAACGCATGACTTTGTCTTTCTGATTCAGATAGAATCCGTGCATCTGTTTCACATGTTCGTGGGAGAGAACGATCTTCTTCACTTCATCAAGGATCCGGATGACTTCCTTGTTTCTGGTGTTCAGGGAATAGACACTGATGGCAGTCAGAAGGACGGAATGTTTCACGTATACTGCATCGGTGATTTCCCGGATCAGCTGATCGATCTCATTGGCTGTCATGGTATCTTTTACTTCGATGTGCAGGGAACCGTTGTAGTTGTCAGGACCGTAGTCGTGCAGTACGAGGTCGTAGACTCCGGATACTTCCGGGAATTCATTGACGGTCTTCTTCAAGGCGATCGCCAGCTTGACATCGGCAGGTTCGCCCAAAAGATGAGATACGGTAGTCATGACCATTTCGGCTCCCGATTTGATGATCAGGATGGAGATCAAAGCGCCCAGCCAGGCTTCCAGAGAGATGCCTGTCGTCAGATAGATCACAGCCGCAATCAGAGTGGTAACGGATATCAAAGCATCCATCCTGGCGTCTTCACCCGAATTGATCAGAGAATCGGAATTGACTTCCTCTCCGGTTTTTTTGACATAGCTTCCCAGCAGCACCTTTACCAGCACGCCTGCGCCGATGATGATCAAAGAAGCAGTAGAATAATCCGGAATATCCGGATGGATGATCTTCTTGATGGATTCAATGAATGACGTGATACCGGCATAGAGTACGATCATCGATATCAGCATGGCACTGAGGTATTCGATTCTTCCATAGCCGAACGGATGTCTGCGGTCAGCCTTCTTACCCGCCAATCTTGTGCCGATAATGGTGATCAGGGAACTGGCGGCATCGGAGATGTTGTTGACCGCATCCAGGACGATGGCGATGGAATGACTCAACAGTCCAATGACGGCCTTTAAGGCCGAAAGAAAAACATTTGCGGCAATGCCGATGATGCTGGTTCTAATGATCTTCCTGCTTCTTAAAGCTTCAACTGTATTTTCCATATGCTTTCTACCTGTCAATTGTTTAAATCAAGGATGCTATCAGATCTGCAACATTCTTCATGTTTGCGCTTGGTTCAAAACGGGCAACAACATTGCCGTTTCTGTCGATGACGAATTTCGTGAAGTTCCATTTGATGTCCGGATTCTTCTTATAGTCTTTGTCTATCTTTTTCAGCATTGCTGCCATGGCAATGCCGGTAGGATTCTTATCGAAGCCTTTAAATCCCTGCTGAGACTTCAGATAGGCAAACAGCGGAAGCTGATTCTCGCCGTTGACATCGGATTTCTTCATTTGCGGGAACTGTGTATTGTATTTCAAAGTACAGAATTCATGGATCTCTTCATCTGTTCCCGGCGTCTGTCCGGCAAACTGATTGCAAGGCACATCTACAACCTCGAATCCCTGATCGTGGTATTTCTCATACATCTCTTCAATATCTTTGTAGTGGGGCGTAAAACCGCATCCTGTAGCAGTGTTGACTACCAGAACGACCTCGCCTTCGAACTCCTTCATGGATATTTCTTTTCCATCCGGAGCTGTTACGCTGTAATCATAAAAACTCATCTTCTTCCCTCCTTTTAACCGATTTCATCATATTGGATGAAACGGAATTATGCCAGCAGAATGCTTCCGATCAAAGCTGACGGTACAGTTCCTTTGGATCCAGACCGTTTTGTTTCGCTAAAGTATTCCAGTTGCCGTTAGCAATCGAAATATACAAGGAACGAGGGAACATGAATGGCTGGGTATAAAGATCCTTGGTCACGGTATCGCTGTTTATGGCCTTGGCAAGCTTCTTCATTCCTCTGGCGTTCTTCTTTCCCGGCCCTGTCTTGAACGGAATATGTTCGATCAGCGTTCCAATCAGTTCTCCGGCACTGATACCAAGACCGCCGCAGTAATCAAAGCCCATTTCGCCGCACCACTGTTTCACCGCATCAAACAGACTCTCCAACTGACTGCTTTCATACAGACCCATGTTTGCCAGGACATAGACTTTTTTTCTTAAGCCGTGGTATTCTTTCTCGAACCTTTCCATCAGCCGGATCAGCTGGGATGGCAGTCCATCCACATACAGCGGAGTACATAAAACAATGACCGGAACATCGTTCAGAATCTCCATCAGTCCTTCCGGATCATTCATGTATTTGCACATGTTTACGATCTCGTGCTGTTTCTTCAGCCTTTTTGACAGTTCCTTGGCAAATCGGTAGGAATTCGCTTTCGTAGCATGCATGCTAGGATTAAGCAGAACAGCTCTGTCGTAAGTCTGGTAGGCGATCCTCTTCTCCGGAACTGGAACATAGAGTACTTCCTTGAACGCCACATCCTTGACATGTCCCCTGATATTGGCACACACCGCATTCACATAACGTCTCGCACTGTTTTTCTCTTCTTCACTCAGTTTCTTTCCGTAGAAGACAAAAGAAAACGGCTTGTCCTCATCGTAACGTCTCTTGTGATGGGTCTCTCCCTTGATGACTTCAAACTGCGGAAGCACATATCCCAGACAACGGTCAAAAACATTCTTGATGAATGATGAGAAACCTCCATACGTATATCTGCTTATGACGGTGATCTCGTCGGCAACATGGATCAGTTTTCCCATGTTTTCAAAACCGTCTTTAATGACGCACTGGCCCGGCGTCTTGTCCCAGCAGCAGAAACAGCCGTTGCACGAATGGATCGGCTTGTTGGAAATAACCTTCCAGCCTCTGTAGTTCTGGGAAAACCTTTTCCAGTCTTCTTCTAATAGATCATGTATTACCAGTTTCATGTTGATTTCCTGCAACTATATTTTCTTATACAGAATTCTTTCTGGCAAGATAAAAACTCTGAATTATCTCAGAGTTCCTTTGTAGTATGGTGGAGCTTGCCGGGTTTGAACCGGTGACCTCCTGATTGCGAACCAGGCGCTCTCCCAGCTGAGCTAAAGCCCCATCGAGATAATTATATCTCAGTGACCTTCTCAAATAAAGAGAGTTTTTCACAGGCCTTATAGATCCCGTCATCCATAACGTCGGCTGTAATCAGATCCGCTTGTCTTTGGTTGGATCCGTACTGTTTCCCATTGTGACTTTATACCAGTCGTCAATGAACATCGACAAGTCATTACTATTGGGGGCTAGTGTCCCGTCGATATCGAAGAAGAGATATTTCTTTTTTGTGTCTGAGTATTATAACATTAAATCATTTCTCTACAGGAATGCACCCATGTTAACTGATGGAAACATTATACCGTATAAAAAGAACCACTGATTTGCGGTTCCTTCTACTTATTTTTCAAAAAATCGTGTTTCTTCCACACACCGGAAAGATAATAGATCAGCCCGATACTGGCAGGCCCAAGTCTAGCTAAGGCATTGCCAAAGAAGAAACCTTTTACACCCATATTCATTCTATATGCCAGAAAGAAGCTGATACCTAATCGCAGAATAACACCGTCCATGATACCAGCAATGAAGTTGACTTTTGAATCTCCTGCTCCGGTAACGACTGCCATATGCGGGCCCTGTATGATTGCCAGGGTAAAAGTGATGATTGCGATACGCATATATGTAATGCCCATTTCCTGAACGGAAAGATCTTTGGTAAACAGAGAGAACACTTCTTTCGGAAAGAAAATACACAATAACAGTTCTGGAATATAAATCAGAATACAGATCTTTAAGGTTACACTCACGATCTGTTTTACTCTGTCATGCTTTTTAGCGCCAATGTTCTGAGCTATCATAGCACCGGAACCTCCAGTCACGCTGTTCGCAAAGATGTTGATGAACTTGTTGATCTTATTGCCGATACTGTTGGTAGAAGAAGCGATAATTCCAAAGGTATTGATCCTTCTTGTACACAATAACTGAGTAAAGTGAATAAAAGCACTCTGCATGGTTAGCGGCACACCCAGCTGAATGTATTTTAGAAGATGTTTCTTTCTGATCCGCATTTTCCGAATCACGAAATCAAAGCCCAGATGAGAACTGTTCTTTCTAAAGAACAGATAAGCAGCAGCAAAGGCACCAAACTGAGCAATAATCGTTGCCAGTGCAGAACCGAAAACGCCCCATTTCAAGACGATGATAAATAGCAGATCCAGAATAATGTTGGTAGCAGCAGAAATCAGAATAAATCGGAGAGGTTTCTTTGATTCTCCTAAACCTCTAAGGATACCTCCAATGGCGCTGTAGCCAAAGACAAAAGGCAAGCCAAAACTGATTGTTATCATATAGATTCTAGCATTCTGAAATGCCTCTGCAGGCACTTTCAGCCAGCTTAACAAAGGATTGCAGAAAACGATACATATGGTCGCAACAGTTAAGGATATTCCTAAGAGCAAAAGTAATAGAGTACCTATCGATTCTATGATTCCTTCTCTATCTTTTGCTCCAGACAGCTGTGCGATGTAGATCTGCCCGGCAGTCGAAAAACTGGATGCAATAAAAGTAAACAGGGTCGCAAATTCACCACCCTGAGATACGCCGACCGTACCGGTATTCCCCAAATACTGGCCGACAATGATCATGTCGGTTGAATTATATAACTGTTGAATGACATTGGCTAAGAGAATAGGAAAAGCGTAGCGGATCAGCGCTCTTGCGATATCTCCTTCAGTAAAGTCAATTCCCAGTCTTTTTTCACTCATCTTCAGTTACCTTAATCTGATCTGAAAAACTCTTCAGATTATAACAGATCGTTCCTAAGCCTTCTACGTAACGGTAGTAATTGGTTCTGTTTGGCATCTCTTTAGTAAAGGATGCATTGCCGATTGGATCCTGGCAAATCTTCTCACAGGCTTCGGTTACATAGTCGACTGTTTTCGCTTCCAGATCAGTGACAAAGTGTCCTGCAAAAACACTGTCAAAGAAAGAGGCCTTCTGTTGCAACTTTTTAAACTGCTGATACATGAAGGATACCGTTGCACATTCTCCGTGCTCAAAGCCATCTCTAGGGCCACCGATGCCGATACGCATGGAAACAATATCATCTCCAGCGAAGAAGATTCTGTTTTTATAATCCAGGAATCCGGAATGCCCACAGGAATGGCCACCAAGATGAACCAGTTCAACGATATGATCTTCTCCCAGATCAAAGCGATAACCATCTATCACTCCAATAATCCTGTACGGTTTAAAATGGATCAGATCGTTCCTGTCAAATTCTGTCCAGATACATCTGCCGTTTCCATTTTCAAAAAGATAATCCCAGATATGTTCATCCTGTTTTTCCAGGAACTGCACTTCATACTCATGACAGTAGACTTCATCAAATTCTGCGTTTCCGTAGGCATGGTCGTAATGATTGTGTGTATTGACAACAATCAACGGTTTATCGCCAACCAGCTGTCTTACCAGAGTTTTCAGACTGCCGATACCGAATGCCGTATCGATCAGCATTGCCTTGTCTTTCCCATCGATCAGATACATCCATGGATCACCGCCACCGTCGGCACTTATGCTTAAAAGACCATAGACATTTTCTCTGAACTGATAGACTTCTACATACGGGTTTACATCATAGACTTTTTTTGTTCTGTTGCTTTCTCTAAGCATCTTCATATATGCCCAGCACGTCGAATCAATCGGTTCTTTCTGATAAACTCTCTCTGCTTTCAGATCGTTTTTAATTGGTGGATTCTGGTAACATCTTTCTTCTTCCGGTATTCTCTCTGTTTCTTTGAATGCCAGACTGCCTACGTACTTGTTTGCCATAAATATCCTTTCTATTTGTTATAATTTAATTGGAGGTAAGGGCCTTGGAACTGCAACACTTGCTTGAGTTTGTAACTTTAGTCAAATATAACAGCTTTACGAAAGCCGCTAAGGAGCTGTATATCTCGCAGCCCGCTTTAACAAAGCATATTACAGCCTTGGAAAAAGAACTTGGTTTTCCTCTTCTAAAAAGGAATTCCCGTAACACTTCCATTACTGAAGAAGGAAAAATCGTATACCGTTATGCCGAGAATATTTCCAGACATATAAACGAGATGCAAGAAGAGATCGCTGAACTGCATCAGGACAACAAGGGTATACTTACGCTTGCTTCCAAAGCCATGCAGACGCATTTCGGCATCTCGGAGATCATTCATCTTTTCTCTATTAAATACCCAAATATCGAAGTACGGATCGATGATTCATCTTTAGGAATGCCTAACCCTTTTATTGCTGATAATATCGATCTTGCCTTTACCCATTACATCAAGGGAGGCGGAAAGAATTATGAATATCAGGTATTCTTACACGACCAGATGGCGGTAGTCCTGCCGGAAAGCCACCCATTGGCGAATGAAGAAAGGATCGAATTCTCTCAACTGAAAGACGAAACAATTATATGCATTGATGATGATATAGAGGCCTTGAGCCGCAAATTAGGGAAAGACAACGGCTTCGAAACAAACATCTATCGTCTTACTAATACCTACATCGATACTGCCTACGAATATGTTCGTTGGAAAGCCGGTGTCTGTATCAGTTCGCACCGTCTCTTCGACGATATCCATACTCAAGAATGTGTCGCTGTTGATTTGTATCCGACTATCAGGCACGACATGTATCTGGCAAAAAGAAGCAACGTCCCTTTATCCAGAGAAGCGACACTGTTCTGGAACTTCATCAAGGAATATCAGTAATCCTTCAATTTATATTCACGGACCGTAAACTCTTTGATCATGCGGTCTTTTTTATTCTCCAGACCGCTATGTCCTTCCGGTTCATCCGTGAATTTCATATATCCATAGTTCTCATCAGAAGCCGGCCAGTATGGCAAATCTTCTCCGTTCGGATCACCGGTAGCAATAAAGTTTGTCCAGTACTGGCTGATCTGATCAGCTAGTTTATAATCCTTTTCTGTCCAAGGCCTTACCGGCGGGACACCGTCTTTTAATGTGTGAAAAACATACCACAGATCACTTCCGTGATAAGAAAGCATCTTATCGGGATCAAAATAAGTTCCGACATCTTCCTGATGATAAGGAAGGATATGCGACCAAAGATAGGAGTAGACTTTATTGTGCGGATAACGCTTTTTGAAATATGCTCCGAAAAGCCTGTTGATCATCAGTGAACGGCTTGCGTTCCCAGGTGTACAGATACATAGGCCTTCGCTTGCCAGATGTCTCGCCTGATTCCACGGTTTTTCTTCATCATAAGGTACAGCATTCTGGAAATCGTATTTATCATACAGTTTCCCCAGAAGGCCATGATAGAAGTATTCGAACTTGTCTTTATTATCGATCAGTTCATCATATTCCCACCACTGTAGACCGAAGACATCTGCTTCACCGTCATTCGATCCGTTCAGAACATCGACGTTCTCCATATACTTATCAAAACATTCCATCAGATCTTCACTGGCTAGATAATTATCTTTAATAATCTCGGCAGGAATCTTGAATCGATCTACATTCGGATCAAACAGTTTTTCATAAGGCAAGGAACGCAGTTCTTCCAGTGAAATGTCCGGATCCAGGCCGATCTCTTTCAGATAGTTTCTGCCTCTTTCTTCCGCTTCTTTCTGATTCAGAAAAGTCCTGAGCCACTGGTTACCGCTCTGATTGATAATTCTACGAACCCTAAATTTTGAAGCCGGAATAGCTGCCAGTACAGATGCCTTTGTACATCCGCCGGATTCACCGCCGGCAGTAATATTGTTTGGATCACCACCAAATAAGGAAATATTATCACTGACCCAGTCCAAAGCCATCAGTTCATCCATCAGACCGTAGTTGCCGCTGTGTCCCTGTTCCTTGCTTAACTGAGGAAGAGACAGAAAGCCAAATACATTCAGTCTTGTACCGATCTGTACAACCACGATTCCCCTGCGTACAAACTCGGAAGGATCCAGAGTCGGTTCATAGGCATAACCGTTCATCAGGCCTCCGCCATGGAACCAGATCAGCACCGGTCTTTTTTCATCCTGCTTTTCTGCAGCCGTATAGACATTCAGATACAGACAGTCTTCAGACATCTTCGGGTATTCTTTCTTATAGTTGAATTCCCTTGAAGTCCAGATCACTGAACCTGCTTTCATGTCTTCAAACTCCTGTATTGGTGCATCCCCGTAGGTATCGCATATCTTTATGCCTTCCCAAGGTTCTATCTCCTGCGGAGCATGAAAACGCAGTTCTTTGATTGGAGGTTTTGCATAAGGAATGCCTTTAAATACCGACATCGTTATGTCTTCATATTCCTGTAATACGCCTTTCAATTTTCCTTTTTTTGTTTCAACGATCTCAATAGGCATATATTTCTCCTTTAAAGATTTCTGATCTCTTTCACTCTACAACAGGAAACCCAATGGTCTTTCCCGACTTCGATCAGTCTCTGAGGTTCTTCGCAGCGGTCGCAGGCATACGGACATCTGGCTACAAAACGGCATCCCGGTTTTGGATTGATCGGACTGGTAAGTTCTCCTTTCAGAACGATCCTTTCATTTTTTGAATGAATATCAACGGAAGGAATGGCTGAAAGTAAGGCTTCTGTATAAGGATGTAAAGGTCTGGCAAAGAGTTCTTCTGTCTCTGCTGTTTCGACCAGCTGACCCAGATACATGACACCGATATTGTCGCTGATATGCTTTACGACACTCAAATCATGCGTAATAAACATATAGGTCATGTTGTGCTCTTTCTGCAGATCCATCAGCAGATTCAAGACTTGAGCCTGTATCGATACATCCAAAGCAGAAACCGGTTCATCACAGACAATGAATTTTGGTCCTAAGGCCAAAGCCCTGCCAATACCGACACGCTGTCTTCTTCCACCATCCATTTCGTGCGGATAAGACATTGCCAGTCTTTTTGCAACGCCAACCATGTCCATCAGTCTGTCTACCTGAGAATCCAGGTCTTTTCTTTCATACTTCTTTGACAGCATCAGCGGTTCTCTCAAAGTATCATCAACTGTCATTCTTGGATTCAAGGAAGAATACGGATCCTGGAAAATGATCTGCATCACATTTCTTAATTCTCTTAACTGTTTTTTGTTGACTTTCGTAATGTCCTGACCATTGTAAAAGATCTGACCGCCGGTAGGTTCCTGAAGATGAATGATCGTACGTCCAAGAGTAGACTTGCCGCAGCCTGATTCACCGACGATTCCCATCGTCTTTCCTTCTTCGATTTTCAGACTGACATCATCGACCGCATGAAGCATTCCCGATGGAGTCTTAAAGTATTTCTTTAAATTCTTTATTTCAATTACCGGCTTACTCATGAACGGCCTCCTTTCCCCTGCGGATAGAAACATTTACAGATATGTCCTTTTGATACCTCTTTATCCTCAGGCATCTGTTTGTGACAGATCTCTTTTGCGAAAGGACAGCGCGGTGAGAAATAGCAGCCCTGTGGAAGATCGCTTGGGTTCGGCGGCATGCCGTCGATCGGACTTAATCTTTCCACGGAACTGTGAATATTCGGAATCGCCTTAAACAGACCGATCGTATACGGATGACTAGGATCATCAAAAACATCTTCCAGTGTTCCCTTCTCTACGATCTGACCCGCATATACGACCGCAACGTCATCGCAGGTCTCGGCAATTACACCTAATGCGTGAGTAACCAGAATCATTGAAGTGTTCTGTTTCTTCTTTAATTCATTGATCAATCCTAAGACCTGGGCCTGTATGGTCACATCCAGGGCGGTCGTAGGTTCATCAGCCAGCAGCAGTTTCGGATTGCAGGCAAGAGCCATAGCAATGACGACACGCTGCTTCATGCCACCGGAAAACTGATGCGGGTATTCATCAAAACGGTCGGCAGCAATTCCTACCATTTCCAGCATTTCAATCGCTTTCTGTCTTACTTCTTTCTTGGACAGATCCGGATTGTGCAAGGCAATGACTTCTTCAATCTGTCCGCCTACTCTCATAATTGGATTAAGAGCAGTCATCGGATCCTGGAAGATCATTGAGATTTCTTTTCCGCGGATATCCTGTTTCTCTTTGGCGTTGAGTTTTAAGATCTCTCTACCACTGTAGTTGATCGTTCCCTGTTTGATACGGGCAGGAGGATCAGGAAGGATATCGATGATCGATTTTACGATCGTCGTTTTACCGGCTCCTGTTTCACCGACAAGACCCAGCGTTTTTCCTTCCTGAAGTTCAAATGAGACATCATTCACGGCATGGATGACTTCGCCATCAGAAGTGTATTCCACAACCAGATTCTTTACTTCTAATAAATTATCCATAGTAACCTCTTATTTCTTCATTTTCGGATCAAGCGCATCTCTTAATCCGTCACCGAATATGTTGATGGCAATAACGGTAACAGCCAGGAAAATGCCCGGGAAGATGATCATGTACGGTGAAGAACGAATATACGGTTTTGCTCCAGATATCATAGCTCCCCATTCTGGCAGTGGAGCCTGAATGCCTAATCCCAGATAGCTTAACGATGCTGCCGAAAGAATAATTGATCCGACCCCCATCGTGTAAGCAACGATCAATGGAGAAATGGCATTTGGAAGAATGTAGTTTACGATCTGCCGGAATTTTGAACAGTTGATCGCTCTGGCTGCTTCCATGTATTCCATGTCCCTAACCGTAAGGATCTGAGCTCTTAAAAGTCTCGTGATTGCAGGAATGCCGCCGATTCCCAACGCCAGACAGGTATTCCAGAAGCCTCCTCCCAATGTTGCAGAAATAAGAATCGCCAGCATCATTCCTGGGATAGCCTGAAGGATATCCATGAAACGCATGATGATATTGTCGACCCAGCCTCCGTAATAGCCTGCCAGAGAACCGAAAATGATTCCCAGAGAGATATTCACCAGCGGAGCCAGAAACCCGAGTCCCAACGAATAACGGATGCCAACCAGTAGACGGCTGAAGATGTCTCTTCCATAGTCATCTGTTCCAAACCAGTGTTCAGCACCAGGTGGAGACATGGCATTTGCCGGATCCATAATGTCATAGCGATACGGTACGATATAAGGAGCGATAATTCCTAACAGTATAAGAAAAATCACGAAACCCAGACAGATCATGGCTGATTTCTTTTTTCTTAACGATTTCATCACCATGCGGAATCTGGTCTGTTTCTTTACTTTTGTTTTTTCCTGATTCATAGGTAGTTCCATAAGTCCCTCCTAGTTTCCTGCACCGCGTCTGGAATACTGCGCCTTGATACGCGGATCAAGGAAAGCGTAAATCAAATCCATAAGCAGCATGACAATTCCCATGCAGAAACAGACAAATACGACACAGCCTGTAACGACCGGGAAATCACGGTTTGAAATACCTGTGGTCATATAAAGACCGATACCAGGCATTGAGAATACTGTTTCAATGATTAATGTTCCTGCCAAAGAGAAACCAAAGCCCGTTCCCAGAACCGTTATGATTGGAATCATTGCGTTTGGCAGGATATGTCTGAACAATATCTTTCTTTCAGAAAGCCCCTTGGCTCTTGCGGTTGAAACATAATCGGAACGGATACATTCCAGAACCGCCGATCTGGTCTGTCTGGCCTGCTGACCGATACTGCTGATAGAAGCCGATATACAAGGCAGAATGTAACTCAATACGCCGTCCTTGATGCCAAACGAAGGCAGCCAATGCAGCTTCAAAGAAAAGACCAGTATCATCATAATAGCCAGCCAGAAACCCGGAATAGATGCTCCAAGCAAAGCCAGTACCATACAGAAACGATCGACAAATTTATCCTGATGAGTCGCTGAGATAACGCCCAAAGGAATTCCCATCAATGCCCTAAGGCCCATGATGATGATAGCCAGTAAAAGTGTTCTTGGAAAACGGGCCATGATTTCTTTAGAAACAGCGGCTCCTGTCGAATAAGAGTTTCCCATGTTTCCATGTAGAAACAGGCCGGCCAGATAGTTCCACAGCTGTTCGATATAAGGTCTGTCGATTCCCAGCTCATGTCTTTTAGCAATTAGATCTGCTTCACTTGCATTCGTTCCAAGTATGACCGTAGCTGCATCACCTGGCGTCAGATACAACACCGTGAAAACAAGCCAGGCAACGCCTATTAGTACTGGAATCATGATCAATATACGTTTTAATATGTAACGACCCATAGAATACTCCTTTTCATTTTTGTAAGGCAGCAATAGGCCTTTGTAGAAAGGCCTATTGCTTCAGTAAGGTATTACTTGGTTACCAGTTGTAGTGGCAGGAACCCGGTAGAGGAATTCCTCTAGCTGTACAGAAGATATCTGTTACAAAGCTTGGGTATACCAGTTTCTGTTTCTGTCCTGAGCAGCCCAGAATATAAGCATTGTCATAGACGTATTTGTTGAAGTCGTCCAGATTTTCAGGAGTGAAATTATCCTGCTGCATAACAGCTAGCAGTTTCTCTTGCAGGGTATCGTCATGCGCATAAGTCATAGTGCCATTCCATGAATAGTCACGATGATCGAAATACAGTTTCCATACTTCTGTAATGTACTTGTTGGCATAGCCGGTATATACAGAAATCTCCCACTGATCCGTTTCTTTCTTGATTGCACCAAGTGTTGCAGAGTCATATACCTGAGCCTCTACATTTTCAATACCAATAGCTTTCAGATCGGACTGTGCCATGGCAGCCATGTCGCCCATGCCAGCCATCTGCGATACATAGATTCTTACCTTCAGATCCTCCAGTTTTGTTCCGGTTTCTTCAAGGTACTTGTTCAGATATTCTTTTGCCAGATCTGGATTGTATTCATAGTAGGATTTGCCGTCATAGTATCCTGCAGCATCCCAGCCTGCCTGATAGCCTACATAGTCAGGGCTTCCTGCACCATGTACCGGAAGAGCGGAATCGCCCCAGATCTTCTTGGCAACAGCATCCTGATTAACCGCATAGCAGAACGCCAGACGCAGGTTGACGTTGTTGAATGGGCTCTTTTCATCTGCATTAATTGTATAAGTGTAATAGTAAGGTGTCGGGCTCTTGTATACATCGAAAGCATCAGCAGCCTCACCGCCATCCTCAAAGCTTGCGTAGTCGTTTGCATTCATGAACGCACAGAAATCGAGTTCACCGTTCATCAGACCGATCGGCATTGTTGAAACATCGGTAATAACGCTGTAAGTGATCTTATCGACATTTGCCTCTTCAAAACGGGTCATCTCACCGTCTTTGTTCCAATAATTCTCATTCTTTAACAGAACAACTTCGGAACCTTCGACATAGGATTCAACAACATACGGTCCAGTACCACATGACCTTGTTGAGAGTTTGTCTTCCGATTCGGTATATGCTTTTTCTGAAACGATATATGGTTCAGTCAAGGCATTATCGATCGTCGATACCGTCGTTGCAGGACAAGAGAAATTGATCTTGACCTCATAATCGCCGACAACTTCTACAGAGCTGACATCATTCATTCTTGAATAGTTGTGAGATTCTACGGCTGTATCGTATGAGAACTTAACATCCTTAGCCGTAATGTGATTTCCATCGGTATCATAGATATTGTCGTTGAAGACCACATTAATGCTGTTTTCACCGGAGATTTCATAAGATTTCGCCAATGTTGGAACCAAAGCACCGCCATATCCATCGAAATTGAATGGTCTCTGATAAACTTCATCCAAGACATAGATACGGACATCTCTTGTTCCTGAGAACGGATCAAGAGGCGCCGGGTCCTGTTTGATGCAGACCACAACTTCCTTGGCTCTTTCTTCACCATCTCCACCGTTTCCTGAATTGTCTTTGCCGCATCCGGTTAAAGCCAGAAGAACCAGACAGATCAGTACAAAGAATTTTGTAATAGTTTTCATTTTTTCCTCCTCTTCTTACAAAATCAGCGTTATGATCGAAAGAATAGATTATTATAATTTCTACTTCTTCACTTTCATCTTAACAATGGTTATCTGTCTTTATTCATTCCAAAAAAAGTATCATTCATAACGATTCGTTATAGATAAAAAAGCATTCCATAGTGAAATGCTTCATATTTATTAAATTAATGATTAATCAGTTCTCGCTTAATACATCAACAATGAATTCCTTGACCTGTTCCTCTGTATCGAACAGTCCGATGAACATGTAGTTGGCCATGGCACCGGACAAGGCTTCTTCAACCCTGCCTTCCTGCTTCAGATTGTCTTTGTATTTTTCTCTTATGAATTCCGGCGTATTCTTGAAATCTCTGCCGTCTCTTCTTGACGCAAAGATACAGATCTGCTGGTTTTCCTTGCCTTTATCGCTGTGATCGAATGCGATCATATCGGCCCAGATCTTGTACACATCCGTACCGTTGGCCCAGTTCATCATGGTTGGAGAAATGCCGCCGCTTGGACGCATGTTTACTTCCAGAGCTACGATATCGCCTTTCTTGCCAAGATACTGATCCTTGGTCAGACGGAAGAACTCCAGGTGGACCATCCTGCTCTTGACGCCAAAAGCCTTGGCGGTCTTTCTTCCTGCTTCCAGAAGATCATCAGGTACGATCGCTCTTTCATAGAAAGCGGAGTTGCCGTTCTCACTTACCGCCTCCATCAGATCTTTTGCCGTTACATTACCGTTTTCGAAGATCGGTTCTCCTTTGGAGTTGATGATCGCATCATAGGTCTGTACCTCGCCGGTAATGAATTCCTCCATGATATACTGGACATCCATCTTCGTCTCAAAGAAGTGCTCCAGATCCTCGTCGTTCTTCAGTTTATGCGTATCATTCGCACCGACACCGTTGTCCGGTTTTACGATCACCGGATATCCGACTTCCTTGATGAACTTCTTGCAGTTCTCGATATCGTCTACGATATGATATCTGGCAACCGGGATTCCTGCCTTGATGTAGTTCTTCTTCATCTGCGACTTGTACTTGACGCTTTCCATGTCTGCCGGGAAGAAGCCTGTGGTAATGTGGAACTCTTCTCTCAGCTTCGCATCTCTTTCCAGCCAGTATTCGTTGTTGGATTCAAGCCAGTCGATCTTGCCGTACTTGTAGGTCAGGAAAGCCACCGCTCTGAATACTTCCTCATAGTTCTCCAAAGAAGATACCCGGTAGTATTCATTCAATGACATCTTTAGCTCATAAGACAGGCTGTCATAGTCGGAATCGCCGATGCCTAAGACGTTGATGCCATTATTCTTAAGATGGTAACAGAAATTCCAGTGATTGGCAGGAAAGTTCGGTGAAATGTAAATAAAGTTTGTCATGATGCTTCTCTCTTTCTTAACCTAACAGATACGGCAGGAAATAAGGTACCTGCTTATGCCACCATGGCCAGTCGTGATTTACGTCCTGACCCCAGTAATCGACCCAGATGTTGATGCCCAGTTCATGGAATCTTTGATCCAGATATTGCGTGCTCCACGGTTCTTCCCAGGCTCCCATGCCGACACAGACGACTGCCTTGTTCTGATTGTAGCGTTCAATGAACGGATGATCAGGGGACATGTTGCGCATGTAGTCGGTAGGTGAATTCTTGTATACATTGTCATCCATGTAGTCTCCCATGAAGAAGGAAGCGTGATAGATACCGCTTAAAGCCAGACAACGGTCAAACAGATCCGGGAAGCGCAGATACAGATTCAATGCGTGCGTCGCTCCCATGGAACAGCCGAAGGTCATGATGCCCGGATAGCCGTCCCATCCGTTCTTCTCGTTGACGTATTCCCGAATGAACGGAACCACTTCTCTGGTAATGTAGTTGATCCATTCTTCGTGATGTCTTGCCCGATAACCCGGATCGTTGTTTTTGTCGCTCCAGGTTTCGATGTCGATGGTATCGATCGCAAAGACGATCACTTCGCCATTGTCTATCCAAGGAGAAAACGTATCGGACATGTGGAAGTTCTCGAAATCGAAGAACCTTCCATCCTGACAAGGGATAAACAGAACCGGACGTCCATGATGACCGTATACTTTTATAGGCATGTTCCGGTTGAGATTGTAGCTGTAGTAATCAAAGTAGTTAGTTTCCATAGTAATCCTTTACTCGTAGAAGAACGTATCCATGAAGAACGGGATCTGTTTCTCCCAGGACGCTTCGTTGTGATTTCCTTTCGGTACGATACGGCTTTCCAGCAGAACGCCTTTATTGATCAGAGCCTGTGTTACATCGGCATAGATGGCTCTGGTGTTGCGGTAACGGATCTCGTTCTCGCCATAGTCCATGTAGATGACGGTATTCTTGCGGTATTTTGTTCTTTCGATCATGTCCAGAACATTCTCTGGAGCAAAACCGACAGACGGCGACAGTGCTGCGCCCTTGGAGAAAACGTGGTTGTAGCGGCTCATGGCAAAGAGTGTCATTAGACCGCCCATGGAACTTCCGGCAATATAGGTATGTTTCCTGTCAGGCAAAGTCGGATAATTGTCGTCGATGTAAGGCTTAAGTTCCTTGACGAACCAGTTCATCGTGATCTTGCCTCTGCCCTTGATCCTGTATCCCCATTCATGGTCTTCAAAGGAGAACGGGGAGTATTCCGAAAGTCTTCCTCCACACTTCTCTTTTTCGTTATGGTGGTTGCATTCAACGCCTACCACCATCAGCGGTACTTCATTCTCTTCCAGGAATTCCAGCATGCCCCAGGACTTGCCGTAGCTTGCCTCTTCATCCAGAAAGACATTGTGCCCATCAAACATGTACAGGACCGGGAAACTGCCGTCAAAGTCCGGCACATACACGTATACTTTTCTTTTTTCTCCCTTGATCAGCTGAGGGATCTCTGTTTCAAATATATCTAACATAAGCAATCCTTTTAACTATATGAATATTTTATACTATTTCAGCCTATAATACCGTTTTTTATGAAAACATGTCTTTCTTTTCCGTTATACTGAAGATGTTATGAAACAGATATTATCCATCATTCTAAAAACACTTCTGTTCCTGCTGTCTTTCATCGTGATTGAACTGAATCACAATATGGCAGCAGGTTTTATTCTTACCCTGCTGCTGATACTGGCTTATGTTTATCTGGATAGAAAGATTTTCAATGGGCATAAGCTGCTTACCGGTTTTCTGCTGCTGATCGCTTATCTTGCTGTGTTTACGGGAATCGTCTTCCTGACCTGGCCGCCGGTAAAAAATGTTCCGGCGGTTGATATCAGCAATCCCGCCAAGACTGAAATCGTTGAAACATCCTATGGAAAGATCCGGGGTGTTTATAATGCGGATCATACGGTAGAAGTCTATGCCGGGATTCCTTATGCCAAGCCTCCTGTAGGTGATCTGAGATGGAAGGAACCGCAGGATCCCGATAAATGGGAAGACATCATGGAAGCGGACCACTTTGCGCCTATGAGCATGCAGACGACAAGCCTGCCGATCATCGATTCTCTGACGCAGATCATCGGCTATCACGACTATAAGATCTCTCTTAGAGACAATTACATCCCTCCTGTCAGTGAGGACAGTCTGTATCTGAACATCTGGAAACCTGCCAATGCAGGAGACAAACTCCCTGTTCTTGTCTATATCCATGGAGGTTCTCTGCAGACGGGTCAGGCCTGGTACGCGGACTACAATGGTGAAGGTCTGGCAAAAGAAGGGATCATCGTTGTTAATCTTGCCTACCGTCTTGGCGTGTTCGGTTTCTTTGCAAACGAAGAACTAGCGAAAGAATCCATTCATCACACAACAGGAAACTACGGCCTGCTGGATATGGTCAAGGCACTGGAATGGGTCAAAAAAGAGATATCGTTCTTTGGAGGCGATCCTGATAACATAACGCTTGCGGGGGAATCGGCAGGAAGCGCGGCTGTTTCGGCACTGTGTACTTCTCCTCTGGCAGAAGGTCTGTTCAACAGAGTTGTCATGGAAAGCTCTACTATGGCATCCATCGATCCTCCGCACTCTTACCGCACTTATCAGGAAGCCATCGATTCAGGCAACAGGTTGAAGAAAGAATATGGCGTATCCGGTATCGATGAATTCAGAAAACTAAGTGCGGATCAGATCGTTGCAGCAGGTGGTTCTCAACACCACATCACCATAGACGGTTATGCTCTGATTGAACTTCCGTATGAATCATATCTTAAAAGAATACATAATGAAGAAGCCATCTTCCATGGCTATAATGCGAAAGAAAGCGGACCATTCCTGCTTTTCTCCAAGACAGATAGAAAGAAATATGAAGAAAGAATCCGTTACTATTTTAAAGGCTTAAGTGATCAGGTCTTTGAAGTTTATCCAACTGACAGCGATGAAGATGCCGCAAAGAACTGGGCGGAGATCTACGGTGCACTCTACTTTGCTTATCCGCATTACTGTCTGAATCGTCTGGCTGTCATGAACGACATTCCTGTCTATGAATATTTCTTCTCCAAAGATAACGGACGTCTGGGATCCTGGCACTCCGGAGAAGAAGTATATCTCTATCACAACATCCCGGAGGATTCTTCTCTCTACGATGAGAGGGACAGGGAACTGTCCGATATTATGTCCCGTCATCTTTTGTCGTTTGTGAAGACCGGTGATCCTAATGCCGAGAGTCTGCCTTACTGGCCGATCAACGAAGATTCCAAGACACTGATGGGATATGGAAATAAGATAGGGATCGTAGAAGAAAGATCACTGAAACTATATGCCATACTGGATCAGTTGTATGAATGGAAGTAACACAAAAACGGATCATGGATCCGTTTTTTCATAGCATTAATATGTTGTTTTTTACAGTTTCATTACGGCAACGATCTCGTCTCCGTCCATCTCGCCGTTTTCTTCAAATCCCATCGAGTGATATAGTCTTGCGGCATCGTCGTTTCCCTGTTCCCAGGAGATCTCGCAGTATTCCGCTTTCCCGCACGGCCAGGTCCGAATGAAGTCCAGAGCCAGTCTAATAGCTTCTTTGCCGTAACCTCTTCCCTGATATCTCTTATCTATCATCAGACGCCAGATACTGTAGTTGTTTTTCAGTGCTTCGGGCGGATCAAAATCTACTGCATCGTACAGTGCAGCCTCGTTGTATCCTATCATCAGAAATCCGGCCGGTTTCTTGTCGTTGTATATGGCAAAAGGAAAGGCATGACATTCGGTACCGATTGTCGTATATGCCTGAATGATGCTGTCACCGTTGCTTGCGACGAATTCTTTCTGGGATCTTGCGACTTTAAGATCAACAATATCCCAGACGTTTCTGTAGTCTATTTTCTCTAAATGAATCATAAGATCTCTTTCTTTTTTTTCTATTCAGAAATCTGTTTTAGACCGAACGCCAGCCATCTGCCGTCAATGTCTTCAATCACAAATTCCTTATTCTGATAATCTGTAAGATTCAAAGATCTGACAAGCTTGACTCCTTTTGAAACATATTCCTTTTCCCAAGCCTCTTGATCTTCCGTATACAGATAGGCGTCATATCCATATCCGCACATCTCTCTGTTTGGTATGATTTTGTCTTTGTTTGCCTGAAGAAGGATGATCTCAGCCTTGTCCAGATACAGACAGATATGCGGCTGCTTACTATCCAGATATTCTACGGCACGAAACCCAAGACTGTTTACGTAGTATTCCGCGGTTTTCCTGATATCAGGTACAGGAAATATACAGCTTAATCCTCTCATATTCATATATTGCTCTCCTTGTAATTCAATTGTCTTATAGACTGGTTTCTGACCAGAGTGCTTTTACCGCTTCCTTGCAGACTTTCAACAAAATAGTTCACTTTATTTCACCTTTTCAGACAATATCATTACTTAAGGCTCTTCAGATATTCCTTGTGCTCATCAGAAACCCGATAGCTTTCTATCGCCTTCTGGATAGTCTTCTTATGTACCCATTCATCCAGTCTGTGATTCTCAAGATATGGAATCGTCTCATCATATCTCTTCGCCAGTGCTGTAGCAAAATACCAGGCAATCATCATTTTCAGATAGTAGTCTTCGCCCTTCTTGTTTGCGACAAGCTCCGGATATTCTTCCTTGAAATCATGGCCAAGAAATTCGTTCATCAGCATGCGGATCCCGAATCTGGCGGTATATACATGATCTGAGGCGATCCATTTTCTGATGTAAGGCAGGAGCTTCTGATGATTTTTCTTGAATGCTTTCGGAGTCGCCTGGTCCGATACCGGCCAGCAGTCGACAAAAGGAAGGAAGGCTTCTACATCCTGTACACACTCATCAAAATCCTTGATCATCGAAATCACAAAAAAATGAATCAGATTCTCTTCGTAGTACTGATGTGGCAGATCGTTCAGGAACGCATCTCTCTCGGGGCTTTCAAAGACTCCCTTGGCAATCTTTCTCATATCCGGTGTTCTGACACCCAAAATGGTTTCCGGTGAGATGTTTGGAACCAGCTTTGTCTGGAATTCCCGGTATGCATCGTCTTTTACTTCCATAAGCCGGTCATATAGAGTCATATTCAGTCTCCTTCCTATATCGGATAGATATAAATATTGATGTTATGTTTATTACAAACTGGAATTTATCAGTCTACCAATTTTATGATGTTATCTTGCTTTATTTCATCGGATTTATCAGAATCGCTGCAGTATTCTCTGGAATGACTGATTTCGATAAAACGCAGGTTCTCATAGTCATAACCCCAATGAGGAATCAGATACCAGCGGTTCATGAGACCTGTATATTCTTCAACCTTACTTCTGAAGTAATCATCCGGGAAGGCATGCTTCAGATTCCTGAGATATCTTTCAAAACCCGGCAGACGGTGATCTTCAATGGCATCATAGTCGTAATACCTGTGTTCGATATAATACCACTGTCCGTTTTCCGCGTGATCCCTGTACCAGCGCCAGGTTCCGGATTTGTCAGCCTTGCCTACATAATAGCAGATGACATTCAGCTGCCACCATTTCAGATCCTCCGCATCTTTTGCCTCATAGTATACAGTGTCAGGACTACCACGCTCTCCTTCAGACATAACCTTGAGACCGTCAAGATAGAGACCGGAAAACCAGTCTATCGGTTCATCTTTACAGTCTTCAGGCAGATGTTCTCTTATCCATTTTTCATCAAGTTCCATATGATACCTCAAAACACCGATTTATCTATCTCTTTCAGTATCTGCAATGTAAGACATGTCATTTATATGTCTCACGTGGCGTTTCCCGTCATCACCGATAATCATGTGGGATACTCCTCCGGCAGGTCCGTGAATATCTACCTGATAGTAGGATTCAATTGGAAGTTCCAGAAACATGGTATTCCAGATACTCAGAAGATCTCCGTGTGAAACGATGATGATGTTTTCATCTTCACTTGCCATGACTTCTTCAAAGAAAGGTCTGAGACGATTCCAGGCATCCCTTATGCTTTCGCCATCAGAGAAAAGTCTGTCGTCAACCGTGTTCTCCGGATGTTCCATGTTTTCACGAAGCCACTGAATGGACTTGCCGCAGCACTTTCCAAGATTTCTTTCTCTTAGTTCCTGTCTGAGGATCGGCTTAACATCCAAGTATTTCGCGATCTCTTCCGCTGTCTGTCTGGCTCGTTTCAGATCTGAAGAATACATGACTGCGTCTTTGCCTGAAAGCTCTTCTTTCAGCTTCTTTCCGATATTGTCCGCCTGTTTCTTTCCAAGCTCCGTCAGATCCCAATCTGTCCATGATCCTACCATTCCGTTGGTGTGGTGGACGGACTGGGCATGCTGTACTGTGATAATATGTTTCATCTGTATCTATTCTTTCTTCATTTATTTGTCTGCTTCTTTGAGTGTATCTCTTACGATGATATCGATCAGCGCTTCCCTGCTTTTGACATCTTCCGGTATGGCAACGATGGTATACCAGGCTCCGGGATAATCCCAGTGCTGCCGGAAATAGGATTCTACCGGATAACGGTCGATTACGGATGTAATATCGGGACGTATCCTTTGTACCCGCTGCAAAGCTTCCGCATGTATCATGTTTCTGAAATCCTTTGCATCTTCAGGATTCCTGTCGTCATAATTCGCAACAGAAGACTTCCCGTCTTTCTCCAGTATCGTTTCCGATGTTTTCTTGTTATTGGATTCACCGCAGTATTCTGCCAGCAGTTCCTCCAGTGAAGGACGATCGGAATTCAGACAGTACTCGGTTCCGTTCTGGCTCCTGTTGATCAGGTAGTGGTCGTAAAGTTCTCTTCTAAGAGTTGCAGGATCGCAGAATGTGTGCAGTTCTTTCAGAAGATCGTTAAACTCCTTTTCGGTATATGTCCGATTGGAAGGAATGTGTTCCGCAAGCCAGACCAGCGCAAAAATCTTCTTCTTTCTCTTTGAAGGAAGTCTGATCAGTTTTCCTTTCTCCAGGTAACCCTGCAGTTCATTCACATCCAGATCCATTGCTTATCCTTTCAGCATCCTTTTCTGCCGTTCTTATGATCCTCAATGGAACAGACGATTTCAGATCCGTATTCAATCAGACCGGCGTCCGCAGGATCTATGGAGATCCTTCCGTCTTCAAACACAAAAGCAGGAACTCCTACATCTCCGATTTCCTTGCAATGATCAAAGACCGGACTGTTGTCCCTAAGTCTCATGAAAGCACTCAGATTTCCAATGTGCTTACTGATATCGATGTATTCGAATTCATCCTCACGTCCCTTGATCTGTTCATGTACATAATCGCAGTAAGGGCATGTGGGCATTCCGTAGATTTTGATCATGTTTTTCCTCCTATATTACTGACTTCGGTTAGTAATGAATCATCTCCATAAACGAGCTTTTACCGGTGAATATACATTCTGGTCATATCAGGTTCCCCGTCACCCTGAACCATGCAGAGAAACTCCCATCCGTATCTCTCATAGAATCCCGTATGGTCGGTAACCAGGTAAACCGGTGAGATGCCTTTTGTTCTAAGATCCTCAACGGTCATGTTCAGCAGATTGCCGGCAATGCCTTTGCAGCGGTATTCTTCCTCAGTAAAGACCGCACAGATGTTCGGTGAAAGATCTTTCCTGTCGTGGAAGTCGTTCTCAATGACACCCATGCCGCCGACGATCCTGTCGCCATCCAGACACAGATACCACCCGTATTCCGTTTTTTTATTGAGATATGCTTCCATGCATTCCAGATATGCTTCAGCCGGAACGCCGAATCTGCTGTGGAACCATTCCGCAGCTTCTTCTTTCAGGTCCGGTCTTTCTCTCAATGTGACATAAACATATTCATTCATCTTTGTTTTCTGTTCCTTTTCCATAGAGTCGTCAGTATTCAACCTTGATGTCGTCAAGACCGTACATCTTCTTAAAACGATCTTCATCTGCCTTGGTTTTTATCAGCATTACTTCAGTAAAATGTCCGTTTTTCTTATTCTTGAAACCGGCGACCTTTTCTCCCGTACAGATCGAACTCATGATTACAGGATACAGCATATCGGAATCATATGGAATAACCGCTTTTTCTTTCTTGTGAAACCACATCTTTATTCTTCAGTCTCCTTTTCTTAACCCGTAATGATTTAGATAAACCCTGAATGCTGAAGGTACAGCCAGTGACTGCAGCTGATCTCTGCCAGCGAGAATGTATTCGTTATGATCTAATTCCGGGAGTTTATCAGTTAAAACCTCATATGCTTCCATCTGCCATTCCAGATGCGTGAAAACATGCCGGGAAGACGGAAGTGGGATGATGTTTCTGACTTCTATTTCCATGTCTTTTAGATAATCTAAAGTTTCTTTCTGATTCAGTTTCCGATCCGTTCCGATGAATTCATACATCCCTGCAAGCAGGCCTTCTGAAGGCCTCTTGTGTAGAAGGAAATCATCTTCATATCGGATTACCAACAGAGTTCTGTCTATGATCTTTCTGTCCTTGTTTCTGCTTCTGAAAGGAATGGAATCAGTAAGGTTTTTCTGATATGCCTTGCAGTCTGATGAAAACGGACATTTATCACATAAAGGTTTCCCGTTCGGCAGACAGATCAGCGCTCCCAGCTCCATCAGAGCCTGAGTCAGATCGGAAATGTATTCAGGATCATTGATCCTGTTTTCTTTATAGAAAGCGGTAATGCTTTCTTCCATTTCCTTCTTCAGTTTCGGATTCTTGATATCATCCTGAATCGCAGAATATCTTGAAAGAACTCTTAAGACATTCCCGTCAACGGCAGCCTCGGGATGACCGTAGGCAATCGCCGATATGGCTCCGGCCGTATAGGGACCGATTCCCGGAAGCTTTAGTAATTCACCTTTATCCGCAGGAATTATTCCGTTGTACTGTTTCATCAGAACCTGTGCACACTTTTTCATGTTTCTGACACGGGAATAATAACCCAGTCCCTCCCACAGACGCAGGAGCGTTTCATTATCCGCTTGAGCCAGACTTTTTACATCCGGATACTGCTTCCGAAAACGCTCATAATAATCTATGACCGCTTCCACTCTGGTCTGCTGAAGCATGATCTCGCTCAGCCAGATTCCGTATGGATCCCTGTCTTTCCGCCAAGGCAGATCACGCCTGTTTTTTCGATACCAGGATACCAGCCTGTCGATCGATTTCTGATCAAAACAATACATACCCTTATTGTATCGCTTTCAACTGAAAAAGGCTTCTTCAGGCCTTTTTGATTTTTCTCTTTCTCTTGTTAAACTCATTATTGTATTCGGAAATGCTATACTTATGTTAAGAAATGGAATAGTCATATGAAAGGTATTGTTATTGCCAGTCACGGTCCTATGGCTCAGGGTATTCTGGAATCGTCCAGACTGTTTTTCGGCGAACAGGCGCAGATGAAGGCCTGCTGTATGTCTGCTGAGGATAATCCGGATGAGTTTGTTGATGTATTAAAGGAAGCGATCGAAGAAGTCGATAGCGGTGACGGTACTGTCGTATTCTGCGACATGCTGTTTGGTTCACCATGCAACTGTATGGCCAGAGTTCTGGGTAAAGACATGGGAAACGATAAGATACAGGTTGTTACCGGTGTCAATCTGGCGATGATCCTGCAGATCCTGGCGATCAGAGAATCGGGTGATCTTTCGATTGAAGAACTTCTGCAGTCTGGTCATGACGGCATTGCGGATCTGAAAGCCATCCTGAAGGCCAATCTGGGATAAACGAAAAAAAGAAAAACCCCCGTTTGGGAGGTTTTCTTTTTTTATGTTTGTTTACTTCTCGATGTGAACGTAGAAGGTATCGGAAACCACATGTAGCGAGCTTCCGTCAGAGAATTCAAAATAGAACGGGCAGTCGAATGTTTGAAATATTGCACCAGATGCACAAAGATAACCCGGTGATTTCAGAGTCAGCGCCGAAGTATAGGCGGTATGGAAATCGACATATTCCGTTACATCCTGCTTGTTGACCACACCGTCGTAGCAGGAAATCAGGTAGGCCTTGAACGGAATCAAAGCTCCGCTTTGCGCTTTTACGCTGACGTTTTTCTCTATTTCAAATACGACCGTCTCGCCTTCAACACATACCTTACATACTGCCGAAGTTCCGTTGACTGCCTTAACCGTAATCTCGGCATTACCAGGAGATACGCCAAAGAGATTTCCGTCCTTATCGACTGTGACAACACTCTTGTCAGATGATTCATAGGTCAGGGTCTGATCAGCCGTTTCCGGTAAGGCTTTTGCCTTGATCTTGGCCGAGTTGTTCAAATAGAGAGAAACCGGATTTTCGTCAAAACTGATAGAAGAAGGTCCCTTTGCCCTGGTCTCAAATCCGACAACTCTTTCGATCTCGCCGCACTTGATGTGGATCTTGGTCTCGCCTGGAGAAACTGCCGTAGCTTTTCCATCTGCACTGACCGTAACAACTTTCTCGTCTTCAACCGTATATGTGATGACGTCTGTCGTATTCGAAGGAGTCGCCTTGACTTCCAGATCGAAGTCCTTGACGCCTTCCATCGCCCAGTAATTATGGTGTTTAGAGGTCAGATCCGTACATGGTACCTTGGCCGAAGTGGAAGGTTTGTAATCCTTGGAGAAGACATCTCCGGTCGCGGATACGCCGATGTCGTTCTGCAGTACCAGCGTGCCGTCGCTCTTAACCTTGAATTCAAAACTCTTGCCTTTGCTGAATTCATCTCCGGTCATCTTCAGAACATCGTTCTCTTTCGTATACGTACCGTTGATTTCTGTAATGCTCAAATCGTTCTGGTCAATGAACGTAAAGCTTCCGTCAGAATGGATCTCCGCACGGGAAACCTTGGTACTGCTCTGAGAGATGTTGTAGTAGTTTGTATAAGTAAAGCCGCTGTCTGATGAAGAACCTGATGAACCGGAAGAACCTTTGGTCTCGGTTGTCGAGAAGACCTGATCCTGTAAAGATCCCATCAGGGTAGTCTTCAGTTTCAGTGTATCTTCATCTACGATTTCAAAGATGATCTTCTTGCCGGTATCTGTTACCTCCAGCGTAGCGACATTCTCGCTGACTGACCAGGTACCGCTGGATTCAATGAACCCGCCGGAATAATTGTCTTTCAGGACAAAACTGCCGTCCTTGCCGAACCAGACCTTGGAATGTTCCTCGTTTCCGTATTCGTCGACGGTATTGTAGTAAGTCTTTCCGGACAGGTCGTATCCGGTCTTTTCTTCTGTTTTCTTACAACCGGACAGACACAAGAGCAATGCCAATAATAGAATAAAAACCGATGCGATTCTCTTTTTCATCTGAATCCTCCTTTTCCGATTATACTTTCTATATCTATATATTTATCTTATCACAGTTGGCTGCCGTAAAACATATATCCAGCTATATAAAAAGAACGTTACCGTTCTTTTTGTTTTTTCTGTTGCTTTAGATAAATATCGATCTTATCACGTGTTTCTTTCAGGATCGCGTCCGGATCTGCACCTGTCAGATCCAGTTTCTCGGCATAGAAATATGCGTGATCTTTTACTTCGTAAAAGCTCTCGAACATTGCCTTTACATATCCGTATCCGTACTCATGTGATACGATCGTACCGCCTGCCGTCGTAACATAGATCAGTCTCTTAACGCTGCTTAATGTAGATGGAACATCGTCATCCAGATAATGAAAGGTCAGTCCTATGACATTGATCGTTTCCAGATAGTCTTTCAGTCTTGCCGCAAAAGAAAGATCATAATAAGGAACGGCGATTACAATGGTTTCTGCTTCCTTAAACTGACGGGCATAGCGAAAAGATGGATCATCGAACTTTCCTTCTACACACAGTTGACTTCTTTTATTCAGACTCTCTTCGTCCAACGGATGAATCGTTTCCTTCTGCAGCTCCAGTTCAACATAGTCCTGATCCAGCTTCTTCAGCAGATATTCCGCAAGCATCCTTGTTCTGGATTCCTTACGGATGCAGGCATTAACAAACAGTGTCTTCATGTGTTCTCCTTTTAGATTCTTGGTTCATAAGTAAAGCCTTCGCCGTTGATGTCCTTCGCTTCCGATATGATGACGAATGCCGTCGGATCATGTCTGTCGATGATCTCCTTCACCGCGCTGTACTGATCGTCCGATACAATAACCAGAAGCATCCTTTTCTTGTTTCCCGTATAGCCTCCGGTAATGTCCAGAACCGTTGATCCCCTCTCCAGTATTACATGGACATCTTTTGCGATCTCCTCGTACTTGTCGGAGATGATCTCAAACTTCTTAGCCTGCACACCGCCGTAGATGCTCATGGTTCTCTCTAGAGCAATAGATGTCAGGAAGACCGAGATCAGACCGATCAGAACGCTGTTGAGACCGTAGATATACAGACCGGCCATAACGGTAACGGAGTCCATGAACATGATGGCGTTGGATACCTTAATATTAAAGTATTTCTCGGCAATCAGAGCCAGTGCATCCGTTCCGCCCGAAGAACCGCCGTTACGGAACATGATACCCATGGATACACCGCCCATCAGTCCGCCGTACAGACTCGCCAGAAGCGGATCTACATGATACTCCGGAAGCAGTCTCGTAACAAACAGCAGCGCAAACGGATAAGATACGGAATAGATCAAAGTGTTCAGAAAGAATTCCTTCCCCAGCAGTACGCTTCCCAGCACAAACAGAAAGGTATTCAGAATGATTGTCAGGATATCCTCGCTGATCGGTATAAAACCTATCAGCAGGGAGGTGATACCCGCAACGCCTCCGGTCAGTATTCTTTCAGGCAGAATAAAAAGACCTACGGAAAGCGCGAATATCAGAGTACCTATTTCAATCATCAGGATCTTCTTTAATCTTTTCATAATGCTTGTTTCTAAAACGTCTGAAAAAATTATAGCATAAGCATTTATAATAGAGTTATACATGGGGGTAATAATATGAAACAGTTTTTAAAGGAATTCAAAGAGTTTGCGTTAAAAGGCAATGTCATGGATATGGCTGTCGGTGTGATCGTCGGCGGTGCGTTCTCTTCAATCGTTACGGCTTTAACCGATAACATTCTGAATCCGATCATTGCCTGCTTTGGCGGTACGGAAGTCGGCCTTGTAACGAAGCTGGGCAATACCGGTCAGGTCATCGACTGGGGCGCATTCATTACGGCTGTCATCAACTTCCTGATCATGGCATTCGTTCTGTTTACGATCCTGAAAGCCATCAACAAGATCGCCGCTCTGGCGAAGAAGGAAGCGGACGAGGCTCCTGTCGAGGAACCGGAACCTTCCGAGGAAGTCAAACTTCTTACAGAGATCGCTGAACAGCTCAAGAAGCTGAACAAGAAATAACACAAAAGAGGAAGTAAACACTTCCTTTTCTTTTCTGTAATATAATTGAAATATCTAAACCGATTGTACAGTAAAACGGAATTTCAACAGGAGTAATACTATGTCAAGAATGAGAGGAATGGGACCTAGGGGGTTCCTGACAGAAGAGGAAAAACAGAATGCGCCAAAAATCACCAAGGAACTGATATTCAGGATCCTGAAGTATCTGAAACCGTACTGGTTCCAGCTGCTGATTGTTTTTGCGATCATCATCCTGTCTTCGGTAATGGGTCTGTTGCCTTCACTGATCACGGCGCAGATCATCGATAAGGCGATTCTGGGCAAGGATTTCGAACTGCTGATCAAACTGGTCCTCCTGGCTATCGTTACGCTGGCCGCATCCAATATTGTCGGTGTCTTTGAATCCTACATCAACAGCTGGATCTCCCAGAGGATCGTCTATGACATGAAGAACGAGATGTTTGAGCATCTCCAGGCCATGCCGCATTCTTTCTTTACCTCTGAGAAACAGGGTGATATCATCACCCGGATGAATTCCGACATTTCCGGTGTTTCTTCGGTCATCAGCATGACCCTGACCAATATCGTATCCAATGTATGTACGGTCATTACGACCATCGTTGCCCTGTTCAACATCGATGCCAAGCTGTCGATCATCGGCATTCTGGTTATCCCTTTGCTGGTACTGCCGACAAAATCCGCAGGCAAGAACCGCTGGCAGCTTCTATCAGAATCGCAGGCCAAGAACGATGAACTGAACGATATCATCAACGAATCCTTATCCGTTTCCGGATCCCTGCTGATAAAGCTTTTTACGCAGGAAGAATATATCAACGAAAAATTCCGTAAGACCAATAAAGAAGTCACCAATCTACAGACCAAGGAATCGCGTGCCGGCAGCTGGTTCAGAGTCGTCATGGGTATCTTTACCAACCTTGGACCGTTGCTGATATATCTGGCAGGCGGCTATCTGATTATCAAACTGAATGATACGGCTGTCACCGTCGGTACAATTACCGCTACCGTAAATATGATCAACAGACTTTACCGACCGGTGGAATCCCTGCTGAATGTTTCGGTCGACCTGACTCGTTCCATGGCTCTGTTTACCCGGATATTCTCTTATCTGGATATGATCCCGGGTGTTAAAAACAGGAAGATCGTCATTAAACCTTCTTTTGACAATAAAACGGATATCAGCTACGAAGACGTGGAATTCTACTACTCTGAGGATGTTCCGCTGATCAAGCATCTTTCCTTCAATGTTCCGACAGGAAAGATGTATGCGATTGTCGGTCCTTCCGGTTCAGGCAAGTCGACAGTCGTCAACCTGCTTCCGCGTCTGTATGACGTCAAGAGCGGTGCAGTCAAGATCAACGACATCAATGTACGTGATATCGATCTGACTTATCTGCGTTCCAACATCGGCATGGTTACGCAGGAAGCCTACATGTTTAACGGAACAATAAAAGAAAACCTCCTGTTTGCCAAGATGGACGCTACCCAGGAGGAGATCGAAAACGCCTGTAAGATCGCCAATATCCATGACTTCATCGTTTCTCAGCCGGACGGCTACGATACACAGGTAGGCAACCGAGGTCTGAAGCTTTCCGGAGGAGAGAAACAGAGACTGTCCATTGCCAGAGTCATCCTGAAAGATCCGAAGATCCTGATTCTGGATGAAGCGACTTCTGCACTGGATTCGATTTCCGAGAGTTCCATTCAGAACGCTCTGGATGTCCTGATGGAGAACAGAACATCCATCGTTATCGCCCACAGACTGTCAACCATCCTGCAGGCCGACAAGATCCTGGTCATCTCCGATGGAAGGATCGTTGAAGAGGGTCAGCACGAAGAACTGATTGCCATGGATGGCGTGTACAAACAGCTTTACGAAACACAGTTCCGTAAAGTCATTGAAATGGAAAGCAACAAATAAAACTTAAGGCCTTCAACAGAAGGCCTTTTATTTACTCGAATTCGATCTGACCGTCATCCATCATCGACTTGACTCTGGCCAGTACTTCAACTTTGTATCCAAGATCCTTGATACGCTGTTCACCAGGCTGATACATCTTGCATACGACGGAACCGCATCCGGCTACTTCCGCTTTGGCCTGCTCACAAAGTCTGATCATCGCACACATCGCTTCGCCGTTCGCCAGAAAGTCGTCCAGGATCAGAACTCTTTCTCCTTCCTTCAGATAATTCTTGGCCACCTGAATAGTATAGTCGATGTTTCTGGTATAGGAGTGTTCACTTGCCTGATAGGCATCTTTAGACATGTTGGAAGCTGCAGTCTTCTTCGCAAAGACAACAGGAATGTAATCGAAATATCTGGAGGTTGCCGTAGCAATCGCAATACCGCTGGCTTCAATGGTCAGGATCTTATCCGGTTTTGTATCCTCAAACAGGCGGTGGAATTCAGCTCCGATTTCATCCAGCAGTTTGACATCGATCTGATGGTTCAGAAAACTGTCGATCTTTAAGATGTCTCCCGGTAAAACCTTTCCGTCTTTGATGATTCTTTCTTCCAGTAGTTTCATATTCTTATCTCCTTATCCTATCTCTATTGACAGACCTGTTCCTGTTTCCTGTATTTCCATCTCATTGGCCATGGCGATCTTGGCTTTCAGAGAAACGCAGTGACACGGATACAGATTCTTGATGTTCTGTTTCTTTAGATACTCGATTGTATGGTTCAGACGCTCTCCTTCTTTCAGGAGGTGGAAACCGCCGATAACGCCCGTGACCTTTTCTGTTCCGGTTATTTTCTTTGCATATTCGATGATGTTGCATATGCCGCTGTGGGAACATCCTGTGATAATGAAGATCCCGTCTTTCCCCTGATAAACCAGAGCGGAATCATCCAATATGAAATCATCCTCGCCGTTTCCTGTTTTTCCAATCGGGATTCTCTTTTCGAAATCGCAGCTGACCGGTATTTCTCCCAGGTAGATCAGATTCCTGCTGATCTCGCAAGGTTCCTTTGTGAGATGCAGATGACACTTTTCACCGACTTCTTTCACAGACAATGGCGAAGATATCATGCCTGTCTCGTCTTCCCGATGGATGAAAGTATCCGGATGAGTGATTAGTTCCACATTCCTTTTCTCTTTCAGATAGTGGACCAGTCCTCCCGTATGGTCGTTATGACCATGGGAAAGAACGATCTTATTCACCTGATCCAGATCGATTCCCATCTTTATCGCATTTCTCATGAAAACATCGGAATAGCCTGTATCGAAAAGGATACAGTCATCCCCGTTTTCCAGATAGAAACAAAGCGCCGGTTCTCCCAGATAGTACTGATCGATGAATGTGTTGTTGTCGCACAAGACAGTCAGTTTCATATTTGTATTGTAACATTTAAGGAAAAAGAAAAGTCACAAATCGGTGTTTGTGACTTTTGTTCCTATTGCTTGTTTCTGTTAGAGGTCTTTCAGTCCGGCTTTATGTAGAATGGAGGATCCCAGGTACAGAAGTCCCTGCCCGAAGACGTTGACCAGCTGAGCGACCCAATTCATGAAAGCCTTGTCGAAATTCTTGGTGGAGAGGTATCCCATTCCCAGAGACAGGAAGAAGGAAACGATGAAACACACCAGAGCGTTTCTTTTCTTCAGCCTGTTTGCCAGGAAGCACAGTCCCGCATCCATTGCGCCAAGTCCTACCACCATGATGCCTACCAGAGCCATCGTCGGCAGGAAGGCATAGGTTCTTTCTTTTTTCAGGATGTACATCATCAGTCCTACACCCGCAAGCAGGAAACCGAAAGCCTGATTGGAGAAGAACTGATCCGACATCCAGGTGAAGTCACCAATGTTCAGCGCATACAGAAGCTTGTAGGTAGCCTTCAGCATACCCGCTGCAGTCACCATGCCGGTTCCAGCCGCAAAGGTATAGAAAGCAGGCTTGCTCATCTTTCCCTTCAGATCTTTAATAATAAGATTTGTTGCCAGAAGGAACAGGATGACGGGGATGTAATCCACCAGAGCCATTGGTACAGAGAATTCTTTCATATCAGTCTCTGTACACCTTCATGGAATGATACTGTTTCGTGAACGGAAACAGCAGCGGTACGGTATCGGAATACTTCTGATATTCCGGATCAAGACCGTAGGTCTTCTCGTGTCTAAGTTCCAGTCTCTGTGCCGAGTTGTACATGACGTAAGTGATCAGACACAAAGCGATCAGAACCATGATCCACTGCTTGCCCTGAACAGCGCCGATGCCGGATACCGTAACGCCCACCCAAAAGAGAACTTCCGAGAAGTAGTTCGGACAGCGGCAGTATTTGTACAATCCTGTATCGCAGAAACGTTTTGGATTGATCTTCTTGGCTGCCGACTTCTGCGCATCGGCCGTCGCTTCGCCGTATATCGCCAGACACATGATTACGATGCCGATCCAGACAAACAGGTTGTCGGAAGCTCTGTTCATGACTCTGTAGGAGAGCGCGGAAGTCTGTGCGGTATACATCCACATGGAGTAGGCCCACATGAAGATGGATACAGGAAGAGGCATGGCTTTCGTCGATCCGGTAGAATCCAGTTTCTTCTTGTATTCCTTGTTGGTCAACTCTCTCTTCAGGATATAGCCTCCCAGTCTGTAGCCGTAGATGATGAACAGTACAGACATCACCGCAGTCGCTGCAGTCAGCGTATGATTGAACAGACCGAACAGCAGATGGAAAATGCCGATGCACATGACCGCAAAGCCGTAGCCTACGGACATGAACCAGACAAATGACTTAAAGCCCATGCAGCAGCCGATCGCCGCAACGATCGTTACGCCCCACATGAAGGCAGGCCATACTTTTCCGATATAGGAAGGATCGAGTCTAAACATTATTTCTTACCTCCAAAGTATTCTTTGATGTATTCCGCAAAGGAAGCGTCGCCTGTTACATCCTTGCCGACCAGGTCATGAGACAGGGTCCACTTGGAGAACAGAATAATGTCGTGTTTGCCTTCCTTCTTGATCTTAGGCAGATTCGCCAGCAGCGAGAACATCCATATAGGACTATCCTTGATGATGACAGGCTTGCCGGCCGCTCTGAAGCACATCTTGGCCATTTCTTCGTAGGTATAGGTTTCCTTGCCTCCGACTTCATATGTCACGTTCGTATCCTTCATGTGGTCTACGATGAACTTGGCAAAATCAGGACAGTCTACGACATTCGCCTTGACATCGTGGTAGCCTTTCAGCAGCTGCATCTCGCCTTTGTCTACATATGGCTTAAAGACCTTGGCAATATCATAGAAATATCCCGTAGGTCTGTAGATGACATAATCCAGGCTTCCCTTCTTCAGTTCCTCTTCTACCATGTACTTGGCATGCAGCATCGGAACTTCTTCCGCACCCGGCAGATCGCAGGCGATGACGGAAATGTAGTTGAACTTCTTAACACCTGCCTTAACGGCTTCGTTGTAAAGATTCATGTTTCCCTGATAGTCGATATCATAAGCCGTAAACTTTGCCGAAGCAGTCGTCAGACCCATGGTTGTAATAACGATATCTACACCGTCGCAGATTCCTTTCAGCGTTTCCGGATTGGTGGCATCTATTGCCTTAAAGGTATACTTCCCTTCAAGCCCATTGTCTGCCTTTTCCTTCAGGTCTGCCGCAATGATCTCGTGTTTCTTCTTCGCCAGAACCTTCAGGATCTCAAAGCCAAGGTTACCAAAGGCGCCCGCAAGTAATATCTTCATGTTTTTATCCTCCTAATTATTCATTTATATTATATCTTATCTTCTCGTGCCTCATTTCACAAAGTTAATCCATGCTGTGTGTGATTACAATGTTCTGTATTCTGGCTGACCATCTACCCCAGTTTTTGCCATAGGCATAACCGATCAGCTGTTCATCCTGGGTATTGATGTGGCCATTAATATCTTTCGATATACCGACATTATGGGCATATTCTTTCATTCCTTCGTTCGTTTTGTCCGCGAATTCAAACTTTGTCCCATCTTCTGATATACATAAAACCAGTTTTGATGATTCGCTCATTCTGTTTTCAATTGCGAAACCTAAAAACAGATTGAGGTCTTCCGCATATACAATATCCATTGAATCCTGCATAGCCCTGCTGTAAACGATAGATACTGGCCTAATACTAGATGGCCAGTTCTCATCCAGATCAGCTTTTGCTAGTTCTGTCATTCCGCCGTTCAAATCAAAATAAGTGTAATAAATAAATAGTTCTTTATCTTTAATTACGAAACTGACTTCACCGATTCCCCATCCCTCAGGATCTCCTTCGTATGGAATCATTGCTTTCGGATCTCCGCCCCATCCAGTTCCATTCCATTTCTCGTAAGGACCTTCCGGATTTCTACTTCTTGCCACAAACGCTGAATTATTCATTCCTTTTCCGCTTCTGTCACTTGTTGAAGTATAAGCCAGATAATAATAATTATTAAAGAATACAACACCTGGGTCACATACTGAACACCTGTCATCGGAACCCGGTGTCGGTCTTAAAACCACTCTTTCACTTGACCAGTTTTCTCCGTCATCGCTATGCCGATAAGTAATCCAATCCCACTCTGAAGAACTGTTTCCCTCGGATGACAGCCACATATCCATAGATCCATCTTCATATCTGACGATTGAAGGCCCATAGCGGTATCCTCCGTATTCTGCTGAATAGATCAGATAGCCCTCTCCAACAATATTCACATCATATTTCACTTTGGGTTTCAGTTCTGGAAGAGAGATTGTTTGAAAAGAATTCTTTATCTTAAATATACGTAATGCATAGAGCAGATTCTCGTTTTCGTTGGTTTTATTGTCTGATCCAAAAAATAAGAAAAAGAACACAAGTGGTATTGTGATAAAACAGAAAACAGAAAACAGGTAACGGTTCTTTTTCATTTTGTTCTCTAGTGCATTTGATACGATTTCTTCAGTTTCTTTCTGATTGCCGTAATTACATCGTCTTTTCTAGCAGTATCTTTTCTGATACCACGGCATATCTTTTTACAACAACTTCTGCGGTCAGAAAGCTACCGTACAGATAACCAATTATAAGATTGATAGCTTTTTCTTTCATAAATGTTTCTTTAACTATCATTCATTGTTATTTTAACATTATTTCTTTTTTAAATTATCATCGACAAAATACTCTGATTGTGATAATCTAAAGGCACGGACACTTAGCTCAGTTGGGAGAGCACCTCCTTGACGTGGAGGGGGTCAGGGGTTCGAGTCCCTTAGTGTCCACCATTTAAAAACAAAAGCCCATCAGGGCTTTTTTGATTTTCTATCCGTTTTGATCCGTACTCTCCTGAATCTTATTCTGAATCAGGAATTCATCATTCTGGTATTTCAGTTCATAGATCCTTACACAGAAATTGCACAGTACGACCAGAGAATCTCCTTCACTGATCTCAGAAGAATCGAATATGATTTCATGCTTACAGGCAGGACACTTCAGCACTCTGGTATTCTCGCTTTCCTCTTTCGGCTGCTGAGGTAGTTTCACTCCCTTCAAATCACTGAATCTGGTATAGAAATAACGGATCAGAAGATTATCTCCAAGAACAGTCGTGTCGGTATAGACGGAGCCGTAGTTCCTATGTTCCCCGTTTTCATTCCATCCGCAAAGGAACTGCATCTCTCTGCCGTCGGTCGGATCTGATCCTTTTTCCAGTGTATAGAATGCCAGCCTCTTGGTATTGGCATCCAGGAAGATCAGCGCGCAATAGCAAAGAGGTGTCTCTTCAGGCCGAGGAAACCTCAGCACCACAACGACGGTATCGACATCCAGTCTGGCATGAAATCCGCCGAAATCTTCTTCTTTGTACGGCAGTTCCTCCTTGCGGTCCTCGTAAACTGTTTTAGCTGCATTATACAGGGTCTTCCCTTCGCCGACATTTATCAGATCATTAAAGAAATGTTCGGAACGATAAGTCCAGTTCGGCAGCATCCGATGTTCAAAATCGTAAATTGTACCCACGTCTGTTTCCTCCTTCATCAATTCACTGATCGCTTTATTAGATTATGTAGCACTATTTCTTTCTCTATTATACTATGGGGCAACGGTTCTAATGATGCTATAATAAAAGCGGAGGTGATTCTTATGAAAAGAACAGACTCCAACTTAATAACGGCATAAGCCGTGAAATATTCGGGCTGCAAAGCCCTTTTCTTTTTAAAGCCTGATCTTTACAATCAGGCTTTCTTTTATCTTACGTATAGTTTCAGTTTTCTTTCAGTTCCGCTTACTGTTACGCTTTCGGAAGTGTTTCCGATGTGTTTTCCATCCGCATATATACCGGCATCGTTATGATTAACTGATACGGTTATCTTCTTGTTTTCGGATACGACCAGCGGAAGGATATCCTTGGTGTGGGCACAAATCGGCGTGATTGCCAGGACATTTGTGCCGTCTTCCAGCAGAGGTCCATAGGCGGAAAGATTATAGGCAGTGGAACCGGTCGGGGTGCAGATGATCAGTCCGTCGCCGCGCATGGAATAACGGTATCTGTCTTCGATCTTCAGATCCAGATCCACGGTCTGTCCGAAGTCGTTCTTGGAAACAATGATATCGTTCAGAGCATAATAGGCTTTTCCATCCAGTTCACATTCCAGAACAGTCTTCTCTACTGTTTTGCACTGTTCCAGGATCTGATTAAAATCAGAAATCTCTTCCTGTTTCAAGGCACACAGATAACCCAAACGTCCGCTGTTGATTCCCAGCAATGGTTTCTTTTCTCTGAAAGCTTCCTGGAACGCTCTCAGCAGAGCTCCGTCGCCGCCTAAAGACAGGACCAGTTCGCTTTCCTCAATGGAAACGATCTCATGGCTCTGCTTTTTTAATGATTCTTTTACTTCTTCGGCCACCTGAATCTGCTGGTCGGTGTAGCCGTTTGCGTAGATATACAGTTTCATATTATTTCTCTTTCAAATAAGCATCAATGGATGCGGCAGCGAGTTTTCCTGCACCCATGGCTGAGATAACGGTAGCCGCTCCGGTTACTGCATCTCCTCCGGCATAGACTTTCTCTCTGGAAGTCAGACCGTCTTCGTTGACGATGATGCCTCCGCGTTTATTAACTTCCAGTCCTTCGGTCGTGTTCTTGATCAGCGGATTCGGAGACGTGCCGATCGCCATGATGACCGTATCGACATCCAGAACAAATTCTGAACCAGGTATCTCTACCGGTCTTCTTCTGCCGGATGCGTCCGGTTCACCCAGTTCCATCCTGATACATCTGATACCTGTAACGAAACCGTTCTTCGGATCTCTTGGATCATCAGGATTGCTGTAGCCGAGTATTTCAACCGGGTTGTTCAGGAGTCTGAAGTCGATGCCTTCTTCTTTCGCATGTTCAACTTCTTCCTTACGGGCAGGCAGTTCTTCCATGGAGCGTCTGTAGATGATGTAGACATTATCCGCACCCAGACGCAAGGCTGTTCTTGCCGCATCCATGGCGACATTGCCTCCACCCACGACTGTGACTTTTCCGCCTTTCATGATTGGAGTTACAGGATCTTCTTTATATGCTTTCATCAGATTGGATCTGGTCAGGAATTCGTTGGCCGAGTATACGCCTTTGTAGGCCTCACCCGGAATGTTCATGAAGTTCGGCAGTCCTGCACCTGATCCGATGAATACCGCTTCATAACCCATGTCAAACAGTTCATCAACAGTCAGAGTCTTTCCGATAATGACATTCGTTTCAATATCGACATTGAGCTGTTTCAGGGTTTCTACTTCTTTCGCAACAATGGCTTTCGGTAGTCTGAATTCCGGAATGCCGTAAACCAGCACGCCGCCCGCCGTATGTAAGGCTTCATAGATCGTTACTTTATAACCCTTCTTTGCCAGATCCCCCGCACAGGTCAGTCCCGAAGGACCGGAACCGATTACCGCTACCTTGTGTCCGTTAGGTTCTGGCAATGCCGGTTTATCTGTATTGTGTTCATTGTGATAATCCGCGACGAATCTTTCCAGTCTGCCGATGCCGACAGGTTCGTAGCGGATACCCATAGTACACTTCGATTCGCACTGTTTCTCCTGCGGGCAGACACGTCCGCAGACTGCAGGAAGAGAGGATGTCAGATTGATGATCTGATAGGCTTCTTCGTAGTTTCTCTCTTTAACCTTGGCGATGAATTCCGGAATATGGATATTGACCGGACAGCCTTCCACACATGGCTGATTCTTGCAGTTGAGACATCTTGCAGCTTCTGATAAAGCGGTCTGTTCATCATAACCCAGGGCTACTTCATTGAAATTGTGCGCTCTGATTTCCGGAGCCTGTACCGGCATCTCATGTTTCTTTTCAACAAGAGCCATTACTGTACCTCCTTCTGGAAGAGATTGCATGTTTCTTCGTATGCGTGTCTCTCAAAATCCATGTACATCCTGTTTCTGGACATCGCTTCATCAAAGTCGACTTCATAGCCGTTGAAATCAGGTCCGTCCACACAGGCGAACTTCGTGATCTTCTGCCCGTCTCTGTTCAGCGTCAGTCTGCAGCATCCACACATTCCCGTGCCGTCGATCATGATCGGATTCATCGATACCGTGACAGGGATCCCGTAAGGTTTGGCTGTCAAAGTGACGAACTTCATCATGATCAGCGGGCCGATGGTGATGATCTCATCGAACTTCTCACCGTTCTCCAGCATTTCCTTCAAAGGAACTGTTACGTTTCCTTCTCTGCCGTAGGAACCGTCGTCCGTCATGACATGGAGTCTATCTGAACAGGCTTTAAACTCATCTTCCAGGATGACGATATCCTTGTTGCGGAAACCGATGATACTGGTGACTTCCGCGCCCAGTCTGTGGAATTCCTGCGCTACCGGCATGGCGATAGCACAGCCGACACCACCTCCGACAATACAGACTTTCCTGATTCCTTCCGTACGTGTTGCTTCTCCTAATGGTCCTGCAAAATCCTGCAGGTATTCACTTTCGTTTTTATGATTCAGTTTTTCCGTCGTAGCACCGACGATCTGAAAGATGATCTTGACTGTTCCTTTATCCTGATCTGTTCCGGCAACCGTCAGCGGGATCCTTTCGCCTTCTTCATCCACTCTTAGAATGATGAACTGTCCCGGTCTGGCTTTACGGGCAACCAGAGGCGCTTCGATCTCCATCTGCGTTACTGTCGAATTTAATGCTTTTTTACTGATGATCTTATACATAATCCATTCGTCCTTACATCTATTATATACAAAAGGCAGGATCTTTCCTGCCTTGTAATGTTATGATTTTCTGTTTTAGAGGATTCTGATTTCTTTACGTTTAACGGATGATTTCAACAACTTCGCCGATAAACATTCTGTGCGGCGCTTCTTCGGTATAGTAGTGTTCGACGACATCCTGCGGCATTTTGTCTGTTTCAAGATCCTGGGCATAGATCTTCTTGCAAAGAATGGTCACTTCCGCTTCTTTGTAAGTCACAGCCTTACCCAGATCTACCGGGGTCAGTCCCGATTCCTTGTCCTTGTCGATGTCTCTTCCGGACTTTGATCCCATGACACCCAGAGCCTTACGGCATTCTTCCGGATAGAAGGAAACCGTAAAGTATTCGTTATCGTTCATGAAGCCGTAGGTGTATCGGCAGGGTTTGATATAAACCGTAACAACCGGTCTGGACCACAGAGTCCCCATGCCGCCCCAGCTTACCGTCATGGTGTTGTGCTTCTCCAAGGTTCCGGCCGAAACCAGAGCCCATTTCTTGTCGTATTGAAAGAATATGTCTGTATTGAATTCCATGCTGATCTCCTTATTCAAATGTTTCTGCACATTCCTTCAGCCGTTCAATGATATTGATGCCCTGCGGGCAGACGCTCTCGCACTGACCGCACTGGATACACATGGATGCTTTGCCTTTGTTTTCCGTCGCTCTGTCATAGTCTCTTTTTGCTTTCTCGACTGTTCCAAGCAGCAGCAGTCTGTTTCTGGCTGAGAAAATATCCGGAATAGGAATTTCCATCGGGCAGCCTCCGGTACAGTAACGGCAGGCAGTACAAGGAATGGTATCGATGGATGCGAGCACTTCCTGTACCTTGGCGATGACTTCTTCTTCCTTTTCATCCAGAGGCTTGAAGTCTTTCATGTAGGAGACATTGTCTTCCATCTGTTCCAGTGTAGACATACCGCTCAATACCGTCAGAATACCTTCCTTGGATGCGATATAACGGATCGCCCAGGATGCGTAGGATGCATCAGGATTTGCCTGATCGAAGATTTCTTTTACCTGATCGATCGGGTTGGCGAGCGCTCCCCCTCTGATCGGTTCCATGACCACTACCGGACGGTTGTTTCTTCTGGCTGTCTCGTAGTTCTTTCTGGACTGTACGGAAGGGGATTCCCAGTCGTTGTAGTTGAGCTGCAGCTGAACGAATTCCGCTTCAGGATGTTCCTTCAGAAGCTTGTCCAGAAGTTCAGGCGTTCCATGGAAAGAGAAACCGATATGTCTGATTTTTCCTTCTTCCTTGGCTTTCTTTACGAAATCCCAGAGATGATATTTTTCATAAAGTTCGTAATTCCTGTCATCCAGAGCGTGCAGGAGATAGTAGTCGAAGTATCCTGCACCGGTTCTTTCCAGCGAGGTATCCAGTTCGCTCTTGGCAACATCCTCGTCCTTTGCAAACATCGCATGCAGCTTCGATGCCAGTGTGTAGCTGTCACGCGGATGACGCTCTACCAGCGCTTTTCTTATTGTTTCTTCTGATCCTTCATATACAAAGGCGGTATCGAAATAAGTAAAGCCGTTCTCCAGAAACAGATCTACCATCTTCTTGATCTGTTCTACGTCAAAGGATCCATCCTCAAGATGAGGAAGTCTCATTAACCCAAAACCAAGTTTTGGTGTATCTTTACCCAAATAATCGCTCATAGTTTTTCCTTTCTTATTTGATCAGTTTGAACGGTTTCACGTCTTTTACCGCTTCTTTCGGTGTAATACGCACTTCATCGTTGTCCAGATCGATCAGAATGTATCTGTCGTTGCCCATGCCCATTTCCTTCATGTATGTGAGCTGACGGAAACCGTGTCTTGTCTGCATTCTTTCCCAGAGGTCGTGATGCTGTTCCTCGGTCATGGCATTGATCAGGTCGACACAGGCCGTATCCAAGGCGCAGATATCGGTCGATGAAAGGATGCCGACGTTCGGTGTCACTACCGGTGCAGCTGCAACGCCTTCACAGTCGCAGGATACCGACATGTTGCGCATGACATTGACATAGGTCACGTGCTTTCCGAAGAAGTCGATCGTAGCCTTTGTTGATTCGGTGATCTTTTCCATCAGTTCTTCTTCGGCGATGCTCCACTGGCCCTCACCTTCTCTGGAGTGGATCATCTTCTTGCCGATATGAGCATCTGCACAGCCGATACCGATGTTCTTGTTGGAACCGCCGAAACCGCCCATGACATGGCCCTTGAAATGAGTCAGAGCAAACAGCGAATCGTAGTTTACCATCGTCTTGCCGTGAGTCATATGATCGAACCATTTACCACCTTTGACCGGAAGATCGATGGTTCCTTCCGCATCCATGATGTCGACAGGGCAGAATGTCCATCCGTTGACTTTCAGGGTTTCCAGATGTTTCTCGGTCGTATCGCGGTCGCCTGCATAGTAGGTATTCGTTTCAACGATCGTTGCATCTTTCAATGATTCCGTCGTTTCAAACAGTTCCTTGACCCAGGAGCTAGGAACGATGTTCGGACCGTTCTTCTCGCCGGTATGCAGTTTTACCGCTACCTTGCCGCAGATGTTTCCGTTGACTTTTTCATATGCTTTTTTAATGCCTGCCGCAGACAGGTCTCTGGTGAAATAGACGATAGACTCGTTGCCTTTACGCTCTTCATACGGAACGTAGATGTTTCCGTTTGTAGCAGCCTTGACTTCGCTCATGGATGATTCCTCCTTGTTTCTTACAGGCTCATTATAACATTGTTTTGCTTTCGTTTTATGGATGATGCTTCAATAAAAAAGAGGCTAAAACCTCTTTTTTTCCTTTGTGTTCATAAGACTGTTTGTTATATTTTATCAATACAGGATCGCAGCCACACATCCCAACAAGATAAACAGGAATCCGAATGCCAGCCAGAAACCTACCTTGCCTAGATCCCAAAGAGTACGCAGCAGCGTTATTCTCTTTCCGTTTCTATCCAGCATTCCAATGCCGAACATTGACAGAAAACTGACGTTTCTGTCTATCCTCTTTCCAAGCAGATGTCTCTTACCATCTTCCCTGATTTCATAAAGATACGGATGATCATAGACATCGATCCTGACGCCCTTGGCAAGATACAGCAGCACCATGAATCCCGCCAGCACATACCAGGCGGCGCCATAGCCGATCGGGAAATCGTCCCAGAACTTTTCTTCTGTATCCATGATCTGAAGCAGATGGATCACCCCAGCAATAATGGCCGGCAGGAAGATGATCACAAAGCAGTTCCAGAGAATGGAGATAATCCTTCCTAAAGTATAGAAACGGATCCTGACCGGAACCTTCTCCCCTTCATCGTTTTCTTCAAAAAAGACCGGTGTATTGTCATAAGGATTCTTCAGGATATCATCCTTTTCTTCAATTATCAGTTCACCTTCCTCGCGTGTCGCTCTGGATGTCCGAGAATTCAGTATGATTGTTTTTTCCAGCGAGTCTCTTCCTTCAGAGAAGATTGAAAAGAAGAGACAGGCAAATACCGCACCGAACAGACATATCGCTTCCAGATTGAAAGCATAGAAATAGGATAAAGCCAAGGTACATACAACCGTAAACAGCAGCGGTTCGATCACCCATGGATAGGAAATCCTGTTTCTGTTCAATGTTGCGGCGATCTTACCGGTCTGACCGTTCATGACAGCTGTCAGGCTTATTCCCTTGATAAAGTATACCGGCAGAAGCACAGGGATCCGATACAGCTGCCCTGGATCCAGATGGATGTCCAGACCGCTTGTCTGCATGACTTTTCTGACTTCCGGAAGGAAGTCCTCTTCCACTTCTTTCTTGACTCTGTATTCAATCTTGTCTTCCGCAAGATCGCTTAACTCGACTTTCTGACCGGCAACATATCCGTATTCAAAAGGATACATTTTGGACCAGTCATACGGTTCCATCCGGTTCAGCAACATGTTGTTCAGATGACCTTCCGAGGAAACCAGTGTTCCTTCCAGATAACCGGCACAGTGGTATTTTCTTCTGCTGGCATCTCTGTCTATGGTTCCATAGATTGGACCGCGGATCAGTTGATAAGGAAGATAGTAACCCTTTAATTGATCGATGTTGGAAACAACGGCTCTTCCTTCTTTCCTGTACCAGTGCTTCTTTCCCCATTTCAGAAGTCTTTCTTTCGCCTCCTCATAGGTGAGATAGAAAGGAATGATCAGATCAGGAAGCTGTTCCTCGCTGGTGAATTCTTTCCGGATGAGCTTGTTTCCGCAGAAGTCGCAGGTGGCAGAAGCTTCGCCCGGTTCGAATATGACCTCGGCACCGCATCCTGAACAGCTGAATTTCTCCAGTCTGTTCCCTGTCTCAACGGCTTTCTTGTGTGCAGGGTTGAGTTGTCTCCAGTTGAGAGCTTCATTCCTTACTTCATCGATGCCGCTGGTCTGGCCGCAATATGGACATCTATAGGTCTGTCTGACAATATCAAAACCTGCGGGAGCCCCGCAGTTTTTACAGTATATCGCAATCGGATTTCTTTTAGCTGTTTCCATTTTCTTTTCTGGTCAGCTCACGATAAACGAATTCCTCGTAATCCTCTTCCTTGACGATGTCCCAGTCTTCAGGATTGAAGATCTCCAGTCTGGTATCGACTTCGTATTCTTTCTTAATGAAAGAAACATAGGCTTTCTTTGCATATGTATAAGACTGCCTGTAGATCGAAGCGCCGCCGCAGATGATATATTCCGTTTCATCATCTTTATGTTCTTCAAGGAAAGCGATCAGATCATGTGTTACCTCAACGCCTTCGGGATGATACTCAGGATCAATGGACACAACGGTGATGTAGCGGTCCTTCAGTTTTCCCGGAAGGTTGTCGTAGGTCGTCTGACCCATGACGATGTGTTTAAAAAGCGTATTCCTGCGGAACAGTTTCAGTTCTTCTTTAATGTGCCAAGGCAGGGATCCTTTGATCCCGATGCCGTAATGCGGATCGACCGCTACTGAAAAGCTGATCATTATACGGACACCTTTCCCTTGATTGCAGGCCATGGATCATAGTCCAGAATCTTAACGTCATCGATCGTAAATTCAAAGATATCTTTGATCTCCGGATTCAGCCACAGCTTCGGCAGAGGTTTCGGTTCTCTGGAAAGCTGTTCCTTGATCTGATCGATGTGATCCAGATAGATGTGGGCATCGCCGAAGGTATGAACAAATTCATATGGTTCGTAGCCGCAGACCTGCGCTACCATAGCCAGCAGCAATGAATAGGAAGCGATATTGAACGGTACTCCCAGGAACAGATCGGCAGAACGCTGATACAGCTGGCAGGAAAGTTTCTTTTTATCCGCAGATACATAGAACTGGAAAAATGCGTGACAAGGAGGCAAAGCCATCTGATCCGCCTCTGCAGGGTTGTATGCGACAACAAGATGTCTTCTGGAGAACGGATTGTTCTTGAGGTTGTCGATCAGCTGCGTGATCTGATCAACGCCCTTTCCATCGAAGTTGCGCCACTGTCTGCCGTAGACCGGGCCCAGGTCGCCCCATTGATCCGCAAACGCTTCATCCTCGCAGATCTTCTGGATGAACTCTTCCATTGTTTCACCCTTGTATTCGGTGGAATTCTTGTACTTGGCATAAGGCCAGTCGTTCCAGATCTTGACATTCTTTAAAGCCAGAGGACGGATGTTCGTCTCACCTTTCAAGAACCAGAAAAGCTCTTCAAAGATACCTCTGTAGAAAACTTTCTTCGTAGTCAAAAGAGGGAATCCCTCTTCCAGATTGACTCTCATCTGATAACCGAATTTCGAAATCGTTCCGGTTCCGGTTCTGTCTTCTCTTTTTTCGCCGTTTTCCAGAACATAACGGCATAGATCCAAGTACTGTTTCATTGTATTACCTCGCTTGCTTCCGATTACTTCAATTATACAACAGGATGATCGCTTTCCTTGCGATATTGAATGAACATATAAAAGCTTTTTTGAATTAATTTAGGAATCCGCTGTTTTTCCGGGAATAATGTATTGGAGGATGAAATTTATGTTTTATCTTCTTGGTCTGCGGGTATACGCCGAGGCGCATCATGAGCAGATCGGAGATGCTGCGACTGATCTCAGCCATGCTGCAGATCATCGCGGCCATCTTGAGTCTTCTTAGTAACAGCTAAGAAATAGCATGCATATACCCGCGGCCATATGAAAGGGTCATCTTGCAGGATGGCCCTTTCCTTTGGTATGTAGCATACATATACCCATGTACATTATAACATGTTTCAGTCAATGAAACTTGATTAATCCGACGTTTAAATCACTTTCCCCGGATTCAGGATATGCTTCGGATCGAACACCTTCTTGATCCCCTGCATGATGGCGATCTGTTTCTCACCAACCTGTTTATTTAGATACAGCTTCTTCGCATAACCGATTCCGTGCTCACCTGAAACCATACCGCCGTATTCCCTTGCCTTGGCATAAAGCAGGTCAAAGGCTTTCTCGGTCTTTTCTTCCCAGATCTTCTCATCCATCCCATCCTTGCACAGATAGACGTGCAGGTTTCCGTCACCCGCATGACCGAAGGAAGGAATACGCAGACCGATCTGTTTCGCTACTTCATGCGAATACTTGATGAAGTCGGCGACTCTGTTTTTCGGCACGACAACGTCACATTCATCCATTAGATCCGTAGAAGCCTTGATCGCTTCCAGGAAAGCTCCTCTGGCATTCCATACGGATTTCTTTCTTTCATCCGTATCAACGAAATAGCCGTCGATCGCACCCATGTCGATGCACAGCTGGGCGACCTTCGTGTATTCTTTCTCGATTTCCTCCATGCTGTTGCCGTCAAAGGTCAACAATATGTAGGCCTCATAGTTGGTATCCGGGAACTTCTTTCCCAGGAAGTCTTCCGCCGACATGATGGTATCCAGCGACATGTATTCGATTGCCGTCAAAGATGCCTTGGATTTGATGATCTCCGGTACGGCTTCGATGGCTTTATCTATTGTCAGGAAAGGCAGCAGCATCGATACGGAATAGGCAGGTTTTGGAATGATCTTCAGTATGGCTTCAGTAATGATGCACAGCGTGCCTTCCGATCCAATGATCAGGTCTTTCAGATCATAGCCCGAGGAGTTCTTCACGACCTTGCCGCCGATCTGTTCAATACTTCCGTCAGGAAGCACAACTCTAAGTCCTCTGACATAGTCTCTGGTCACGCCGTACTTGACCGCTCTCATGCCGCCCGCATTGGTAGAAATGTTGCCGCCGATTGTAGCGGACTTTTCTCCCGGATCAGGCGGATAGAAGAAATCCCTTTCCTCCACATATGCCTGCAGCTCCATCAGCAGCACGCCCGGTTCTACCGTAACCGTCAGGTTCGCCTCGTCCAGTTCCTTGATGTGATTCATCAGCTTGGTACAGATCATGATGCCACCTTCCAGAGCTACCGCAGCTCCTACAAGGTCCGTTCCCGAACCTCTGGCAACCACCGGTATTTCCTTTTCATAGGCGTAAACCATGACCTTGGAGATCTCTTCTTCCGACAGCACATTGATCAGTACATCCGGAAGCTTCTCGATTCCTCCCAGCTCATCATGGGCATAGTCGTGAGAGATCTCGTCTCCGACAAATATCCTTCCGGAAGGAATCAGTGATTTCAGATAAAGGATGTCTTCATTGTCTATTTTCTTATACATAACGATCCACCTTAATCCTTTCAATTAATTCAGGAATGATCTCATACATGTCTCCGATGATTCCGTAGTGCGCAACATTGAAGATCTGCGCATCCGGGTCGGAGTTTATCGCGATGATGCAGTCGGATGACTTCATGCCGGAAGTAAACTGAATCGCACCGGATATTCCCAAGGTAATGATCAGTTTCGGTTTCACGGTCTTGCCGCTCAGACCGATCTGATGTCTGGCATCAAACATTCCGCTCTCCACCATCGGTCTGGAACAGGCGATATTTGCTTTCAACAAAGATGCCAGTTCCTTTACCATCGCCAGATCGTTCTTGGACTTCAGGCCTCTTCCTACCGCCACGATCACATCCGCTTCCGAGATATCCGTCTCCTCCGGTTTTTCAATGATCTCCTTGATCTCCAGATGAGAATTCAGCCATTCTTCCTTTACCGGTTTCATGACTGCCGTTCCTTTTGGAACAGATACTTTCTTAGGCGCATTGAAGATCTTGTATCTAACCGTACAGAACTGCGGACGGGAATTCGGGGTGATGATCTGAGCCATGATATTACCGCCAAAAGCCGGTCTGATCTGAACCAGATCGGTATTCTCCTTCATTTCCAGTCTGGTACAGTCGGCCGTCAGTCCGGTATGGAACCTTGCGGCTACTCTTGGAGCCAGACAGCGTCCTGCATTGGTCGCACCAACCAGTATCGATGAAGGTTTCTCGTTTTCGATGAAATCCGCGAAACAGTTGGTGTATTTCTCGATATCGAAATCCTTCAATCCTTCATGGTCATAGACAAATACCTTGTCTACACCGTATTTTAAAAGTTCTTCAACATTCTCTTGGGTCTGATATCCGATCAGCAGTGCATAGACCGGATGAGAGATCACCTTAGCCAGTTCAATGGCTTTACCGATCAGTTCAAAACTGACCTTGTGGATCTTCCCGTGATCGCTATCCGCATAGACACAGACACCTCTGTATTTCGACTTGTCGATCTGTTCGATCTTTTCTTCTTCATAGCTGACACATCCTGCAGGGCCCTTGTTGACACACATTCTGCACAGTCTGCAGGCACTGCTGATATCCAGCTTTCCGTTGGCATAGGAGATCGCACCGAACGGACACAGTTCTTCCAACGCTTTCCCTGTCTCGTCATTGATCAGTTCTTGATGAATGATTAATCCCATATGTCCTCCCTCCTACACAAACTTATGAGCCTTCAAGACCTCATAGGTCTTGGAAGCCAGATCCGTTCCGGATATCATTTTTCTTTCTACGTCTTTGTCCGGTTCAAAGATCTTTTCGACTTTTGTCGGAGAACCTTTTAAACCGTAGTGGTTCTCATCCTTATCCTCGACATCCATAAAGGTAATGATTCTGATTCTGTCTTCGGCGTTGCCGTATTCAACCTTTCTTTTGAAAGATGGAAGTCTTGGCGTATTGATGCCTCCGTCGGCACAGATCAGACAAGGCATCGTGATATCTGCCGTATAGATCTTATTGTCGAGCTGATAGACACATTCCAGCTTATTTCCTTTAACTTCTGCTTTTCTGACATTGGCGATGTGAGGGATCTGCAGGTGTTCCGCCAGTTCGCTTCCGACCTGAGCCGTATCGCCGTCCGTCGTCTGCTTGCCGGTGATGATCAATTCATAGTCCTTGATCGCCTTGATTCCGCTGCACAATGTATAGGATGTCGCCAGAACATCCGCTCCGCCGAACTTCCTGTCGGAAATCAGAACACCTTCATCCGCACCCATGTAGATGGCTTCACGCAACACTTCCAGAGCAGAATTCGGTCCCATGGAGACAACGCTCAGCTTTCCGCCGTTTTTCTCAATCAGCTGCAGGCCCAGTTCCAGAGCCTCCAGATCATAAGGATTCATCTTGGCAGCTACCCCGTCTCTGATCAGTGTTCCTGTTACAGGATCGATGTTGACGTTGGTCGTACCGGGCACCTGCTTGATACAGACAATTATATTCATTGTATCCTCCTCTATTTATTCACAACCATAACCGAAACTCCGTCCGGGATGGCGGCAATGCTTGCTTCAGATCCGACGATCTCTCTGGCTTTTTCAAGCGCTTCTTCCAGACTGTGTGCCGGGATCATCCGGAAGTTTCTGATCATGTCATCATCCTGTTCGGATACGAAGATGACTTTTGCGTGCATCAGTATCCTGGTCAGGATCTGTGATTCCCACTGATCGGCAATCGTATGTTCCGCATCTCTGGACATGAATTCCGCATACATTTCTTCCAGAGAAAGTCCTCTGTGGAAAGTATCGTAGAACGACTGCCCTCCGTGTCCGTCCGAACACGCCGACAGCATGATGATGACGCCGTTTTTTCTAACTGTGGCTTCGGCAGCAGTTAAACCCTTTACCGACTGATAGATGTTCTGATCCAGCGGATAGCCTCCGTTGGTCGTAATGGCAATATCGGCATTCACACCTTCCACCATACAGTATCTGCTCAGGAAAGCGATACCTGCCTTGTGGGCTTCATCCACATCACCGCTCACCGCATAGACGACTTTCTTTTCTGCATTGATCACAACATTACAGATAAACGCAAGTTTGGCTGCTCTTGCTGCCCACAGCATATCTTCGTGGATCGGATTATGTTCAATGATACCTGTACGGGCATAATTCGAATCAATGAAACGGGAGCAGTGATTCGCCAGAACCGTCTTCCTGCTGGCAACACCCGGCAGAACGGATTTCCTTCCTCCGGAATATCCCGCAAAGAAGTGCGGTTCGATAAATCCTTCGCTACACAGCAGATCCGCTTCATAAGCCAGCCTGTTAATCAGCAGATCTCCTCCGGACGGAAGTTTCCCAAGATGCACCATGTCTTCGTCTCTGGTACTGTCATGTACACGGATCTTTTCCTTCTCAACGATTTCTTCACCGAACTTGTTGACAAGTTCTTCTCTGCTGGTCAGACGGTGGAAACCGGTTGCGATCAGAATGGTAATATCCGCATCAGGATTGCCTTTTCTGATCTCTTCCAGCATCAATGGCATGATGATCTTACTTGGAACAGGTCTGGTATGATCCGAAGCAATAATTACGACCTTGTTTTTGCCTTTGGCCAGTTCACTCAGTTTCATTGAACCGATCGGATGTTCCAGCGCTTCCTTCACAAGCTCTGTCTCTCCTTTTTCAGGAACATATTTATTCAGATGGGAGCACAGCACTCCCTTCAGATACTTTTCATCTACATCAATCTTCAGATGTTTTTTTTCATATGGAAACTGTAATTCTCTCATAATCTTTCTCCTATCAGAAAAAGTCAGAAAAATCTGACTTTAACTCCATAGTCTGTCATTAGAAAATTCGACATTCCATTCATCGGTAGCTTCAAAATAACCAGGAATATCCTTGTTGATATGAGCTTTCAAAATCTCGTCATTCAGTGATTCAATCCCAAGACCCGGTGTATCCGGAACGGTAATGAATCCATTGTCGATGATCTTTCCGCCGTCATAGAGATTCACCATGTCTTTCCACCACGGACAGTCTACGGAATGGAATTCCAGTGCCAGTACGTTGTGCATGGCTGCAGCAGTATGAGCTGCAGCAAGACAGGCGATCGGGCTTTCTGCCATATGTACCGCAACGGCTACTCCGTTCTCATCCGCCAGATCGGCGATCTTCTTCAGTTCCATCGCTCCTCCGCAGGTCAGAATATCCGGATGAATGATCGATACGCAGTCGTCCTCAAAGAGCTTCTTGAATTCTTCCTTGAGATAGATATCTTCCCCTGTACATACCGGAACGGCAGTGGAGTGTTTCAAACGATGAAGCTGATCGTGCATCTGCCAAGGAACCATGTCTTCGATCCAGGCAAGACGGTATTTCTCCATTCTTCTGGCAAACAGGATGGAATCTTCGACGCAGACATGACCGAAATGGTCGATTGCCAGAGGTACTTCATAACCGATGACTTCTCTGACCTGTCTGACATAGTCTTCCAGATAATCCAAGCCCTTCTCAGTAATGTGGATTCCCGTAAACGGATGGGCAGTATTGACAATATCGTAACTGTTCTTATGACTGACCATGTCGGAAGTAACGGATCCGCCCTGAACGTTCAGGATATGCGGCGCATACTTCTTCATGTCATCGATGAAACCTAAAGGAGCACAGATCGTTCCCGGTTCGTCCATCAGCAGGCCGATGCCCAGGTCCATCTTCAGCATCGTAAAGCCCTGTTCCATACGCTTCTTCAAAGCAAGACCCATATCGCGTCCGGTGTGTTTTCCATCCACATCCGTATCGCAGTACACTCTTACCTTGTCACGGAACTTGCCACCCAGAAGCTGCCAAACCGGTACGCCCCAGGCTTTTCCAGCAAGATCCAGCAGAGCGACCTCAATGCCGGAAACACCGCCTCCCTGACGGGAATGGAAACCGAACTGCTTGATCTTGTGGAAAATGTAGTCAACATTACAAGGATTCAGACCGATAATCCTGGATTTCAGCATGGCTGCATAAGTCTTGCTGGAAGCATCCCTCACTTCACCATAGCCTTCAATCCCCTGATTGGTCATGATCTTGATCAGTGTACATCTCTTCGGTGCACCGTCGATATCCGCAAAACGGATATCCGTAATCTTCAGATTCTTAACATCTACATTCGTCATATGCTAATCCCTATACTTTTATCAGATGGAAAGCGAACCCGGCGATCTGTTTCGCAAAATAGATCGCAGTCTTCTTGTTTTCCTTTATTACCAGTGAGCCTTCTTCGAACTCAACTCCGCGTTTTTTCAGATAATTCACGCCCCTGTCGATATCGCTGACACCGATGGCAATGTGGCCTTTTTCACCTCTGCCCGGTTTCTTCATCAGTTCAAATTCCTTGACGCCGCTGAAGATCGAAGAGTTGCCGACTTTGTACGGCATGTGCAGCAGCTGTTCCAGCATTACCGCAGTATCCATGGCTTCCTTCTCATCTTCACAGTTGATGCCGATATGTACCAGTTTCAGTCCCAGCATCTTATCGACAACCGTCTTGATGTCCTGCTTCATCGCTTCAACGTCCTTGTCCGCAATGTGCTTCTTGTTGATCATGAAACTGCCGCCGATGGCTACTACGTTGCTTAGACTGGTATAATCCGTAAAGTTATCGAAGGTCATGCCTCCGGTCGGAACGAATCTTAGTTTCTTGTAAGGTCCGGCAAATGCCTTCAGGGCAGCCGTTCCTCCGGATTGCTCCGCCGGGAAAAACTTGACCGTATCCAGTCCCAGCATCATGGCCTGTTCGATCTCGGATGCGGTAGAAATACCAGGCACGATCGGGAATCCCTTATCCACGACATGTTTGACGACTTCTGCGTTGAAGCCAGGTGTTACCAGGAAATCTACACCGATCGCAATCGCCTGATCAGCCTGTTCCTTAGTCAGTACTGTTCCAGCACCCAGAAGAATCTCCGGATAGTTTTTCTTGATCAGTTTCAGTGCTTCAGCCGCACATTCCGTTCTGAACGTGATCTCCAAGGCGTTTAGTCCGGATTCCACGCAGGCTTTTGCCAGAGGCAGAGCCTGATCCGCTTCATTCAGTGCGATAACCGGCAGTACGCCGCTATCATAAATCTTTTTAATGATGTTTTCTTTATCCATTTATCTTTGAACCCTCCCGTTTCCATTTCCGTTTGCGAGTGTTTCTACTTCTTTCACTGTAACCATGTTGTAGTCGTATTCTATCGTATGTTTCAGACAGCTTGCGGCTGCCGCAAAATCTACGGCTTCCTGCGCTTCCATTCCCTTCTGCAGAGCATAGATCAGTCCGCCCGAGAAAGAATCTCCTCCGCCGACTCTGTTTACGATCTGGATCTGATACTTTCTGGAAAGATATGCTTCTCCATTCGTATACAACAGAGCAGACCAGTTGTTTACGGAAGCAGAGATGCTTTCTCTTAAGGTCGTTGCGACTGCCTTGAAGTGATACTTCTCCGTCAGCTGTTTTGCGACAGCGATGTATCCATCATGACTCAGGGATGCCGCTTCGACGTCCGTATCACCTGCCTTGATTCCCAGTACTTTCTCAACATCTTCCTCATTGGCGATCAGGATATCCACATACTCCAACAGCGGTTCCATGACCTTTTTCGCTTTTTCTGTGGTCCACAGATTCTTGCGATAATTCAAGTCGCAGCTGATCGTACATCCGGCTTTCCTGGCCGCGATGCATGCTTTTGTGATGACTTCCACCAGACTATCCGACAGAGCCGGAGTAATGCCCGTGAAATGGAACCAGCAGGCATCCTTGAAGATCGCTTCGAAATCGAAGTCTTCCGGTCTTGCCTCGCAGATCCCGGAATTCATCCGGTCGTAGATGACCTTGGAAGGACGCTGTGATGCGCCTTTCTCCATGTACAGCACACCCAGTCTGTTTCCGCCTCTTACGATGTAGTTCGTATCGATGTTCATGCTTCTAAGGAAACGGATGGCTGAACTGCCAATGTCGTTTTCCGGTATGCGGCAAACAAAACGGGTCTTCAGCCCGAAGTTGGCCAGTGAACCCAGAACGTTTGCTTCTGCTCCGGTATAAGTAACGTCAAAGCCGTGAGCCTGCACAATACGTTCATAACCTTTCGGCGTGAACGATGCCAGCATATCTCCTAATCCTACTGTGTATTTCATATGTTTCTCTCCCTATTCCAAAGGATAATCAAGTGCTTCACATAATCCTCTCAGGTAGCCGATGGCGTACAGTCTGCCGTAATCCTGATAACCCGGATTGGCGTTGTTCTCGCCGGCCATTGTCGGAACGTGGTCGATCCGGATCGGACCGTTGAATCCGACTTCCTTGTATGTTCTGAGACACTCTGCCATGTCCGTAGGTCCGTTGTCGTGGAAGGTCTCGTGGAAGTGCTCCTTGGTTCCTGCGATATCCCTAAAGTGGACGAAGAACAGTTTCTTCTGCTTTCCGAAATGTCTGATGCACTCAAAGACATCTTCCCCCATGGCCAGATAGTTCGCCTGACACATCGTGACACCCAGATTCTTGCTTGGATAGATATCCAGTGCTTTCTGGATGTTGTCCTTGCTGATCAGGATCCTTTCCAGGTTGCCCAATCTCTCAATAGGAGGATCATCCGGATGAAGAGCGATATTCACGTCATACTGCTCACATACCGGCATGACAGCCTTGAGGAAGTATTCCAGTCTTTCCCAGACCTCTTCTTTCTTGACCTGAAGAGATGGATCGATATTCACATCATCAATATTGAATTCAGTAACCAGCGCTCCGCCTCTTTCCGGAAGTGTAGCTGAAGTCCTGTACCATCCAACCTCAACTACGAAGTTCGTACAGATCGTTTCAATCCCGTTCTCTTTCAGGATCGGTATCATCTTCTTGACTGTTTCGATACATTCGTCGCGAAGTTTATCTCCCCGTTTGATATGATCGTGCAGACGGTTCGGCATCGGTTCGATTACCAGAGGACGGAATCCTCTTTCTCTGAATCTGTCGAAGAACTGTTTCATCATGACGGGATCCGTATAATCGAATTCCGGTTCTTCCGGCAGTCTGATTACGGCATTCCTGACGCCCAGCTGAGCCGCCAGTTCCCACTGCAGATCAGGTTCCGGTCTAAAAATATCCGTCAGAATCATCTGTGTTCTCCCTAGAATCTGCCGTACTTGTTGTAGACCTCAAACGGATCCATGCCCTGACGCATCGCTTCTCTGGAAGCTTTCTCCGCTTCGAACGCTTTCTCAGCTACTTCCAGCACCTTGACCGTCAGATCTTTCGGAACGAAAACAACACCATCCATGTCGCCAAAGACATAGTCTCCCGGATTAACCTGGATCAGACCGTCGACGCCGTTGACATAAATCGGGATCTGATAGTCTACGATCAGGGATCTTCCCAGACCCTCAACAGGTGAACGGAATCTTACGAATGTCGGGAAACCCATGTTTACCAGATAGTTCGAGTCTCTCGTGGAACCATCAATAACAGCACCCGCACAGCCATGCGCACGCATCGTGGTAGCCGTGATCTCGCCGAACTGCCCACAGTTCTTGTTTCCCTGAACGTCCGATACCAGGATACATCCATGGGTCATGGAGTTGACCAGACCCAGACGGATATTGTGCGTATAGTCGTCTCTGTTCGGTGTCGTTCTTCTGATAACCGTAAAGGCCGGTCCGGCTACCTGCATCTCGTCTTTTAAAGGATAAATGCCCGGTTCCATCGATCTGCCCGTCAGTCCGAACTCGATCTCCATCGTGTCATAGATCAGCGCCGTGTACAGTCTCTTGTATCTTGCGGCGATGTCATCGATATCATAATCTACCTTCAGATACCTTCTCTCATAAACGTCTACAATCTTTTCTGCAGCCATCTTTTTCTCCTTTTATAAATTATGAATTACTCTTCTTGATTTCATTATTTATCATTAAAATATATAAGGCAAGTAATTTCACATTATGAAATTACTTGCGATATGTTCGGTATTATCCTTTAATTAAGTTATGAGATGTGTTCTGAAAAGAAACGGATACGAAGCGCAGATCGATACCTTTGGAGCTGAGCTTGTATCCTTGAAGAAAAACAATCATGAGATCATGTGGTGCGCCGATCCTCAATACTGGGGGAATGCTTCTCTGATTCTTTTTCCTTTTATCGGCAGAAACTACGAGGATACCTACACCATCAAGGGAAAAAAATATCAGATGGGAATACACGGGTTTGCTTCAACAAGTGAATTCAGAGTTCTGGAACAGAAAGAAGATTTCCTCCTGCTTCTGTCACTGAAGGAAAACGGAGAGACACTGAGAAACTATCCTTTCCGCTTTGAATTAAGAATCAGATATGCCTTGGAAGATGATGGTTTGTCGGTTTCTTTTGAAGTCATCAACGATTCCGATGAGCTACTTCCTTACAATCTCGGCTTCCATCCGGGTTTTCAGCTGGAAAAGTCTCTGGAAAAGTACCGCATCTTCTTCCCGGAAATGGAAGATCCATTGGAGATCGGGATCGTAACCAGATGCATGCTGAACGGAAAAAACACAAAGCTTGATCTTTCTGATGAATGTATCCATCTGAATAAGGATCTATTCAAGGAAAGCGCAAAAATCTATTCTGGCATGGGCTCTACAGCCGTTCTTAAAAACAACAATGATGAGCTTTTTGCTATCAGTTATGATGGTTTTGAAAATATTGTCCTGTGGCAGACACTGAATTCCGACGCAGACTTCATCTGTATCGAAGGCTGGAACGGACTGCCGGGAAGATTTGAACATATCGAGGATATCTATGACGCACCGGGCAGAACGGTTCTTGAACCGAAACACAGCAGACACTACAAAGTCCGGATTCATTTCATTTAGGAGTGCTTATGAAGAAAACATATTTTGTTGCCTCCTGGCAGCAGGGGGAAAACGAAGGCATCACGAAGATAGAATATGACAAGCAGACAGATACTCTTTTCAGCAGGGAACTGATCAGCAGCGTCAAGAGAAGTTCCTATTTTGCCAGAAGAGGAGACTGTCTTTTTGTGCTGACAGAAGCCCAGATGCATGTTCCTAACGGCGGTTGTGTCACATCCTATAAAATAGAGGATGATAAAGTTATTCTGCTTAACAGAACCGAAAACTTTGACTCCGGCGTTACCCATCTGAACATTGGAAAAGACGGAAAACACCTGTATGCTTCAGGATACGGAACAGGAACCCTGTTTGTAATCGACGTGGATGAAGACGGATATCTATCCAATGCCAGAGTTGCCTATAAGAACGAAGGTTCCAGCATCAATAAGCTCCGTCAGGAAAGCCCGCACATGCATTTTACGACCTCTGCTCCGGATAACGGCTATATCTGTACCTGCGATCTGGGAACTGATGAAATTCTGGTTTTCAATACCAGCGAAGAAAACGGAGATGTCATTAAGGTCAGTTCCTTAAAGACTTCGCTGGGATATGGGCCTAGACATATGGTTTTCTCCAAGGACGGGAAGTATGCCTATGTATTATGCGAGATGAATTATCATCTGCTGATCTACGCCTATGAAGGAACAGGCGATCTGGAGTTTATCAATGATATCGATCTTTATCCGGAAGCTCCGGCAGACAAAAGACAGTGCTCAGCAATCAAGATCAGTTCTAATGGGAAAACGCTGTTTACTGCCAACAGAGCCGAAGGATACAACAGTCTGGATGCCTGGGACTTAAGTGATCCGGAAAACCCTGTTTTAATCGACAGATTCACAGGCGTCTATTTCCCAAGAGATTTCGCAGTGCTTGATGACGAGTATCTGGCAGTATGTAACCAGTTGGCGAATCAGCTTCAGTTCGTGAAATTTGAAAACGGATATTTCAAAGAAACCGGAAAGATCGAGAATATCCTGCTTCCTGTGTCTGTAGTTGAATGGTAGAACTCAAAAAGTAGTATCACTTAGATACCGTTTGTAAATGGGGCTATTAAAAAACATATCTTTATCGAATATGTTTTTTTTAATGCTTTTAATTACCGAAACATCTCTTTCAGTTTTTCGGCGACCGCTTTTTCTAAAGCGATATGACTTTCTTTTGTCAAATGAATACTGTCGATAGGCGAAGCTTCAGCGTACTCTGATGTATCCAGAAATGAAATTCCGTTTTCTTCCGCAAGACTCTGATAGTAAGCCTTGAATTTCTTGCTCTCACCATGAGCATCGGCATAAAGCGTTGAAGGATCATTCAGATCAAGATGCCCATCTTCCAGATGCCTTCCCAGCTGTCCGGAAACATAGACGATTCCGTTATAAACGATCGCCTGTGAATACATCTTTGGAGGGATTCTGGTTCCTTCAGCAGATACTCTGATCTTTTTCATAACAGATGTGCTCCGCCGTCTACCAGAAGTTCAACACCGTTGATAAACGAACCTTCCTCCGATGCCAGAAGCAGTACAGCGCCTGCACAGTCAGCCGGTTTTCCCAGTCTTCCCGCAGGGATGCCTGCCAGACAGGCGTCGTAGTACTCCTTGACTTCAAGAACTTTCTCGTTTCTAGGAGTCAGTATCGTTCCCGGTGACATGCAGTTGACGGTGATTCCGAAAGGTGCCAGCTGTTTACCAAGGTTCTTAACCAGAGACATCTGGCCGTCCTTTGATGCGGCATAGACAGCCATCATCGGATGCGGCTGATGCTGCTGAATGGATCCGACATAAATGATACGTCCCCATTTCTGTTCCTTCATGTATGGCGCATACTTCTGAGTCAGTTTCAGTGATGATCTTAGATTCACATTGATCTGATCGGCAAACTGTTCGTCCGTGATCTCATCCCAGGCTACTCTGTACTGAATGGAAACATTCTGTACCAGGATATCGATATCTCCTGTCTGTTCATATAAAACGTCAGCTACATCATCCTTTAAGAAATCCGCTACGATCGGCGTAACGTCAGCATCAGGAACTTCCTTTCTGATCTCTTCACAGACTCCCTGTGCCTTTTCCATGCTCTTGGAAGCATGCACAAAAGTCTTCGCATGATGTCTGGCAAACTCCAGCGCTACCGCTTTTCCAATACCGGAAGAAGATCCGGTAACCAGCACTTTCTTTCCTGTAAAATCAAACATAATATCACCTCAATCTCATTATAATAAAAAGCTATAAGAGATCATCTTATAGCCAGTTCCATTACTTCTCTTTGGGTACGATGTTCTCCTGTGAGCTCACCTTGTATCTTTCCGGACGAAAGTACCAGGATCCTGTCTGACATGTTGACAAGCTCCGGCATGTCGGAAGACACCATGACAATGGAAATGCCCTGCTGTGTCAGTTCGCGCAGGATCTTATAGAATTCGGCTTTTGTGCCGACATCGATACCTTTGGTCGGTTCATCGACAAACAGGATCTTCGGGTTGTTAACAAGCCATTTGCCTAATACGACTTTCTGCTGATTACCGCCGGACAGTGTCCCTGCCAGCGTATTCATCGTAGGAGCCTTGATCTTCAGACGGTCAAACATCGTCTTGGCCTGTTTCTTTTCCGCATCAAAATCAATCATATACTTGCCCGGGAGCATCGTTCTTAAGGAAATCAGAGAAATGTTCTGATAGATAGGAAGCAGCCAGACAAAGCCGTTTCTCTTTCTTTCTTCTGTAACAAACCCGATTCCCGCCTTGATCGCATCATCCGGAGTCTTGATATCGACTTTCTCTCCGTTGATGTAGACTTCCTTGGTTACACCCTGCGTGTACTGCCCATAGATCGCTCCTAAGGATTCAGAACGTCCGGCACCAATCAGACCGCCTAAGCCAAGAATCTCGCCCTTGTGCAGGTCGAATGAGATATCTTCTACGATATTCATGTCCGTAGCGGTAGGATTCGGAACGGTCAGGTGTTTTACCGACAGAACTACTTCATCCGTCATCGGTGAAGGATCATGCGGATACATGTCCGTCATGGAACGGCCGATCATGTCCTCGATCAAAGTATTTCTGTTGGTTTCGGAAACTTTATACTCTGAAACTTTCTTGCCGTCTCGGATTACCATGACCCGATCGGCCAGTTCAAAGATTTCTTCCAGCTTGTGAGAAATGTAGATAATCGCAACGCCTTCCTGCTGAAGCTTTCTGATCAGGGCAAACAGATGTTCAACTTCCGTATCGGTAAGAGCCGTTGTCGGTTCGTCAAATACCATGACGTTCGGCTCCTTGACTCTTGATCTGGCAATCGAAAGCAGCTGCAGCTGTCCGGAAGAAAGCGGACGGCATACCGAAGTCGGAGAGATGTCTCCAAGACCGATCTCGTGTAAGATTTCAGTCGTTCTTTCTTTCAGCTCTTTAAAATCGACCAGAGCGCCTTTACCCGGAAGATTGCCTACAAAGAGGTTTTCCATAATCGAACCGTCCAGGAAAACGTTCGTTTCCTGATAGACCATTTCGATGCCGATTTCTCTTGCCTTGGCAACGTTCATATGTTCGACTTTCTGACCGTCGAACCAGATCTCGCCATCATATTCATGAGATGTATAGCTTCCGGAAAGCACCTTCATCAGTGTCGACTTTCCGGCACCGTTTTCACCGCAGATCGCCAGGATCTCACCGGATTTCAGTTCCAGAGATACGTCATCCAACGCCAGAACGCCAGGAAAACGCTTTGTGACATGACGCATTTCCAAAGTGTGTTGTTTCATTTGCGTTCCTCCTTTCCGGCTTTAACCTTTACTTAAGATCTGACGACGATAACGGTCGATAAAGATGGCCGCGATCAGAATCACACCGAAAATGAGCTGCTGCGCCGTAGCCGGAATTCCCAGGAAGACCAGGAAGTTGGAGATGGCAGCCAGCAGGATACAGCCAAACGCCGTACCGATAACCGTGCCGGAACCACCGGCAGGAGAAGTACCGCCGATAATAACGGCTGCCATGTTCTTCATGTTGACCGCATCGCCCGCACCAGGCAGACCATTCGCAAATCTGGCGGCCCAGATAACACCGGTGAAAGAAGCGGCAATACCGACGATCGTATAAACCAGGATACGTCTCTTAACTACAGGAATACCGGCCAGATAAGCCGTTTCCTGGTTGCCGCCGATGGCAGCCAGAGAGCGTCCCCACTTCGTCTTTGCCAGCACGATGTAGCAGACAACACCGATGATGATCGCATAGATGATAGGAATCGGTACAACACCGCCGATGTAGTACTGACCGATGACCTTGGATGCAGCAGTCAGACCGGAAACGGAAATACCGCCGGTCCAAACCAGCACCGCTCCGGAAATAATATATTGAGTACCGAGGGTAGCGATAAAAGCCGGCTGATTGTATTTAACGATAATCAAGCCGTTTATGAAACCGATGATTCCACCCGCGATAAGACATATCAAAATTGATGGTACAACAGGTACGCCTCCGACGATCAGCTTGGCATAAAGCACGCCGCCGAAAGACAGGATCGAACCGATTGACAGGTCCATGCCGCTGGCCGTCAGCAAGAAAGTCAGAGGAGCGGCAATATAGAACGAGAAAGATGCTGTTCTAATGATATCCAGAATGTTTTTTAAACGATAAAAGTTAGGGTTACCGATCGCAACGATAATCAGAATAATGACTAATGGAACGATCGCACTCAATTCATTACGAACAATGAGTGTTCTTAATAAAGAGTTTTTCTTTTCTTTTTTCATAAAATACTCCTTAAAGAACAGTTCACACAGTCAAAGAACTGTGTGAACTGTCAAAATCAGTGAATCAGGATAAAACTAATTCAGAGTAATGCCCTGTGCATCAGCGTATGCTTTTACGCCATCAGCATACAGAGGATATGCGCCTAAGCCTGTGAATTCAGGAAGCTCTTCGCCATTGACCATCTTCTGAGCCAGCTGAGCAGCAGCCTGTCCGGCACCTGTCCAGTCCTGAATGATTGTGTTGTCTGCGAATCCATCCAGAACATACTGAAGGATGTCAGCACCGCCATCGATACCCTGAACATAGAGCTGTTCCTTTGTCAGAGAGTTCTCTTCTCTGTAAGCAGCAGCAGCTACGGCAGCGAATGAGCAGTTGCATGCGATCGCATTGATGTCAGGGTTAGCATTCATGTATGTGCTTACTTTTTCAGCAGCAACATCGGCAGAACCGCTTGTGAAGTCTACTGTAATAACAGCAGTAGGAGCCAGTTCATGCAGTTTGTCTTCGAATGCTTTCTGAGTGATTGCGTGTGACTGAGAAGTTGCACTAGCATTCAGATAAAGAATGTTGATGCCTTCTGTGCCCATGTTGTCAACAACAGTCTGAGCCTGTACTTCGCCAAGCTTAGAAGGGTCGATACCCAGATAGTTAGGGCATCTCTCAGGAAGAGCCATGTTGTAGCCGATCAGCTTAACGCCGGCTGCAATAGCTCTGTCAGCAACGTCGTTGAAGGAATCGAGGTCTCTCCAGTTACAGATCAGAACATCAGCGCCATCGGCAATAGCCTGGTCGCAGAGGTCGATCATAGCCGGAATATCGGCTGCCTGGATCGGGCCTTCATATTTTCCTTCCAGACCGAGTTTTTCACATTCAGCCAGGAATGCAGTACCACAAGTACCCCAAGCGGAACCTGTAGCCAGTGGAGCAACAAACCATACTTTTGTTGCAGCAGTTTCTTCGCCGCCATCGGTTGGTTCTTCAGCCGGCTTGTTGCAGGCTGTCAGAGCAAATACCATTGCAATGGCAAGAAGAATAGTTAAAATTTTTTTCATTCAAATTCCTCCTGTTTTGAATAATCTATAACAACTCAAGCATTAGCCAAGTTATTATCGTTTTCATGTATTTTTATTTCTCTATCAAATTGTTTTTTATGCCTCAAAAAATGATTTTTTCTACATTAAAAGCGCTTTCTTCATTTATTAATGTACACCTTTAGGGTAAAATGATACATGTAGAAAGAAAGCAACTTTGATGTATTATTTTTCCAAGAAACCATATGATAAACATTGACTTAAATGTTACGCACCACGTCGTAGCCGCCAGCAGCCACACCTATCTTGAACCCACACAGGAGCTTCTGATCGACAGAACGCTGGCTTATCACGATATTATCTACCTGATCGAAGGGGAATGGACTTTTATCGAAAAGATCGGAAACAAGGATGTAGAATATACCCTGAAACCCGATTCTATTTTGATTTTGACGGCCGGTCAGCATGAATTCATCAAGAAACCGTGCAAGAAGGGGACCAAGACCTACTGTGTCCATATCACCAAGGAAGGAAACGATCTTCTGGAAAAGGCATCCAATCTGAAGATCGACCCTTTCTTTTCTGCTTTCGGCAATCCGAAGATCATTTCCTTCTTCAAGGCCGCCTGTGATTCGTTCTGTTCGGATGAGCCTTTCAACCAGGCCAGGGCGGACGCGTATATCACCCTGCTGTTCTGCGAGATCGCCAAGCTGGGTGAGGAAAAGAACATGTCCGAGGAAGTCAGGAAGGTCATCAAGCTGATCAACGACAACCTGTACAAGACATTCTCCAAAGAGGAACTGACGGAAGCTTCGGGAGTATCCTACAAGAAACTCACGGCAATGTTTAAGAACGAAACGGGACAGACGCTTCATGCCTACCAGATCAACAAGAAACTGGAAATGGTGGCGATGCATATCGACTCGGAACCTTATGTCAGGATGAAAGAACTGGCAGCCAACTACAACTTCTACGACGAGTTCTATCTGAGTAAACTGTTCAAGAAGAAATACGGCATGTCGCCGCAGGAATACAAGTCCAATTCCAAATCCAAACGGAGCAGATATGATACAATCTGTTGACCGCGCCCTGGATATCATGATGTGCGTGTCGGACAACCACGGCAAGCCTTTGACGATATCCCAGATTGCTGAAAAGACCGGACTGAATCAAAGCACGTGCTGTCACATTGTTGAAACGCTGACGGAGCGGGGCTTTTTAAACAAGGTATCGAGATCTTCAGGATATGTATTAGGTATTTACTCTTACGCCTTGGCCAGATACGACAGCTTTCACCGCGATCTGATCGATGCCTGCAGTCCGGTTTTAAGATGGCTTCAGAACAAGACCGGCTATACTACTCTATTGACAAATCTGATCGATGGAGAAAAGTTCGTATTGCGCTACTTCAATTCCCCGGATAATCCTCTGGATGAAAGAGGAAAGCTCTACCGCGGTTCCTTATATGATACGGCAACCGGCAGAGCGATGCTGAGTTCCATGAAACAGAAGGAACTGAAAGCCGTTGTGGATAAGGTCGGACTCCCTTCTGAAGAGGAATGGCCAGGTGTTACGTCTTTCGAACAGCTGTATGAGAAACTTACGGAAGTAGCGAAAGAACCGGTTGTCAAGATCATTACCAAAGACGAACAGAATTATTTCTGTAAGTTCGGGGTCATGTTTATCGGCCGAAAGGATGAAAGATTCGCCCTGGGCCTGGAACTGAAGAAAAAAGAAGCCCCGGAAGAAGAAGAGATCCGTCTTATCGAAAAAAACATGCTTCTGGCGATGAAAGAAATACGCAGACGTATTGAATTTGAAAAAATATAAAAGATCAGCGAATGCTGATCTTTGTTTTATGCCAGTCCGGTAAACTGTCCTTTGCCGATATTTGCTGAAGCCGCAATTTCCTTTTCCCAGTTGAGATGTTTGAACGGTTCAGCCGCAGGAGAAGTCTTCAGCCAGTTCTGGAAGTCGTCCATGACTTCTTTTGACCATACCAGAACATCAATTTCGGCCGATGTATATTTTCCTTCCTTGATTCTTTCAAAACCGAAGATATCCTTTACCTGGGTCTTTTCACCCTGTTCCGCGACTTCTTCCGCCAGATGGGCAGGAATGAACAGTACGCCTTCGCAGGTCGCCAGTACGACATCTCCAGGCATACAGATGGCTTTGCCGATGCGACAAGGTCTGTTGATGCCCTGAAGCAGTACATCTCTTAATCCTTCCGGAGCGATGGAACGGTAGTAGATCTGGAAGTCAGGGATCTCTACGATCTGCTGGAGGTCTCTGACTGCACCCCAGACAACGGCTCCTCCTGTTTTGGTCTTACGGTGTATTGCCGTAGAAAGGTTGCCTCCGACAAACGTTCCGTACTGATTCTTATCGAACATATCTACTACCAGAATGTCGTTCTCTTCCAGTTTGGCGATCGACCACTGATTGAAGAATCCCTCGTAACCCTGCTTCCAGCCGTCTTCCAGCATGTTCATGTGGACATCCGGTCTGGTCGGCAGCATGGATACGGTCAATGCTCTTCCTACCATGACATAATTCGGATCGGGATTGCTGCGTTTCAGCTCTCCTTCAAACTGATACTTGTAGCCCTTGTCATGCAGCGGTTTCCAGGCTTCTTCCGTCTTGCATTTTCTGATCCGCTCCAGCGTTGTATCAGGAACCTTCGGTCTGCCGTCTTCAAACCTTTCGCCTTTCCATTGCGCCGTGAGCATGATCAGATCTTCTCTAGATAACGTATAATCCATATTCTACCTCTGTACTCTTCCGCTTCCGTCTCCCGTCATCAGCTTCTCAACATCGGCTTTGCTGACACGGTTGAAATCACCGATTACGGAGTGTTTCAGACAGCTTGCCGCTACGGCGAATTCCAGGGCATCCTGTCTTGATTCGTAGCTGTTCAGACCATAGATCAGTCCTCCGGCAAACGCATCTCCTCCGCCGACTCTGTCGATGATGTCCCTGATCTCGTATTTCTTAGAAACATAGAACTGATTCCTGTCATTCAGGCAGGCTGACCAGCCGTTGTAATCGGCGCTGTGGGATTCTCTTAAGGTAATGGCGATCATCTTGAGATCAGGATAGGTTGCCAGGGCCTTGTCTCCCAGTTCTTTGTATTTGTTTTCATCAAGTTTTCCGGATTCCACATCCACATCGATGCTGATTTCGAGAGCCTTTTGCACGTCTTCCTCGTTGGCGATGGCGACATCGACGTACTGCACTAGTTCACGCATTACTTCCGATGCCTTCTTTCCGTACTTCCAAAGATTCTTACGATAGTTCAGGTCGCAGGAAACGGTAATACCCTTTTCTTTGGCTTTCTTGACTGACGCCAGCGAGAGTTCCATGGCTGTTTCGGAGATCGCCGGAGTAATGCCGGTAATATGGAACCAGTCAACACCTTCAAATACTTCATCCCAGTCGATGCTGTCAGGTTCAGCGATCGCAACCGCCGATCCGGCCCGGTCATAGATGGTCTTGCTAGGAAGCTGGTTGGCACCCGGTTCCAGGAAGTAGATACCCATTCTCCCCTTTCCTTTGATGATCTTGTGCGTATCGATGCCGAAGCCGCGCAGTCTTCTGATGCATTCCTCGCCGATCGGATTATCCGGAAGTACCGTAAAGTACTGCACATCCATTCCGTAGTTCGCCAGAGATACCGCAACATTGGCTTCGCCTCCGCCGAATGTTGCTTCGATCATGTTTGACTGGAAAAGTCTCTCATGATACGGTGCACACAGTCTGAGCATTATTTCGCCAAAAGTCAAAACTTTCATATTGATGATTCTCCTTGGTTTATCAACTAAATTATATTGCCATCATAAGGTAAATGGCATTGGAAAAAAATCCTTTTTCATGTATTTTTATGTTTTTTACAATTCGTTTAGGAATCCTTTGTTTTTCCGGGAATAATGTTATGGAGGATAAAATCTATGTTTTGTCTTCTTGGCTTGCGGGTCGAAAAAGAAGGGACTTATGGATCGATCCATCATCATGCGGCTGATCGCAGCCGTATTACAGATCGTTGCTATTATCCTGATTCTTCTTAGTTAACAGCTAAGAAACTATCGCTTATACCCGCAGCCATACAAAAGGGCCATCATGCACGATGGTCCTTTCCTTTGGTATAGTAATCGCTTATACCCGTTTTTATTTTATCATAGATTAGCTTCTTCTAAGAGAAAACAACATCGTTCTTTTCTCTCTTTTTCTTTGTATAATGGAATTATCAGAAATACTGAATTAATCATATTGTAACAAGGAGGAGAATCATGGGACTCTTAGATGAACTCTTAAAAGAAGGTGCAGATATTCTAAAGGAAGTAGCCAGCGATGAAAACAAGGAAAAGGCAGCCGAACTGCTGAATTCCCTGAAAGGCACGCTGGAAGAACACGCCGGAGATCTGAAGAATCTGGCTGAAGCATTCCAGAAAGAAATTGGAAGTACCAATAAAGAAGAGATGGAATACAAGGAGGAATACTTCGAGCCGGTAGAGGACGGAACGACATCCAGAGAAAGGATCCTGGAGGTTCTGAAGAACGAATTCCCTAACTATACCGTAAAAGAAAACGTCTCTCCGACTACAATCGGCGGACAGGGCCGTTTCATGGATTATTCCATCGTTGTTTATGAGGGAGACAAACCGAAGTTGATCATGATGCTGATCGGCAAGACCACGACCGCTCACAGGGAATACCGCTGGAGCAGAGAAGAGGCCGAAAAGAGAGGCTATCCGTTCATCAACTTCATCGAACACTATCCGAATACCCCGGAATACATTTCCAACAGACTGCACAAGTATCTGTAGTCTGCGGAATAAACAGAAAGAGAAATGCACTTGTGCGCCTGCGGCGGTTTCAGCGCGATCCCTTAGATGACTTTGCAGGCAGTCGGATCACGTACATGCCGGTATCGTAAGCACAGCTTACTTCAAAGCTGTTTCTCTTTCTTTTTTCATGATGGAAACACTTTTAGATCAACTCTCATCGAAAGACGTCTGGCTGCGGTTTCAAAGATACAAGACTGACAGGAATCAGTTAAACAAAAAAGAACTGAAGCAGCTGGAAACATTTATTCAGGAAGAAAGATATCTCAGGATCACTGGGGATCTTTCTTTTTCTTATCCGGTTAGGAAACAGATCACGAAGCTGGGTTCTTCAAAGAAGAGAATCGTCTACTCCTACAGCGAGGATGAAACCTGGGTGCTGAAGCTGCTGGCTTATCTGCTGTATCGCTATGACGATAAGATATCCGGTAACTGCTACTCTTTCCGCAGAAACATGACAGCCAAGACAGCATTCGACAGAATCAGGAAGATCCCAGATTTAAACAGCAGATATGTGCTGAAACTGGATATCCACGATTACTTCAATTCCATCGATGTCGGACAGCTGCTGGAAATGCTGAAAGATATTATTGATGATGATCCTACTCTTTACGGATTCCTGAAGGACATCCTGATTCAGGATAGATGTATATGTAACGGCGAGCTGATCGAAGAGAAGCGGGGAGCCATGGCCGGTGTGCCTCTGGCCAGCTTCTTTGCGAATGTCTATCTCCTGGATCTTGACGGATACTTTGAAGAAAAAGGCATTCCTTATTTTCGTTATTCCGACGACATGATCATCTTCTTTGAAAACAAGGAACAGCTGAGAGAGAATGAATCATTCCTGCAGGATTTCTTCATCAGAAAGAAACTCGCATTGAACGAGGAGAAATATCATCTAAGTCATCCCGGAGAAGCGTGGGATTTCCTGGGCTTTACCTACCGTAATGGAGAGATCGATCTATCCGATATCACGATCGAAAAGATGAAAGGCAAGATCAGACGCAAAGCCATGAAACTCTGCCGGGAAAAGAAAAGAAAACAGCTATCTTACGAAAAGACAGCCAGAACCATGATCCGCAGTTTCGACCAGAAGTTCTACGACCTGACCGGCCACAACGATTTCACCTGGATCCGTTTCTATTTCCCTGTTATTACTTCCGACAAGGGTCTGGAAGAGATTGATCGATACATACTGGAATACTTAAGGTATCTGTATTCCGGCAGACACTACAAGGGTAATTATGTGATACGTTACGAGACGCTGAAGAAGCTGGGATATACGCCATTGAAAGCCGAATACTACAAGTGGAAAAAAGAAAACGAACTGCTTAACAGACAAAGCATATAAAAACCTTCTTCCATTACAGAAGAAGGTTTTTATTAAAACTCCGGATATTTCAATGATTTTCTCATCAGAAGCGGTATCAGATTTGTTCTAAAGCTTCTTCCCTGTTTCTTCTGCATATCTCTTTTAAGACTTTTGCCGCTCCGTGATGCTGATTGTCATCCGTCACATAAGCTGCCGCATGCTTTACGTCCCATGGCGCATTCCCCATTGCATAGGAATTTCTGAAGCTTCTAAGCATGCTGATATCGTTGCCGGAATCGCCGATTACCGCTACTTCATCTTCTTCGATGCCCATGTTCCTGCAATATTCTTTGATCAGTTTTCCCTTCTCCGCTGCCGGAGCCGTAATCTCGACATTGTTGAAAAAAGTACTGCAGGCAAGGCTTGAGTCCGGAAACTCTTTCCGGAAGATCAGTCTTTCTGTCTGAAACTGCTGCTGCGAAATAAACAGAACCTCCAGCTTCAGAATACGGGTTGAAAGAATCTGATCCAGATCGGCAGAGTAGACCGTTCTGCCGTCATCATTAAAAATATAATCAAAATAGCTGTTTGCCCTGCTTACGGAGAAGTGTTCTGTCCAGATCAGATAATCAACGGCTTTCTTTCTTAATTCCTCTTCAGAAAGATTGCTGAATCTTCGATTTTCGCCATGATAGAGAACGGTATACTGTTTTTCTTTCGCCAGTCTTTCAAAATTTCTGACGTCCCTTTCCTCTACCGGATGAGAGATGATTTCCCTTCCGTTGCTGTCACAAAGCAGCGCTCCGTTCACGCAGTTGCATACCGTATCAGGAATGTGATCCGTGACATCGCTGAGTTCCCAGGAATTTCTTCCTGTGGCAATCATAAAGATTCCTCCCTGTTTCTGAAAGGTCTTTATGGCCTCAATGGTTTCCTTATCCAGCCTTGAATCGTTGTTTAAAAGCGTGCCGTCCACATCGCCGGCAAACAGCCTGATCATGGATTACTTGTCGTTTGTGGATACGTTGTTTGTCGGAATGAACGGAATCAGCTTCTGTGCCATGTCCTGTGCCGTCAGCGTCTGCAGATATACCTTGCCCGGACCGGTTAGCGTCGTCAGGAAGAGACCCTGTCCGCCAAAGAAAATATTCTTGAATCCCTTTACGGATTCTACATCGTACTGAACGCTTGCTTCAAACAGTGCTACATGTCCGGTATCGACCTTGATCTGCTGACCAGGTTCCAGATCCAGTTCAACGACGGAACCGTCGATTTCTACCAGTACAGAACCTTCGCCGTGAAAGCGCTGTAAAATAAAGCCTTCGCCTCCTGCCAAACCTGCCCAGAAAGACTTGGACATGGTAGCGTCTACTTCTACGCCTTCTTCCGCTACCAGGAAAGCCGATTTCTGTGCGATGAATTCATGATTCGCATCAACATAAAACTCTCTTATCTCGCCCGGGAAGCTCGCAGAGAAAGTGATATCTGCACTGTCTGCCGTTGCCGTGTGTCTGACAAACATCAGACTGGCGCCGGAAAGCGCTCTGCCTAGAGACTTTAAAAAACCGCCCTGGGCATTGGTTTCCATAGAAACGTTTGTATCAGACCAGGCCATAGCTCCGGACTGTGTGAATACCGTTTCTCCTCTTTCTAAAGTAACGTTAACTGCAGGGAATGATCCCCCGATGATTTCATATTTCATATTGTTCTCCTTTGTCAGTATTAGTATATCAATTAATAGAAAAAAATCGGAAAGATTATATAAAAGAAAGATCATTCCGATCTTTCTTTCTGTCTTTGTTTCAGGTAGATCGCCAGAACCTGTATGTCGCTTGGGTTGATTCCGGATATTCTGGATGCCTGACCAAGTGATGCCGGACGGATCTTGTCCAATTTCTGTCTCGCTTCCAGGGCGAGATTATCCACATTCAGATAATCGATGTCTTCAGGCAGGGAGATGTTGTCCATCTTCCGCATCCTGTCTGCCTCTTTTCTGGCTTTCAGAATATATCCCTCGTACTTGATTTCTATTTCGACCTGTCTGGCAATCTCAGGATCGTATTCTTCTTTCATCAGATCCAGGATCCTGCACAGTTCAACGCCCGGTCTCTTCAGCAGTTCATAGGCATTGAAGGACTGATGGGTATTCTCATAACCAAGGCTTTCCAGATATTCGTTGACACCGCTGTCTTTATCAACAGTCATGTCCTTGAGTCCTTCTTTCATTCTGGAAATCTCTTCCATCTTGTGCAGATACTTCTGATATCTCTCTTCACTGATGAGTTTATTCTCATAACCGTATTTGATCAGCCTCTGATCGGCGTTGTCGTGTCTTAACAGGAGTCTGTATTCCGCTCTGGATGTCAGGAGTCTGTAAGGTTCGTTCGTTCCTTTGGTTACCAGATCATCGATCATGACACCGATGTAGGATTCATCTCTTTTCAGAATGAACGGTTCTTCGTGATCCAGTTTTCTTCTGGCATTAATACCTGCCATGATGCCCAGACCGGCCGCTTCTTCATAACCGGAAGTTCCAAGGATCTGACCGGATATAAAAAGATTACTGATGTTCTTGAGTTCCAGATTCGGTTTGACCTGTAGAGGGTCTACCGCATCGTATTCGATCGCATAGGCGTACTTGATGATCTTGGCGTTCTCCAGTCCGATCAGGGAATGGACCATCTTCTCCTGCACGTCTCTAGGCATGGAGGTGGAGAAACCCTGGATGTAGGTGGTATCCAAAGATAATGATTCCGGTTCCAGAAAGAGCTGGTGTCTTGGCTTGTCGGCAAATCTGACGACTTTGTCTTCAATGGAAGGACAGTAACGCGGCCCTACACCTTTTACCACGCCGGAATACATCGAGGACTTGCTCAGGTTTTCCTTGATGATTTCAAGTGTTTCTGGTGTGGTATAGGTCAGATAGCACGGAACCTGTTTCTCTACCGGAAGGACATCTTCTTTCTTTGTTTCTTCAGAGAAGTGTAAGAATTCGTCCGCTCCCGGTTCGTATTTGGTTTTGGAGAAATCGATGGATGAAGTGAGGACTCTCTGCGGTGTTCCGGTCTTCAGTCGAAACAGTCTGATTCCCAGTTTTCTCAATGATTCGCTTAAGTCTTTTGTCGTTCTGTCTCCATCCGGTCCTTCCGATCTGGTGTCAGACGAAATCATGACCGTAGAGTCCATGTATGTTCCTGTCGTCAGGATACAGGCTCTGGCTTCAATGATGCCGTTCTTCTGTAGTCTGACCGCCTTAAAAGCGTTCTCTTCACAGATAACTTCCTCAACGATATCTTCGATGACTGTCAGATTCTCCGTATGCAGGCACAGATCGGCCATGGTCCTGGAATATTCCAGTTTGTCGGACTGCACACGCATGTTCCAGACACCCGGACCTTTGGTGGTGTTGAGCATCTTGAACTGCAGCGCTGTCTTATCGGCAATCTTCGGCATCACACCGCCTAAAGCATCGATTTCACGAACGACAACACCCTTGGCAGGTCCGCCGATGGATGGATTGCATGGCATCTTGGCGATATGGTTCAGTTTGATCGTAACCAGAACGGTATCTTTTCCGGCATGGGCTAGAGACATCGCGGCTTCAACGCCCGCATGTCCTGCACCGACGACGACACAGTCACGCATTAAAGATACCTCTGACTCTGTAGTACGTCTCTTTCATGTCTCTGTAATGGCTCATGATTTCGCCGTACATTTCGTATTCCAGATCTTCGTAGATCTCCAGCAGTGTTTCATACAACGGATAAAGAAAAAGATCGGATGCCAGGATATACAGACCTTTTACCGCATCCTTGGCCATCGCATAATCTTCCTGATCCAGCATGTCTTCAAGCTCTAAGAAAAACTCATCCGCCAGATAGGCGTTGACGATTTCTTCGTATTCGTTGATATCGGGATATCTGTCTGCGATCAGATCATAGTTCAGACCGACGCTTGCGTATTTCTTTTTCATACTGTATCAATTATAAAACATTATTTATGAAGCGTAAAAGAAAGGAGAACCTTGTTCCGGTTCTCCTTTGTATGTTACGTGTTATTTGATCGTTATTTCTTGATCCACTCTTCAAAACCGATGACGCCGTTATAACCGCCGTTATCGCTGTCATGGAATCCCATCGTTTCCCTTTCCTCATTAAAGAAGAAAATGATGTCTTCCTCTTCTCCTGTATCGTATTTCATGTTCAGGTAGTACTCCAAATAAGATCCGTTGTTGGCATACTCCAGATGTTCAACAGAAATGACATAAGCGAATTCCTGCTTGCCGTATATGCCGTCATGGGTTCCGGTTCCGTCCTCATTAAAAATCAGACGTTCATCATCGATTCCCGGATAATGCCACTCACCGGCCAGCCGGTTCTTTAAAGCTTTAATCAGTTCTTCATCGCTTAATTCTTCATTAGCCGGTTCATCATTAGCGGTTTCTTCCGCAGGCTGGTCATCGACAGGTTCTTCTTTAGAACCGCCGCATGCCGTAACGGAAACAGCCAGCAGCATGATTAGCAATAATTCAAATATCTTCTTCATATGCATATTCCTTTCAATTCTTGCTTTCTTTTCAATTTTAGCAAGCCTTTTTGGATTTGTTAAATGTGTATCTTGTCACTGTTCTGATTTTTAGTGATAATTCACTGCCAAGATAGGCATCGTGTCTGTAAGAGAAGTGATAATTGTGATAAAATCTGCTTGTGCTACAGATCAGAAACATTTCTAAAACATATCAGACCGGTTCCCTCATTCAGACAGCGCTGGACCATGTCTCTTTTAATCTGAGAGACTCGGAATTCGTTGCCGTGCTGGGACCTTCAGGTTCAGGCAAAACTACACTCCTGAACATCATCGGCGGACTGGACCGTTACGATGAAGGCGATCTGATCATCAACGGCATTTCTACGAAAGACTACAAGGACAGAGACTGGGACACCTACAGAAACCATGCTGTAGGATTTGTCTTCCAGAGCTATAACCTCATTCCCCATCAGACCATTCTTTCGAATGTCGAACTGGCTTTAACTATTGCGGGTATCGGCAGAAAAGAAAGAAGAGAAAGAGCTCTTATCGCCTTAGATGAGGTAGGTCTTAAGGATCAGGCCCACAAAAGACCGAATCAGCTCTCCGGAGGACAGATGCAGAGAGTGGCGATCGCCAGAGCTCTGGTCAACGATCCGGACATCCTGCTGGCGGATGAACCGACAGGAGCGTTGGACTCCAAGACATCTTTACAGGTCATGGAACTGCTGAAGGAAGTTGCCAAGGACCGGCTGGTCGTCATGGTTACCCACAACCCGGAACTGGCACAGAGATATGCCAGCCGTATCATCAACCTGAAAGACGGACAGATCGTTTCCGACAGTGATCCCTGCGAGGATCCAAAGAGAATCGTTCAGAAACGAAGCAGACCTTCCCGTAAGGCCCATATGTCTTATCTGACGGCTCTTTCTCTGTCGTTTAACAATCTTCTTACTAAGAAAGGAAGAACCATTCTGACGGCATTTGCGGGCTCCATCGGCATCATCGGCATTGCTCTGATCCTCGCCCTTTCCACCGGTTTCCAGAACTACATCAATGACATTCAGGAAGATACGATGTCTTCCTATCCGCTTACGATTCAGTCGGAAACTTCTAATGTGTTTGGTGCGTTGATTTCTTCACGGATCGAAGCCGGCGGCGATATCGAGGACGGTCTTGTCAGGGAACAGATGATGATCACATCGATGATGAATTCCATCGGATCCAACGATCTTAAATCGTTCAAGCACTGGCTGGAAAACAGTAAGGATCTCTATGGCGATGATCTAACCCATATCGGCTATACCTATTCGGTTGCTCCGCGCATCTATACCAAAGATGTGACCGGCGCCATCGTTCAGCTCAATCCGAATACGCTCATGTCTTCAATCTATTCCGATTCGGCGGCTTCTTTACTGACTTCAATCTCCTCATCCTCTGCAATGGGTGTTTTCTCGGAATATGATTTTGACACGCTGCCGGACAACTGCGAACTGCTCAAGGGGGAATGGCCGGATAGTTACGATGAGGTTCTTCTTGTACTCCCGGACAAGGGCAGGATCGCCGACCTGATGGTCTATTCCCTGGGTTTAAGAGACAATTCTGAACTTAAGACCCTGATCTCTGACGTCATGTCCGGCAATGAATCCAAGATTAAGAACGAACCGATGACCCTGACATACGACGATCTGCTGAATGTGGAGCTGAAACTCGTCGACGTCTCGGATCTCTACAGATACAACGAAAAGTACGGTACCTATGAAGACATGTCGGATAACCGGATCTACATGAACAGGATTTTTGACAGCTCCGAGACGCTCAAGATCACCGGTGTTGCCTACGTGACGGGCGATAATTCTTCGATGGCCGGCGTGCTTTACTGTCACGAACTGATTGAACACGTCATCGATAAGGCTTCTTCATCAAAGATCGTAGCCAGACAGCTTGCCGACAGGGATATCGACGTCTTTTCCGGCAACAGTTTTGATGAAGAAAACAAAAAGCAGGATCTTGATTTCAACGACATGATCAGCATTGATGAAGACATGCTGAAGAACGCCTTTAAGATCAACGTGAACCCTGACGACTTTACCTTCGACATGCTGTCGGAGGAACAGATGCAGGCCATCGTCATGAACTCCGCCAATACGGCTGCCCAGGCGATCGTCAATGGTCCGGACCGGACAACTCTGATCTCGCTGTTCACCCTGCTCAATTCATCGATTCTTAACAATTCGATCACCGCTTATGAAGCCTTGCCGGAAGTGATCAGGGAAGAAACCGTAGATGACAGTACGGTCAAGTATCTGCTGCTGCAGGATGATAAGCTTGAGCTGATCAGACAGGGCATTACCGGAGAAAACTACAAGACGGCTCTCAACAACATTCTCAACAATCTTCCGGATGGCATGAGTGTACCGCCGGAGATCGCAGGCATGCTGAGGATGATGCTGACCGATGAGGACTATGCCGGTCTGGCTGACGATGTCACAAAGATGTATGATGTCTACTTCAATGCCTTGAGATCCGCACCGGGGTTCAATCCGGAAGACGCTTCGATTCTTTATGATGATTCGGATCCTGACAATATCCGCTACGGTACCGCTTCGATTGGCAGAGGTCTGCTGATTGCGGCCGCCATTTCCGACGAAAGCGCCTTAAGTAATACTTCCGCCATCGTCAACCGGATCATGAACGATTATGTGGTTGCGATGATCGCAGGTCAGATCGGACTGGCTACGGCCGAAATGCTTAAACCGATGACGGAATCGTTTTCTTCTTTGAGCGATCTCTTCAACGGAGATCTCATGACGGTTGATACAGACGCTTTTGCGAAAGCTTTCCGTTTCAACCTGGATGAAGAAGAACTGTCAAGACTCATGTCTTCGATGATGACCAGCTCTTCCGCTTCCTATTCCAACAACCTCATCAATCTCGGTTATCAGGATCTCGATGATCCGACAACGATCTCTTTATACTTCAGGGATTTTGATGCCAAGGAACACTTCCTGTCCCTGCTCAAAGAATACAACGACAACGCGGTCGATGACGACCACAAAATCAAATACACCGATTTCACCGGTATCCTTATGTCTTCGGTACAGACGATCATCAATGCCGTGACCTATGTTCTGATCGCCTTTGTCTCAATCTCGCTAGTCGTGTCTTCGATCATGATTGCCGTCATCACTTTAATCTCGGTTATGGAAAGAACCAAGGAGATCGGTATCCTGAGGGCAATCGGCGCTTCCAAGCACAATATCTCTTCGATCTTCACGGCCGAGACCTTCATCATCGGCCTGTTGTCGGGAGTGATCGGTGTCGGCGTTTCATGGTTGCTGATCATACCGATCAACAAAATCATTCATTCTCTTACGGACATCGACAAAATCAATGCCGTTCTTGAACTGCCCGCAGCGATCGTTCTAATCGTCATTGCCGTATTGTTGACGATCTTTGCAGGATTCATTCCATCCAAGAAGGCCTCCAGACAGGATCCGGTCGTTGCCTTGCGAACAGAATAAAAAAACAGCCCTCAGGCTGTTTTAGTTTTTTCAATAATTCTTAGATAATTCCGGAAGATTTCATCCCCGTATTCATTCCCGGTATCCTCAGGGTGGAACTGTACGGTATAGATCTTTTTTTCGATGTTCTGAGAAGCCGCATAGAAGCATCTTTCACTTTCGGCAATCTTCTCGAATCCTTCCGCCAGTCTTACGACTTCATCGTTGTGATGCATGCTGACGACCTGCGATGCAGGAAGCCCTTCAAACAGAGGCGATGGAGCGGTTTCGATTCTGACCGGTTCATCTTCCGGGGTCTTTGATCTGACCACTTCTCCACCCAGTGCATAGTGTACCAGCTGATGACCATAGCAGATCCCCAGGATAGGCATGCCGCATTCAAAAAGGCTTCTATCCGCCTGTTTTCCACTGTCGTAGACTGTATCGTAGCTGCCGGTAAAGATCATCCCGTCATAGTTTTTGATCATATCGCTTTTCGTATCAAACGGAAAATACTCATATTCCGCTCCGGCTCTTTCCAGCGCTTCGCCGATCCTGTTGGTGAAATGGCTTCTGAAATCAATGATCGCTATCTTCATTCTTTTTCTCTTTCCTGAATATGTATACTGATTCATTGATGGAAGCGGCATAACCCAGTGCCAGATTGAACAGGCAGTACGGCGTCAGATAAGGACTTTCGACCAGAAACGGCAGGAAGAACATGATCAGTCCCGTTGCCTTGTTGATGTAGGTGTGTCTGCTGACAAGGGTCTTCTTTATGAATCCTCCTGCGATGTATAGGATGATCCTGTAGAAGATGATCACGTTGATCAGAACCGGTATGTATGCTGGATTGTTGTTGTGCAGATAAGGCCAGATCTTGTACAGCATGGCGCTATAGAAAAACAGGTCGGATACGGTATCCAGCTTGGAACCGAAAGAGCTCGTTATTTTCAGACTTCTGGCAACAAAGCCATCCAGAACATCGGAAAGGCCGCACCATACATAAACCAGATAAAAAGGTCTCGTCAGTACTTTCAGAAAAAGAAAGGCTGCCGTAGCGACGATTCTGGTGATCGTGATAATGTTTGCCAGATTTTTCTTCAACATACCAATTACGATTATAACAAATCTTTTCCGGATGTTGTTTCAAATGATTTTTATCTTTTTCTGATGTCGGTAATTATCCAGTCGTCATGGGCCAGATCATAGTCGCTGCCGCAGTGCGGACATTTCTTCAGATGCAGGGCATCGAAGCTGCCGGAACAGTTCGGACACTGTATTCTGATCGGGGTAAAACTGAGCTTCGTTTTCTCGTTTACATCTTTCTCCAAAGACAAGATGTAGTTGACGTCTTTTTTACTGAAACGGCCATCATCGCAGACAACCGTCATGAAGGCTTTCACATCGACATGAATGCGTCCGTCTGTTTCATCAAGATGCAACAGCTGCAGGGAGCCGCGGTACTGAATGTCGATCAGATCGTCAAGAAAGGAAAGATCCTGGTTGGATGCGTAGATGCTTAACTCATCGCGATCCTGCGAATAGGCAATCGTTCTAAACAGGGAGATCACCCTTCCTTCAAAGTATTCAAACGAGAAATCAGGATCGTATTTCTGCATCCTGCCTTCCATCTTTTTCTTGGTTCTGATGCCCTTCATTAGAGGCAATGCCCGGCCCGCTTCAAAGAAGACTTTAATCAGAAGAACGATGCTGTGGGCCATATAGGTAAAGAAAGCTCCGAAGAAAGCGAAGAATCCGGCAAAGAAAAGTCCTTCCAGAATCTTGAACCAGATGACGTAATCGCTCTCGCCAAACATGACCAGCAGGAATCCCAGCACGGCGGCAATCGATCCGACGATGATCATTCTCTTCTTGATCTTGTCCATCAGAGTAGCTCGTTCCACGATGCCCGGAACGGTAAAGAAAGAGGTAAAGCACGGATAGGATTCATCCGTTTCAAACACGGTTCCGCAGTACGGGCATCCTTCAGAAAGCTGCGAGATCAGACTGACATGGCCGCAGTTCGGACAGGTACATCCGTTATCTTCATAACCTTCCTTATCCAATAGAGTTCCATAGAAAGTTACAGGCGTTTTGTAGCTTCTGACTGTTTTATGATTCTTCTTGTACGTCAGCAGCTGGTTTGTTTCCCGGTATATGACCTTGGCCAGATACGGATCATCATCCTTTTGCAGACATCCTCTTATTTCATCCTTGACGTGTTCAAAGGATTCCTCCATTTCTATGCCTCTGTTTTCCAGCCGTTTTTTGCGTTGATTCAGACAGTAGCGCAGTTCGTGTGAAGCATACTGCAGACCTTTTCCGTTTATTGTCCAGTCATGGTAGCTGTCCAGGAAGCTGTCCAGCAGGATTCCTTCCTGTCCTGTTGATTTGTATTCTGTGTTCATATCCTATCCTTCGTTATGATTCCATCATAGCACAAGAATGTTTAGCACTCTTTTATCACGATTGTTAGCACTTTATACTTGACAGTGCTAAACAATATGCTATGATATAGGTGTAGGGTGAAAAAGATCCCTAAACAGGAGGTAAGTGAAAATGAAGTATTATCCTAGAAACTACAATGTGTTTGATGAGATGTTTGATGATTTCTTCCCGAAAGAAGCAGTATATACCAGCAATGTGATGAGAACTGATGTATATGAGAAAGACGGCTATTACAACCTGGACATTGAACTTCCTGGCTACAACAAGGAAGATGTAACGATGGAGATCATGGACGGTTATCTGAATGTCAAGGCAAGTCATAACGTCAGTAATGAAGAGAAGGATGCCAAAGGCAATCTGATCAGATCCGAAAGAAGATTCGGTTCCTGCTCAAGAAGCTTCTATGTAGGCGAGAATATCAAGGCAGAAGATGTGAAAGCCAAATTCGACAACGGCATTCTGAACATCGTCATGCCATCCAAGGAACAGAAATCCATCGAAACAAAACAGACTGTAAATATCGAATAAAGAAAGCGCCCGTCAGGGACGCTTTTCTTTTATCAATTAAAAAGGCATCTAACGATGCCTTTTATAATAGTTTCTTTAATTCTGATATTGTTTCTTTTACCATTTCACCCATGGTCAGATTCTTTACGCCAACCACCTGATTGTCGCAATGACTGACCGGAAGCAGAAGCTTGATGGCCTTGCTTTGACCGATGGCTACAGCCATGGCCGGGGTGATCTCTCCTAAAAGGGAATCGGCAGAAACGATGGCGATAGGTCCGATGATCACATCCGCATCCTTACAGGCTACGATGACCGGATTCTCTCCTGTCGCGCCCTGGGATGCTCCCGCTTTCAGCATGGCACTGGTAGCGATGCTGTTGGTTCCGATCGCATACAGGTCTAAAGGAAGTTCTTCCTTACAGATGGCTTCTACGGTCATCTGCCCCAGTCTGCCGCCTTGTCCGTCTATGACTACTGCTTTCATGTGTTCTCCTTATTCCCTCGGGACCTTCGGCAGGAAACTCTTGTACAAAGCAAGATACAGAATTACCGATACGAATACGCAGGCAACTGCGTTGATGGCTGTCGTACCTGCGACCCATGTTGCGATGATCTTAGCCGCTTCCTGCGGAATACCCAATATATAGTTTCTGTAGAAGTATCCGACGATAGGATCAGCCAGTACGTTGAAACCAAGTCCGGCAATGGCGGAAACGGTAGCTGCGCCAATGATCTCCTTGCGGTCGGTCTTTTCCGTGAGATGGAACTGTTTTGCGACGGTTCCGGATATGAAACCGATCAGAAACTTCAGCAGGAAGGTCTTAGGAGCAGAGGTGATGTATCTTGGATCCAGGACATCGGCAATCGAGAGTCCGATCGCTCCGGCAATACCGCCGTATAAAGGTCCTAAAAACCAGGAAGACAGAACCACTACCGCGTTGGCAATATGGATGGCTGTAGATGTTCCGGCGGTTACCGGGATCGTGATCTTGCCATAGGTGAAGGCAACGTAGTTGATTACCGCAAACATTGCCGCATATACCAGTTTTCTAGTCTTAACATTCATATTCTCTCTCCTTTCTTCTCTACTTCATTCTAGTCTTTTTGCCTGTATGCCTCAACAAAGACGCATCTGTTAGAATCCAAATTTTCCGAAAAGGCTCTGTACCTTTTCCATTATTTCCTTAACAGAATCCAGCAGATTTACTGTTCCTTCGTTCACAAAACTGCTGACTTTGTCGTTAAGTCCTTCCATCTGATCCATGAACTGATTGTATCGGCGTATGACAGCGACGATCTTCGGTACATAGATGGCGGCAACGATCACGACCGCCAGCAGGACCAAAGCAGAGAAACCGTAGCGGATGTAACGGAGCTTGTCGTTCCTGCGTTTTTCCTTGACCAGTTCCATCAGCAGTTCGTGGTCACTCATCTGACTGTAGTCTTTCATTTTCTTTCTCCTTGTGTTCCAGATAATATCTTAATGCCATGGCATCACGCTGCTGAACCAGCTTTCCGATGTCGCAGCGCACATCGTTTTCCAGTCTTTTCAGAGCCTCTTCAGGATCCATCCATTCCACTTCCTTAACCAGGATCTGTTCCTCTTCCGTCCTATCTGTTCCTTCCGGTTTTGTGGTATCGACTCTGCAGTGGAAGAAGATGGAACAGGTGATCCTTTTGATCAGATTATAGGTATCGAGGATGGCTCCCAGAAGTTCATAGCTTTCGACGCGGTAACCCAGCTCTTCCAGAACTTCTCTTTGCAGCGCCTGATCGGCATACTCGCCCTGCTCGATACCGCCGCCGCAGGTCTCCAGATGATCACGCATACCAAAAAGATCTTCTCCTACGATATGCAGGAAACCGAACTTTCCTTTTTCATTTTCAGCCAGTGCTCTGGCAGTATAGCGGATGTGGTCGTAGCCTTCTTTCGGCCAGATGTCATCCTCCAGTCTGCCTATTTCCTTGATCTCTACTTTTTCCGACATATTATTTCATAAAGAAGTCAAAGACTCTTGTTTTGAGTTCTTCGGCTTCATCGTAGACCGCATGGGAGTAGCCTTCAAAGAAGTAGGATTCAGCCTTGAGCAGTCCGGCGCTTTCTTCCATCAATGCGATCGGGATGACGTTGTCGTCTTTTGAACCGGTCACGAATACCGGAACGGTGATCTTGTCTGCTTCTTTGCGGATATCGAAGCCATTGACGGCAGATGCCAGTATCGCAAAGTAATCCATCTCTTCTTCGGTAAGATCCCCATATGCGGCATAGATGACATCCTTGTACTGTTCGTAATAGGCATCTCCGTATACCTTTGTTACAAAACTCTTCAGCAGCCCTTCCAGATCGTGTTTTCCGGAAGCTTCTGCCCATTTATTTACCGTTCCATCTTCAACATAAGAACAGGTCGATGCCAATGCGAGTTTCTTTACCAGTTCAGGGTATTTCAGAGTGATGATCTGTGCAATCATTCCGCCCTGAGAAACACCGTAAAGATAGATGTCCTTCAAATCAAGTTCTTTGATCTTTGTGACGGTATCGTCGGCCATCTGCTCCAGGGAATAGTTTTCCGGGATATCTTCCCTTCTATCGAACAGATAGACGGTAAAATCCTTAGAAAAAACATCGTAGGCTACAACGATGCTATCAGCCAAAGGACAAACCGGTCTGACAGATAAGCCAGGCAGAATAAGCATGGTCCTAGGACCGTTGCCGAATTTAATATAGTTCATTTTCATAGTTTCATTGTAACCCATAACAATCTCCTTGTTTATTCAATCTCCGATACATGCAGCATCAGTCCTAACGGCCTCATGATCCTTAACAGCGTATCCAGACTGGGAGTGGTTTTATAAGATTCGATCCTTGCTATGGAAGACTGAGGCATACCGCACATAGAAGCCAGTTCCCTTTGAGAAATGCCCAATGCATTTCTATGATCAATGATTGTTCCGATAATAGAAGCCATGTTTTCAATATTTTCCATCTCTTCTCTGCTGGCATTATCAATATCCTTAACGTGTTTTTTATAATCGTTCCATGTTCTCATTTTCTGTCTCCTTATGTCTAGCCAGATAATCGTTCATTTCAGTTCTGGCTTTTTCCAGTTCTCTTTTCGGTGTCTTTCTCGTTTTCTTTCGAAAACAATGAAGCAGCACAAATCTGTTGTCTATATAAAAGAAATACAGGATTCTACTGTTTCCTGGCCTTAATTCCCAGATATCATCTTCAAGGTGTTTGGTGGTATTGGCCGGAAGTCTTGTTCCTTTCTGTTGAAGCAGTTCTATATACAGAGATATCTGATTCAAACGGATCCTTGCATCTTTACTGAAAGGGGATCTGATTCTTAATTCTTCCAGATAATTCCATATTTCAGATGTTCCATCTGATTTTTCATAGAACTCTACTTCAAAACGGCTTTTGTTATCCTGCTTCATTATGATAGCATTTTTGCTATCAAATAGCAATGACTGATGAACATTCGTATTACTGTCGTTAGTATTGCTCTTATGGATGTTCTTTCTTTTTTTCATATTCTATTCCTCTATTCTATAATTCCCGGAAAAAAGCCGGATTCCTAAATCAATTGAAAAGAGCATCTTGTGAAATAAATAACAAATATGTGTTAAGATAGTATCAGTAAAACAATGGAGGTACTTTATGGCAAACCGTTTTATCTTAAATGAAACTTCATATCACGGCGCAGGTGCGGTGAAAGAAATCGTAACCGAGATCAAGGCGCGTGGTTTTAAAAAGGCATTCGTCGCTTCCGACCCTGGATTGATCCAGTTTGGCATTACGGCCAGAGTAACGGATCTTCTCGACGAAGCAGGCATTCCTTATGTCGTATATTCCAACATTCAGCCGAATCCGACGATTGAAAACGTTCAGTCCGGTGTCAAGGCTTTTGCGGAAGCTGGAGCAGACTGTATCGTAGCCATCGGCGGCGGATCTTCCATGGATACTGCCAAGGCGATCGGTATCATCAACACCAACCCGGAATTCGCCGATGTCAGAAGTCTGGAAGGCGTTGCGGCAACCAAGAATCCTTGTACGCCGATCCTGGCTGTTCCTACGACTGCAGGAACCGCTGCTGAAGTTACGATCAACTACGTCATTACCGATGTTGAGAAGAAGAGAAAATTCGTCTGTGTCGACGTTCACGACATTCCTGTTGTCGCATTTGTCGATCCGGAAATGATGTCTTCCATGCCTGCAGGACTAACTGCCGCTACCGGCATGGATGCTTTGACTCATGCGATCGAAGGCTACATCACAGGGGGTGCCTGGGAACTTTCTGACATGTTCCACATCAAAGCCATTCAGATGATTGCCAAGAACCTGAGAGGCGCCGTCAAGAACGAACCGGAAGGCAGAGAAGCAATGGCTCTGGCACAGTACATCGCCGGCATGGGCTTCTCCAACGTAGGACTTGGTGTCGACCACTCCATGGCTCATACTTTATCCGCCTACTACAATATGCCGCACGGCAAGGCTTGCGCAACGCTGCTTCCTACCGTCATGGCATACAACGCTCCGGTAACGGGTGAGAAGTACAGAGACATCGCTGCCGCATTCGATGTTGAAGGCGCATATACCATGCCTCTGGAAAAAGCAAGAGCCGCTGCCGTAGCTGCCGTCAAGAAACTCGGCGAAGATGTCGGTATCACGATGTCATTGAAAGATGTCGTTCCGATGGAAGATGTCGATGCCTTAAGCGCAGACGCTCTGAAAGATGCATGCACGCCGGGCAACCCTAGACCGGTAACGGTAGAAGACATCAAAGAAATGTTCCTGTCCCTGATGAAATAAGCAAAAACAGAATCATTACACAAAACACAGGTTCACATAGAACCTGTGTTTTTTATATGGAATATTGCTTCATCGGTAAATGTTTTTATAAAATAATATGAGAATACAGGAGTGTTCTTTATTCAGTACCAATCATGAAAGTCATTAAGAACATCAACAATAACATCGCCCACTGTGTCGACTCGAAAGGAAGAGAAGTCGTCGCTTTTGGCAAGGGAATCGGCTTCTACAAATCCGGTGAAGAGATCCCTTTGAATGCGATCAACAGGACTTTCTACAACATCAAAGATACCGACTACGGAATCATCCGCAACATTCCTACCGTCATCATCAATACCGCCATCTACATCATCGACTACGTATCCGATGAACTCTCTTTGGATTTCCCTTCTTCATCCGCCATTACGCTGGCTGACCATCTGCAGTTTGCGATCGAAAGAAAAGACAAAAACATCTACCTGGAACCGCCTCTTCTGCAGGACCTGTATCAGCTCTATCCGGATGAGATGAAGGCCGCTCTGGAATCGCTGAAAATCATCGAAAAGATGACTGGGGAGAAACTGCCGAGAATGGAAGCGGGAACCCTGGCGATGCACTTTATCGCCGATAGGATCAATACCAAAGAAAAGAAAAATCTGGATACCGGCATAATCACCGAAAAGTGCACGCAGATCATCGAGGATGAGTTCCATGTCGAAATCGACAGAAACAGCTTCAATTACAGCCGTTTCGCTACTCATCTGGATTATCTGATCAGAAGACTTTCAGAGAACAGACAGATCGAAAGCCAGAACAAAGAGCTTTTTGAACAGATCAAAAATACCTATCCGGATTCCTATGAATGTGCCATGAAGATCTGTTACTATCTGGCAGAACAGTATGACGGAAACATCAGCAATGAGGAGATTCTCTATCTGATCATCCATATCAACAGACTGATCTCCAGGATCGAATAACGGTGCTGTTGACAGCGCTTACAGATTTTTATTATTATTGAAATAGAAGTAAAGGTTTGTTACTCGAAACTCTTCGGGGCTTATCCTTTGAAACATAACGTCGTTTATGTTTTTAGGATGGACTGAAGAGTTTTTATTTTCTGAGTATCAGATAAGGAGAACAATATGATAGAGTTGGGCGTCTCGCTGTATCCGGAACAGGAAACACTGCAAGAGATCGAAGAATATCTGAAGCTGGCCAACGGCTACGGTTTTACCAGAGTCTTTACCAGTCTGTTTTCCGTGGAAGGATCAAAGGAAGAGATCATCCGGTATTTCAGAGATCTCTGTGACGTAGCACATAAATACGGGATGCAGGTGTACGGCGACTGCAACGCCAGGTTCTTTATGGAGATAGGCGCAACGCCTGAAGATCTGTCCGTTTTCAAGGAGATAGGACTGGATGTTCTTAGACTAGATCTGATGTTCAACGACGAACGGGATGTTGCGATCGTCAACAATGATCAGGGTCTGGGCGTACAGCTCAATGCCAGCCTCGTAGAATCCGTAAAGCACATCATCGAGACGGGCGGAAACAAGGACAGGATCATCGGTTCTTACAACTTCTATCCGTTAAGAAATACCGGTGCCGACAGAGAAGACGTTTATAAGACAAACCGCTTCTTCAAGAGCGAGGGAATGAAAACACAGATCTTCATTTCTTCGGGTGTCAAAGGTACGCATGGTCCATGGCCTGTATCGGATGGACTGCCGACGGTAGAAGACTGCCGGGACATGCCGATCGGTCTGCAGGTCAGGTACATGCTGGCGCTGGGATGTGATGAACTGATTATCGGAAATGCTTTTGCATCCGAAGACGAACTGAAAGAAGTTGCCGAGACGATGAAACAGATCTACGTCTATGGCGAAGACAGACCGTTCTACTTCCCTGGCATCAGGGATCAGATCCCGATCGGGGACATCGAACGGATACCGCTGACCATCGAAGCGGCAGAAGACCTGTCAGACAGTGAGAAAGAACTTCTGTTCAAATTTACAAAACACAATGTCAGCGAATATACGCATCTTATCATCCGTTCCAGATGGGGCAGATTCGACTTTAAACCGATTCCGATCGAACCGCGTCCTTGCGAGAAAGAATACTTCGAAAACGGCGATGTCGTGATCGTCAACGGGAACGTTCCCCGTTACAAGGGTGAAGTCCACATCGTCAGAAAACCGATCCGCAACGACGGTACGATGAACTATGCGGGAAGAATAATCCAAGAAGAACTCTTCCTGCTGGACTACCTCGAATACATGATGAACTTCGGTTTCATCACAAAACAGTAAGGTTTAAATATCACGCCATGGGTATTACATAAACATAATAAAAAAGAAAGGATAAATCATATGGCAAAAACTGAAAAAGACTTTAAGGCACTGGCTGCCCAAATAGTCGAACTGATTGGTGGCAAGGACAACATTGCCCATGCCGCGCACTGTCTCACCAGATTGCGTATTACACCAAAAGACACCAGTTTAGTAAAACTTGATGATATCAAGAAACTCGGTGTTGTCGGTGCACAGATGATCGGTGACCAGGTTCAGGTCATCATTGGCAATGACATCGAAGAAGTTTACACTGCATTCCTCAATGAGACCGGTGTTGAAAGAGTTGCTGCGATCGAAGAGAATCTCGATCCGGAACTGACGAAGAAGAAGAGTATTAAAGAGATCTTAGGATCCATCTTCCCTGCTATCGTTTCCTGCGTGTTCCCGATCCTGCCGGCTCTGCTGGCCTGCGGTATGCTGCAGTCAATCGTCATGATCGCAACCAACATCTTCAAGGTTCCGGCTGACAACCCGACAATCGCAACTCTGAGCTGGATCTACAACGTAGCATTCTGGTTCCTGCCGATCTTCGTAGGCTATGCAGCTGCTAAGAGATTCGGTGTCAAGACCGCCATGGGCATGCTGATGGGTGCTATTCTGATCCATCCAACATTCCTTGAGCTGGTGAAACAGGGTGCAGGCTACACTGTACCTAATCCAGGCGGACCTCCAACAGTCGTTCCTGGCACAGGTTCTGCCGGTTCTCTGTTCGGAATCAACATTTATCCGGGCGACTACACATCCACGATCATTCCTGTTATCGTCTGTGTATTTGTTCAGAGCTATGTTGAAAAACTGCTGAACAAGATCATTCCAAAGAACATCCGTTTCGTTCTGGTACCTACTCTCGAGATCCTGATCATGGCTCCTCTGGGACTGCTGGTACTGGCTCCGATCAGCCACAGACTCTCAAGCGCATTCGCAGGTCTGCTGATCAGACTGTTCCATATCCCTGGTGCAGGCCCTGTCCTGATCTGTCTGTTTGCAGCATTGTATCCGTTCATCGTCATTACAGGCATGCACTTCAACCTGATGGCTGTTGCAATGGCCATGGGTGCACAGATGGGCAAGAACCCTCTGACTTCCGTTGCCGGATTCCTGTTCCAGTACACGCAGGCTGCCGCATGTCTGGCTGTTGCCATTAAGGCAAAAGATGCCGACAGAAGATCACTGGCTCTCTCTTGTGCGTTCTCTGATGCCGTTCCGGGTATCTCTGAACCGGGTATGTACGGTATTACCTTCAAATACAAGAAGTCTCTGTATGCCGCAATGATCGGTTCCGCAATAGGCGGTCTGATCGCTGCGATCCTGAATGTCGGTTCTTATGCGGGCGGTCCACCAAACCTCTTCACATGGGCAATGTTCATTAACCCGGCACCTGTACCAGATCCGTTGGCAGATCTCAAGCGCATCATCATCTGTGTCGTAATTGGCGCAATCGTTGCGTTTGCTCTGACTCTCTTCCTCTACAAGGATGAAGAAGCCGATAAGATCGATGCTCAGGGCTAACTGATTAATGGCTAAATTTCCAGATAACTTTCTATGGGGCGGCGCTACTTCCGCCGCCCAGATAGAGGGTGGAAGATGTCTTGACGGCAAGGGTCTTTGTCACCTGGATTATGTCTATTTCAGAGGTGCGAAGATCCCCTGCAACTTCATGCTGAAGAAAGACTACGAAAGAGCCAAGGCAGAAGAAGCGACAATGAACTTTCCAAACAGGAGAGGCATCGATTTCTTCCACAGATACAAGGAAGACATCGCCCTTCTGGCGGAAATGGGTTTCAAGTCCTTCAGAATGTCGATCTCCTGGACAAGACTCTTCCCTACCGGACTGGAAGAAACGCCGGATCCGGAAGGCGTAGCTTTCTATCACAACGTATTCGCTGAACTGCACAAGTACGGAATCGAACCGCTGGTTACGATGATCCATTACGAACTGCCGATCGTCTTTATCGAGAAATACGACGGATGGGTATCTCCGGAGGTCATTCCGCACTGCTTCAGATATCTGAAGTTCCTGATCGATGAATATAAGGATGAGGTCAAATACTGGCTGACCTTCAATGAGATCAACATGGTATGTGCGGTTCCTTGGCTGGGCGGCGGCATCATTCTGGACCGTTACGACGGTTTCGAGATTCCGAAGACCTTCCGTCCATTTGCTCCTCTGCCTCCGGAAATGGCAGAAAGATGGGAAAACGCATCACATCAGGCACTGCATCATCAGTTTATCGCCAGCGCCATGATCGTGAAGTACGCGCATGAAACCGCCCCTCGGTGTCTGATCGGCAACATGTTCAATCTCCATCATCTCTATCCGGAAACGCCGGCACCGCAGGATGCTTTCAGAGCTCACGAAGAGACAGAATTCAACATGTTCTTCTGCGATGTCATGGCAAAAGGCAGTTATCCTGCCTGGATCCTGTCCTACTACAGAAAGAACAACATTAGCATCAAATGGTACGACAATTACAAAGAGATACTGGCAAACGGTAAAGTAGATTTTATCTCCTTAAGCTACTACCTGTCCTCTATCGTAACCGCAGATCCGGCAAGGCAGGAAAGGATCGGTTCTTTCATCAGAACGATGCATAATCCTTATCTGGAAACAAGCGACTTCGGATGGCAGATCGACCCTACCGCTTTACGTATTTCACTCAACGAACTGAGAGACAGATTCAATCTCCCGATCTATATCGTTGAAAACGGCATCGGCGCCTTTGAAGAGCTGGGTGAAGACAAGACAGTCCATGACAACTACCGTATATCCTATCTGCGCTCTCATATCGAAGCGATCAGCGCTGCGATCGATGACGGCGTTAACGTGATAGGCTATACGCCATGGGGGTGTATTGATCTGGTATCCTGTTCACTGGTTTCGATGTCCAAGAGATACGGCTTTGTCTATGTAGATGCGGATGACGATGGCAACGGCACCTATGACCGCTACCGTAAGGATTCCTTCTACTGGTACAAGAAGGTCATCGCTTCCAACGGCGAAGATCTGAGCGACTAAACAATCAATTACAAAATTCTAAAATATGAGCCGGCACTGACCGGCTCTCTTTTTTTATTCCCGGAATGTCTTCTATGAATGAAACTATTTTCATAAGAGATGAAAACATTTGCATTTATTTGCTTTGTTTTCTATAATAGAACTATTAAAAAGGGGGTAATTTGATTATGCTTATTAGATTAATTGGTGTGGCTATCGTCGTAGTCGGATTAGTCTTAAAGTTTGATACAATTGCCACTGTCGTACTTGCCGGTATCGTAACCGGTCTGGTCGGCGGCATGAGCATCACAGACATCCTGACGACCCTGGGCAACTCCTTTGTATCCCAGAGGACTGCTACACTATTCGTTCTGACTTTACCTGCCATCGGTATCTGTGAAAGATACGGTCTGAAAGAGAAGGCTATCGACTTCATCAGATCGATCAAGTCAGCTACTGCCGGCAGAGTAATCATCGTTTATGAAGCGATCAGAACACTTGCTGCTGCCTTCTCTATCAGATTAGGCGGACATCCGCAGTTCGTACGTCCGGTTGTCGTTCCGATGGCCGAGGGCGCTGCTGTTGCCAAGTACGGTGAGATCAACGACAAGATGTCAGACATCATCAAGGGCGGATCTGCCGGTGCTGAAAACTACGGCAACTTCTTCGCTCAGAACTGCTTCATGGGTTCTTCAGGAACTCTGCTGATTGCCGGCTTCCTGTCCGAAACACTGGGCTTAGGAGAGACCGGTGCGATCGCTTTACAGGTTGCGAAATGGTCGATCCCGGTTGCCGTAATCTCTATGGTACTCGGTATTGCCAGAAACCTGTGGCTGGACAAACAGCTGGATAACGCCAGCAAAGGAGGAAACTAAACATGACTACTGCTCAGATTTTAGGTGAAGTATTCTACTGCATTATCGGTCTGGTTTTCATCCTTGTCGGTGTTAAGGCACTAAAAGATGAAGGCTGTTCAAAGAAACTTACGACTGCTGCATTCTGGTTCCTGCTTGCGTTCACATTCATCTGCGGACCGTGGGTTCCAAAATGGCTGGTCGGTGCTGCTATCGTTCTAATGGCCTGCCTCACTGCAATCGGCGGTGTTGTACAGTCCAAGAATGATGTACCGGATCCTGTTGAAGTTCGTAAACATGCGGATGAACTGGGATACAAGATCTTTATCCCTGCTCTGTGCATTGCTGTTGTAGCCGTTGTCGGCGCAACGCTGGGTTCTAAAGTTCCGGCTCTGTCATGGCTGACTGCAAACAATGCGATCGGTCTGTCCGGTGCTGTGGCTTTACTGGCTGTTCTGCTTCTTACCGGAGCATCTCCGAAGTATGCCGCTGTCGACGGCGCAAGACTGATGGATAACGTATCTACTACAGGCATCCTTCCTCAGCTGCTGTCTGCATTAGGCGCTCTGTTTACGGCTGCCGGCGTCGGTGAAGCTGTTTCTCACTACGTCTCAATGGTCGTTCCTGAGAACAACATCCTGATCGCCTGCATCGTATACTGCCTGGGCATGGCTCTGTTCACCATGATCATGGGCAACGGCTTCGCTGCTTTCACCGTCATCATGACCGGTATCGGCGTTCCGTTCCTGATCAATCAGGGTGCAGATCCTATCGTTGTCGGTGCGCTGGGTCTTACTGCAGCATACTGCGGTACTCTGTGTACACCAATGGCCGCAAACTTCAATATCGTCCCTGCAGCGCTTCTGGAAACCAAGAACAAATACTCTGTTATCGCTTCTCAGGTTCCGTTTGCTGTATGCATGCTGACGGTACATGTCATTCTTCTGCTGGTTCTGGCATTCTAATTGAAGGAGCAGCATGAAAATACTGTTAACAGGTTTTGAACCGTTCGGTGGTGAGAGTATTAACCCCGCAAAGGAAGCCGTAAAGCTTGTCAAAGACGAGATCAAGGGCGCTCAGATCGTGAAGTGCTATGTTCCGGTGGTTTTCGGTAAAGCCATTGAGACCGTACATGAAGCGATGAAAAAAGAGAATCCTGATGCCGTTCTTCTGATCGGCCAGGCAGGCGGCAGATACGAAATAACTCCGGAAAGAGTTGCGATCAACTGTGACGATGGAAGGATCCCTGACAATGAAGGGAACCAGCCGGTTGATCAGCCTGTTATGGCTGACGGTCCTGCAGCGTATTTCTCCAGTCTTCCTATCAAGAAGATGGTGGAATACATGAAGGCCGCAAACGTTCCTGCAGCCGTATCCAATACGGCAGGAACCTATGTCTGTAACCATCTGATGTACGGTGTTCTCTATTATCTTGATAAAGAGTTCCCGGGCACGATCGGAGGATTCATGCATGTACCATTCCTGCATGAACAGGTTATGAACAAAAAAGAGACCGCTTCTCTTTCAAAAGACGATGTCGTCAAAGGTATTGAGGCATCGCTGGAAGCGATCGTCGATACGTTAGGATAATCATTATTCTATCAATCAAAATAAAGACGGGTATTATACCCGTCTTTTTTATTGTTTGCGCTTATCGGCCGTTTACGATTTCTCCGTTCAACATCACCGGTTCTCCGTCGGCATAGATGTCAGGAAATCTGGTTACGATGTCGAAGTGTCCGGCGGCGTTCTGCACACCTCCCAGAGCGATATTCCTGCCCATTCCCAGATGGAACGTGGAGTATACGGATTCATCTTCGATGTAGCAGATGCCCCGGCACTTAGACAGTCTGTTGAGACCGATGCCGAATTCTCCCGGTCTGTACATCGTTGCATCATGGAAGGATTCCAGGTAGTCGATCAGCTTCTGTGCCCCATCGTCCTCAGATTCGATCGAGGTGAACAGGCCGTCCTTGATTGTTATTCTGATCGGCTTGTCCAGTGTTCCGACATAGCCGATTGCGGCATCCAGATAGAGCACGCCGTTCATGGTGTCTTCGATCGGGGCCACATATACTTCAAAGCTTGCGGACGATATGATGCCCGGCTTGTCGGCTTTTCCGACAAAGCTTCCCGGGATTCTTCCCTTCATCGAGAAAGTCAGATCCGTTCCCAGTTTTGTCATCACGTGGATCCTGTCCTTGTTTGTGAGTTTCTTGATCAGTTTCTTGGCGTTCTTCTGCGCTTCCCGGCAGTTCATCTGGATGAAGTCATTCTCCAGAAGAGATGATCCATCCTTGCAGGAAAGAGGCAGAGACAGGAATCTGGCGCCTCTGTTTACGGCAGTCCTGATCGCATTGGTGGTGATAAAGGAATAATCGGTCGCTCCGATAATGACGTTCTCGTTGGAGAAAATGTCGACCATCTTCTCGATCACTTCTCCGTTCTGTATCAGGTGGGAAGGCAGTATCGTCGTCTTAAGGATCGCATCCGCTCCATTCGCCCATCGGGTGATCGCTTCCGCTTCTCTTAAATGATTCTCATCCGTAACCAGATGAACAAGCTCGTCTTTCTTGACGTTGAGCCAGTCATACAGGATGATCGAAATGCCTTTTTCAATATTGATCATAGTCCACCTTCTATATGTTAAAATCATACTATAAAAGAGAGATGAATGAAAATGAAAAAACCCGTAAGATACGACTTCTCTAAACCGATCAAGATCGTTCAGTACAAAAGGAACAGCTTCGATATTGTTTTCTATTCTTTTATTCTCAGCGCTTTGATGGTGGCGGTATTCCTGCTGCTGTTTTTCCACGAAGGAAAATTCAAGATCGATTTCGTTCTCTGGAGAGTGCTGATCGCTTTCCCGCTGGTCCTGCTTGCGTATATCTTTAAACAGCTACTGGATGAACTGAGAATCTATCCGCAGAAGCTGATGAAGAAACACATCTGGAAGATCGAAGAACTGATGGAGATGACAAAGAAAGACAGGAAAGAAACCGAAAACATCATGTCCCACGTCTTTGAATCCTGCTTCGAAATAGACAAAGATAATATCATAAAATAAAAGCCCTGTAACAGGGCTTTCGTTTTTCATGGCGCTGACTACAGGATTCGAACCTGTGGTACCTTTCAGTACGCCACCTTTCCAAGATGGTAGGATAAACCGCTCTCTCAAGTCAGCGTTTCGTTTACCTACTACTATTTTGCTTCATCTTGTCTTTTTTTTCAATATTTCTTTCTAGAGGAAGCGTCCGGTAATGCTTTCTTTGCATTCTCTGATGTCCTGTACAGATCCGCAGGCGACGATCTTTCCGCCTTCTTCTCCGCCTTCCGGCCCCATGTCAATGATGTAGTCGGCGTTCCGGATAACATCCAGATCGTGTTCAATGACAATGACTGTCGCACCGTTGTCTATCAGGGTACGGAACACCTGTAGCAGCGTTTCAACGTCCTGCGGATGCAGACCAATGGTCGGTTCATCAAATACGAAGACCGAATCATTCTGCTGCCTGCCCATCTCCGAAGCCAGTTTCAGTCTCTGTGCTTCTCCTCCGGACAGACTAGGCGTTTCTTCTCCTAAAGTCAGATATCCCAGACCCAGGTCTTTCAGTATCTGCAGTCTCGATCTGACGCTGTTCATTTCTTTACAGAAATCCAGAGCTCTGCCGACATCCATGTCCATCAGTTCCGGCAGGGACGCTGTCTCGCTGTTTCTGTTGGTAAAGCGGATCTTCCTGGCATCCTTGCCATAGCGGGAACCGCGACATTCCGGGCAAGGAATATCCACATCCGGAAGGAACTGCACATCCAGAGAGATCTCTCCCGTGCCGTCGCACACAGGACATCTTAAAGATCCGGTATTGTAGGAGAAATCTCCGGCCTTGTATCCATAATGTTTCGCATCTTTTGTACGGGCATAGATCTTTCTCAGCTCGTCATGTACGTTGGCATAAGTGGCTACCGTGGATCTGACATTGATCCCGATCGGCGTAGCGTCGATCAGCTTGACGTGTCTGATCCCTTCTACCTCGATCTTCTTCACATGTTCCGGAAGTTTTCCGCCATTGCACAGGGCATCCAGTCCCGGTACAAGACTCTCCAAAATCATCGTCGTCTTGCCTGACCCGGAGACGCCCGTTACGACGCTCAGACGATGTTTCGGGATGTCGACACTTAACGGTTTAACGGTATGGATCCGGTCTGTCTCCATGTGGATCCTGCCGTCAGAGAAAACATCCGTATCTGTTTTCTTTTCCTCTATTCCTTTTCTGCCGGATAGATAAGCTCCAATCAGAGAGCGATCATCTTCTTCAATCTGTTCAACGCTTCCCTGGGCGATGACGCTGCCCCCGTCGACTCCGGCTCCCGGCCCGAGTTCGATCAGCCAGTCCGATTCTTTCAGGATCTGCGTGTCGTGATCCACCAGCACAACAGTATTGCCGTCTTTTACCAGATCATGCATGACGCTATTCAGACCGATAATATTTGCGGGGTGCAGTCCGATCGAAGGTTCATCCAGTACATAAAGAACACCGGTTGTTCTGTTTCTCACCGCTCTGGCCAGCTGCATCCTTTGTCTCTCGCCTGTCGACAGACTGGAAGAAGCCCGGTCCAGGGTCAGATATCCAAGACCCAGATCCATCAGTCTCCCCGCCACTTCCAGATAAGACTCGCAGATATTCTCGGCCATGTCCTTCATCTCTTCCGGAAGAGAGGCAGGGACTTTCTTCACCCATTCGATGGAATCCTTTAAAGTCATCTGACATGCTTCAGCCAGAGATATTCCCATCAGTCTCGGAGCTCTGGCTTCTTCAGAAAGTCTTGTACCGCCGCATTCCGGACAGACATCTTCTTTCAGGAACTTCTCCACCCTTTTCATGCCTTTCTCGTCCTTGACTTTATTCAAGGCATTCAAAACGGTGGCCGTTGCGCTGTAGTAGGTAAAATCCAGTTCCGCAAAGTCATTGCTTTCGGTATTCTTTTTCGGTCTGTAGAGAATGTGCTTCTTGACCATCGGTCCGTCATAAACGATCTGTTTCTCTTCTTCAGTAAGATCCTTAAACGGAACATCCGTACGAACACCCATCGCTCTACAGACATCCGTCATCAGCGACCACATCAGAGAATTCCACGGCGCTACCGCTCCGTTGTCTATCGTCAGTTCTTCATTCGGAACCAGACTGTCTCTGTTGACTGTTCTAACAATTCCCGTTCCTCCGCAGCACTTGCAGGCACCCTGGGAATTAAACGCCAGCTCTTCCGCTCCCGGTGCATAGAAATGGGCGCCGCATTCCGGACAGACAAGTTCTCTTTCCGCCGCTACATTGATGTTTGGTCTCACATAATGACCGTTCGGACAGTGATGTGACGCCAGTCTTGAAAACATCAGTCTTAAACTGTTTAACAGTTCGGTTCCTGTACCGAACGTTGATCTTATCCCCGGAACGGAAGGCCTCTGATGCAGGGCCAGAGAAGCAGGGACATACAGTACTTCATCGACATCCGCTCTGGAAGCCTGCGTCATTCTTCTTCTGGTATAAGTCGAAAGAGATTCCAGATATCTTCTTGACCCTTCCGCATACAGCACACCCAAAGCCAGCGATGATTTTCCTGAACCGGACACTCCCGCAATACCGACGATCTGATTTAAAGGGATATCGACATCGATATCCTTTAGATTGTGTACTCTTGCACCTCTTACCCGGATCTTATCCGGTTTCTGATCTTTCATCTTTTACAGATCTGCTCCATACATGTGTTTCATTACGATCCTTCTGGCCGTCTCTTCACCGAAGAGTTTCTTGAACTGATCCACTGCCGGTCCTCCCTGACTGACGAGTTCTTCCGCAAAGGCGTTGATCTTTTCCTGCTTCTTTGCCCGATCACACTTCTTCGCTTCTTTTGCCTGTTTCAGGTATTCTTCAATATATCTTTCACAAACTGCGTCAAAGGCTTTTTCGTTTCCGTTCTTCTGTCCGTAAGTAAACGGATAAAGGATATTATCATACCAGTGTTCTCCGGAAACATAGTCTTCGAACTTCTTTGATGTTTCCTTTATCTTCATGAAACTATCATATGAATCCTTGCATAGAGGTTCAATCTGGTTGTCATAGAATTCCACCAGCTGTGTCTGCTTGCCCATGGCGACGATTCTGTCCAGATTAAACAGGGGGAGATTCTTCTCCTGCGCGGTAAGCACGGCAGTCTCCATCTTCATCAGCCCCATCATCGCCTTCATGGACATCGTACACAGATGACCCAGTCCCTTCACGTTGTAAGAAGCGGTCTCAAAACGCATGCCCTTCTTGCTTAAGACGGAGTCTTTTCCGATATCCAGCTGTTCTATTTCATATTCTTTTTTCAACCGATTCAGCAGCAGTTCATTCATTTTACTATCCCTCTTTTCTAAGATTATTCTATTATATTTTTTTATGGATAAAAAGAATGGGAATTGTTTCGTAAATGGCGTAAAATATTGACTATAATATTGCTTTCCGGCAGATGAAGAAGCAGGAGGTAAAACTATGACTGACATCATGAAAACGTTTGGATCCAAGGTCTTTAACGATAGGGTTATGAAGGAAAGACTTTCCAGGGATACCTATGAGAAGCTGAACAACACGATCAAGAAAGGCGAGTATCTGAACAACGATATCGCCGGTGAAGTGGCGAAGGCAATGAAGGAGTGGGCGATCGAGAATGGAGCAACCCATTTTACACACTGGTTCCATCCTTTAAGCGGCGCTACTGCCGAGAAACACGAAAGTTTCGTCTCTACGGCCAAGGGCGGAAACATCACCCTGGAGTTCTCTCCATCCAATCTGGTCAAGGGAGAAGCGGACGCTTCCTCGTTCCCTTCCGGAGGACTGAGAGATACTTTCGAAGCCAGAGGCTATACCGCCTGGGATCCAACTTCCTACGCTTTCATCAAAGACAACATCCTGTGTATTCCTACCGTTTTCTGTTCCTATTCCGGAGAAGCGCTGGATCACAAGACGCCGCTGCTTCGGTCCATGGAAGCATTAAACATACAGGCCATGCGTATCCTGCGTCTGTTCGGAAACGAGGATGTCGGTCATGTCAAGGCAACAGCCGGTGCGGAACAGGAATACTTCCTGGTGGATAAGAAATGCTTTGATTTAAGAGAAGACCTTAGACTGGCAGGCAGAACGCTCTTCGGAGCGATGCCTCCAAAGGGTCAGGAAATGAACGACCACTACTATGGATCCATCAAAACCAGAGTATCGGAGTTCATGAAAGATCTTAATGAAGAACTGTGGACTTTAGGCATACAGGCCAAGACGGAACACAACGAAGTCGCTCCGGCCCAGCACGAGCTTGCGAACAACTTCCTGACAGTCAATGTTTCCGCCGATCAGAACAACCTGACGATGGAGATCATGAAGAAGGTCGCCAAGAAGCATGGGCTGGAATGCCTGCTGCATGAGAAACCGTTTGCGGGCATCAACGGCTCCGGCAAGCACAACAACTGGTCATTAAAAACAGATACCGACGTCAACCTGCTTGATCCGGGCGATACGCCTAGCGAGAACGCCCAGTTCCTGGTTTTCCTGACAGCCATCATCAAAGCCATCGACGAATATCAAGATCTGGTTAGAATTTCCATTTCTTCTGCAGGCAACGACCACCGTCTGGGAGCTTCCGAAGCTCCCCCTGCCATCGTATCGATCTATGTCGGCGATGAACTCAGAGAGATCCTGGAAAGTCTGGAAAAAGAAACCATCTATACCAGCAAAGAAAAAATACCGATGCAGATCGGCGTCCACGGCATCCCTTCTTTCCCGAAAGACAATACCGATAGAAACAGAACGTCTCCGTTCGCCTTTACCGGCAACAAGTTTGAATTCCGTATGCCTGGTTCCAGCGCATCCATTTCAACACCGAATACGATTCTGAATACCGTCATCGCAGAAGAACTGAAAGGCTTTGCGGATTTGCTGGAGAATGCGGATGATCTAAACAGGGCGATCCACGAACTGATCGTGGATACCTTAAAGAAACATTCCCGTATCATCTTCAACGGCAACGGCTATGATGAATCATGGATTGAAGAAGCGAAAGCAAGGGGCTTAAGCAACTATTCTTCTACACCGGAAGCCATGGTCCATTATCTGGATAAAAAGAACGTAGATGTTCTGGTAGACAACGGCGTTCTCTCGGAAGCTGAACTGTACTCCAGATACGAGATCTATCTGGAAAAGTACTACAAGACCATCAACATCGAAGCTTTGACCATGATAGACATGCTTAAGAAAGATATCCTTCCGGCATCGCAGAAATACGAAAAGAGGCTGAGCGATACAGTAGTGGAGATGCAGAAGCTTGAACTTCCTGTACAGGAAAGCTATGAGATGCTGACGCTGGAAAAGATCGCACAGTTAAAGAAGGAAATCTATGCGGATCTCACAAGGATGCAGAAACTGCTGGATGAGAAAGACTACGCTACCAATCTGGAAACAGCCTTCTTCTACAGGGAAAAGATCATTCCTTTGATGAAATCAATCAGAACCAGTACAGATGCTCTGGAACAGATTACTGCCAGAGACTGCTGGCCAATGCCTTCCTATCTCGATCTGCTGTTTGGAATCGACTAATTCTGCACGAGAAAAAAACATGAACAAAGACAAAAGAATTCCTATCATCATTGATACCGATCCAGGAGTAGACGATTTCTTCTGTATTGCCATTGGCTGCGCTTTCCCGGAGCTGTTTGACTTAAGGGCAATCACGACGATCGGGGGAAACAACTCTACCGATGTGACAACCAGGAATGCTCTGGATATCCTGAAACTCCTGCACCGTGATGATGTTCCGGTTGCCAGGGGGGCTGACAGATATCTGGTGAATGAATTCGGTGAACCGGTCGCCAAGTTCCACGGAGCCAACGGTCTGGGCAATGTCGAGATACCGCATAGCGACAGAAAACCGGATCCTTTACCTGCCTGGGATAAGATCTATGAACAGGCAAAGCTCTTTCCTGGAGAGCTGGTTCTGGTTACGGTCGGTCCGGAAACCAATCCGGCCATTGCTTTTCAGAAATATGCCGATCTGAAACGGCTGATCAAAAGGATCGTCGTGATGGGCGGATCTCTGGATAGAGGAAACGTTACCGAATACGGAGAAGCGAACATCTGGCACGATGCGGAAGCGGCCAGAATCGTGTTTGCGACAGGCATCCCGATCGATATGGTAGGCCTGAATGTCACCAGAACAGCACCGCTGAAACAGACGATCTTTGAAGGTACAAGCGAAAACGTTAGAGATGACGTCAGGGATGTAATCAGAAGACTGATCGACTTCCGTAACGGCGAAGCAATGCACGATGCAATTGCGATTTCTTCTCTGGTTTCCGATGATATCATGATCTGGAAGGATGCATATACTTACGTTGTTGATGGCGATGTCTACAATAGAGGACAGACGATAGCCGATTATGACGCAGAAGAAAAGAACTCCCGTGTTGCGGTGGGAATTCATCTGGATGCCTATTACCGGGTCATGAAAGACATGATCGACCGTTATCGGTAGAAACGCAAAGGTCCTGTTCAGGACCTTTTATTTTGGAAAATGGAAGCCTGTTGTATCAATCCCTTCCAGTTTCAGTAAAGCCGTTTTATTCTTCAGACCGCCACCGTAACCGGTAAGATTTCCGTTCTTCCCCATGACTCTGTGGCAGGGAATAATGATGCAGATCGGATTGGCTCCGACTGCGTTTCCAACAGCCTGAGCAGACATCTTTCGAATACTTCTTCTCTCGGCAATTCTTTGTGCAAGTTCACCGTATGTTACCGTCTTTCCATAAGGGATCTCCATCATCAGTTCGCTGATTTCTTTCGTGAATTCACTTGCATGTTCAATTCTGTATGTTGGAGTGAAATCCGGTTCTTTGCCTTGGAAATACAGATCCAGCCATCTTGCGGTATCCTCAAAGACAGGAAGATCTTTTTCTTCGCCGTTCAAGCCTTTTGAATCTCTTGATCCTTTAAAATAAAGACCGGTCAGATATGTTCCGTCACTGACCATGATCAGATCAGAAAACTCTTCAGGTGTCTGATACTTCTTTACGTAACTAGTCATACAGCCTTACTATAACACATTCGTTCGCCCACAGAAAAAGCAGTGTTTCTACTGCTTTCTTTCTGTTTAGACGGATGTCAGGTTCGCTTTCTGAAGTGCTCTGACAACGACCGGTATGATCAGCAGATGCGTGACGATTCCGGCAATGCCTGTTACGAAATAGCCCGTGACCCATGCTTTCAATGTGTAGTTTCCGGCATTGAGAACCAGAGCGTTCACCAGACCGCCGGCGATTCTTCCGCACAGCATCGCAACGATCAAGGCGATGTAGATCTTTGCAAAAGACTTGTTGTTCTTCAGAAGCTTCATCATCAGACCGCTCACCAGTCCGTACACAGCCAGTTCGATAACCATACCCGGAAGTCTTGGTGCAGGAGGCATGCCTGTCAGAACAGATGAAAGGATCGGTGTTACAGCACCGCATACCAGACCCGTTAAAGGACCCGTGGTCAGACCGCAGATCAGTACAGGAATGTGCATCGGTGAGAACAGCTGACCGCCGTTAGGAATGGCATGGAAAGCCATCGGCAGAACAACGCCTAAAGCGATCAGTAATGCAGTTAATACCAGTTGTTTCGTTTTCATAACTTTCTCCTCCATAAATAAAGGTATCCTTCTTCCCTTTGGGAAAAACGATACCTTCTTGATATCATTGTGTATTCTGTATTCTATGACTTCAGTCTGATGCTCCTTCTTCATGAAGGAACACATTCATTATAGCACAGATCACCTGTAGATCAGTGATGACGGAATCAGGAACAGATACGGAGCCGTGAAGACAGCCAGGTTCAAAGCGATCCTGTGGATCTGTTCCCTGCTTAATTCCGGATCCTTTTTCAACATCCATCTGTTCAGTACATAGATCAGTACTCCGGATATTGCAATAGCAATAAGAATGACAAAAACGGAATACAGGTTCGGTTTCCATGACAGCCCATAGGAGATGGATTCTCCTATTTCATTCGGCAGTATGATGTCTGTCAGATAAAGAACACCCAGCAGGAATACCACACCTACAAAGTCACTGAAGAATCCAATCAGACAGATCTTCCAGGAATGCTTCAGAGTCTTCTGTTTACAGTCCTCGATTCCCAGTTTCTTCATCGACAGATAGGTCACCATAAAATCAATAAGATAGTTGACAGGAATCAGTATCAGCCACAGCCAGGTCGGAAACCATATCAGCAGCCAGATCGGCAGAATTATATTGTATAAACGGGTTGTTTTGTTTCTTTTCATCTTTAACTCCTTTAGTGTAATTCTGCACCATCTTCCCGGTTTTTACAACAGCCACGATCCCCTTTTATCTGTTTAATTATGATATAATATTTACGGGGTAGAGTTGGTTTACTCAATGAAAGGGTCATCTATTAAACGACCCTTTCATTTGACTGCGGGGCATGAGTTGGTTTACTTATTTAACTGCTTAAATAAGTAGCGCCAGCAGGATCGCAGTTATCTGCAAGATCGCAACGATGACACGAAGGATAAGCTTCGTATCCATGCCTGCTCCTTTCCATCCCCGCAGCCGTAGAGAATAATACATAAACTATCCTCCATTACATTATTCCCAAGAAAAACGATGATTCCTAAGCAACCGTCAAAAAACGACCCTTTCGGGCCGTGTTTTTATTAAAACTTGTGTTCTATTCCGGTTTTTTTGTGAATCATTATCTTTCTTCTCTGAAATAACTCAAACCCAGTGAAGAAGGCGCCAGATTCTCTTTTTTCTTTCTCTTGGATACCGCACACAGTACGACGATCGTAACTACATATGGCAACATCTTGTACAGATTCTGCATGTATGTGGCACTCTGCAGTTTCATCTTCGCTGCCAGGAAACGGGAGATACTCATCGGGATATAGATGTAGGCCCAGTAGCATAGACCGAACAGGTAGGCCCCCCAGGAAGCATTCTTCGGTTTCCAGCTGGTAAAGATGACCAGGGCTACCGCCAGCCAGCCTAGAGCTTCAATCGCCGAGTCGTTGGCCCAGGTTCCCTTAATGTAATCCATGACATAGAAGAGACCACCCAGACCGCAGATCATACAGCCGATCAAAGAAGCCAGATATTTGTATCTTGTAACATTGATGCCTGCCGCATCTGCCGTAGCAGGGTTTTCACCGACCGCTCTCAGGTTCAAACCGGTTCTTGTTTTATTCAGAAAATACTGCACCAGGAATGCCAGGATCAGAGCGACATAGACCATCCATCCGTGAGAAAGAAGAATAGAACCGAAAGCACCGAACTTCCCGGAAAGGAATGGAAGCTTCGTTCTGAAAGCGCTGGATGTTGTTGCGACAGAAATCGTTCCAACACCGCCGGAAAGTTTCATCATGTTTCCGCCAAAAAAGTTGGCCACACCTGTTCCGAATATCGTCAAAGTCAGACCGGTAACATTCTGATTGACTTTCAAGGTAACCGTCAGGAAAGCATACAGCAGTCCTGCCAATGCCGAAGCGATCAGGGTACTCAACAGACACAGGATCATTCCGACAACAGGGCTTGGATTAGAAGTAGAACTCTCATAGATAAAGGCACAGGCTAAAGACGCGATACCGCCTATCTGCATTACACCCGGCACGCCAAGGTTAAGTCCGCCGGCCTTCTGGTTTATCGTTTCGCCGATACAGCCGTACATGATCACCGTACCGAATGTGATCGCCGCCACAAACCAGGAAATGATCTGGGTAATACTCATCCTACTCACCTTCCTTTCTGTTTTTCTTCATCGTGATCCGGTAATTGTTGAAGAACTCTGAACTTAGGATAAAGAACAGGATAATACCGGTTATGATATTTGAAGCATATTCATTCAGCCCGAAATCGCTGGAGATCTGGGATGCGCCTTTATCAAGGAAGACGATGAAGGCTGAGATCAGAATCATGGACAGCGGATTGAATTTCGCCAGCCAGCACACGATGATGGCAGTAAAGCCTCTGCCTCCGGCTGTTTCTTTGGAGATGGTATGGGATATGCCCGCAACTTCCACAAATCCCGCAATGCCGGAAATCGCACCGGAAAGCAGGACATTGTTTCGGATAACCTTCGGAACGTTGATGCCGGCATACTTGGCGGTAGCGACAGATTCGCCGACAACCGCATCCTCGTAGCCATACTTGGAATAACGCATGTAGATGTATACTGCAACGGTGATGACCACAACGATCAGCACATTCAGGATGTACTGCTGACCAAAGATTTTCGGGAACCATCCACCCATCGAATTCATGTTGATGATACCGACGGAATGGGATTGTTTTTTGTCCCAGAAGTCCACGAAGAACTCGACGAACTGGATCGCCACATAGTTCATCATCAAGGTAAACAGCGTTTCATTTGTATCGTATTTCGCCTTGAATACCGCAGGTAACAAAGCCCATAAAGCACCGCACACAGCCGATACCACAAACATGATCAGCAGCAGCAGAACAGTAGGAATCTTTTCGCCGAAATAGATCATCAAGGCAGCCGTGCTTAAACCACCAATTAAAATCTGACCTTCCGCACCGCAGTTCCAGAAACGCATTCTGAACGCAGGAGTCAAAGATACGGATATCAACAGCAGCAGACAGGTATCTCTTACCGTGATCCAGGTTCTTCTTTGTGTACCGAAAGCTCCCTTAAACATCGATTTATAGACACTGATTGGATCCAGTTTCGTAACGAAGTTGATAAACAGAGCCGATACCAGCAAAGCAGCCAGTACAGCTAAAAGCACAGTCAGAATCTTTACCGGAAGGGTAGCTTCGTCTTTTTTGACGATATGGAACAGAGGTTCCCTGTGATTCTTCTTTTCCATTACGCTTCCTCCTTCAGATGAGTCATCAGATAGCCGACTTCTTCCTTAGAAGCGCTTCTGCCATCCAGCATTCCGTTGAGCTTGCCGGAACACAGAACCATGATTCTGTCTGACAGCGCCAGAAGAACATCCAGGTCTTCACCGACATAGATGACTGCTACGCCCTTCTTCTTCTGTTCATTCAGAAGATTATAGATCGCATAGGATGTATTGATATCCAGACCTCTGACCGCATAAGCCGTCATCAGAACTGTTGGCTTGTTGTTGATTTCTCTGCCGACGAGGATCTTCTGCACATTGCCGCCTGAGAGTCTTCTGACCGGATAATCCAGATCCGGGGTCAGGACTTCCAGTTCGTCCTTGATCTTCTGGGCTGTCGCTTCCGGCTGTTTCCGGTGCAGGAAAGGACCGTTTCCTTTTCTGTATCTCTTCAGCATCACGTTATCCGTCATGCCCATGTTTCCAACCAGGCCCATGCCCAGACGATCTTCCGGAACAAACGCCAGATGCAGACCAAATTGGATGATTTCCTTGGTACTAAGACCGACCAGTTCATGAACGCCGTGAGCGGTCGAGTTGTATACAACAGAAGAGCCTTCCTCGCACTTCTGCAGACCCATGATCGCCTCAAGCAGTTCCTTCTGACCGGAACCGGAAATACCCGCAATACCCAGGATCTCTCCGCTGTACAGATCAAAAGAAACATCATCCACAACGGTCTTGTCGTCTTTATTCTTAACAGACAGGTGCTTCACCTCCAGACGCTTTGCCTTGTCTTCTACAAAGTCTCTGGCGATATTCAGTTCCACCTTCTCACCGACCATCATTTCCGTCAGCTGCTGTTCATTGGTTTCCGTTTTCAGGACAGTACCGACATTCTCGCCCTTGCGCAGAACAGTAATGCGATCCGAAATCTCCATGACCTCATTCAGTTTATGGGTGATAATCACGATCGCCTTGCCGTCATCCTTCATGTTTCTGAGGATATCGAAAAGTCTGCGGATCTCCTGCGGCGTCAGCACGGCCGTCGGTTCATCCAGTATCAGCACCTCGGCACCTCTGTATAACGTCTTGACGATCTCCAGAGTCTCCTTCTCCGATACGGACATGTCGTAGATCTTCTTATCCAGATTCAGTTCAAAACCGTACTTGCTGCAGATATTCTCAACTTCTTTTCTGCAGTCCTTCTCGCTGTATTCCTTCGGTAATCCGATCAGAATGTTTTCAAGCGCTGTAAAAACATCAATGAGCTTAAAATGCTGGTGGATCATTCCGATCCCCAGATCGTAGGCATCCTTAGGCGAAGAAATACTGACAGGTTTCCCGTCCACCAGAATCTCTCCCTCATCCGGATAATAGACACCTGAAAGCATGTTCATCAAAGTCGTCTTTCCGCTGCCGTTTTCACCCAGAAGAGACAGGATCTCGCCATGATAAATATCCAGATCAACGTCCTTGTTTGCCAGAACCTTCTTACCGAAAGCCTTACTGATATGACGCATGGATACGGCAATTTCACTCATGTTTATACACCTCCTGAAAAGAGAAAACATTACAGGCTTCGCTTAGGGAGCCTGTAATGTTTCTTGATTTAACTATCCGTTAATGATTATTCAGAGCCAAGCTCTACGATACCGTCGATACGGGCAGCGAAGTACGGAGCGCTTCTCAGTTCTGATTCATGGAAGTAGCCGTCGTAGATCGCTTTTTCAGTCGTATTGAAGTATGAGTCGACTGAATTGGCATCGGTAGCTTCCTCGCCGTTTACGGTAAAGGTTGAAGTATCGAAGACATGCAGAGTACCGTTGCTGATTGCCGCAACAACTTCTTCAACGGCTTCCTTTGTACCAGGAGCACAGGCCTTGCCCAGTTCGGTAATGCCGACAGCACCTGTGGTATAGCCTTCAGACCAGTTGGTCATGATTTCTTCGCCCTTCTGCCACTGACCGAAAGCGTAGAGATAGTAACGGTCCCAGCCGTTGCTGGCGGAAGTAAGCGCTACATCCGGTGCAACATCCAGCATCGATACGTTGTAGCCTACGGAATAAGCGGTAAAGCCGTAGGTGTTGTTTTCCATGTTGCCCTGCAGACGCGAAGGGGCGCCGGTAGAGTCGGCATGCTGTCCAACAATGACGCAGCCCTTGGACATCAGATCATCTCCGACTGTAGCTTCAGCCGTCAGGTCGAACCAGGAGTTCGTATATTCGACATACATCGTTACATCAGGATAAACGGAACGGATGCCCAGATAGAAAGCAGTATAGCCGGAAACGACTTCAGCGTAAGGGAAAGCGCCTACATAACCGATCTTAACCTTGCCTTCTTCATTGAAGTTGGCTTCTACCAGTTCACCGTTATCAGCCAGTTCCTTCAGTTTCAGACCGGCAACAACACCGGAAACATATCTGGATTCATAGGTATGCGGGAAGGCATTCTTCAGGTTGCTTAATCCGGAAGGTTCTGCGTTATCGCCCGTCAGAGCAACAAACGTAACATCAGGGTTTTCGCTTGCAGCCTGCTGCATGAATGTCTGATGCGAATACGAGTTGGAAAGTACCAGTGTCGCTCCGTTCTCAACCAGGTCAGTCGCCATGTCATAAGTCGTCTGATCTTCCGGAACATTGTACTTCCAGATGATAGCCTCATCCGGGATATTCAGCGCTTTTGCGGCTTCTCTGATACCCAGGATATGAGCATAAGTATAACCTTCATTTTCATCACCGACCAGGATCACGCCGATCTTAGGTCCGTTGTAGCCTTCTTCACCGCCTTCTTCCTTCTTGCCGCAGCCAGCAAGAGAGAAGACCATCAGAAGAACCATCAGTACAGTTAACAGTTTTTTCATCTTTTTCTCTTCCTTTCTTTGAAAAAATGCAAAAAAGCTTCTCTAGCAGTATTCTGAATTATCTAACTACTTAAGAAGACGATACGGAGCCGATGATACTGCTCCCCCTTTGTAATCCTATCGCTTGTCTGACAGAATTACCTAAGAAAGGAAATCCTATCATAGTCCTGGTATTTACGGCACCAGGGTAGAGACTCCTTCACCATATCTGAAGGATTATACGATAAATTACTTCTTCAGTTTACCACAAAAAACTGACTGTTTAATCATTATTTCAACTGAAAGCGTTTACCTCTTCATAAAAAGAAAAAGGCCTGTTCATTCAGGCCTGTTTTTCCGGAGATATTTCTCTAAATCCGCTTTCAGTTTCTCATAACGCAGACGTTTCTCTTCTTTGGAAAAATGTGTTTCTCGGGTCTGCGGATTCCTGTTGTCATATGTCAGTTTCTCCGGCAGAAACTGCTCGCTGGTCAGATCGAAAGAATAATCGTCTACTCTGTTGTAGCAGTGATAATTCCCATCTTGCAAATCGATACCGAAGACTTCTCCGCCTAGAATATCCTGTACCAGAAAGGCCGTGATTGAACACTGACCAAGGGTTTTATTTTCCTTGTTCCAGTCTTTCCTCATTCTGGGAGCACAGGTCTCTTCGCACCATAGTTCAGACAAGACATCATAAAGATCCCGGATGTCATGGATTCCCGGATAATCCGGATTATTTATTTCAATCGGACTCTTCCAGCCATAGAAACGATAATTCTTTTCCATTTTATTCCGCGATCCTTTCCAGGAACAGATCGATCTGTTCATCACTCATTCCGCCGTTTTTCAGATAGCCTCTGGCATAGTAGGAAAGATCCGCCGTTTCGATGTCGCTTCCGTCATAGACCAGGAATCTCAGCATCTCGTCAATGTTCTGTTCCTTGATGATCCGATACTTCAGCGGTTCCTTTGTTTCGTTGATCTTGTAGTAGTTGTCGTATGTCAGCATGTAGTCGTCGACAATGGATTGGTAGTCCGCTCCGGCCAGTGCCTCCACCAGCATGCATACGAATCCGGTCCTGTCTTTTCCTTCTGTGCAGTGGATGAGATACGGCTCTTCTTTCTCGGATAGAGTGATGAATCCCTGGGCAATCTTTTCCGCAAATTCCTGAGAGAGATAGTTCATGTTCAAAGCGATCGGGATGACGTTGCCTTTTTCGTACAGTTCCAGGAAATAGTCGCAAGAGAAATCTTCCTGAGCAATGTACTTCTCAATCTTCTCCTCATTGTCCGACAGGTTCAGGATGGCATTGATACCCGCTTCCCTGATCAGATCATTCACATAGGTAGCCCTGTTGTGCTGGTTGTCGCAAGGGGATGCGGAACGGTAGAACACACCTTCTTTTATATTTCCAACTATAACATTACGAAAGTTCGCAAATACTTCATCGCTTGGATAGTCTTTCCGGAAATCCGTATAGTGGATGTCTCTGGCGATCTGATTGTCGTAAAACTTGCCGGCTTCTCTCAAAATGACCGTAGCCGTGGAATGTTCATTCAGATCGGCTGCCATCCACAGGCTTTCTCCCTTGCCTGCCTTAAGTCCGGCCTTCTGCCACAGGTCGTCTCCGTAGTTGATCGCAGCCTTGATGTAGTCGTAACCCGGATAGGCGATCAGCAATGCGTCTCCTGCCGGAACATAGTAGCCGTTGTAGTAAGGAATGTCTTCCAGCGTATAGCCGTTAGAGAAAACGATATCCACACTGTCTCCGTACTGAAAACCCAGGCTATTGAAATCATCGATACTTATCTTCAGATAGACGCCTCCGAATTCGCTCTCGTGTTCCGTACCGAGATCCTTGACTTCAAGGGTATCCGGTTCTTCCGGCTGCGGTTCATTTTTCTGACATCCTGTACACATTAAAACAAGCACACACGACAGGATGACTAATATATTTTTTAGTTTTATTTTCATAGCACCATTATATCGTCAGGAAGATTATTCCTGATACATTTCAGTCAATAAAAGTGTATAGTATATACAACAATGAAAAACAAAGTCATCCTGAGATATCTGTTTGCTTTGACACTGTATGGAACGATCGGACTCTTCCTGCATTTCATTTCCTATTCCAGTGAATTCGTCGTACTGTGCAGAGGTCTTTTCGGTTCGTTGTTCATCTATCTTGTGCTTCGTTTCAGGAAAGAGAAGATCGACAGAGAATCTATCAGAAAGAACCTGTTCATGCTGGCGCTGTCAGGAATGGCCTTGGGCTTAAACTGGGTCTTCCTGTTTACGGGGTACCGATATGGCATTGCCGTCACTTCTTTGTGCAACTACATGGCTCCGATCATTGTCGTTGTAATCACTTCTCTCTTCTACAAAGAAAAGATCAATTTGAAACAGATCATGTGCATCATTCTGGCGTTTGTCGGCATGCTTCTGCTGCTGGGCATATTCGAAGGAAGCGTACAGACCGATATGCGCTGTATCTTATATGGATCTCTGGCTGCCGTAGGCTTTGTCATTCTTGTTTTGATCAATCGTAGAATACAGGATATCGGTCAGCTGGAAAAAACACTGATACAGCTGCTGTTCTCCATGCTTGCTGTTCTTCCTTATGTCTACTTCAACGATGGTTTTCCTAAAGTGTTCGACCCAAGATCTACGCTGCTGGTTCTGGTGCTCGGCTTCCTGCACACAGGTGTTGCCTATATCTTCTACTTCTCTTCCATCGATACTCTCCCTGCCCAAAGCATCGCCGTTCTTGGTTATCTGGAACCGGTCATGAACCTTCTGATCGGAGGACTCATCCTGCACGAGAAGATCGGTATCACCGGCATCCTTGGAGCCGTGCTGATCATTCTTGCATCCATAGGAAACGAACTGTTCGCAGACAAAGAATAAAAAACACTGCCTTATGGCAGTGTTTTTTTTACTGTTCGTCAACTATGACGGTTTCTTCTTTCTTATAAATCGGTTCGGTAAACTCCGGATCATTCCTCTTTTTACGGATAAAGAAGATCATGTAAATAAGGAACACGGTCGTGATGAATGTTTCCGTTACGACAACAAACGCAAACGCATCAGGCAGTCCTTCACCCAATGAGAAATTGTACAGGCCGTGCATAAGGATCGGGATCAGTAAAGCAAGTACCTTATAGATCATCTTATCTTCCTTCATACCCTTGCCATAAAGTCTACCCATCATCATTCCATATCCGACATGGCCCATCAGAAATCCTCTGACCAGGATCTGTCCGATATTCGTCTGAAACATGTACAGAATATCCTCAAACAGTCCGAAACCCATCGCAGCGATCGCCATGTATGTGATCACATCCAGTCTGGAAACCTTCGCCAGATCCTTCCTGACATACTTTCTTCCATACAGGAACTTAACCGTTTCTTCTGCCGTAGCATTCACAACAAACGTCTTGAAAAGCAGATCCACGATCCTGTTCTTTCCGCCAAGACCGGTCAGATTCCACAGCAATACGATAGCCGCATCCAGCAGCGTAACACCAAGCGCAATCAAAACACCCTGCCACAGCAGCTTATCACAGGTCTTACGATAATCCTCATCATCCTTGTTTTTTCTTAAGAACAGAAACAGCAGGACGGAAGGAATAAACGAAGCCAGCAGTACCAGTACCATTACAGCCATACATACACCTCTTTTTCTATCACTAATATTCTATCTAAAAACGATCAGACTTTCACTAGTACAGCAGATCCCGAAGGAAGTTTTTCTCCTGTTGTTCCTGTACTGAAAATGATCTTTCCTTCATAGGCATAGTCTTTCTTCGACATGTTTACAATCAAAAGATATCTACCTCTGGTAAAGAAGAATACCCTGTTTCTTTCTTTGATATCCACATGCGGATCACTCAGATCCTTGATCTTCTTTCTTAATGTAATCAGTTCACAGATAAAGTGATACAGGGAATCTTTATCCTTGATGGCCTGCTTCACTGAAACGATATTCTCAGGATTGAACGGAAGATACGGTTCCTTTCCTGAAGTAAACCCGTGATAAGGTTCCTTGCCATCCCAGACCATCGGCAGTCTGCTTCCTGTCCTCTGATAGCCTCCGTCCTTGGATGGTATGTGCATTGTCTTCATTTCGATCTCATCGCCATACAGAACAAACGGAACACCAGGCAGACAGAACAGCATCATGTAGAACACCTTCAATTCATGATGACTCAGATAATTCGCAATACGCCAGGTGTCGTGATTCCCGCTGATCAAGGCAAGATAAGCTTTCTTTTTCTCCGCTTCAGAAAATCTTTCTCTCATATCCTTCATAGTAAACTTCACATCATTCTCTCCATGGATGATGGAAATGCCTCTGGTATTCGGATCACTTCTGAAGAACCTGTGATAGAAATTATCCCAGTGATCCAGCACGAAGTCCGCATCATATTCCGCTTCAAAAGATTGTTTTGGATTGGACCACTCACTCACAAAGAAAGCATCGGGATATTCCTTCCTGATTCTTCTGAACATCCACTTCCAGACCTCGATCGTAGCCGACTTGTCGTCATCGTTCTTTACCAGGGAATCCGCCATGTCTACCCTGAAACCGTCTGCTCCGTTATCCAGCCAGAAACGCATCACTCTAAGCATGTATTCTCTTGCCAGGAAAGTCCTTTTATCCTGATAAGACATCTGCCATTCCGGATGATCGATCCTGTTAAAACCGTAGTTAAAAGCCGGCTGGTGGGCAAAGAAATTCACCATATAACATCCATGTCTATCAAACATGCCTGAAATCATGTTGCTGCCCTTGTCCCAGATGTTGTTGTTCCAGATAAACAGATCGCTGTACTCGTTTCTTTCGGGCTGCGCGCTCTTGAGGAAATCCGGATTCCTGTAGGATGCGTGTCCTGCCACCAGATCCACGATGATTCTGATGTCTCTCTTGTGGGCTTCCTTGACCATTCTTCTGAAATCCTTCATCGTACCGAATCTAGGACCCACATCAAAGAAATCCTCCACGTCATAGCCTCCGTCTTTGAACGGAGACTTGTAGAAAGGATTCAGCCAGATGGCATTGAATCCCATGTCACGGATGTAATCCAATTTCGATGTGATACCTTTCAGATCACCGATGCCATCATTATTGCTATCCATAAAAGAAGTAGGATAAATCTCATAAACGATCAGATTTCTAAATGTCTTCTTACTCATAGAATCACCTAATGTACCTTCTCTATCGTAACAAAAGCTTCCTTGGTTTCGTTGTCGAAGCTGTCTACCGTAAACCTGTAGCCGATATCCCCGTACTTGTTGCTTAGCGGATAGTTCGGGAAGAAAGCGCTGTATTTCTCCGGTGTGAAAACATCTCCCGTATGGAAAAGATAGGAAGCATAGAACGCATAGCTGTTCTCGACTTCCTCTCCGGATGCCGGGATCAGAGCCAGAAGAGCGTAGTTGGGATCCTTGTCCGGTGCATCCGTTGCCCTTTCGTTCGGATCCGGGAAGAACGAATTGTCGTATGCGTGGTAAACATCGGAAAATGTGGCAGGATTCCAGCTGTCGAAGTCTTCCAGCCATCCCAGTCCATTATCGATACTGCCGTCGATCCTGACCATCCTGGCATCCACATGCATCAGTCTGACACCTCCCTCGTCTTCTATGTCCCCGTGCTGGTAGTAGTAAGGGAAAGGTTGTCTGTTGTTTCCTCTGTCGGCAAATACATCCAGCAGGAGATATTCATCAAACGGCGTCCCGTTCCATTCTCCGCAAGGGATCAGAATGGCATCAGGATATTCTGCGCTGTTACGCAGCTTTATCGTCACTTTCTCCACATCCGGTGTGATGACATAAGGATCGATCCATCCTGCCGCCATCTTGGAATAGGCGCTCCAGTCTCCTACTCCCGACATAATATCGAAATGGGTGGCAACACCGCTCATGCCGTAGTAGTCGTAGTAGTCCTGCAGACCCATGGCGTGAGAAAGCTCATGCGGAACGGCATTGTCCGTATAGTTGTCTGAATAAGGATCCAGTTCGCTGGCGTGAACATCAACATAAACACCCAGTACGGCATTGGACGGATAGTGTTTTTCATCTCCCCGCTCCGGCCAGAAGGTGTAGTTGGGTCTATGCCGGTCGGAAGGTATGTTTGTTACGAACATTACGCCGTCCAGATATCCGTCTTTGTCGTTGTCGTATTCGGAAGGATCTTTCACATGGTTTTCTATCGTATAGGAATAGGCATCCAGAAGACTCCTCCAAAGAAACTGTTCCCAGACATCCGGTGAGTCGCTGTAGTAGTATGTCGGATAGATGTGGAACTGCATGTCCAGCTGGCCGTACGATGCGTTCTGGAAGAACTTCCTGACGGAGTAGAAATAGGATTCATCGAAGCCTCCGTTGAGTCTCAGATCCATTCTCTCGAAGAAGTCGCTATCCATCGGATCTCCTCCTCTGGTTTCTACCGGTATGACCATGATCTTGTCTGTACCTTTGGTATTCAGAAGGCCTTTGTAGAGACTGCTGTAGGTGAAGGTGATCTTTGTACGCGGATAGTCGTCGATATGCGGCCCTGTATCGTCTTCTATGACTTCGTTATCTCCCCCGTAGTCCTCAGAAACGGCTTCTGCGGGCTGTTCTTCCTGTTGACATCCGAATAGTGCCAAGATCATGAATATGCCTAAAAACAGTATCAGTATTCTTCTAAAAAAGCTTTCCGTTCTCTTTGACATAAAAAGATCCTCCTTGCGTCTATATGATGTTCTGTGTTCTCTTTAAAAACATTATATAAGATAAACGGCAGAATATAAAAAAGACATGTGATCCATGTCTTCTGTGTTTATTTCTTTTCCTGCGGCATGTACCAGTATGAACTTGTGCCGTGCAGATAAGTTTTTGAGCCTTTCGGCATCTGCGTTACCGCATTATATACGTTGTAGTAGTCTCCTGCTCCTGCAGAGATCGCAACAGCTCCCAGGGTTCCCAGAATTGTATGCGAAGGATCGATCAGAAAGATGAGGAACGGAATGAATCCGAACACCAGATTCGGCAGCATCGACATGAAGACGAATTCGCCCTTGGTGAAGGTTCCCGGGCCTACTACGAACAGCATGCCTCTTTTCAGATTCTCATACATGTATACGTCGCCCTTGAAACAAAGTGCATGCAGAAACTCGTGCGGGATCAGTGTTACCAGGAACAGGACCCAGCCCCAGATCTCCAGCGGTTTTCTGGCAACAATATAATAGGTCATGATCGTAACCGCAGCGATCACTAAAGCCAGTACATTCACAATCACGGACAGCTTTTTCATATCCGGTGCTTCCTTGAACGGAACGCATCCCGGTTCATGCGGATGCGTGATCAGACTCTCAGGATCGTCGTTGTACTTGCCTGCAAAATGAAACTTGACCATATGCTATACTCCTTTAATCAACAGTAATCATAACACATACAATTCAATTTATTTGTAGAAAAACACAAAGGCTCTATCTTCGTCGGTTTTATAAATACTCAAAACCATCATTTCTATCTTTTCGTAGATATTTTTGCTTATTTCGACAGAAAAAGTATTCTCTCCTTGCGTTGTCCTGATTTCTTTTGTTGAAACATAGGTTCCACCAGGAGGATCAAAGAAAGAAACTTTATATCCTTCCGCAACATCAACCGTTACCGTATACTTGTATATTCCGGATTCCGTTTTCTCGAACGAATAGTCGATCACTTTCACTTCGCCGGATCTGTAGGAATCCTGATCGATCGAATATCCGCCGCTCACTTTTTCGAAGTTGTTTCCGTTTTCACCGATCAAACTCTGTTCCCCTATATCGATCTCATCGAGATCCACGATCTCGCTTTCATCGATCTTGAGATCCGTAAAGAAGAGGAAACATCTGTCATCATCGGATCTGTTTATGGACAGCGCCAGTTCATCGACTTTTTTTAAATCGTCTTCGTCGATCTCGAAATAGTAGGTGTTCAGTCCTTTTCTGGTAGGTCCTTTTCTAACTGACACGATATCGGCATTAGGAGGATTAAAGAGCTCAAGATTGTACCCATCCGGTGCATCCACAGTCACGGAAACAAGGCATGTTCCGGCCGTCGTTCTTCTGATCGAGTACTCATAGTCAGTGATTCCCTGGATGCTGTTTTCGATTGCCGCCATTTCTTCCAGGTACTGCTCGCTGTCGTAGATGTCGTCGCGGTCGTCAAGGTTGATCGTATTCAGGTCGTACCTGTCCAGCACGCCGAAGTTCTCATAGTCCAGCAGGTTGTTCAGATTGAACTGATAGTTGCCTGTTCCCTGTATTCCTTTTTCGCTTTCTTCAATCAGAGCCAAAGCGTATCTGTACTGCGCCTTGTAGAAAGAAGCGGCTCTGGAGAATTTCCTGTCTCTGGTACGCAGATAGGTGAAGTAAAAGTAGTAGAAATTGCTGTTCTTCATCCTGCCAACACTGACGCTGTTCATTACGCCGTTATTGGAGATGATGTGAGTCGCCGAGAAAACACCTACCGCATTTCCACGTAAAGCTTCCGTAGTCAGATTGTCGCTCATTCCTTCGCCGTTGTTGCAGGTCCACATATCCAGATAGTAATAATTATCATCCAGCAGTGAATTGATGTTGTCCGTATTAAAGAACGATTCCCTGATCTCGTTATCGTTTTCATAATAACAGATGTCTACATTGGTCTTCTGACCATGGGTATTGATCAGAAACTCTACCGGTTTCTCGCTGTTGACCTGTTCAAGATTGGCCTTACTCATGTCTCCTTTTACTTCGGTAGCAACCGGATACTGTCCTCTCAGATTTCCATACAGCACATAGTCCTCATCCAGAAGCTTATAGTCGTTGTACATCCTGTTCAGGAAATAGCCCATGTCATCGGAATGCTCGGTTTCCGCAAATATCGGATTCGAGAAGTTAACCAGGGTCAGCTTCCTCTGCTTTGTTTCTTCAGCGAATTTCAGATACTTCTCAAAGAACGTACTGAATTCTCCTTTTGATAACGGCAGTCTTGCCAGAGGATACAGCGGCGTCAGATCGACATCCAGACCGTTCGCAAACTGATTGGAAACGGAATAATCCTTATCAAGATAAGAAACATCGTTGTTCAGGTTCTGGTAGAAGTAATCCGTATAGTAGGTTCCTGCGCTGTCGACGTTCTTCGCGTCCATCTGTGCTTCATACTTGATCTCAAACGGAGCCACGCAGTTCACATCGCCGATGATCTGAATACCGGCAATCTTTCCTCCGTGTTCCTTATGATGTTCCTGCAGGGCCGTATACAGGCTCTGTGCATCGTTACAGTCCTTGCAGTCAAACAGAACATAGTCGCAGGTAATGATCTCGTCGGCATACCTGTTTATCGCTTCCAGATCCGTTTCTGTCGTTTTGCTGCTGTTGTAGATGATATAGACGTATTCCAGAGAATCCAAATAAGCTTCTCTTAATTCGTTTGCATCGTCATTGCGTCCTGTTCTCTCCAGAACATGAGCAATAAATTCAATCGGATCAAACACTTTAAGACCGTTTCCGTTCAGATAAGCCGTATCTATGACAAGCTGTCTGATTTCGTCCTCTGTCAGTGTATTATCAATACTCAAAGCGATACAGTACACACCCAGAGAATAAGGCATCGTCCAACTCAGCCCTCCCTGATCGTCATACTGATAAGTACCGTTGCTGTCTAAAGTCGTTCTGGAAGCGGCAGGCATTGTACTGATTCCTTCCTGCCCATAGGATAGAGGTTCCAGGTTTTCTTTATTGTTTCTGTCGGAATAAAGTTTGAAAGTACCGGCACCATTTTCTCCGCAGAACCACACCATGATACCTTCGTCGCTGCATCTCTTAATCGCATCCAGAACATCCTGATAATACTTCTCATCCGGTCTAGGATTGTTCGAAAAACCTGCCATTCTTATCTTCTCATCATCAGGCAGTTTTCTGTTCTGTTCAATCAGGTCATCCATACATGTGACCCAGTACTGCTGCTGATCTTCTTTCCATGCCGGATAACCAAAGAAATACAGATTAACACCCGGAGCGGTTCCCAGATTCTTTCCGCACAGCAGAGAACTTGTAGCCTGTCCGTGCATTGTGTCATCTTCATCGGCAATGTTTTTGTTGTATACAATACTGTCCGCTATCTCATAATCCGGAACATCGTTGATCGGCTGATCGATATAGGCGACGTTGATGCCTTCACCGGTATATCCCAGCTCATGCAGAATCCTGATACCCAAGCCGGGATCGGCACCCCAAAGATATAATGCATTATAGGAATCCAGTGGATTCACATCACCCACTTCAACTGTTTCTTCCGGGATATCTTCCGGTTCAATTGTTTCTTCTTCCTGCTTATTTCCGCAGCCGCTCAGCAGCATCAGCAGGCACATCAGCATAACAGCTATCTTCTTCATTCGCAAATCTCCTGTTGTCTATAGTCCCAGCTCTTGAGCCAGTTCTCTTAATTCCTCTTCACTCATAGAATCCAGATCAAACAGATCAGATGCTGCAGTAGGAAAACCATTCAGTGCAGCCGTACCGTAGTAGGATCTCAATTCCTCCAACAGTTCTTCTCTGTCGTTATTCATTGCTGTTTCCTTTCCGGATAAACCGCATCTGTCCCTTTATCATCCCATCTGACACTGTCCGCATAGGCATCACAGACATTCACGTGCTTATCGGAATCTCTGTAGGCATACAGTGCATATTCTCCGGAGATCGTCTCCGGTGCTTCATCCGTCAGTACTATCCATGGTACATAGTTCTCGTCGTTGGACTTGTATCCAGCCGTAGGATCCGCCGCATAGAAATCGGACGGTTTCAGGTATTTATAATCCGCATCTTTCCTGTAACCTATCAGCAGTACATAGTGCTGCCAGGCGCTTCTGGATGCAGGTTTCTCCGTAGCCGTAAAGGCATAGGTATCGCTCACAAAGAAGATGCACGGCCTTCCTGCATTGATCTCGTCGTAGGCTCTTCGCAAGACTGTATCCAGAGGATCGGAAAGGGCGATATCCTCAAAGCCTGCCCATCTCCATACCGCTCCGTCTCCGTCATAGTAGTCGTATGGATTTGCCTGGTAGTCGTTATCAAGAATGGCTCTACCGTATGCCAGACAGAAAATACTGCAGATCTCCGGATCCTGCTGCCCGACATTGAGGATCAGTCTTCTGTCAAAGTCCAGCATCCTGTAAACCTGCCTGGTATCCTCTTCCTCTGTCTTTGTTTCTGCGGCATTATTACTGTCCTTAGGCTCTTCTTTTTCCTCTACAGGTATATTCTCTTCTTCTACTGTTTCTTCCTTCTGATCGTTATTTAAAACGTCGCTGACACCACTTTCAGCAGCAGGTACAGGATCCTGATGATGATCCAGGTAGAACTTCTGCAGCAGCAACATGACTCCCACGACAAGTATTACGATCAATAGATGAAACAGTTTCTTTAACACGTCTTTATTTTATCATCTGTGTCTGTTTTATGATTACGAACATGTTTCTGTTGTCTTTTATAAAAACCCTGCAGGACTTATACTGATAGTGGAGGCAACGATATGAAGAAACTATTATTAATCCTGATTCTTTTACTCGCGTTGTGCGGATGTAAAGAAAAACCGGTAGAAGTCATTGAAGAACCTGAACCTAACAATGATCCGCCGATTTCCGATGTCTACCCTGACTATTCCGATCTTCAGCCGATCATCGACGACGTCCTTGAATACCTCAAAGGAGACTGGCTGCTACGTTCAGACAATGAAGACAGCAACATGTCTGTTACGCTGACCTTCGATCCAGGAACAAACACCTTAAAAATCCTGAGATCGGACGGCGAATACATCATCGGTGAACTGGAACCCTTTAATTCTGCCTATGACGATGCAGGCATAAACGATGCTGTCGAGTTCAAATTCAAAGAAGCATCCGACTACTTCATCACCAAATACGGAGACAGCGAATACATGTACAACTCCTATCTGCAGTTCTTCTTTGGATACTTCGAGAATAACGACTATCTGTTCTTAAGAGAACTGGGTAACGGTTTCTCCGTGACCGACATGGAGGGACTGGGCGAAGACAGCATGTCCGGAGACTGCGGATGGATGTTCACAAGACTTACGGGTCTGACCTATCCTACGTTTACCGTGAACGAGGAAATCAAGTACAAGGACGATACGTTCTATGCCCTGTGCTGGGGCAGAGGAGAGACTTATCTGCTGCAGAAGGTGGATGTAACAGAACAGGAGGAGAGCTGGTACGAGGATCCGATAAAGACGCTGAGAGTAGTCTATGACGGAAGCGAGAATCAGTACAATGCTTTCCTGTACAACGGCAAGAATCTTCCGGATGAGGTGAAACCGGGTCTGGTGCTGGTGACTGTGGATGCGGATGGTAAGGTTACTGATCTGAAGGATATTCCTTATCTGGGATATGGAGCATATCAGGGAGAATAAATAAACATATCATAGAAATAAAAAGCCAACCCTAAGGTTGGCTTTTGTTTGTAATAAAAGAATGTCGCTTTTTCAATCAGTTGATATTGATCTCTACCGTACCTTCGGTCTGGCCGACTGTCGTCAGCTGCAGAACATATCTTCCGGAATCAAGCGCTACATCAAGGTTCTCGCCAGGACCGACTTCTACAGTCTTGAGTATGCCCCCTGCCACATATTCATCCGTTTCATCTGCCGAAGATACCAGGATCGCTTCACAGAATTCTATCTTCAGCTTTCCTTTGCTTAAGGAAGATTCGATATGAACCGTCTTTCCGTTCGATACGGACATCGTCGATATCTCGGCATAGGTTCCGTCTTCCACGTCCTTGATGCTGATCTTGGCCTTGCTTGAGGAGGAAGTGATGTCGAACTTGACCGCACCGCAGCTGCTCAGCAGCAGAACCGCCAGCACAGCAAGGATTAATGCTTTTATCTTTTTCATAACAATCGTTCTCTCTTTCTGTTTGATATATTTCAATTATAGCCAAATACCGGTCCGGGTATAAAGACTTATTATCTGTCAGCTATATTTAAAAATAGGAATTATATTACCGGTTTGTATATTCCAGCGACTCAATAATATCAAGAAACACCTGTTCCATCTCCTGATTCAAAACAAAACCGCCCATGGCGAAAACAGTGCCGTTTGGTTCATCCAGATAGAATTTCACCGTTTTAAAGAATTCAGACTGAAGACCAAAAGTACTGGAAAATTGGCTTATGATCACATAAACAGGCTGGGATAGATGTTTTGGCGTTACCGCATATCCTTGCGAATAAGAATCATCTTCATCATACAGATCATTAAAGACTGCGGCAGCATCCATGCCGTAGTCGATATGTTCAGCTACCGTATATATCCAGTAATTGCTACCTAAGGATGTATCCTTGTTTCCAAACGGAGACATCTTTTCAATATAGTCTTTCACATCGTCGTTGACCGTATAGATATCCGCTTCACCGTCTTGATTGAGCTTGATCCAGTAGTCATCGGGTACAGTTAAAGTGAAGTCGTCACCGACAAAAACATGGGTGAGCTCGCTTGACATCCCTGCCAGTTCATCAGGAAGAGATTCTTTCAATCCCGTGTCCGTCTTTCCGGAAGAACTCTGTCCACCACAGGAGACCAGGAACAGACAGAGAAACAGTATCGTTATTTGTTTGAACAGTTTGTGCATATCATTCCTCTCTATTTCAATCCTCTACGGGAATATCATACACTTCTTTTATTCTTTCCAGTACTTTCAGCAGGGTTCCGTCTTCTAAAGCACCCGCAAGCAGACCATCACAGAATCTTTCTCCTCGGACATAGTGCGTGATGACGGTTCTTAGCTCATCTATGTTCAGAGTGCCGTAATCGATAGGATGATTTAGTTTCTCATAGTTCTCGATATAGTTCTTGTCTGTTCCGATCAGTTCACAAAGCGATTCAAAAAGTCCATCCGGATAGATCGGGTAGGGCCACTGTCTGATGTCTTTTCCGTCTTCGGTTTTTCCGATGACATTGCCTCCGCCCCATTCGACTTTTCTGGTGTTTCTTACCAGATCGATCAGGGTGTTTATGTTATCAATATTAATTGATTCAACTTCGTTGCGTTTTGAACTAGGGTTGTTCATTGTTCTTGCTCCTTTGATTATGCACTACTCGTTTTTTATACAAGGCAACTCATAATCGTGCTTTATTTCCTTTTGTTCAAAGGATTATCAAAAATCTCTACTTTTACAATGGCTCCAGCTGTATCTGACGAGAAAATCGTTCTATCGATTTCTGCAACAATTAAATATCGATCATCATCTAAATATGGAAGAATTGCCTTCGAATCATGAAAACCTATTTCGCCGATTTCACCAGCATAGCCATCCACTTTAAATATAAGTGTTCCTGTTCCATTCTCTATAAGCCTTGCCCCGTTTCCTTCGTGAGCAAATATTAATGCCTGTTGTCTATACTCTTTCTTTGTGTATTTTAGCCTATACTTCTCACTCAAGTAACACTTTCCTGAATGAAGATCGTAATCCGAGTATACAGCAACCTCGTAACAAAGATAATTATTCTCTTTATCAGCGTATTTCAACATCGGATCTAACACAATTTTTGAAGACGCCAAAGACTTAATGCTTTTTTGTAGTTCTTTATTCATGTTGATTACAATATCAAAAAAGTCTTTAGAATTATCTTTTATCTTATTTAAATCGATAAAATCAAAATCGATTTTTATAACAAACGAAAAAACTCTTATTAGATTTAATTCGCTTTTCTTCAAGTTGTAAGAATAATTATAGTAGATGGTCTTTTTAAATTCTGGTTTGTCTTTATAGAATTCTATATCATCATAATAAAGATTGTCCGACTTTAAAAAGGGCTTAAGGTACTTGTATTCAAAACTATCCGGATCTAACAGGCTTTCAACAGAATCTCTCGCTGCCGAAGTATCGATTTCTTCTTTGCTCTCTTGTTTTTTTAGAAAATTGAAAATCATTTTTAGTTTCTCACTAATAATTGTTTCTGGATCTCTTTGCCGCTTCTTTAAAGAGTGCATCTGCTAACACGGACATGATCGTATCGTATTTTTCCTTATTCTCAAAAAGTGTCTTATATGTATCCTTAGATTCTGAATAACTGGACATAGCAGCATTCTGGAATGCTTTTGGGAATACACTTTCAGAGAATATTTTGTAATCAGATGTCTGAGCACTTTTGATTAACTTTTCATCATTTAATAGTTTGTTTTGAAGAGCAGTAATTAATACTTTATCTCCTTCAGTAAACTCGCCTTTAAATAGTTCGTTAATCCTTTCAATAATCTCATCAAGCGGTGTTTTCGGATCTGTTCCATTTCCATTTCCTTCTTCCGGATCCACATACACTCCTTTTGAATCAACAAGCTCAATATCACCTTCGAAAGTTTTTGTTAACTTGTAATATTCAAGCTTCAGTTTTCCTTCAAGATCAATTCTCTCTCCAGGATCTTTTGGTAATAACTTAAGTAGGTAGGAACAGAATACAAATTCTCTATGCATCTCTTCGTCGAACATTCTTAGTATCTGGGAAATATAGTTATACCATTTAACAAGCGATCTGACTTTTCTTCTGAATAAATATCTATCATTCTGAACTTTATCATTATAAGCATCGCAGACAGGTTTTAGAATTGATGTCATTCTACCCATTGCTTTATCATCTTGTTTTCCTTTTTTAAAGTACTCATTAGAGAATTTTTCAACATCTTCATCGGAATAAATTCTGAAATCTCTAATCTCTTTTTGCAACGAATATAACTTATCTACATTCACTTCGTTCTCAAGATAAATCTCTTGATAGAATGGCTGGAAGGCTTTTTGAATGTCTTCTTTTGTGTTGATGAAATCAAGAATAAATGTATCTGTTTTGCCAGGATATACTCTGTTCAGTCGAGATAATGTCTGAACCGCTTTTACGCCTCTGAGCCTCTTATCAACAATCATTGTGTGTAATAAAGGCTCATCAAAACCGGTTTGATATTTCTCTGCAACAACCAATACATTGAAGTTGTCGTGGAATTCTTGTTTTGTCTGAGACTCACTGATTGTACTTCCATCTTTTCTGTGATTTAGACCAGATTCAGTAAACTCTGTGCCAGCGTCCTCAATAGAGCCAGAGAAAGCTACCAGAACATCTATAGCATCCTGATATCCTTTTTCTTCTATGATTCTTTTTATTTCATGATAATAACGCACAGCAGCTAAACGCGATGATGTAACAACCATCATCTTACCCTTGCCACCTATCTTGTTTCTTGTTGTTCCCATAAAAGTCTCAACAATAATTGCTGATTTTTGAGAAATATTATAAGGATGAAGCTGCTGGTATTTACGAATCTCTTTAGATGTTCTTGAAGCTGGCATCTCTGGATTCTCATCAATGGCTTTTGCAATTTTATAACAGGTGCGATAGGTCATATAATTCTGAAGTACATCCATGATAAATCCTTCTTCGATTGCCTGCTTCATGGAATAGATATGGAATGGATGGAATGTTCCGTCTTCGTATTCTTCTCCAAACATCTCTAGTGTCTGTGCTTTTGGCGTAGCAGTAAAGGCAAAGAAAGATAGGTTCTTATGCTTGCCATGTGCAATCATTTCTTGAACCATTTTGTCGGTTTTATCGATTTCATCTTCTTCCTTGCCTTCTATCTCTGCGTATTCTTTTAATGCGTCTTCTGTGTCTGCTAATGCGGTCTTAAGTTTCATTGCAGAAGTGCCAGTTTGTGAGGAGTGCGCTTCATCAACGATAATGGCAAAGTTTCTACCGTCAGCATCATCAACCTCTGTATAGATGACAGGGAATTTTTGTAATGTTGTAACAATAATACGTACGCCATTATTTATTGCGTCTCTTAAATCCTTTGAATTCTTATCATCACCGATTGTTTCAATAACACCTAACTGGTGATCAAAACCCGATACTGTATTCTGTAGCTGTCTATCTAATACGGTCCTATCGGTAACGATGATAACTGAACTAAATATCACTTTATCATTTTTGTGTAATGACGCGAGTCTATATGCTGTCCACGCTATAGAATTAGACTTGCCGGATCCAGCACTATGTTCAATCAGATAATTCTTTCCTGCACCATTCTCATATACATCTGCAATCAGTTTCCTTACTACATCTAATTGATGAAATCTTGGGAAAATTAAGGTTTTCTTGTTTTCGAGATTTATAAATCTTTGAATAATATCCATCATAGAGTCTCTTTCAAAAACAGATTCCCACAGATAAGATGTTGGATATCCATTTGGATTGGCGGGGTTGCCTTTACCTCCATCGTTACCAGGTCCGTTGGATCCCTGGTTAAATGGAAGAAAATATGTGTTCTTTCCAGCCAGTTTTGTAGTCATCATAACATCGGTATGATCAACACAGAAATAAGCCAACACTCTCTTATTAAACTGGAAACACACTTCTCTAGGGTCTCTGTCATACATCCACTGCCTCATGGCGTTATCAATGTTTTGTCCTGTATACTGATTTTTTAATTCAAAAGCAAATACAGGGATACCATTTAAAACAATAACCATATCAACAGTATTATGATTAGAGTTTGAGTATGCCCATTGCCTATATACTTCAAACACATTAGAACGATAACGCATCATATCGGCCTCATTAAGACTCGATTCCGGCTTAAAATAACAAACCTTAAATGTTATGCCTCTATGTTTAAAACCTTTACGTAAAACCTCTAAAACACCGAATTCATCAGTGGCATTATTAAAGGCAACCAAGAACTTTCTTTCTGGATTTACTGAATTAGCGTTTTCGAATCTTTTCCATTCTTTAGGTTGAGTTCTTTTGATGAAGTCAATTAAAGTTTCTGGATATACACCAAGTTCTGGATCATAAGTCTTTGATCCTTTAAGATATCCACCATTTGTTATAAGTGAGGATTCGATGTCACTTTCAAATCTTTTTTCTAGAGTGTCAACAATTGGCATATATGGTTTACTCCTTTAATCGTCTTTATCAAAATCATCATATACCGACAGTTTCCCTTCGGTTTCTAATAGATATTTAGCTGCTTGAAAAGCGTTGTCTTTAAGTTTATACAGCGTTACCATCCTCGTTTCGTCTGGCGTTTCAGTAGCCCTATATTTAGTGGAACAGATAAAAATATCAGTCTGATAATCTCCGGTATTGCTCCCTCCAAATCCAGATGTTCGATTATCTACAGGAGTGTAAAACCTGTGTATATCTGAATAAAAATAACATGGTTTTTCTATGGGATTATTATTATTTTTAATTAATTCTTTTATTATTTCTAATTCCTCTTTACTTTTGTGATCAAAAGCTTTTTTCCAGGATTCTATTATCTCTTTTTCTTCTTCTTTTCTCTTTTTATTGTTATATCTTTTTTCTGATAACTTGTTAAACAGTTTCTTGTTTGCATACAAAACAAAAATTATTATTAAGAAATATATACCAAACAAAAGGAGTCTGAACCAATCTTCTCCTAATCTTTCTATCATCCAAAAACTACTTGGTAGAGTAAGCATTGTTATTAATGTTGATACCATGGCAAAGACAGCGGGTATAAAATTCTTCTCAAAGAAAACACTTAATACCTTAATGATTTCTTCCATTCAATACCTCCTTCTTTCCAGTAATATACTCATGTATAATTGATTCTTTGTATTGCTCAAGCTCAATGATAATTTGTTCTTTTTTTGAGATGATTGAATCGTATTCTCCTATTTTTTTATTTAAATAACAGACAATCTCTTCTTGTTCGGCAACGCTTGGCATTGGCAACAATTGTTCGCCCCAAACAGAAATAGACCAGGTCGGAATGCTAACGATTTCAACCATTTCGCTATATATGCTTTGTTGCAATGCGTATCTTATAAACGTCTTATTGTAATCCTTTTTTATTGGTACCCTTATTACATGATCAGAATAAGCGGCTCGTTCTTTTGGTAAATATACGTATGGGGTTCCATTTCGAGCTAGTAACAAATCTGATTTAGTAGTGTATTTCCATTCAGGAAATTCTGTGTACGTGGTTCTGATTGGTGCTGCACCCGCCATATAAAAAACTGTTTCTCCTTCATTTTCAGAATAAAAATCTTTATCAATTGATTCTCCTGTGTTAGTAATGCCATGTATGAACTTAAAGCGTATTACATTCCACTCTTTTGGAATTCTTCCTATCCATTCGACACCGCTTTCCTTTGTTTCGGCATTAGGGTTAAGACCTTTTGTTACTGTTTTAATTATGACGGATCGTTTGAGTTTTTTGTATTCTTCAATAGATTGTTTTGTTTTGGAAATCGCATCATCTATTTCGTGTGTTTCCTTATCTAAAAAACCAACAATACATGATTGCTCTTCATAATTTGGTAAAGCAATAGATATGGAATTCATGTTACTCTGTGTTAGCTTGTTTAATATGCTTCCATTTATATATGACTTATAATCTACGTTATTAAGCCAATAAACCAAAAACTTACTATTTATTGTACTAAATGGTTTTAAGACATGAATATGATTGTTTACCCATACTTTTTCGTTTATTAGAAAAGCTACTGGCCTTGTTTTATCGAAAAATGGTGCTCCATCTTCGCCAAGAAGAATCAATTCTTCATCAAACAAATAATCATCTACATAATCTGTAATGCTTCCTGCTCCCCAATATGGATATGGGCCATCGTTTCTTTCGCTTGAATCAACAGGAACTCTTTTACCATCTAAACACTCGACAAAATACTTTACTTTTGTTGTAATCCATCTTTCTGGTATTGTTCCGATCCATTCAACACCACTATCTTTCATCTTTCTCATCGTCTAACGCTCCTAACAAACTCCAGCAAAGCGATTATAGTTCCTACTATTCCCATAAAGGAACCGACAATGGCATTAAGGTATTCTCTATCATTTAACCTATCTATCTCTAATCTGGAAACTCTTAAAAGTCTAGAGTAAATAAGCATCAATAATCCATAAAACATCAAGACTGCTATTTCAAATATCGTTGCTTTTGTGCCAATATAATTAACAATTAGTGGGGTAAACAACCAAACAAGACCAAATAAGAAAAGAGCCAACTCTGCAACGAGCACAATTAACTCGACACCTAGTTTTAAAAACGCAAACGTTATTGAATCGTCTTCAATTTCTTCTCTTTTAATAGTCATTAATTTCCAAAAGTTTCTTATTGATTCTTTTATACTGCGCTGTTTTTTAACAGAGGTATTTATTGTTTTGTTCTTTAATTCCTCTTTGGCCTTTACTTCGGCTTTAACTATAGCTTCAGCCAGTTTTTCATAATCAATTTCAAAAGGTGCAACGTTGTTTGTTGATTTGTTTTCTTTTTTATTAACCTTTGTATTTTTTGCTTTAACACTTGCCATCACTCTCCTCCAAACAACTCCTTTAATGAACTGGCTATCTCTGCTTCAAGAACATCAATCCTTGCTTTGATATCCTCTGATTTCTCTGGTGCTTGATATTTATAAAAATATCTAGTCATAGGAATTTCATATCCGACCTTAGTTTTAGATTTATCAATCCAGGCATCTGGTGCATACGGTTTAACTTCTCTTTCAAAGAAAACATCAATATCTTCTTTTAGAGGAACACTCTCTGTATCTCTCAAGTTAGGATCAGGAACTGGTTTTCCTTTTTTCATAACAACGTTGTCTTTCTCATCTCTGAGAGGTCTTTCAACAACGATTTTGTTATAGCCAAAATCAACACTATCAAAAATCTTTGATTCACAATAGATTTCCGGTTTTTCATCATCCGCATAAACTCTGTTGTTTAAGAATGATACATATGCTTTTACGATTAGATTGCGACATCTATCAGTTATATCGTTTCTTTTTGTTCCAATTGATTTCCTTCTCGGTTCATAACAATGCGATGCATCAATCAATTGAACTTTTCCTGCTCTGTTCACAGATTTGTTTTTATCAAGGATCCAAATGTATGTTGAAATACCGGTATTCATAAATTGATCTGTACTTAACTGAATAATTGTATCCAGCCAGTCGTTTTCCAAGATATACTGTCTAATGTTTGAAGGACCCGATCCAGCATCGCCATTAAATAAAGGGGAACCGTTCTGAATAATAGCCATTCTCCCGCATTCATCATCCATTTTAGAAATGCCATTCATCATAAACAGCTGCTGACCATCAGAAATCTTTGGTAGCCCACATGGAAATCTTCCTCTTTCTCCAAGAGCAGCTTCTTTTTCTATTGCCTTCTGTTCTTTCTTCCAATCAATACCAAATGGCGGATTGCTAATACAGTATCTGAATTTATATCCAGAGAACTGATCGTTATCTAACGTATCTCCAAAACGCATGTTGTTTGGATCTCCACCCCTGATCATCATATCTGCTTTGGCAATTGCGTATGTTGAAGGGTTGAACTCCTGACCGAAACAATTAACATCAACATCTTTGTTTAAGGCATGTATTCTTTCTTCCATACATGTCAACATCTGTGATGTTCCCATGGTCTGGTCGTATACTGTTACGTTTGGAAAATTGTAAAGGTCTTCGTTCGCAAGAAGGATGTCTGTCATGGTGTAGATGATGTCTCTTGATGTAAAGTGTGCTCCTGCTTCCTCGCCATATGATTCAGAGAAACGTCTAACCAGTTCTTCAAAAATATATCCACAATCGACAGCCGAAATCTTGTCAGAGCCCAAATAACCTCTTTCTGAGGCAAATTCTTTGATAATCAGATATAGTGATCCGCTTTCAACTATTTTCTTTAGAACGTTGTCAAAATCAAATCTCTCCAATACATCCTGAACGTTTGCTGAAAACCCTCCAATATAGTTTCTAAAGTTGGATTCAATATTATCCGGATCAGCCAATAATGATTGGAAATTGAACTTGCTTGTATTGTAGAACTGATATCCGGAAGCTTCTGTCAGGAAACCTTCGTTTACTTCAAAATTCTTTACATCATCATAAGCTTTTAACACTTTGTCCTGAGTGGCTAATAAACAATCGTGGAAACGTTTAATAACAGTCATTGGTAAAATGACCGTTCCATATTCGTGCGGTTTAAAATATCCCACTAGTGCATTGGCAATATTCCAGATTACACTTGCTTTTTCTAGGATGTTTATGCCCACATCCTGGATCGTTTCGTTTCTATTATCCATGGTCTTCTCCTGTATTATCATTACCCTTTAGTACATAAAATATGACATCATCACTTATATTCAGCACATATTTTGGTTGTTATTGTTAAAGTGGTGTCTATTGTTTGTGTTCTGTTTTATGTATTATATGGTGTAAATTCAGACATAATATTAGAAATGTCGATGATTTCTTTTCCTATTCTTCTACTGAATTCACAGGAACCTATTGTTTTTTCAACGTTTTTATCAACGACGAATAATGCTTTATATACTTCATTCAGTTTTTCAGAAACGGTCTTTTGTTTCTTTAAAGGATCAGAGATATTTTTTTCATCGTTATCAAACAAATAATGAATGAAGTTATCTTCATCAGGAGCAATTCTTTTTAATATTTGAATATCTTCTCCATTATTACCTTTAACAAAACTTGAGTATTTCTCTATATCTATAAATTTTAGAATTAGTAAGAGAGGGACAATATACATAACAGAAAACTCTAACGCATTTTTATCACCAAATCTCATCTCGTTACTGTTTCTTGTTACATAATAACCGGCAATCTTAGATATATTAAGATATTTGTTCCTTTCTCTCAAACCAAGTTCATAATAATCCGCAAACGACCGGCACATTTTGAAATAAACCCACAAAGTATCTGAAACACCTAAAGCTTTATCATATTTCTCAAAATCAGCTTCTGGTATAGATAGTTTTATATCGAAAAAGCGATCCAAGTAGCTATAACCATCAAAGTCATTCCCATAGTATTTTTTTACAGTATATTGGAGCTGTTCTAAATTGGTTGCAAATACAAACATTAATCTTTCGTCATCAAAATAGTGCTTTATTCTTTCAAGCAGTTCAACTGCAAAGTTAGGTCTACATCTATCTAATTCATCAATAATAATTATCAGTCTTTCATACTTTTCACTAAGTAATTCTGTTATATACTCATTTATTTTCTTATATACTTCGTCTTGCTTCTTTGCAATCTCTAAATAATCATAAGTTGGCTCAATGCCCAAATTATCTGGTATTTCATAATCACATTTATACTTTACTACCGATTGTAATAACCCTTTTGCCAAATTAATCAAATTATCATTTTTTCTAAAATGATATTCTGTGTTTGTCTGAATCGCGATTTCAGAAATTATGGATGCTAGGGGGTCATTATTGTTGTCTTTTTTCCATGCATCATAGTATACACACATCGTCTTTTCTGGTATGGCATACTGTTCCTTGCTTCTATATAAATTTTTTATGTTTTCTCGGTCTTCAGGAGAAATTGTTTTAGTTTCATCATTAAAAGAATCAATTACTAACTTGCATTGATTAATAAAAAACGTTTTTCCTTCACCCCAAGCAGCATCTAAAGCAATAGAAGCGTTCCCATTTATATGACATAAAAAATCAACAAATTTAAAAACATATGGTCTCCTTCCTATGGAATCGTTTTTTATTGTTTCTATTAGATTGCTGTTGTTTGGTTCTAAGTTTGTTTTTAGAGTAATCATTTTTCTTTTATTCCCTATCCACCTTTATTTCTACTTCTTCCTCCCCCATGACTTTCCTGATCTCCTCGCATATCTTCTCCTCATCCATCCTCAAGTCATAAGGCATCACCACATCCAGAGAATACATTCCCGTCTTCCCGTTGTAATGCAGATCATGGTAGGATATCCTCTCATCAAAACCCCTCAGTGCCTCACTGATGATATTCCCGTATTCCTTCAGCTTCCTGCTGTTGCCGATAGGATCCGGATGCAGGGTGATCCGTACACCTGTCTGATCAAAGATCCTCTTCTCCAGCACATCCAGGAAGTCGTGGATCGCAAACAGAGTCTCCTCTCCATTCACTTCTACGTCACAGCTCCCGTACACATTCCCTGAACCGTAACTGTGCAGACGCAGATCATGGTATCCTTGGATCTGCTTCTCTTCCTTGAGTACTTCCTCTATCCGGGTAAACAGCTGCTCATCCGCAGGCTGCCCCAGCAGAACAGAGGTCATCTGATAGAAGATCCTGAATCCACTGAACACAATGATCAACGACACCACAATACCGATGATCGAATCCACCGGAAGACTCGTAAACATTCCTAGCACATAACCCGCCAGGATTACTCCCGTTCCCGCAACATCCGCCAGGGAATCGGCTTTCTGCGCCTGCAGCGGCGTAAGAGCGCTCTTCTCGTACATCTTCCCGTACCAGAACGCCAGACCCAGTTTCATCAATATCGATATCCCCAGGATGACCAGGGCATACCTGTTCATCAGCACTTCCTTCGGCGCTATCAGTCTCTCAATGCTGCTTCTTAAAAGTGATATCCCCACATACATCACCATCAGCGAGATGAACTGGGACATCATGTATTCAAAACGTCCATGACCGTAAGGATGTTCCTTGTCGGCAGGCTTCCCCGTCAGACGGTAACCCACAAACACCATCAAGGCATTAAACACATCACTCAGATTATTAAAACCGTCCGAAAGGATAGAGATCGAATTCACCGCTTTCCCAATGATGATCTTCATCGAACAAAGCACGACATTCACTATGATCCCTACGATCCCCGTTTTTTCCGATATTCTGTTTCTATCTTCTTTAACTGTCATTATCTACATTATATGACTTCTTCTTTAATGTATCTTCTCGATCGTAATGATCGCTTCTTTTGTTTCGTTATCGAAACTGTCTACCGTGATGCGGTAATCGATGTTTTCGTGTTTGTTACTTAAAGGATAGTTCGGGAAGAAACTGCTGTATTTTTCCGGTGTAAAGACATCTCCTGTATGGAAGAGATAGGAATTACGGAAGTTTTGACCGATCTCTACTTTATTCCCGGAAGCAGTGACCAGCGTAATCAGGTGATATTCTATATTCTTGTCTGGTGAATCATCCATTTTTTCTGTGCTGGATAGGGTGTTGTTGGAGTAGGCCTGGCAGACATCGAACTTCGAATAGCGCCGAGATTCGCCAAAATCGGTATACCAGCCCAGACCCTCTCCTGTATAATATGTCCTTCTCATCAGTCTGGCATCCACATGGTAGACTCTTACACCTCCGTCATCATCGCTGCTGTCATAGTCGAAGTAGGCGGGAGTGAAAGGGAGTTCATTGTTTCCTCTGTCCGCAAACACATCCACCAGAAGGTATTCATCAAACGGCGTTCCGTTCCATTCTCCGCAGGGGATCAGAATGGCATCGGGGTATTCTGCGCTGTTGCGCAGTTTTATTGTTACCTTTTCGACATCCGGTGTAATGACGTAAGGATCGATCCATCCTACCGCCATCTTGGAGAAAGGATTCCAGTCGCCATAATTGAACGCCTGCAGATCATAGTAACCGGCAAAGCTGTTCATATAGTTGTGGTCATAATAATCATCTATCCCGAAAGCGTGAGCCAGTTCATGGGCTAGGACATTGTCCGAATAGTCATTCGCATCATCAAAGCAGTGAACCATTGTCGCTACATGCATTCTCATTATGGCTTTGCCTGTTCCTGCCGCTTCTGCGATATCGTCTGAAACCCTCGGACAGCCGCTGACATATTCAACCTCATACGGTTCATTGGTGATACAGATGACGCCGTCAAGATAACCGTCTCCATCGGAATCATAGACAGAAGGATCGGAAACATAACGGTCTACCGTATCGCTGACAGCTTTATACAGATAGATATATTTGAACGTCTTCAGTCTTTCTCCGGATGTCCATTCTTCCAGACTGACATTGAGCCGGTAGACAGGCATGACATCATAGTCAAAATCAAACTGTCCATAGGAAGCGTTGAGATAATACTGTCTGAGATCCGGACAGAACTCGTTGTCGTAGGGACCTCCGATCCACTGATCTACTCTGTCAAAGAAAGCGTCATCCATCGGATCTCCGCCATCGATCTCTACAGGTATGACCAGCAATCTCGCTTTGCCTTTCGGATATAAAGTGCCTTCATAAATGCTGTTATATGTCACATCAATCTTGGTACGCAGATAGGTCTCTATGTATTCCGGAGTATCATTCTGTGTATCGTCTTCTATGACTTCGTTATCTCCCCCGTAGTCCTCAGAAACGGCTTCTGCGGGCTGTTCTTCCTGTTGACATCCGAATAGTGCCAAGATCATGAATATGCCTAAAAACAGTATCAGTATTCTTCTAAAAAAGCTTTCCGTTCTCTTTGACATAAAAAGATCCTCCTTGCGTCTATATGATGTTCTGTGTTCTCTTTAAAAACATTATATAAGATAAACGGCAGAATATAAAAAAGACATGTGATCCATGTCTTCTGTGTTTATTTCTTTTCCTGCGGCATGTACCAGTATGAACTTGTGCCGTGCAGATAAGTTTTTGAGCCTTTCGGCATCTGCGTTACCGCATTATATACGTTGTAGTAGTCTCCTGCTCCTGCAGAGATCGCAACAGCTCCCAGGGTTCCCAGAATTGTATGCGAAGGATCGATCAGAAAGATGAGGAACGGAATGAATCCGAACACCAGATTCGGCAGCATCGACATGAAGACGAATTCGCCTTTGGTGAATGTACCAGGACCTACTACAAACAGCATTCCTCTTTTCAGATTCTCGTACATGTATACGTCGCCCTTGAAGCACAAGGCATGCAGAAACTCGTGCGGAACCAGCGTCACGATAAACAGGATCCAGCCCCAGATCTCCAGCGGTTTTCTGCCGACGATCATGTAGGTCATGATGGTGGTGACACCGATGACCAGGGCCAGAGCATTCACGATCAGGGACAGTTTCTTCATGTCCGGAGCTTCCTTGAAAGGAACGGCTCCCGGTTCATGCGGATGAGTGATCAGACTCTCGGGATCGTCGTTGTATCTGCCTGCGAAATGAAACTTGACCACTTCTATTTCTTCTTTCCGAACAATTGGACCGACAGGATGATGACCATCATGCCCAGCGGCATCAGCATGTCCTGCGAGAGCGAGAAATGATAAGCCGTTTTTGTGATGAATGTCGAGTACAGGAAGTCAAGCACATTCCATACCAGTACAAAACCGATGATGTACTCTATGATAGCCAGTATTTTCTTGTTGTTCATGTGTTATCTCCTTTAATACTCCATGTTCTTTTTTCTATTCGCCAGCGTCACGATGTTCGCATAAAGCAGTTCTACGACCAGCAGCGCAACGAAGATGATGAGCTGCAGCTGCGTGAAGGATGTTTTGTTTCCGATGAAGACCCTGGCACTGAGTTCGATCAGGAAGCGCAGCAGGATGATCTGAAAGATCCTGCGGTTTCTCAAGTAGATCGTAGCCAGGATCAGTCCGACCACAAAGGCGTAAGCCGCTTTCAGACCGGCGGAAAGAAGATCCTTGCCGATGAGGTTCGGGATGTAGGTCAGGATATAGAACAGGCTCGAGAAGACCATGCATCCGAAGACGTTGTAGTCGTTTCTCTCGAGATTCCAGATGAAGATGCCTCTGCACAGCACTTCGTAGAAGATCGCGATCGCGATGGATGTGATGGCGGCCCTGATCAGCCAGTCCACTTCTCCGATCGCATTTCCTGCATCAAGATTGTAGTAGATGTTCCATGCGACAAACAGCAATGCCGGAATGGCGACCAGGATGCTTCTTTTCGGTTTCTCTCCCAGGAAGGCCTTGATGAATACCAGCATCAGCAGCAGTCCGACAGCGATCATTCCCACCAGGAAGGTCAGTATCGGCGGAAAGTCCAGGAAGAATTCTCCGGCATAGTAAGACCCTATCGCAAGTCCGAACGCCAGAAGCGTCAGGATGATTTGAAGAATGTAAGGATGATTCTCACCAAATTTATACATAATAAACCTCCGCGATCTATCTTATACATTATATCAGTAATAAAAAGCTCTGAAATGAATTCAGAGCTTTTCTATGTAAAACGGATCTAGATCTGCTGATCCGTCTGAGGCTTTTCGATCAGTTTGTCCAGGATGTCGGAGAGCGTCTGTTTCTCTTGCTCCGTGAGCTTTGCGAAGAGCTGATCCAGGAATCCTTCTCTTTCGTCTTTTACTTCCTGTGCTCTTACCTGACCCATCTCCGTCAGTTTCAGGATAGTCGCTCTCTTGTCGTTCGGATCGATCTGTCTGAGCAGATATCCGTCGTCTTCCAGTCTGGATACGACTTCCGATGTGGAAGAGGCATTGATGCCGGCTGCTTCAGCCAGCTGTTTCTGATTGACGCCCTCAGGGAATTCACTGATGATGCTTAAGAGACGTTCTCTGGACATCCTTCTAGGACCTCCGTGCATCTGGTGCGGACCGCGTATTTCTCTTTCAGGGAACGGCCTCTTGCATTCGCCCATCTGCGGTCTAGGCATTTCTCTCATCCCGAACATCGGATGTCTGTGACACTCTTTATTCTCATCGCGTCTGAAGGCGTTCATTCTCAGGCTTCTGGACACGATCATCATTTTTCCAAACAGTTCTTTATTTGTAATCATATAGGGTGCTCCTTTCATTACTTCGGTTCCGAAGTAATTTCATTATATTTCGGATCCGAACTATTGTCAAGAGAAATAATGCAATTATTGAATCATATGATTCTGATTGATATGACTGGAAATAGTGAAAAAATAGTGAAAAAATAGTGAAGATTTGGTGCTATAATGAAAGGGCATAGAAAGGAGGGTATCTCCATGATCCATTCTGTATTGAACAACGAAATCCTTCGTTATATCACGGAAATAGACGAGAACCGTTATCGCATGTCGGACATCAGGCTGCCGGTTCATGTATCGGATAAACTACGTAAGATATCCAAGAAAAAGAGTACTTACGCATCCAATGCGATAGAAGGCAATCCTCTCTCTCAAAAAGAAGCCGATGAAGTGATAGACCGCGACGAGCACAAGCATCTTCTGAAACCTCAGCAGGAAATTCTTAACTATTACCTGGCAATGGACTTTCTCGAGAAAAAAGCGGAAAAGAGAGAGAAATTCTCTAAAAAACTGATCCTGGATACGCAGAAGCTTGTGGTCAAAGGTTCTTCGAAAGAAAAAGTCGGCATTAGAGGCCCTATGCCGCCCGGCATGCTGTTCGCCGTATATGATTCTTCTACCGGTGACGTCGAATACATTCCTCCTGAATACAACGAGGTCGAATCCCTTCTAGATGAACTGGCCGATTATGTTAATACGACGGATGATCATCCTTTGATCGTTGCGGCAATCGTCCACTACCAGATTGTAACGATACATCCATTTGAAGACGGAAACGGTAGAACCGCCAGACTTTTGTCAGGATACATCCTTGATCTAAACGGATACGGTTTTAACGGCATCGGTTCTCTTGAAGAATACATCGCTTATGACGTCAATGAATACTACGATTCCCTGCAGATGCATCTTCCTGCCTTGTATTATTCCGGCAGAAACAATCCTCCTCATCCGGAGATCTGGATCTCGTATTTTCTAAGGATGGTTCTGCTGTATGCAAGAAAAACAAGGGAGCTGGGCAGTCTTTCTGCAAGATCGAACGTGGACACAGGCCTTTCTTTTCTTAAGAAAAAAGAGAAGGAACTTCTAAAATATCTGATCATAAGCGGTAAAGAACGTTATACACCGATTGAGATTTCCGGACATTTCAATGTCACCAACCGTACAATCATCAACAGACTGTCGATCCTGGCAAAAAACGGATATGTCGTTCCTCTCATCGTGAATCAAAGGATCCGTTCCTATGAATTAAGTGCGTTTGTGAAGGAACACGAAGATGATCTGCTGAAGGCTTTAGATCCGCATATCTGAAAATTGACTGTATATCATGCGTAACAGATCTTATAATAGAGTTATGGAAAATGAAAAGAAATATCTGCCTGAGAAGGTGGAAACTTATGAAGAACTGAAGAATGTCTTTGAGGAATTCCATATCGATTCGGATAAGACGAGGTTCTATATCGGCGATGATTATACGGATCCTAAGGCTTTTGTCATCTATCAGGACGACTTCGGAGACTTTGTCGTATACAAGATGAAGGCCGACGGGACCAGAGCTTTAAGATACAAAGGAAGCAATGAGAAGCATGCGGTCAACGAGTACTACCAGAAATTCCTGGAAGAAGTTAGCAAGCGTCCTGAATTTGCCAGGAAGCTCTTAAGGCCTGCCGCAACAAGATCTGGTTTCAACTCCGGCATCAACAGGAAAAACAGGACCAGACTGATCATCATTCCGATCATCTGTATCTGGCTGGTTTCGGCCGCCTTAGGCGTAGGAGGCCTGCTCTATAGACGCTACAAGCACCGTCATGACGGCTACTACGTCACGCCGTCGGGAACCTACTATACCCAGGGCCACGATGTCTACTATTACGACAACGACGACTGGTACTACTACGGTCCGTATGATACGTTCTACGACAACTACTACGACGATTACGACTACTACGAAGACTACAGCTACACCGAAGACTACAGCGACTTCTCCGATTCGTACTACTATGACGACGACAGCTGGTCTTCTTCCGACAGCGATTCCGGATGGGATTCGGATGATTCCTGGGACTCCTGGGATTCAGGCGGTTCCGACTGGGATTCGGACTGGTAAAGTTTAAAAACTCTGTTCATGGAACAGAGTTTTTTATTCTTCCTTGATGATGTCGCAGATCGTCTGTATTGCCTGATCCGCCTCCGGGATCGGAAAGGCAGGATAGACGTGGTTGAGTCCTTCTCCGACATAGAGTCTTGTTCTGACACCTTTGTCTACCAGAATCTTCGAGAGCTTCACAATATCCGGATAGAAGAATTCGTGTGTTCCGGTAAACAGGGTCACGTCCTTCAGGCCTTCCATGTCTCCGTAGATCGGAGACAGCCGATAGTCGTGCAGATCATCTCCGTTTGCCCAATAAGCCGCATCCACTTTCAGTTCATCGTATTTCAGGGTCGGATCGAGTTTCAGATAATCCTTGATCTCGGGATTGTCCATGATCAGATCCACCCACGGGGACAGCAGGATCAGCTTGTCTGCGGTCTTTAATCCCAGTTTATGAAAATACATGTTCAGCCCCAGAGCCATGCCGGCACCGGCTGAATCGCCCATGAAGATGATCTTCTTCTCGGGATAGTACTTCAGCACTTTCTCGTAGAAGATCCGCATCTTTTCGTAACACTCCCTGTAATCCGCATAAGGGGCCAGCGGATAATCGGGAATGATGAAAGTGGAATCCACTTTGGATGTGATCTTGTCCAGCATCAGCCAGTGGAACGGCAGCATCTCTTCAACATAGGCACCGCCGTGTAGATAAATGATCAGCCTGTCGCTTTCGCTCTCCACGTTCATGTAGAACAGCTGCATGTCGGAATCGATGTCTTCGATCTTTCCCCTGTCCTTGATCTTGACCAGAAGCGGCAGCCGGTATTTCTTTTCTCCCTTGGCACGACGAAAGGCCAGGATGACTTCGGTCATCGTCTTTCCCTTGGGAACGACCGCTTTTCTGGCGATCCTTTCACAGATCGCCGCCTGTTTCGATCTTTTCATTTATTCCGACAGCACTTTCTCTATGAACGCTTTCTTCCATTCCGTGTAGATCTCTACATCTTCCTTCTCTGGTTCTATTCCTTCGTTGAGCGCATCGTAGACTCTCATGCCGCTTTGCGGCCCATTCAGGTCGCAGACCGGAGAAGAGAGATCGTTGTTTCTGCAGACATCTTTTTCTTTCAAACAGGCTTCGCATTTCACGATCGGCGGATTCCCCAAGGCATCCCTGATTTCCTGATCTTCTTCGTTTAAAGGGATCTCTATCAGTTTCAAAGAAAGCCCCGGAGGAAGCAGGATCTCGTTCTCCTGCGCTTTCAGATATCCTTCCTTTAAAACCTCGCCAAAAGCCAGTACAGGAGCTTCTGCGGGGATTTTAAACACCATCAAAGTGATCCCTATCCGGTCGGAATACTCCTTCAGAAATCCGTCTAAAGAGGTCGAAGTAAAGGATACGGTTTTTCCTTTCTCCTTCATCTCCAGATAGTCTTCATAACGTTCTACTCGATAGGTGATTCTTTCTGTGCCGGATGCCTGAAAGGCACTTAAAAGACCCTTCAGCAAAGTGAACAGTCTCACCGGATCAGACAGGATCTCAGGGTTGAGATATTTCTTCTCCCTGGCTCTTCTTCTTTCTGCCTCTATCCCTTCAAAGAACAGGGAGTTCAAAGTCACATAAGCCTTTGGATCGGACCAGAAAGGATCCTCACCTGAGACATCTCCTTCATAGTAACAGATCGCCTTTAGCTGTTTATCGTTCATTTATTCCACCTGATAATCGATGACAACGTCTTGTAATCCATCTGCATGGATGGTGAGTTTTCCTTTGCCTTTCTTGCCTGTGGTCCGGACGTAGGTTCCGGTCATGCCTCCTTCGGCCGTGGATACTTTCGGTCCGACGGTTTCGATGACGCCTTCCGTCGTGTATGTAACAGGGAGCTGGGCGTATGGGGCAATGTTGCCGTTGCCGTCGAGGATCCTGATACGGATCGCAGCCATGTCGTAGGTATCTCCTTCTTTTAAGATATTGGAACTGTTTCTGACCTCAAGATGCAGATCGGCATTCGGACAGAGCTTCTTGCTTAAGAAGACTTCTCCGTTCTTGACCGCATCGAATCTCCACACTGTTGCTTCACCGCCCCAGTTGCCTACGTACTTGCCGTAAAGCCTGTTGGCTTCGCCGTCGGATACATGATATTTCTTTATCGTTGCGGCGATCTTGAGACCCTGAATCGGAGGGAAGTGTTCCGTTCCGTATTTCTTCAATATCTGCAGGGCATCGTGGATGTCCTTGGCTTTCTTCTTGTCGAATCCTTCGTTGTGGATCAGAAGTTCGCCAATCAGATCATCGATCTTCAACGGACCATGTTTCAGGGCTCTGAAGCGGCTCTTTCTGTATTCCTTGACGAAGACGTCGTTCTTGTACAGACGCACGCTGTCGGCATTGGAGAAGGCGTAGAAATCGCCGATGGTTCCTCCCGGATAGTCGCCGATATCCATGGTAGAGGAAATCTCCAGCACGTCTGTTTCTTCTCCCTGTATCGCATAGACGTAGGAAGCGGTCTTCGGGTTACGGAAAGCATCCATGACGCCGTGGTAACAGATCCTGTCGCCGCTGCCGAAGTCTTTATGCGTTGCATAGTCGAACATGCACCACTGGAAGACACCGGCGTGTTCGTGGGAACCAAGAGCGGCATTCATGACTGTCGCATGTCTTATGGCATGATCCTGTCTCAGAGACCACTTGTCGAATGATTTTGTCGGGAACATGTGTCCGTTGGCTTCGGATATCAGCAGAGCCTTATTCATGTCCGTAGTGACATCTTTCTTCTTCCTGCAGCCCGGATTGTTTCCGGTGTGGGAGAAGTCGTTGTAGGCATAGACATCTTCCAGAAGAGATGATTTCATGAGGTAGCGTACGCCTGATGTAGGTCGGCTTGGATCGAGTCTGTGGGCGATCTCGTTGGTTCTGGTGTAGAAGGCGTCGTCGTCCTGAGATTCGTTGATACGTACGCCCCAAAGAACGATGGAAGGATGGTTGCGGTACTGCAGGACCATTTCTTCGACGTTCTTGCAGGCGACGTCTTTCCAGGCATCGTCTCCGACGTGCTGCCATCCCGGGATCTCGGTGAATACCAGCAGTCCCAGTTCATCGCAGGCATCGATGAAAGCCTGTGACTGCGGATAGTGGGAAGTTCTAACGGCGTTGCAGCAGAGCTCTTCCTTCAGGATCCTTGCATCTTCCTTCTGCAGAGAATCGCTTACGGCATAGCCGACATACGGATAGCACTGGTGTCTATCCAGACCTCTCATGACCAGGCGTTTTCCGTTAAGATAGAATCCATCTTTCTTGAACTGTATGGTTCTGAATCCGAAGCGTACGGTCTTCCTTGATCCGTTTTCCAGAGCCACTTCACACAGATAAAGATGCGGATCATCGACATCCCATTTCTGTACATCCTTGACCTGAAATTCCAGTTCGTTTTCTCTTGTTTCTGTTTCGTACAGTATCTGATCGTCTAAAGTCTTAACGGTTATTATCTTGTTCTGGTTTGTATCGCCATCAACAGTGATCTGCAGATGTACCTTGTCTGTTTCCGGAGTGGTAAGGAAGACATCAGAAATGTACTCCTGCTCTTCAATGTCCAGCCATACCGGTCTGTAGATCCCGCCGTAAGTCAGATAGTCGATGACATAGCCGAAAGGAGGAACCGTCTTGTTTTCTGTTGAATCCAGTCTGACGCAGACATCCGCTTCCTTTCCCGGAGTGACGTAATCGGTGATCTCGAATCTGAAAGCTGTATATCCTCCCAGATGGGTATAGACTTCTTTTCCGTTCACATAAACGGTAGCGATATGTCCTGCCGCATCGAACTGCAGAAAGACTCTCTTGCCTTTGGCTTCTTTAGGAATCAGGACTTTTCTTCTGTAGCCGCTGATCATCTGATAGTCCTTGTCATCCGCATAATGCAGCGGAAGCATTTTTACGGTATGCGGAATACGGACTTCAGTCGTATCCCTGTTTTTCCCATTCAGAAAATCGTCATTCCAGTTTTCAGTAAACAGCCAGTGATCGTTTAGACTTATCATAATTGTTTCTCCATATCTGTCTTCATTTTAACATGCCGAAAGAAAAAGGAGTTTGCACTCCTTGTTTCTTTAGATTAGTCTTCTTTCTTTTCTTCTTTTGATTCGAAGGAGAGACGGATTCTTTCAGTCTCGGCTCTTGCTTCTTCGGCTTCGGCCTTGGCTTCTTCCGCTTCTTTTCTAAGCTGACGTTTGAGTTCGTCGGATTCTCTCTGCTGCTCACGGAGCGCTTCTTTTTTTTCTCTTTCGTTTCTTCTAACGGCACTGCCGATCTTTAATGAGATGACGAAGAATACCAGACCGAGAATGACCGCCAATAAGGCAATGCCCATGGTCTGCAGAACGCGCATCGAACCTTTAACGATGGAGTTGGAGAGCAGTACGACAAACAGCTGTTTGTTTCTGAAGTATTCCCAGGCCAGAACCAGGGTACCTCCGGTGACAAGAATAAGTGCTAAAGAACTGAATAAATTCTTAAATAGTTTCATATAAATTACCTCGCTACTAAATCATTGTAGCACAATCTAAGCTTTTTAAATATTATCTGTCTTTCAGGTCGTTGATGATGGCTTCATGACGGTCTTTGACCATTTCCGACCACCTTGGTCCGTTCTGGTAGAGTTCATTTAGTTCGGCCAGAGCGGCAGGTACGTCGATGTGCTGCGGGCAGGCATGGGAGCACTGGCCGCACCCGATACAGGCGGACGGTTTTTTGTCTTCTTCCAAACCATCAAGTCTCATGGCAGGAGTTACGGCAGATGCGTACTTGTAGTCGTTGTAACATTCCAGCAGGTAAGGGATATTCAGACCCATCGGGCATCCTTCGCAGCAGTATCTGCATCCTGTACAAGGTACGCCTTTCTTCAAGGATTCGGCGATCTCGTAGAGTGTGTCTCTTTCCTTGTCCGTTAACGGTCTGTGTTCACTGAAGGTATTCAGATTGTCTTTGACTTGTTCCACTTCATTCATGCCTGAGAGGATGACTTTGACGTTGTCGAGATCCTGGAGATAACGGAAGGCGTAGGAGGCATCGCTTACGTTTGGATCAAGAGCTTTCAGCTTGTTTGAATTTTCTTCGGACAGTACCGCAAGCTTTCCGCCTCTGCACGGTTCCATGACCCAGACGCCCAGTCCGTGTTTTGTAATGATATCGTATTTTCTCCTGGCATCCTGTAAAGTCCAGTCCAGATAGTTGCACTGGATCTGTACGAATTCGAAGGTTCCTTCGTGTCTGTTGAGGAAGTCTTCCAGAAGTTCCGGTCCGCCATGAAATGAGAAGCCGAGATGTCTGATCTTTCCTTCTTCTTTCAGTCTGATCACATCAGGAATGATGTGATACTCTTCACTTTCATAGATCTTTACCGACCATTCGGTAATGTTATGCAGAAGATAGAAATCGAAATAATCCGTTCTGCATCTTTCCAGAGAAACATGGAACAAAGCGGTGTTGTCTATCGGGCCCGGAAGGGAATGACCCGGGAACTTGTCAGCCAGATAGTAGGAATCGCGCGGATACTTGCTTAGGGCCTCAGCCATCGCTCCTTCGGACTTGCCTCCAAGATAAGGATAGGCCGTATCGAAATAGTTGACACCGTTTTCAATGGCCAGATCAAACATGGCGTTGACTCTGTTCTGATCGACTGCACCGGTTTGAGGATCGGTTATAAAACGCATGCAGCCAAAGCCCAGACGGGACAGTTTTAATCCGTGAAAATCGCTGTAAATCATTCTGTTCTCCTTTACTTCATATAGGATCGGAAGAATTCACATTCTTCGTCGTTGCACAGGGCAGCGTCTTTCAGTTTCATATTCACATGAAAGACGTGACCAAGTTTATTGCTTTCATCGCCGTAGATCTTGGCGACATACGGGATCTTGTTTTTCTCCAGTGCAGGAACAATAAGATCAACCTGATCCTTGAGGAAATCTCCGCTGGCACTCATGACATAAGTAGGCGGGTAGCCCGGTCTGATTTTGTCGGCGCTGTTGAACATTTCCAGATCCTTATTGGTCCATCCTTTCGGCAAGACGTCTTTCATCAGTCCGGAAGTCAGATCTTTCTTGCTGTAATCCCGCTGATATACGCCGCAGTTTAAGGCGATGGCATTGAACTGGAAGCCTTCAGGGGTATCGATGCTGTAGTAATCTGCATATCCTTTGTCGTTCAGCATGGCCGCATAGACGGAGAGCTGCTGCCCTCCTGCGGAATCGCCTACCGCAAAGATGTTGTCTGTATCGAAACCGTAGGTATCGGCATTGTTGAGGATCCACTTGATGACGGTGTTGGCGTCTTCGAGCTGTGCGGGATACTTGTGTTTCGGTGCCAGCCTGTAGGAATAGTTGACAACCGCAAAACCTCTTTGGGCCAAAGACATGCAGTAGAACTGGTAAGTCTCCTTGGTACCATATACCCAGCCTCCGCCGTGGACGGAGACGATGACCGGAAGCTTTCCTTCTACATCTTTCGGTCTGTAGACATCCAGAAGCTGATATTTTCTGTCAGGCCCGTAAGAGATGTCATCAAAACGCTTTACATCTTCCGGTGTTTTTAAACCAGCGTCTCTTTTTCTGTCTCCCTTACCGAACTGATAACGGATATACATGCTTAATAGTGACATGGTGTTCCTCCTTTATTCCCAGTGAATAATCTCTTCTAAGGCTTGGGCGAATTCACTTAAGCCTTCTTCATCTTCTTTGGAGAATCTGTCAAACACAGGGGAATCGATGTCCATGACCGCAACCACTTTTCCTTGTGAATGTAACGGGATGACGATCTCGGAATTGGATGCACTGTCGCAGGCGATATGTCCCGGGAACTGATGAACATCCGCTACAACCTGTGCCTCATCCTTCTCCAAGGCTGTTCCGCATACGCCTTTTCCTTTTTCGATCCTGACGCAGGCAAACTTTCCCTGGAACGGTCCCAGAATCAGGTGATCATCTTCCACCAGATAAAACCCGGCCCAGTTCAGATCATCCATTCCTTCATACAGGATGGCACTTGCGTTGGCCAGTACAGGCATGTAGTAATCGGATATTTCCGCTAAAGAACGGATCTGTTTACACATCATCTTGTAGTCGCTTTGTTTCATGGCTTTTTCCTCGTTCTTGTTTCAATTATAATACATGTGAAGGATTTATCTGTTAAGCAGGCTCATGATCAATTCAGATATCAGAACATTTACCTATCCCGACGGAAACATTCAGCGCGTTCAGTGCGTCCGTTTTGACGACTGGAGGGATCTGGATTTTCTGATCCCGAAGTACTCAGAAGATGCGTTTCAGGGCATTGTCGCCTTGTACCGTGATTTCTTTATGCCCAGGCTTTCTTTGATTGAAGGAAGGGTTGTTCTGTTTCGGGTTCCGGATGATCTGGAACTTCCTGATTCATTTATGAGTGATGCGGATGAGTCATTCTATGACCGGACGGCTGCCGTTACTGCGATGTTCAGAAAGAACGTGTCTTTCAAGAGAAGAAAGCTGTCTTTTTCTGATCAGGATACAGAAAGAATCTATCGGCAGCTGAAGCAAAGAGGATGCCTTTGTGAGTTGGATGGAAAGCTCTCGAAGATCCGTTTTCTTCCGGTGGGAAACACGATGGGTTATCTCTCACAAAACGAAGAGAATGCGAGATTGAAAGTAAATGCTTCGTTCTTCCTGTTTGATCGTCTGGATTGTGCTTCCGTTTATGACAGGATCGGTACTGCTTTCGGTCTGTGTGTGAAGGATGGAAAGATCCTGCTTCCGCCGATGTTTGATCGTGAAGCACTGACTATAAATAAAGAAGGAAGTGTATCCGTATCTCGCATTCCTTTAAAACAGATTGTCACGGAGATCGATGGAACAAGATATCAGGATGGCGTAAACTGCCGTTTCTATTCCCGACCTCAAAGAGAGAAAACGCCTGCAGGCATCTGCGACATCATCATTGAGGGAAACCGTGTTGTCGGTATCCGCAAGGGCGGTAAGACTATAATTCCTTGCGGAGGGTTTGTGATACAGACCGATCAGATGATTGAGAAGATAGAGGATACTGACGTGAAGTTTCACGGTCTGGAAGATATCCTGTTTGCGATACAGGTCGGGAACAGCGTCATTATCAACGGTAAGAAAACGAAACGGTTCACTTCTCCTTTCTACCGTTTTCCAAACCCGCATGAGATCGTTTATCCGCCTGCCATGTATCCGTTGAACTACAAGAAAGACCGGGCTCCGCGTATTGTCCTGGGTGCGGATAAAGATGATAAACCTGTACTGGTGTGGCTGGAAGGGGCAGGCAAGTTCGGTCACGTCAAAGGAGAAGGAAGCTGCGGTGCATCCATGTCGGAAACGGCTGATATCTGTGAAGAACTCGGTATCCATAATGCCATACATCTGGACGGAGGAGGATCGGCACAGATCCTGATCAATAATCAAAAACAGTTAAAGATTTCGGATCGGGATCCAAATGATTTCAGCGAAAAAGAACGTGCTGTCGCAATGGGTTTGTGTATAAGGTAGAGGTGGTATGTTGAAGGAAAAACTAATTGTTTCTCCATTTAATTCTGTATTCTGGATGTTGACGACATTCTTTGCTTTTCTGCTGGCTGCCTTGTCTTTTCTGGCGAAGGAGTGGAACGAAGGGACAAAGACGTTTGTTTTTGTATCGATCTGTCTGTTTACCTGTATCAGCTTCTTTCTCTATAAGTATGCTTTGTCTTTTGATTCGGAATACGACCGTCTGACACAGTACATCGGTGGTTACAACTGGTGGGGAGAGCTGCCTTTCCATCTGTGCAACATCAATATGATCCTTCTGCCGGTCGCCGTTCTGGGGGATTTCCATTCTTTGAAAAGCTTCTGTTTCTTTATCGGTCCTCTTGGAGCCGCCATGGCGCTGCTGATGCCGGGATCGGGTTTTGATCATGCTTATCTGTTTCTTCCGCGTATTATCGGTTTCTACGGAACTCATTTCATGATCGTGATAGAAGCGCTGATGCTGGTAACGTTCGGTTTCTATAAACCTGTTTACGGCGATATTCCCAAGGCAATGGTGATCCTGGTGGTTTTAGGTTTGCTGATGCATGGTCTGAATCTGTTGCTTCGCTGTTCCGGTCTAAACCGAAGATCTAACTATTTCTTTACGATGGAAACGGAAGAGAATTCGTTCCTGAATCTTCTCCGCTCCCTGATTCCTTATCCGCTTCTCTATCTTTTGCCGCTGTTTCCTTTACCTGCTCTATACATGTGTCTTGTCGTATGGTTTTTCAATCTGATTACCTAACAAAAAAGGATCTGCATGGATCCTTTTGTTTTGTATCTTGTTTTTCTTTTAATCCCTTCTGTCTCTTCTTCCGTAGAACAGGACAAGTCTCAGCATCTGCAGGAGTGTTGCGGCAACCCCGGCGACATAAGTCAGAGCCGCAGCCGACAGGACTTTCTTCCCGCCCTGCAGTTCAGTTTCATCAAAGAAACGGATGGATTCGATCTGCTTCAGCGCTCTGGCGCTGGCATCAAACTCGATCGGAAGGGTGATGACCTGGAAGACCAGGATCAGCATTTCCAGAGCGATACCGAACCAGATGATCTGGAACATTCCCAGCAGTGTTCCCAGCATGATCGCCATATATCCGGCATAGGAAGAGATGTTTACCGCAGGGACCAGTGTGGATCTGATGTTCAGCAGGGCATAGCTTTCCGCATCCTGCAGCGCATGTCCGCATTCGTGGCAGGCAATCGAGATGTTGGCTAAAGAAGTGCCTCTGAAATTCTTTGGCGAGAGTCTTACTTCCTTGGTCTTAGGATCATAGTGATCGGTAAGAAAACCGCTGATCTCCTTGATCCCTACTTCGTACATTCCGTTTCTGTCCAGCAGCTCTCTGGCTGCCTGTTCACCGGTGATATTGATCTTGGCACCGATACGGTTGTATCTTTCATAAACAGATCTGACATAGAACTGGGCCAGCATCGACAAGGCAAAGGCCGCCATTGTCAGTCCGTAATAAATCGTATAGTCATCCATGTTTCCTGACCTCCTGTTTATTATCTTTATTATAAATGATATTTGTCCGGGCACAAATCTTCTAACATTCTCAGAATCATCTATAATAGAATAAACAGGAGAAGTGAAGTATGGAAAAGATCTATCTTGCCGGGGGATGTTTCTGGGGTGTTGAGCATTTTCTTTCCTTGATCAACGGCGTTGTTCAAACGACTGTCGGTTATGCCAACAGCGACATCGAAAAGCCGTCCTACGAGGATCTTAAGGCGCACCGATCCAGCGCATCGGAAACGGTTGAAGTGGAATATGACGAGAAGGCGATTTCCTTGAAGGAGATCCTGGATCTGTTTTTCATGATCATCGATCCGACTTTGATCGACCGTCAGGGTCACGACATCGGTCACCAGTACCGTACAGGTATTTATTACACGGATAAAAAAGACCTGCCGGTAATTCAGCAGGCCTTGGATGAACTGTCTAAGAAATATGAGGAACCGATCCGGACGGAACTGCTTCCTCTGGAGAACTTCACGACTGCCGAGGAGTACCATCAGGATTATCTGATCAAGAATCCTGAAGGCTACTGTCACATCGACAGGAAGATGTTCGATATTGCCAGGAACTACAGGAAGAACTAGAGTACTTCGATCTGGCACATTTTCATCGTCAGAAGTGCCGCATCGTGGCTTTCCGGTGTCACGCCCGCGCAGCAGTTTCCGATGACATTCACAGGAATCTCCGGGAATGCCGTCTTGACCAGCAGGGCATTGCTTACGACACAAATATCCGTACATAGACCGATCAGGGTAATGCTGCCGATCGGTTTTTCTTTATCGTATTCTTTTAGTATTTCACAGAGTTTCGTTGAACCGAAAACCGGTTTATCCAGGATCTCTACGTTTTCCTTTTCTTTCAGAGCATCCTGAACCGCATCGGCGATCTGCCATCCTACAGTGTCCTTGACGCAGTGAACAAACGGAAGATGTCTTCCTTCGTTGGTATTAAGATAGTTCTCATCATGGGTATCTCTGGTGGCAACGACCAGATCGTAGTCTTTTCTGATCTCTTCAGCTACGGCATCCACGATGCCTACGGCTTCCTTTGTTCCCAGGGAACCGTCAATAAAATCGTTCTGCATGTCTACAACAACGAGTGCTTTTTTCATTTTCTTACCTCCCGTTCTATCTGCGTTTTTATTATATCGCTTCTGTCTGTTAAAATTAAGAAAAGGGTCTTATGTGGTTTAAGAAACTGGCGGATTATTATCTGAAGAACAGGGATGAAGTCATTGAAGTGATGATCGCTTTTTTGATCAGCTGTTTTCTTGTGCTGATCGCAAGGCCTTTGCCAGACCTTTTTTCTGCAGATGTCAGGCTGTTTCTGACACAGCTGAAGATCTCCGAAGGACTAACCAGATCCAGACTGTCGCTGATCGGCGTCATCATTTCCGTCTACAGTCTGCTCGTGATCCTGTCCTTACAGATCAAAGGTTTTCCTAAATTTCTGGGAAGACTTCTTATGGTTGTTGAAGTGCTGATTATCGTCGTGATCGTCGGTACTTTGTGTATCTATTATGAACGTTATGAATTTCCGGACAGACTGGTTTTGTGTCTGTGTTATACATATCTGATCCTGGTGTTGATCAAAACCGTGAAGGGGATCAGAAAGAGAAGATTTCATCGTCGTTTAAGCAAGAATCAATAAGCTGATATAGAGGGGGTAGATCATGGATATTGAATATCTGCTTTGGCTTCAGAATTTCCGTAATGCGATCAACGATGCGCTGACACCGTTCATGGAATGGATATCCCATTTTGCGGTCATGTACCTGCTGATGGTACCTGTATTTGTCTACTGGTGCATCAGTAAGAGAAGGGGACTTTATGTCCTGGCTTCGACAGTGCTGTCTCTGGCTGTCAATGCCGTGGTGAAGCTTACGGCCTGCATCTATCGTCCTTGGATCAAGGATCCTAGAGTCGTTCCGGCAGGAGATGCCATAACGGAGGCGACCGGTTATTCTTTTCCGAGCGGACATGTTGCTACTGCTACACCGATCTACGGCGGTCTGACTCACGCTTTCAAGAAGAGATGGCTGACATGGATCTGTGTCGCTCTTATCCTGATTACAGCTTTCTCCCGGAACTATCTTGGCGTTCATACCCTGCAGGATGTGCTTGCCGGATTGATGATAAGCGTTGGAAGTCTGTATCTGATGAAGAAAATATTTGCTTATCTAGATGAACATCCTGAGAGAGAAGATGTGCTTCTGTTCTTTGGATTCGCTTTCGGTATCTCGGCAATCTTTTATATTACTTTTAAACAGTATCCTACGGAATACGTGAATGGAGAGCTTCTTGTGGATCCGCATCGGATGATGAAGGACGGCTACAAGGACATCGGTCAGTTCGTCGCTTTCTGTGCCGCGCGTTTTCTGGAAAAACGTTTTGTGAAATTCAAGGAAACGGGCCTAAACAAGAAGGGCATCATCCTGGCGCTGTTTGGTGCGTTTGTTCTGTTTGTTTTGAGTCAGTATGTACCGAAACTGCTTGCGAATTATCTGGAAACCAATATCTGTGCCATGGTATCGCAGATGCTGATCGCCTTCTTTATTGTTCTCATCTGGCCAGCTGTAATTAGATTTTTACAGAAAGATGACATTGTTTGAATTAATGAAAAGAATGAAGTTATAATATATGAGTGAAAAACATTGAAATTAGAAAGATTGGCCAGGACGATACGCAGAACATTATAAAATGGCGTAATTCACCGCATGTAATGTCAGTTTTTATTGATAGGCGTCCTCTTACAGAAGAGATACATAACAACTGGCTGGAGAACTATGTAAACAAAGGAAAAGTTGTTCAATTTGTTGTGAGAGAATGCGATGATGAAAAAGACATTGGTTCAGTATATTTTAGAAACGTGGACCACGAGAACTCTAAAGCAGAATTAGGTATTTTCATTGGTGAAGCGGATTATATTGGAAAAGGTTATGGTACCGAGATCATAAAGAAAGCTGTAAGATATGGATTTGAGAAGATGGGTCTTAATAGAGTATACGCAAGGGTTCTGGATTATAATAGAGTCAGTTATAATATGTTTTTAAAACTAGGTTTTAAAACAGATGCTTTTTTACGAGAAGATGTTATTATTGATGGAAAGAAAGAATCTGTGTATATTGTTTCTATGTTGAAAGAAGAATGGAATGACGATGAATAAGATATCCTTTGTAATACCTTGTTATAATTCTGAACATACAATTAAACAAGTTGTTGAGGAAATCGTTGATACAGTTAAAAATCTGTATGATTTTGAAATTATTCTGGTTAACGATGGATCAAAGGATAATGTTATAAACGTTATTTCCGAAATGGCAAGAATCAATAAGTCTATCAAAGTAATTGACCTTGTTAAGAATTTTGGTCAACACGCCGCTTTATTAACAGGACTAAGATATGTTGGTGGCGACATTGCGGTATGTCTTGATGACGACGGCCAAACTCCTCCAAGTGAATGCTTGAAATTGATAGATGATATCGTTCTGAACGATAGAGATGTTGTTTATGCAAGATACAATGCCAAGCATCATACAGCATTCCGTAATTTTGGAAGCAAAATTAACGATTTAATGGCTTGTATCATGCTAGAAAAACCGAAAGAGTTATATCTTTCAAGTTATTTTGCATGTAAAAGGATTATCGTAGATGAGATCGTTAGATATACCAATTCCTATCCGTATATGGCCGGTCTGATTCTAAGATCAACCAACAAAATCGGAAATGTAGATATCAATCATAGAAGCAGAGCTGTCGGTACAAGCGGATACACTTTTGGAAAACTTCTTTCGCTATGGCTGAACGGTTTTACCGCTTTTTCTATAAAACCTCTCAGAGCGGCATCTATATTGGGCTTCATGATTTCCATGTTCGGATTCATATACGGCATTGTCCTAATAATCAAAAAAATAACGAATCAGGTGGCTGTTCTTGGCTATTCTTCTCTTATGGCGATGATGCTGTTTATGGGCGGTCTGATTATGCTGATACTAGGTCTGATAGGTGAGTATCTGGGAAGAATCTACCTGTGTATCAACAATCAGCCTCAGGCTGTTATCAGAAACACGATTAACATTTAGTTTTATCGATAAAGGGGTCTGTACACCGTATCAGATCCTTTTATTTCTAATCGTATTCTGGAATTTTCAATTAACTTTATATTTTGAATAAATTAGATTAGAATATAGTTAATATGGTTATGATACCTTTCAATGTACCTCCATATGTTGATGGAGAAGAGGAATATGTTCGTCAATCGATTCAGTCACACAAGATCTGTGGGGATAATCATTTTACTTTTGAGTGCCAGAAACTGATGGAACAGAAGTTTCATTCCAGAAAGATACATCTTACAACCAGCGGAACCGCAGCACTGGAAATGGCTTGCATGCTTGCGGATATTCAACCTGGAGATGAAGTGATACTTCCTTCTTTTACTTTCAGTTCTACTGCCAATGCTATCGTTATTTTTGGCGGGGTGCCTGTATTTGTCGATATCAAACCGGATACTAAGAATATTGATGAAAACAAAATCGAAGCTGCCATCACACATAAAACAAAAGCGATCATGGTTGTTCATTACGCAGGAATAGGATGCGAAATGAACAAGATCAATGAGATCGCAAAGAAACATGACTTACTGGTAATTGAGGATGCGGCACAGGGAGTAGATGCGCTGTATGAGGATCAGTATCTAGGTACTATTGGTGATATCGGCTGTTATTCGTTCCATGAAACGAAGAATTATTCAATGGGCGAAGGCGGTGCTGTTTCTATTAATAATCCTGAATTAATTGATAGATCTTCAGTCATTAGAGAGAAGGGAACAAACAGGACTCAGTTCTTAAATGGCCAGGTCGACAAGTATACCTGGATCGATAAAGGTTCCAGTTATCTTCCTTCAGATATTCTAGCCGCATATCTTTATCCTCAGCTTTTAAAGATGGATGAGATCAGAAGCGACAGAGTTGACAGTTTTAACAGATATATGGAAAAACTGATGCCATTAAAAGAGAAAGACCTTATTGACCTTCCTTATCTTCCTAAGAACTGTACACAGAATGGTCACATGTTCTATGTGATGACAAAAGACATTGACGAGAGAGCGAGACTGCAGCGGTTTTTAAAGGAAAATGACGTTATTTCGGCTTTCCACTATATACCTCTGCACAGCGCTCCCGAAGGAATAAAAGCTGGCAGATTTGTAGGAGATGATATCTATACAACAAATGTATATGAAAGGCTGTTACGTTTGCCGATGTATTACGGCCTGGCTGAAGAGGATCTAGATACGGTCTGCAGCCTGATTTACGATTTTTATCAGGGTTAATGTCATTGAATCCTAAATGCTAACATGTTAAAACCTCTTTAATGAAGAGGTTTTTAAATTGATGCTGTATAACCGTTAAGAACTGCTTTTTGTTTTACGTTTTCTTTTTTTGCATATGTAATTGGAGATTACTACGATGAAACCAATAACGCTTAAGATGATTCCCTCATTTAAATACGGCGTTCTGTACTTTAGAACTATTTCATGATAACCAGGTTCTAGTTTAAGCGCCATGTAGCATCCGTTTCCAACCAGCAGATCAGTCTCTTTTCCGTCTACGAACGCTTTCCATCCTTTAGCGTACGGAATTGACATGAGCAGGTATTTACTGCTTTTCAATGTTATGTCTCCCTGTACTTCGTTGTTCGAGAAAACAACATTTTCTAGGTGATCTTCTTTAAGGGATTCAAGCCTTTCTTCATACCCTTCCATAGGGAGCGAAACGATAGATATATTATCAAAGGAATACTGTCCTTTCTTCTCAAAAACAACCTTAATCGTCATGTCTCCTTCTTCATCGAAATGACCCAGATTGGTAACGAAGTTGCTTCTACCGTGCTGATACTTATCATCTGAAGTCGCATATTTAATTCGTTTTGTTACTCCGCTATTCAGTTCAAGATATAGGTTGCTGTTGGTGTTTGGATTGTCCAGCCATCTTCTTCCATCAGAATACTCCAAACCTTCGATTGAGAAAAACATCACACTACCAGGTACCTTATGAAAAGAAATTGTCATGGTTGCATTTCCGTCTGTGGTTTCAATGAGGTTATCACTGATTATGGTTTCTCTGCCCGGATTATACGAACAATTCACTGAATTGCTGAATAGTTCTACTTCGTTATAATCCTGTAAACCGTCTATCACTATTGCGTGCTGCATCAGTTCTTCTTTTTCAACACCGTTTAACGAGCTCCAGTAGTCATAGGATACGGCTTTATCATAAGTGTACCCAAAAGGAAGATAATTGTCGTTAATATAGATGAGGTTGTTCTCTGTGGATCCTATACACTGAAATCCATATGGAAGCAGGCCTTGATAGCCTTTTGGGGTAACATAGTATTTCACATTTGCCAAGGAATACAATGTAGCTCTTTTATCATATTCCAGATAGTTGCATAACGAATACTCATCGATACATATATCATTTCTATATCTGGATACATATTTGTTTGAAAGACTCCAATAGAAATCGGTAGAATACTGGTCAAACAGCATAGAAGCATTGATCGTTAAATCGCTACCGGAATAGCGGTAGAAATCTTGATCGTCCAAGGTTTTTGCATAATTGGAAAACTCATATGCTTCGCTTGTTCTGGCTATGTTGGAATCATCGGTAAAAAATGTGCCGCTGGTAGAATAGTTCACTCCCATTGGAGAGAGATACCATAAAGCATTAAACAGCATGTTGACAATTACCAAAAACACAACGCTGCTTTCTATCAGAGCCGTCTTTTTTTTCTTTGTTGCCAAATAAAACAGCCAGCAGTCAACTAAACCGATACACAAAGGAACGACGATATTGAAATTCGACTGTAATATCATACACACAACAAACAAAAGCGTTAGCATGATGAATATCAGACTGACTTTTTCCTGGATGCTGTCCCATTCATAAACAATATCAAAAGCAGCAAGCAGAGCCAAAGAATACTCCCATTTGTTCGTAACGTATTTAAAGCCGTTAGTGACTTGTGCAAAAACAGGAGACAGCACAAAGAAGATACATATGGCATTTAACAGCAGCAGGGTCCTGTTTTTTTTCTGCTTTACGAATACTGATGATATCGCAAGGAAAGCCAGTGCAGGAAAACCCATGCAAAGCCAGTAAACCCTTGTTACGGAAAAGAACATTGAAGGCAGTTTTAAATAATACTCTATTGGATATATAAGATGGATCTTTGTTGAAACGGCCAGTCTGAAATCGTCTGTCAGAACGAACATCATCGGCAGAACAATAAACCCTGCACATAAAACACCTATGATAGAGTATTCCACAATTACGATGAGTTTCCTGAATATTTCTCTTATGTTAAGACCATATAACGCAACAAGTCTTGTAAAAACATATACGACTACAACTATTACGGTAATACAGAAAAAGTACATGTTCACTGCCGCCGTAATGAAAACCATTGCTGAAAACATATATGGACGGCTATTGTTAATGAGTTCTTCAATTCCTATGATCATCAGCGGAAATAGAATCATAGGATTCAGGAAATGGAAATGTCTTGAAGTATTAAAGAGGCACCAAAAACAGAAAACATACGATAAGGTTCCTGCCAAAACCGCGTAGTAATTATTCTTTTTAAAGTAAAAGCAGAAAAGTGAAAACACTATACCCGCCAGATAAAGCCTCAGAATAACGCCGAAAATATAGAAGATATACATATACTGATCCGGTACAAAAACAGACAGGAATGAGATCGGATCTCCAATTACATATAGATGAAACGATCCAATGATTCCTGCGCCTTCACCGACTTTAAAATCCCATTCAGGAATTATCAGTTTTTGATTAACGAGTATGTTTTTAAAAATATCTCGTAGATAATTAGCGTAGTATATCAGTAACTTTAAATACTGTTCCCAGCCATCTCCATCATATATAAAGGATTTTCCTTGAAGATAGTATGGAGAAAAAGCAATCAGACACATTGCTGAAAAAACAAGTGTATATATAAGAAAATATCGTTTCCTTTTATCTTCTTTACCAAAAAGAGCAAGCATAATCATGACCTCGTCTTATTCTTTTTTTATCTGGATAATAGTATCTCAGAATACGATCTAATTGTATCATAAATGATTATTCAAAACGGTAGAGAGCCTATTTTATAAAACCGATAGATTAAGAAAAGACGGCGCTTTCCCGTCTTCTCTTTTTTTATTTAATAATTTGGGTATTGATTTTGGTTATCGATACATCTGCAGTGTCGATGACTCGTTGATCTCAGGAATATCCATACCGCCAAGGATATACTGATGTTCGCCATCGGTTAAAGCCATGTCGAATTTGATAATCATGCCTCCATTGACGAAGGTCGGATTGTTTCCTTCAGATCTTTCAAAAGTGCCGATATAGTGATCCGTTTCAGATACATGGTCATCTTCCTGCCTTACTTTTGGTGTTACATCCATCATCATCTTGCCGTCTTTATCGTAGATGTTGATGAAGCATAGTTCTCTATCTACTGAACCGTCATCAAATTTTCTAGCTAATACTCCCTGCCATAAACCGTAGATTTCTGCGATAGCAAGAGAATCTTTTCCTTCGGTATCAAAACTGATTGTGTCGAAGAAATCGAACGTCATATCGAACATGTCTTCGGTATACGCGTTTCCGGCCGGTACAGGATCTGGTTCATCTGTCTGAATTTCCGTTACTGTCAGGTTTCCTTCTGTGTCTTTGTAGATGGTTACGATCGCTTCTTTCGGTTCTGCTCCGGGATAGACTACGGTAGCTTCGCATCTGAACTTATAGTTCATGCCGGCAACCACCTGCGTCTCCAGCAGTTCCACCGGGACATAGTCCACTCCCAACATTCCTTCCATGGCTTTATCGAACATTTCCTGAAGTTCCGGGGTGATGGTTCCATCCTCAACTTTGGTCCATCCGCCATCGACAGGCTCGGCTATTTCCTGTTCCTTTTTACAGGAGGCAAGAGATAAAAACATAAACAGTATTAATGTTAAAACACTTAGTTTTTTCATTTTAAGTACTCCTTTATTCAGCTACGAAATCCATGTAGATGCCTGCTTCTTCCGGGAAGAAGTCGATTCCTACATACATTTCTTTTTCCGGATTGTAGATTACGATCTGTTTCAGCGATCCTACCACTTCCGGGTTTTCTCTATCGAAACCTGCGACATTCAGAGCTGCCTCATAGGCGGTCAGGAATTCTTCTGCCTTTTCTGCACTCTCAAAATGCTGACTAAGGGTGAAATTGGCTTTTCTGTTCCGTCCGTTACGGACCTTATCGAAAGCTCTCAGATCACGGCAGGTGATCGGTTCATCCAGTCTGATCGTCGGGAATCCGGCATCTCTGACCATCTTCTCTGCTTCCTGCGGGGTGATGTATTTCTCGGACTTGAACAGGAAACTGACGGTATCCTCGTCCAGGAAGTTGTAACGGAAGCTGTAGAAGCCGTTTTCAGAATCATAACGGATCGCATCCGCATCGTCTTCTTCCTCGTCTTTGACGGCTGTAAATCCGGCATTGACCAGAGTCTCTTCATAGTCCTTGATGTACTGGAGCGTTTCTTCCTTGTCGTTGAAGTCGATGTCGACATAAAGACCCAGATCATAAGTGAAGAAATACAGCCAGGATTCAGTCATTTCGTTCGCTCTGTCTGTTCCCTTGCAGGAAGTGAAATTCTCGGAAGCAGGAAGGGCTAGGTAACCTGCCGCTTCAATGACTTCGTTGATGGAATCCAGATCGTCATAGATCGGAAAGTCGTAATACTTTCTGGCGGTCAGATCGACACCGTCGTTGTATTCCAGCTCAATGGACGAGTAGCACTTGTAGTCTTCTCTCAGCATCTTGCGGTAGAATGTCTTTTCAACGCCGTCTACGGTTTCCTTGACTTCTGTGAATCCGTTCTGGATCAGCTTGGCGGCATAGTCTTTCATGTCCTGCTGCGTAGCGTGGGAATCGCGGATGTATGCCTCATCGTCCATGACGAAATTCTCCTGATCGATCATCATTGCGTAGCTGGCAAAATCAGGGAACGGGACGGCCTCCAAACCATACTCCGGAAGGAATACGGAGTTGAGGATGAACTCGTCTGTATCATCCCAGTATGACTTTGCTACTGGATAGACAGGATCTGCCATCCAGACATCGGCTGTAGCGTTACTCTGGGCGTTACCGAAAGTGATTTCAATGTCGATATCTTCAGGGAAGAGACGGGCAACCATGTCTTCATCCATCTCGGCCTGAATATGAACAGTAGTCGGATCTTCCTTGTCCAGCGTCAGATATACTTCATGCATCAACCTTAAAGTCGTATCGCTGTATCCGACCATGGACAGGATGCTCTGCTTCAGAACATCGTCATAGGAAACGAACTTCAGCGGTTCTTCCTGAATGTTGTAGAAGAGATTCCAGATGTTTCCATCCGCCAGATCAAGCCAGCCGTTCGGCAGTCTTTTTGCTGCGGTTTCGATCGCCTGACCTTCACCGAGGAACTTCGCCTCCAGCGGCTGCTCATCCAGGAAGATCTGGAACACTTCATCGTTCAAGCTTACGGCCGTGAAATCGTTGTACATGTCTTCATCGTACTCGAAGTTTACCTGATTCCTGGAATAGACCGTAGTCGTCAGATAATCCTTGACCTTCATGACATAGTTTCCTTCTTCCAGCTTGTTCAGGAAATTGTTCATGGCTGTCTCGCTGTCTACCGGTTTTTTCTGGCAGGCCGACAGGATGCAGCATAGTATAATCAACAGAATCGTTAAGTGTTTTCTTTTCATATTAAAACCTCACTTCTTCATATAAGAGAATACCACAACACAGGCTACGGGTATACTTTTTTATAATCTGCCGATTTATTGCCGTTGCGGTTTTGTATAATTGAAATAGATACACATAAACATTCATAATCGTCATTTTGACAGAGGAGTAAACATATGAAACTTTACTTTATCGGAGCGGACCACGAAGTAACGGGAAGCTGCCACGTCGTTGAAGTAAACGGAAAATACGTCATGCTGGACTGCGGTCTGGAACAGGGAAGGGACATCTATGTGAACGATGATCTTCCGGTTCCTCCTGCACAGATCGATGCCGTGCTGCTTTCTCATGCGCACATCGACCATTCTGGTCTTTTGCCGAAACTGGTGAAGGATGGATTCCAGGGAACGATCTGGTGTACCGAAGTAACCAGACAGCTGTGCGATATCATGCTGAAGGATTCGGCGCATATTCATGAGTCGGAAGCGGAGTGGGCCAACCGGAAAGCGAAGAGAAGCGGAAAGAAGCAGGAGAAGCCTTTGTATACCGTTGAAGATGCGGAAGAATGCATGAAGTATTTCCGTTCAATTGAATACGAAGAAACGTTCACGCCTGTCGAAGGCATCACTGCCAGATACGAAGATGGCGGTCACATCCTGGGAAGCGCAATCATCTATCTGACCCTGCAGGAAAACGGACTGAAACAGACTCTGGCCTTTACCGGAGATCTGGGGAATACAGGGATGCCGATCGTCAATGATCCAACTCCTAGAGAGACAACGGATTTTGTGATAACCGAAAGCACCTATGGAGACCGTCTGCACGATAAGGTAGATGATCCTTTGAAACAGCTGGCCGACATCATGGAAAGAACTTTCAAAAGAGGAGGCAATGTCGTCATTCCGGCGTTTGCCGTAGGAAGAACACAGGAGATGCTCTATTTCATCAGAGAGATCTTGGAAAGGGATATGATTTCCTACAAGGATTTCGATGTCTACGTAGACAGCCCGCTGGCCGATGAAGCTACAGCCATCTTTGAAGAAAACGTCTTCGGCTATTACGACGAGGAAGCGATGAAAATCATTCACGAGGGAGACCATCCTTTGCTGTTCCCGAACCTGATCACGGTCGTAGATACCGAAGAATCGAAACAGATCAACTCTTCCACCAAACCGTCCGTCATCATCTCCGCATCGGGAATGTGTTCCAACGGCCGTGTGAAGCACCATCTGAAACACAATCTCTGGAGACCGGAATGTACCATCGCTCTGGCAGGATATCAGGCCGAAGGTACGCTGGGAAGGCTGCTGGCCGAAGGAGTGAAGGATGTCAGGATCTTCCAGGAAGACATCCATGTCGCAGCCGAGATCGTACAGCTTCAGGATGTCAGTGCGCATGCCGACCAGAACGGTCTGATCCACTGGCTGATCGATAATCCCGATAAACCGGAAAAAGTCTTTGTTGTACACGGTGACGAGGAAGCCTGTACGACCTTCACGGAACTGCTGAAGAAAGAGTACGACTACAAGGCAACTGCGCCGTATTCGGGATTTGTCTATGATCTTCTAAAGAACGAATATGTCAGTACGGAAATGCCGGAACCCGTCTTAACCGAAGCAGAGAAACAGGAAAAGATCAAGGAGGACAAGAACCGGGAACAGGATACCTACTCCCAGAACAAGTACTACAATGAACTGATGGAGAAGGGCCAGAAACTCATCCATCTAATAGAAAAAAGAAAGGATGCAAAAAACAGCGAACTGAAAAAATTCCTCAAAGAAGTGGATCGTATTGTCGACCGATGGGATTGATAAACGTGGTTTTATATAAAAAGCCTTCTGTAGTTTAAGAATACAGAAGGCTTTTTTATTAAACAGCATTCAATTTAAGTGATCAATATAAGATTATATTGCTGAAAACATAGGCCTGCCCGTTTTCTTCTGAATCATCGAAATTACTGCCACTCATTACAATTCTGACTTCACCGTTCACTTTTCCTAAGTTGATCGAATACTGATGCCATTTATTATCAAGATCCTTGCCAGCCACGGTAAAGCTGCTTAACAGCTTTCCTGATGCATCATAAACAAAGACGGAAGGCTGCCCACAACTGGATGTTTTTCGTCCGTCGAAACAGAGCGCGCGATAGTCAGAAACGTCAATCGTAATCTCAAGTCCGCAGTAGTTTCCGTTCCATGCGGCTTCTTCAACAGTATCCGGAAAATCGTTTTTTCTGTCTGTCATACCATAGCATTCAATACCTGACTTCCCATCATACTGGTTGGTAATGATGTCGGCGTTTTTTATCTCGATCTGTGACAGAAACTGCTGATCAAAAACCAGCGGATCTGTTTCTGATATCTCTTTGTTTAATAATCCTGCCGCATAAAAGTCGCCTTCATAATCTGTCTGTTCAAACAACGCATTATAATCAAACTCCAGATAATGATAACGCAGCTCATTAATATACTCTTCATAGTTATCGGGTGTCAGCCTTCCGGAATCTTTTTTCATTTCCGAAAGTATCCAAGAATTGACCCATTCTCCATAGTGAAGATCGTCTTTATAGTTGTTTAAATCATCCAACAGGTCAAACCGATTCCACCCAAACATACGAATGTTGTCGTGTTGCAATATGATCGACAGAGCATATTCTTCTATTTCGATCTGCTTTAAGAGCGTTCCTTCCTGCTTAAGTTTTCCCCACCAGGCCGCACTATATGGCGTAAAGAAATAATAAAAAATCGTATCAGGATAAGCGTCCGCCAGATCAGTCACGTTCTGTTTAATGTTCTCTTTGATCATTTCGCGTTCTTTATCAGATAAGTGCTTCTGTATCTCGGTATCTATAAAGGTATTAGAACTATCTTCAAAGACCGTTTTTAATACGGCTTCATTTCCAAAGGTATATTTCTTCATCCAGTTCGAATAGGAATCAAAACTTGTTATTCCAGCAGATTCGCCATCTCTCGCTTTTTTTACCATATCCCATATGCGGGTATATAAAACGTCGCGATTCATCAGATATTCAATGTCATTGAATGGGTTGTTGTCATACAGATATAACGGATATTCTCCAAGATCGAAGCGCATTGCATCTTTGTCATCAAGTATTTTTGTTTGATCAAGACCGCGGATGATACATTTCATGTCAGGATTCTTCTGAAAGGCTGTTTTCAGAATATCGTTGATTTCTTTAAATGATCCGCCTGAATAAGGGACCTTTATGGAATGGCATCCGAAAATCGTGTCTGTTTCTGTGGTTCTGAAATTCTCTACCATTGAAGTCCCTGTAATGACCGCGTCATAATCAAAGTGTCTGATTATGCCGTTGTTCTGGCTTCTTTGGTTGTTTAGAACATAATAAAACTTGTCTATATGCGGCTTGTGAAAATGAATATACGGATCAATATACGTGGTGATAGAGCAGACAGCGATTCCTGTCAAGAGCGTTACTGCGGCAAAAATCAAGAGCCATGTTTTGTTTTTGGTCATAATCGTCTCCTCTAGAAATTAAAATATACGAATACTGATTCGTTACCAATACAGGTCAGCGTGAACACAAACAGGATTCCATAGGCGACTGCCGAAAGAGGATGGTTTTTATATTCTTTTTTATAAGTGTTCTCAAAACCAAGACATATTGTTAAAGCTAAAACATAGAACAGTATCATCCAAAGGCCTCTGATGTTTAAATCAAGGATTTCCAGATGAAGCAGTTGAATCAACAAACCTGTTTCAGGAAGAACAAATGCACTGATTAGACCGTCACTAATTGAAGTATCATAAAATGAAAACATATGAATCATTGATTCAATCCACTCAGAAACGCTGTTTGCACAAAACAGCATCCATAAGATGCTTACGATCATAAACGTACACATCCACTGAAGTGTAGGATGAACATTCTTTCTGAATCTCTCTGTTAACCGGTCAAATATGCTTAACAGACCATGCAGTATGCCCCAAAGAATAAAAGTCCAGTTTGCGCCATGCCAGATTCCTGAAATCAGAAAAACGATCATTGTATTAAAACAAGTTCTGATCCAGCCTTTTCTGCTTCCGCCCAGTGGAATGTATATATATTTAGTAAGAAATCCTGTCAAAGATATATGCCAGCGTTTCCAGAAATCACGGATCGAGTATGCCTGATACGGTGAATCGAAATTTATTGGAAGCTGAATATTTAGCATCATTGCTGAGGCAATTGCCATATCGCTATATCCGCTAAAATCAAAATATATTTGAAACGCATACGCAATCATGACAAGAAGGGTATCCATAGAGCTTATCATACCAATATCTCCGAATCCCCACGCGACGGCTTTACTAAACGTATCAGCAAGAACGACCTTCTTGAAAAAGCCTATTGTAAACATCTGAAACCCTTTCACAAGATTGCCGACTGATAACTGTCTTTTTTTATCATCATGAAACTGAGGTATCAGCTCCGATTGTTTTGTGATGGGCCCCATCAGGATTTTAGGGAAAAAGGTAATATATAAGACATAATCTAATATGGAGTTTTCAGAAGTCTCGCCCTTATAGGTATCAGCAAGATAGGCAATCTGCTGAAAGGTGAAAAAACTGATTCCCAATGGAAGAAGCGGATTTAACAGCATGATGTTTCTATTCAATAGCGCATTGACTGTTGTGATACTAAAATCGATGTATTTCAGATAAAACAGAAGGAAAGTGTTAAAAACGATGCCTATCCAAAGGATGCTCTTTTTTTTCTTTTTCAACGCAATTACAAACAAATAGTTAAAAACCATGCTGATCAGTAACCAAACAAAGTTAATGAATCCGGAATAAGCATAAAAAAACACGGAAGCCGTTACCAAGAATATCTTGGCTGCAGTATAGTTAAATCGATTAATCAGAAAATACCCAATACATGTTAGTGGCAAAAACGCCAGTATATACGAATATGTGTTGAATTGCATGTGTTTTTCCCCTTTGGAACTATCTGATGTGTTAAACTTTAACAAAACGTTATTTGTTCTTTTTTTATTCTATTCAAAATTAAAGTTTTTTCCAACCATCTAGTATTGCATGAAATTTATCAACAAGTGGGATTAAAGAATCTTTATCTTTATCTGTATTTCATGAAATAATAGAAACAACAAGGTGGATAAGTATATGAATACATTTCAATATGAGTGGCTTTTAAGGATTCTTGCGTCCGTTTTCTTCGCAACCTTTATCGGATATGAGAGACATCGCAGCTACAAGGAAGCCGGTGTCCGTACCCATGTTCTGGTAGCGCTATCTACTTGTCTTCTGATGATCATATCGAAGTACGGTTTCTTCGATGTCGGAGGAATCGATGCTTCAAGGATTGCGGCAGGAGTCGTATCCGGTATTTCTTTCCTGGGAGCCGGCATCATCTTTGAAAGGCGCGGCAGGATCGAAAGTCTGACAACCGCTGCAGGCGTGTTCGCTACCGGCGCTATCGGTATGTGTTTTGGCGCAGGAATGTATCTGCTGGGAGTCTTCTCCGGTATTCTTACGTTTCTGATTATTCTGCTCTCTCCTATTTTCAATTACAATCATCCAAACAATGTTATGAAGGTCAGTATTCATATGGAACGGGATGGTCAGGTGGAGAAGATAGACGACTGTCTGACAAAGCTTCACTGCATACATACGGAAAACCATATCCATTCTGACGAAGAAACAGGATGGTATATTGATACCGAGATCGCTACCCACGACAAAATCAATCCTGAAAATCTGATCGAACAGCTGAAGAAGGTTGATTCCGTCATTGATGTGAAAATCAAATAGAAACAGATGATAAAAGGCGTGAATTATCACGCCTTTGTTTTATAATCTTTTTTGCCGTTTAAGATACCAGTTCGTCTCTTAATATCTCCAGAACCTTTTCTTTTGTTTCAGGATCATCCAGTACCGTATGAGATCCGCCTTCCAGCAGATAGAATTTCTTATCCTTGTTTCTGATTTTTTCATAATACATCTGTGAAAACTCGTAAGGAATCAGCTCGTCTCCTTTTGCGGCTACGATGGTAACAGGACACGGAATCTCTTCAACATCAGGTAGACAGATCTTTAATACTTCCGGAAACACGTCGATGTATTCATCAGGAACGGCAGGATCCGGATTGCTTCGTTTGATTTCCAGAAATCTCTGATCATCAAAACCGGGCGAAAGAAAAATCATTTTCTCGAACTCGTATTCTCTTGAAGAATGTGCCGCAATGACAGCTCCCATGGAAAAACCGATTACGACAGGTTTTTCCTCCTTGTATTCTTCCAGTATCTGCTTCACGTTTTTCAGCCAGCGTTCACAAGATGCGTCTTCTTTGTTCAGTTCATAATAATCGGGAGTCAGTATCTCAAAACGATCGCCGAAAGCTTCTCTAACCGCTTCAAACTGTTTGCCTCTGCGTTTGCCAAAACCATGAAGACACAGTATTTTTTTCTTTTCCATTTTTAACCCTCGCAATTAATCGTTATCACACAGTCGGAACAAGGGAAGCTGCAGCACGGATGGATGTATCCTGCAACCTTGTCATACTGGCGTCTTTTTTCCGTAAGTTCCGGCGTATAGACTTCCCCTGATACAAGTTTTGATCGGCACCATCCGCATTCCCCGCTTCTGCACTTTGACGGAGCTTTGATGCCTGCGCGTTCAATGGCAACCAGAATCGGTTCGTCACATCTTGCAGTGATCTGATGAACAGCACCATCGTTGGTGATAACTGTCAATCCATAGGTTTTCCCCTGATGCTTCGTGATATATTCCGCATCGCGATCTGTCAGTCTGTATTCTCCATAGGCATCGAAACGGACTCTCTTTTGAGTAAGACCAAGCGCTTCCGTTTCTTTTCTGATATAGTCATACATGCCCTGTGATCCGCACACAAAGACGGAGCTTTCTTCTGTCAGAAATTCACTGATAAGATCTCTGCTGATGAAACCGTGACGGTATCCTTCTTTTTCTTCGTCCGAAAGCACATGGATCACTTTGATCTTGTCGCACTTCTTCTGCAGTTCGTCCAGTTCTTCCTTGAAAAGAATCTCTTCTTCTGTTCTGCTTCCATAAAGAAGGGTCAGTTCAAAGTCTTCTGTTCCCTCGGCAATCGCTTTAGCGAAAGATACGAACGGAGCGATACCGCTTCCTCCGGCAATACCAACAACTTTCTTTCCGTCTCTTAACGGCTCATAAGAGAAAAAACCTTCCGGTGCAGAGATATCGACCTTTGTACCAACGGTGAAATGTTCATTGATGTATTCGGAAGCGAAACCGTTTTTCATCGTCTTGACGACGATCTGGTATTCTCCCTTTAATGCCTGCGCAGGAGAAGAACATAATGAGTATGGTCTTGTCAGCAGTGAATCACCAATCGTCAGTTCCAGACTGATGTACTGTCCTGCCTGAAAGTACGCAAGCGATTCGGTTCCTTTTTCAAGATCTGCGCAAAGAGTATAGAGCTTCGCTCCATTCAGTTCCTTGACATCATTCACAACGACATGCTGAACTTTTGGATGCAGCTTCTTCGCCAGAACATTGGCGTTGTATTCATATCTCGGGAATTCAGCCGGTGCACTCTCGATCGCTCTTCTTCTGTTCGGAATTATCTGCGCAAAACGCTCAAGCGGAACGTTATCTAAGAAATTCTTGTTCATCCTCTGCCTCCTCCTCTCACATAACCCATGATCTGGAATGCAGCCTTATTTCCTGACGTATAGGTCGGGAAGTATCCCGAAAGCGATGACCCGTGTCCTCCGACGAAGAACAGACCTGGAATCGTCTGTTCCATACCGCTTGCCAGCATGCGTGAAGACATACCGTCCCATTTCAGGGAAGCGTAACCGTAGATAGACCCTTGCGGTGAACCCATGTATCTGGCAAAGGTAACCGGAGAAGCGATCTCAATTTCTTCGATGTGTTCGCGGATCTTGTAGCCCATGGCTTCTTCCGCATTTCTGATCAGCCGATCAGCCACTTCTCTTTTAACCTTGACATAGTCTTCTTCACTGACATCTGCCCAGGCATCATCGGTATAGGAAATGGTAAGGATTAGGATCGTGGTCCCTTCAGGGCTGCAGTCAGGTACGGCGATATTCAGGCAGCAGGCATCCTGCGCATATTCCTTGCAGGATCTGGTCTTTGATTCTTCACAGATCAGTTTGGAATCCTTCGTCGAACTGATGAAAGTCGTGTAATCCTTGACGCCGATCTCCTCAGGTGATGCGTTCAGTCCCAGGAAGACGCTGAAGGCTCTGAAACCGTATTCCCTGGCATTGATCTTCTTCAGTTCAAACGGCGGAATCAGTGATTTGTCGTCCAGCAGTTTGCCGTAAACGATCTCCGGATAGGCGTTGGAAGCGATGGCAGTCGTTTCGATCGTACGTCCATCGTCCAACTGCACACCGCAGATCCTGCCGTTGCTGGTTAAGACTTTGGTGACTTCCTTGCTATAGAGGAACTCGCAGCCAAGTTCGGCAGCCCGGTTCGCGATCGCTACCGACAGGGAATGCGATCTCGCTCTTGGTACGAAAGCTCCATTGATGAAATAACCGTAGACCATCATCAGATAACGGCTGGCATCTACTGTATACATGTCTGTTCCCTGATAAGGCCAGTAGGCCGAAAGGATATCAATACATTTCTGACTCATGCCCAGTTCTTCCAGCAGTTCGCCGGCAGACAGCGACATGATCCTCATGAAATTAGGATGTTCATTTCTTAGTACTTCCGGATCGATGTTGCCTCTGGCAGAACCGAAATAAACCAGTCCCTTGTTCATGTCTTCATAGGCCGCAAAGAACTTTTCCATCGGTTCAATGTCATCCGGACAGATCTCGGAGATCAGTTTCATTGCCTTGTCTTTGCCGTGCGGGAAAGTCACGTCAAGCTCCTTAACACCGTTCTTCTGCACGACATAACGGAAAGCGTCCTTGATTGGAATCATTTCCACATCAATACCCAGTTCGTCAAACAGATGTCCCAGCTCTCCGCGGTATTCTCCCTGACCGAAATCAGGGATCTCATGCAGGGAAGCATCGAACTCGAATCTTCCTCTGACAAAACTGGTCGCTGCACCTCCCGGCAGATTGTGTTTTTCCACAACCAGAACCTTGAGACCCAGCTGCGATGCCCGGCAGGCGGTCATCAGACCTCCGTTTCCGGCACCGATCACAATCAGATCATATTTGTTCATAAGACAGTTTCTCCTTTTGTGGTTAATGCCTTGTTTTTTCTATTATCATCATACTATATGGGCTGCTCCCTCGCATACTGAGAAGCAATTTAAAAAGCCATGAATAATTTCGTGGCTTTTGTATTTAATTAAGACTAACCTAACGGTATTTCTACGACTTCCGCCATCTTGGTGAGACAGCTTTCTATCTGGGTGGAGATTTCTTTGACCAGACGCTGGGAGATTTCCTGACTCTTTTCCTGTTCTAGCTTTTCGTAAAGATTATCTTTGACCTGTTTGGAGATGGTTCCTATTCTGGCTTTCAGATAGCTTTTCGGAATGACTTTTCTGACAGGGTTCGGGATGTTGGAATTGAGAAGCATTTCCTGCATCTTATCCTTGCCCAAAGCCAGGATCAGCAGCGATACAACAACGCCGGCAACAATACCCGGCAGACCATTGGCAATTAATGCAACGCCGCCTCCTCCACAAAGAATGCCTACGACAATAGAGATCGTTGCGTCAATCAGCCAGGTGATCTCTTTTACGGCAAAGAGGTTCTTCGCTTCAACATTGATCTCGATATCGCTCATCGACAGGAAGGAATTCAAGGAAAGAGAAGAATAAGGCACGTTGTGTCTGACACAGATCGGCATCGTATGTTCTTCCAGTTCAAAGGAAACGGTCTTCAGCCATTTGGCAACCGGCTGCATCAGCAGGGCTCTGGCCTCGTTGGTGTGCAGCCAGGTATCGATTTCCGACTGCATGACCGGATCAATGTCCGAGAGTTTTTCAATCTCTCCATTGCGCCATCTTTCGCTGATCGGCAAAGCAACATGTTCCAGGATAGGTTCTACCATCGTTTCTACCGCATCCTGATAAAGCTCACTGATATGCTTCTCGACGATCTGCTCAACAGTAGTGGAGTCGATCAGAGCGCTGACTTCCTCCTTGAACCCTCTCAATTCATCATCGATCTTTCCGCACCAGGCCAGACCGGAAGCAACTGAGAACTCAGGTTCCGCACAAGTTACAACCACCGCATCTTCGAATACTTCACGACACCAGTTCCGGATGACCGACATTTTAGAAACGCCGCCGGTCAGGAAGACCAGTTCCGGCTGTTTCTCTTTCATGGATTCTTTCGCCTGAAGCAGGCTGTCCATGAACACTTCCTTGAATGATTTGTCTGACAGTCTTTCGACTTTCTGATTCATCAGTTTGTCGGCGATCTCCGCATTGATCTTCAATGTCAGCTTGACCGGTATCAGTCCCTGACGGATGGATACGGACTGCGTACATTCATTGTCCTTCCAGTACTCTTCATCGGAGAAATACTTTTCTTTCAGTCTTCTTGCCGCAAAATCGCAGTAGCTCTTCCACGGTTCGCTTTCTTCAAAAATCTTGCGGATCTTGCCTTCGTTAGGAGATGCTTTCAAGGATTCTTCCAGCAGGATCTCGTCCATCACGCCTCCGCCCAGAAAGACTTCTCCGCCTGTCTTAAGTTCTACTTCTTTACCGCCCATGATATAGGCAAAGTCAGTGGTAGAAGAACCGATGTCAACAACCAGTACCGGTCTGTTGAGAATGTCGTAGCCAACCTGCAGGTGTTTGGACTGACAGGCAGACACCAGAGCGGCTCTTGATTCAGAAATGATTTTTACCGGAGGGTATCCGGTCTTTTCAAAGATGCTGCGGTATTCCTCGCGTGCGGTCTTGTCCCATCCTGCCGGACAGCCGATGTAGAAGCAGCAGTCGTCCGACTTGATCAGATCGCCGTTCAGATACAGCTCTCCCAGCACGCCCGAAGCAAAACTCTTTACATCTTTGGATGTTTCAGGATCCACTAGGAAACGGCTTTTAAATCGTTCTCTCCTCTTTGTTGCGTCCGGAGCGTAACATGCTCCTTCACCGATCAGAAGCTTCCCATCCCGAAGCAAAGCATAAGCCGTAATAAAGCTCTTGGCCTCATTAATGGTCAGTACAACCGGGACAAGGTCTTCGGTTTTATCCAGTCTGGTGACAGCGCTCTCGGCGTCACCCAAGTCAAATCCGTAAAAACGATCCATCGTTATTCTCCTGCCGCAAGACCCTTGCGTAATACGCTGCCCGCAATCACTAAGGCCGGTCTGATCGTTCCTGAAACCTCGGAAGGCATCAGATCAAAGAAGGCTCTATTATCTCCGTCATAGTCGACAACGTCGATATTCTTGCGGCGCAGATAGAATTTCACTTCAGAAACGATCTGTTTCGCGTATTCGCTGTTTCCTTCGCCATATGCGGATTCCAGAAGATCCGAAAGAAGCTGAATGTCTTCTTTCTTTAGACTGTCCTTTTCTTCCATCAGAGCTTTCTTGTTTTCGAGAAGTTCCTCGTTTCTAACCTGTTCCAGTATCCTGTCCATCGTAAGCACGCTGTTGAGAAGAATGTGATAGGTCTTTTCTCCGTCAGGAATCGTCTCGGCGTAGAGCTCCTGCCTGTTTTCTTCTTTCTTCTTAGCGGAAAAGATTCCGGAAAGGAACAGGAAAAGAGCTGCGGCTGCCGCAACACCCAAGCCGATCATCATCTCATCGCTAGGAGGCATGGTATCGGTATAATAGATCAGTCCTCCACCCGCTGCCGCAAGACACAGGATCCCCAGAAGCAGGAAAATAATAAACCAGGCAGATCTGCGAGGCTTGCTGATGCCCGGACGGTACTGCGATTTCGACCAGATGACGGATTCCCCGTCGCAGTTGAGAAGACCGGCAGAAGAAGACAACGCTTCAACCAGATATACTGCCGTGCTCTTAACGCGTTCGTTTTCTTCTTCCTCGTTGTATGCGGAAAGGATGCGGCTGAACTGCTCCTCAACGGTCGCGACCGATTCAGCCGAAGATTTTGCTGCCGCCATATTATGTAAGAAACGCTCTTTATCTTTTTCAAGAAGCGCCTGCATTGTTGTCATAAAGCGATCCTCCTGTTAATTGAATTCTAACACAAAGTCGATTTCCGATAAATCATGCACATGGCTTGCTCTTTTCTCTCAAAAAGAAAAGAAGGCAATATGCCTCCGTTTTCAAATATTCTGTTTTTTGAGAACTGTTCTTTCAGTTACTCGATAACTTCAAATACGTTTTCTTCGCCTTCACCAAAAGCAATTAAATCGTCAACAATCTTGGAAACGGTTTTTGCTGAATAATCTTTTGCTTCCTCGCGATTGTATGTGTTGATGAAATGTCCTTCTTTACGAGAAACAGAAGCTACATAACCTGTTTCACCGCTGTATTTATTCGTCCATTTAATAATCATTTCTGTTAACCCCTCCTTACATTTTTAAAATTATACTTTAATTCACTTGAAAATGTAAACGATATGCTATACGAAACAGTCAGAAACTGTTCAGAATAAACGCGGCCGTTTTGTCGACCAGCCGCTTCGACTGTTCCGGATGATTGTCCCATAAACCAAAACCGTGATTCGCGTTTTCTATGATAAGAAGCTCTTTGTTTTTGTCTGTCGTCAGATGCTGATATGCCCGTTTCCCGACTGATACGTCTACCGTAATATCGGCATCCCCGTGTACTACGATGACATTCCCTTTATAATGTCTTACACAGTCAAGCGTGTCATACCGGATCATATCTTCAAAGAATTCCCTGCTTAACGGCAGTATTCTTCCGTCAAAGAAATTCAGGAAACCGGCAGTGCCTTTTTCTTTTGCTTCTTCATAATAAGAATGACCGTCCGGTGCATTCACAAAGTTTGTCATTTCTTCAAACGGCATGATGGCGGCGGCCCATAGACCCAGAACCTTAAAACGCGGATCTTTTTCGGTGACATACACAGAAGCTATCCTGCCTCCCATACTGTATCCAACCATGACCATCTTCTCTGTATCGATATCATGGTTCTCTATCATATAAGAAACGCAGCTTTCTATGTCATTCATGCTGTTACGCATGCAGTAGAATTCAAATCCTTCCGTGCTCTCTCCGCAGCCCGACTGATCCATCATGATGCTGCTGAAGCCGTGCTTTGACAAAATCTCTGCAACTTCTTCAAAACGTCCGCCTTCCGTACGCTCGGCGCAGAAGCCATGAACAAATACCGCAAGACCCGGAGACGCGGTATCTGCAGTAAACACCGTACATGGGATCTGCGTGTTTCTTACGGAAGTAATCGTTAATTTTTGTTTCATAACAGCCTTCTTTCCACGGCATCAGCCGTTTTTTTACTGCTATCATCATAGCAGTTTTTCACTTCTTTTCACAGAAAGCAAACAAAAGCAGCCCTCAGGCTGCTTTGTTTAAGATCATTGATATCTTCTATCCAGAATATCCAGAGATTCAAAGAGGATCTGAATGAATTCTTCTCTTCTCACGTCCCATAATACCGTTGCCGGATGAACGAGATTCTCTGTCTTCTGAAGATCGACGACTGTCATTCCGCGGGTATACTTTCCATCCAGTTCGATGTGAACTTCGTACTCCCGGCTTTCAAACAGCTCCGGTTTCAGAAGGTAGATCAGCGGCGTCATATCGAAGATGGCAGTACGGTCCCAGCCTCTGTCTATCGCATATCTGCCATAGAACCGCATAAGATCATAGAACAGCTGAGAAGCTTTGCCTTTGCCGTTCGCCTGCTCCGCTTCAGACAGAAGAATGCTGCCTGCATAACAGACTTCCAATCCTGCCATGATGATTTTTACACCAGAATCAAAGACGATCTTCGCCGCTTCCGGATCATGATAGATGTTGAATTCCGACTTAAGCTGGATATTGCCGCTGTTCACTGCTCCGCCCATAATGGCTATGGCTTCAATCTTTTCTGCAAGTTGCGGATAAGTCCGTAAGAACAAAGCCATGTTGGTAAGCGGACCGATGCAGAGAAAAGTCACTTTCTCCCTGGATTTCTCCAGCGTTTCCTTCATGAATTCGATCGCATGAAGCCCGGTTACAGAACGCTTTGCTTCCGGAAGGATCGGACCGTCCAGACCGCTTTCTCCATGTGCAAGAGGCTGTACCTCCAGCGGTTTGATGATCGGAGCGTCGTAGCCCATGCTGACAGGATAATCCGTTCCCAGAAGCGTCTGTACTTTAAGAAGATTGTTTGTAACCTTTTCCAGTGTCTGGTTGCCTGCTACGGTTGTGAATCCGAGAATATTAAACTGTTCCGGATGCGCCATGGCAACCATCGAAGCGATAATATCATCATGACCGGGGTCACAATCAATGATGATATTTTTCATTATTTTTCCTCAACCTGTCCGCGCTTGACTCTGATGTAGCCGACAACAGAAGCAACCGTTACGAAAATGAAGACAGCGATGTACGGAACCGCACCTATAAGATCAGGTGGCAGTATTGTTGATGTATTGAATACAACCGATACAGCACGGAAGACCGAGAATATCAATGCAGATATCAGCAGGATACCATAACTTCCATTGGCTATGCCGTTTGCTGCAATACCCATCCAGCCCTGTCCGGATACCATTGCTTTAGAGAACGCTTTTACGTAATTGAGTGACAGATAGACACCGCCGAATGCCGCAAAGACACCGGAAAGGATCAAAGCCAGAACACGAAGTCTGTTGACGTTGACGCCAGCTGTTTTTGCAGAATCCTCATTAAGACCACAGGCTCTCATACGCATGCCTAACGGAGTCTTGTACATCATGATGAATAATGCGATCAGAATGATCCAGCAGACATAAGTCAGTACATAGTGTCCGGAGAGCAGATCACCTAGTACTGGTATATCCTTTATGACCGGAATATTCAGTGAACCAAGTGTCGGCGTCATCAGTGAAGCGCTTGAACCTTTTTGTCCGGTAACGGTGTAAAGGATGAAGATAGCGATAGCATCAGCAAAAGTATTTAGGGCAATACCGATAAGGATCGGATTGGCTCCAAGCTTCATTGAGAACAGCGCTATCAATAGAGCGCTTAACACACCTACGACAAGGCCAATGATGATACCGGCTGTTGCGCTTCCAGTGAAATAGCTTCCCAGAACACCGGCGAGGGCACCGAAAGTCATGATGGCTTCAATAGCGATGTTGGTTATGCCTGTACTTGCCGCAACAAAGGAAGCAATCGATGCAAACAGGATTGGAGTAGCCAGACGGATAACGGTCTGGAGGAATTTGAGTGTAAATACCTGAGCAAAAATACTACTTTCCATCTTTCTCTAAACCCTCCTTTAACAGTTTTCTCTCTCTGAATCCTCTTAAGAAATACTGTGAGGAAATCAGCAGGATGATAACGCCTTCAACGATCGAAACGATTTCGGAAGGTACAGATGTATCGACGAAGTAAAGAACTTTTGTTCCTTCTTCAAGATATTTGATAAAGAATGAAGCAATAACAATGCCGATCGGGTTGTTGTGACCAAGCATTGCCAGCAGCATGCCTGAGAAACCGATACCGCTCAATGTCTTGTCAGGCTGATACTGAGCCGTCTGGGAAAGCAGATGGCAGGCAGCACCGATACCGCAAAGAATACCGGAAATCAGAGCTGTCATTATCGACAGTTTGAAAGAATTGATTCCTGAATATTCTGAGAACTGCGGATTTGTACCGACCAGTCTGATCTGATATCCGAGTCTTGTTTTTTTCAGCATTATATAGAGGACAACTGTACAGATCAGTAAAATCACCAGACAGATGTTGACTCTTAAAGGTTCGAAGAGGTAACCGATACGTGCAGTAAGCGCATATTCTTTTGTGGCAATCAGAGAACCGATATCACGCATATAGGTTCTGACGATGAATACCGATACTGCAGAATAGATGGAGTTCAGCATCAGGGAAACGACCATTTCGTTTGTGTTGAACTTGGCTTTTAGAAGTGCAGGGATACACATGAGTACACCGCCTACTAAAGCGCCAACCAGAATGCACAGGAACGGGTGAACGATGAAGCTTGATGTTATATCCGCAACGGCAACCGCCGCGATCGCAACACCGGAAATGATAAAGATACCTTCAGCACCGAGGTTGAAGGCTCCGGACTTGAACAGCACGCCTGCCGCCAGTCCCGCGAAAGCATACGGAATGAAACTTTCAATGACCGAACCGATATATCTGGTCTTCTTCAAAGGTCCTGTTAAGATTGTAACAAAAGCGTTAATCGGATCCTTTGAAACAAAGCAGAGGATGACGAAAGTCAAAGCCAGACCGATCGCAATCGAAATGATCAGTTTAAGTGCTTCGAATATCTTCGGATTGGTAATAGATAACTTGTAATTCTTTGAATACTTTGAAGATTTATCAGTCATTCAATGCACCTCCGATCTCTTCCGGTGTCTGAGTCTTGGCACCGAGCATATACATACCGAGTTCCTGTTCGGTAATGTTCTTGACATTCCTGAAATAAGCGGCGATCTTGCCGTTAAACATGACGATGATGCGGTCGGACAGATCCATTACTTCGTTAAGATCCGCAGATACCAGCAGGATGCCCGTACCTTCGTTTCTCAGATCAATCAGCCTGTGATGCACAAATTCCGCACTACCGATATCGATACCGTGTGTCGGCTGTTCCGCAATCATCAGATTAGGAGAAGTATTCCATTCTCTGGCAACAACGACTTTCTGAATATTGCCGCCGGAAAGTGAATTGACGCTTGTTTCAGCTGAATCTGTTTTTACGGCAAATTTCTCAATCAGATCGTTGGAAAGATCATAGATCGCTTTTCCGTCCATAAACAGTTTATTGTTTATATCCTGTCTTTCAAAATACGAAGAAATCAGGTTATCGGAAATAGGAAGTTCTCCGGCAATGCCGTCATTCATTCGATCTTCCGGTATATATGCCATTCCTCCGTCACGACGTTTCTTGACGTTTAATTCTGTGACATCATCTCCTCTAATCTCAATCGTTCCGGAATACTTGATCTTCTGTAGACCACTAATACATTTGACCAGATCAATCTGTCCGTTTCCTTCAACACCGGCAATACCCAGGATCTCGCCTCTTTTAACAGCGAATGAAACGTTGTCGAGAACCGGCTTGCCGTTATGTTCCATAAACAGATTCTTAACGACAAGCGCCTTCTCGTTGTTGAAATCCTTGTGTGTCTTGTATTCGTCCATGTCGTTTTCAAGATCACGGCCGATAATCAGATTCGTCAGCTGTTCCATTGTCAGATCTTCGTTTCTGTATGTGCCCTTGGATACGCCGTTTCTGATGACGGAAATACGGTCAGATATCTTCTTGACTTCATCCAGCTTGTGAGAAATGAACAGGATGGTATGACCCTGCGCCTTGAACTGACGCAGCTGATCAAAGAGCTTTTCTGTTTCCTGAGGAGTAAGAACCGAAGTCGGTTCATCAAGGATGATCAGTTCGGCATTACGGTAAAGCGTCTTGAGGATCTCGACTTTCTGTCTCTTGGCAACAGAAAGCGTTGATACCTTGGCAGTAACATCGAGTTCGAAATTATACTTGTCTGACAATTCCTGTGTTTTTCTGACCGCTTCCTTCTGATCAATGAAGATGCCTTTTGTCGTCTCATCGCCAAGGACAATGTTGTCGACAACACTGAAAGACGGTATCAGCATGAAGTGCTGGTGCACCATACCTATACCAACCTTGATTGCATCCATCGAACTGGTAAAATGTCTCTCTTCGCCCTTGTAAGTGATCGTTCCGGAAGACGGAGCTTCGATTCCGAAGATCATCTTCATCAGCGTGGATTTGCCCGCACCGTTTTCACCGACGATCGAGTGGATTTCGCCTTTTTCGAATTCCATGTTAATGTCACGGTTTGCCACAGTGCCATTCGGATAAACTTTGGTAACTTTATCCAGTTTTAAAATGGTATCCCCCATAATCGCTTTCCTTTCCCATAAAATAAGTAAAAGTTATGCCCTGTAAAAACAGAGCATAACTTTTGTTGATTAAAATTTGTAGTGTATTAGTAGATACGGTTAGCCTCTCTTACTACTGGCCATTCAGTATCGTAGTCTGCGAATTCGAGACAGTCGACAACTTCAACTTCGCCAGAAGCAACCTTAGCTAATGTAGCAGCGATTTCGTTTCTTACTTCTTCAGATACGTTAGCAAGATAGAAATCGTTTTCAGCAATACCAACACCATTCAGAGCAATACCCCAGACTTCTCTGTGCGGTAAAGCCATCTTCTCACCGTAAGTGCCGTTCTTGACCATTTCACATACAGCCTTGAAAGCAACGTTCGTGTTCTTTAAAGCAGAAGTCAGAATTGAGTTAGCCCAAGTTGGGTTGGAATCCTTGAACTGTAAGTACTGGTCCTGGTCAACACCGATGCACCATACATCTTCATGTTCTGAACAAGCATCGATAACACCGTTACCTAAGCCACCAGCAACCTGCCAGATAACATCTGCGCCCTTTTCGATCATGGCAGCAGTTGTTTCCTTACCTAATGCAGCATCAGTGAATGAATCTGGGTAAGAGATCAAGTACTTGACATCTTTTTCAGCCAAAACCTGGCACCAGCCGGAAATGAACTGATTCATGAAGTTGAAGTCTTTACCGACAACAACACCGACGATACCTGTCTTAGTTACAGCTGCAGATAATGCACCTACGACATAACCTAAGTCATCAAGAGCCCAGGTAGCACCGTAGCAGTTTGCAGGAAGACCGTTTTCAGGTTCGTTAGAGCAGTCGAAGTTGTAGAATGCCTGATTAGGATACTTTTCGCAAGCTTTGTATAAGAAGCCTTCGTAAGTTTCGTTACCAGATACGACGAGGTCATACTTGCCTTCTTCGCATACGTTGTCATACCAGTTCATCCAGTTAGACTCATCGGCAGCGCCTGAAGGGTCGCACTCGAAGACATCAACCGTAATGCCGTTGTCTTCAGCGTTTACTTCATCAGCAGCAGTAGCTAATGTGTCCCAGTAAGACTGGTCGCCTCTGAAAGGCATCAGAACAGCGATCTTAATGCCTGTGTCTTCAGCAGGAGTAGGTTCGTCTTTCTTAGCACATGCGGCTAAACCGATGACTAAAAGCAACGATAATAAAATGGTTAAAAGTTTCTTCATTTCATTCTTCCTTTCTTCTAGAAATGTATTTTAAATTCTGCCACAGAATTTAAAACCAAGGATATCTGCACTGCCTGCATCGCTCAAGGAGATCCCGACAGCGCCTTTTACAGCTGTATTAAACGGAAGCGTATATTTCTCTTCATTTAAATACAACAGAATTATATCATTAGTAAAATATATTTTTAATGAAAACTTTACCGGTTTTTTATTTTTTATTCTGCATTCAGATAAAACGATATTGTCCCGGTTCTTTTTTCTCATCAGTACCAGACGGTCGCCCTGAATACCGATACTGTAATAATCCATGTATCCGCGGAATCCGAACACAAGTTCTGGACAGACGGTTGCGTTTTCGACACTGATTTCCATCTCTTCTACCAGGGTATTCAAGGAACCAGTCGTAATCATCGCATGATCTTCCGTCAGCACGCACAACGCGTTGTGTTCCAGTTTCCATTCCCCGCTGTGAGGACAGAACGCCCGGATATTGTACAGCGTATCTCCTTCGTATCTCGGCCCGTAACCGTCATACGGATAGTCGTAAAAATCAAACATTGCTTCCGGATGCGTGATGACCTGATAATCCGTAAGATAAGCTTCATGATCGCATTCCAGATAGAATGTATGAACCGTACGGTTTTTCCCAGAAGGAACGTTCAGGCTTACTGTCTGTTCATGGGATACCGTTTGATTTTCGGAATATACCGTTCCATCCGCGAATTCCACTCCTGTCCGGACCACACAGTTCTCAGATGAACGAATACGGAAAGAAAGGGTATCTCCCGGATATACGATCGGTGAAAACGACGGATCGTATCTCGCATCGTAAAGATCTTCCGGAAGATAATAGGCATAATGATAGACCTTTTCCTGTTTTGGAAGCTTTAGACCTTTTTCATCGACAGTTAAAACGCGGTTCTGACAGCGGAATCCTTCCGTAGCATACGGCAGAATAAAATGAGACAGTTCCGGCATAGGATATCCCTGCAGCTTCATGGCATAGCGGGCAAACTTCTGTGCGCTTTCCGAAATGCTCTGCATGTTCAGACAGCCGATACAGCTGGAAGAATTCACTACGTCGTTGATCGGGGTGATCCAGTAAGGATCGATTCCCTCCAGTCCAAGCAGCGCTCCCATGATACTGCCGACATTTCCGCAAGTACAGTCGGTATCCCATCCGCTTTGATTCAGCATGCACAGGGTCTTTGAAAAGTCGTTTTCTCCGTAACACATCGCCATCATCATAAGGGCACTGTTCGGGATGATGTGACACACTCCCGGATACTTGTCGTATCCGTAATGAAGATGAATATAGGAAAGGCACTCGTGCCAGTCTTCCGGATGTGCCGCATGGTATTCCATGATATCTTTCATGACACGGAAGTATTCCATTTCCGGATCCAGATACTTCAGCGTTTCCTGCAGAACTTCATGAATATCGTTTGACTGATAGGCAAGACAGATGGCAACCGCAACAAACGTCGCACCTTCCAGACCGTTTCCGTCATGCGTTACGCTGGCTGCCTTTCTGGCAAGGTTTCTTGCGATTATAGGGTCATATCCGCTGACATAAGCCCAACAGTCCGAGAATATCTGTCCCCCGATCTGTTCAGCTATCGTGCTTCCGTTTGTTTCTGCTGAGCCGCTTTGCGGTGCGGGAATCCCTTTTTTCAGGTTTTCATAAGCGGTATGCTCGCTGGAAACACCGATCCCTCCCCACCAAAAAAAACCTTTGTATTCCTGAATGACGTTCAGAAAAGCATTCCCGATGTCTTCTGCACTTGGATCGGGCCTGTTCTCTAAAACATCCACAAAGAAAAGAGGGCCATTGGAATCGTCGTCAGCGGCAAATATATCATAATCAATCAGATACCCGTGAATATCCGGATATTTTTCTTTTATCTGTTCATACGTCCATCCCTCAATCGGAGCACCAAGACGTATTCCGATGTTCTTTCCCAGCCAGGATGCATATGTTTTTCTAAGATATTCCTGATAATTTTCCGGACTTAGCTTTTTGCGTTCCATTTTCCCTCCTGTATCGGTAACACTACATTTTTTGTTTAATACAGTTTTGCACCTGCAGGAATATGCGGATCCAGCATCAGCAGATGAAGTTTTTCCTGACCTTCCTCATTGTGTATGGCGCTTATCAGCATACCGCAGGAATCGATGCCCATCATGTTTCTTGGAGGCAGGTTGACGATGGCTATGCAGGTCTTGCCGATGAGCTCTTCCGGCTCATAGAATTCATGAATTCCTGAAAGGATGGTCCTTGGCGTACCGGTCCCATCGTTCAGCGTGAACCGCAGAAGTTTCTTTGACTTCGGAACGGCTTCGCAGGTCAGAACTTTCACGACTCTGAAGTCGGACTTGGAGAATGTATCGAAATCGACAAATTCTTCAAACAGAGGTTCGATTTCAACTTTAGAGAAATCGATGACTTCTTCCGTTTCTTCAACGACCTTGATGGTGCTTCTTTCGCCTTCTCTTGGTTTCATTGTCGGGAACAGCAGAACTTCTCTGATGGATTCCGTCTGTGCCAGCAGCATGACGAATCTGTCGATACCGATACCGATGCCGCCCGTTGGAGGCAGTCCGTATTCCAGTGCTTCCACATAATCCATATCCATGTCGGTAGCTTCCGCATCGCCCAGTTCCTTGGCCTTGAGCTGATTCTCGAATCTCTCGTACTGGTCGATCGGATCATTCAGTTCGGTAAAGGCGTTGGCGTATTCCGTGCTGTTGATGTAAAGTTCGAATCTTAAAGTGAATCTAGGATCCTTCGGATCTTTCTTGGCCAAAGGAGAGATCTCGATCGGATGTCCGCAGACAAAGACCGGACCGATCATATCTTCTTCACACAGCGCTTCAAAAAGATTGTTGATGATATGACCCAGATCGTGCTCGTGCTTCTCCAGGTTCACATTATATTTCTTACAGACTTCTTCCGCCTCTTCTAGAGAGATCTTACGGAAATCTTTGCCGGTCTTTTCGTTAACCGCATCAGTCATATCGACTCTCTTGAACGGAGCCTTTAAGGAAATCGTATGGTCTCCCGTCTGGATCTCTGTCGTACCTAAAACCTTCATAGATACTTCTTCCATCAGATTCTCGCACAGTTTCATCATGCCTTCCAGATCGGAGTAGGCGACATAGGCTTCGATGGTCGTGAATTCCGGATTGTGCTTCAGATCCATGCCTTCGTTTCTAAACAGTCTGCCGATCTCATAGACACCTTCCATACCACCGACGATCAGTCTCTTCAGATAAAGCTCGGTTGCGATACGCAGATAGAAGTCCTTGTTCAGGGCATTGTGATGCGTGATGAAAGGTCTCGCGCTTGCGCCGCCAAGGATCGGGTTCAGCACCGGTGTTTCAACTTCCACCAGTCCCTGTGCGTCCAGATTGTGGCGTATGGCACTAAGAATAGCCGGCCTCAGGAAAGCGATTCTTCTGGCTTCGTCGTTCATGATCAGATCGACATATCTTCTTCTGTATCTTTCCTCTACATCGGTCAGCCCGTGGAACTTCTCCGGCAGCGGTCTTAAAGCCTTGGTCAGATGCGTATATTCCTTTACGTAAACAGAAAGCTCGCCGTTCGGATTGGATTCCGTCGGATTGGTCCTGTAGACGATTCCCTTGATGCCGATGATGTCGCCGATATCGGAAGCCTTTACCAGTTCATAGACTTCCTCTCCGACATCTGCCTTGTTTATGACAAGCTGGATCTGTCCATCCTTATCCAGAATGTGCATGAAACACATCTTACCCATTCTTCTCTTGGACATAATCCTTCCGGCAATCGATACTTCGACAGCTTTTGTTTCCAGCTCTTCCTTATTGAATGAACCGTAATCCTTCTTGATCGACTTCGAGTTTGCCGTTCTCTCATAGGCCTGACCAAACGGGTCGATACCCTTGGCTCTCAGGTCTTCCATCTTCTGTCTTCTTACCAGTTCCTGATCGTTGAATTCTCTTTCCATATCCTTCTCCTTGAATAAAACAAAACGTCCCTATCTCTAAGGACGTCAATAACGCGGTACCACCTTAGTTCCCATACAATGTATGAGCACCTTCATTGAGTCTTAACGCGACCGACGATTCACTCCAAGTTTTTATTCAGATAAATGTCTCAGTTCCTCTTCCACCCTCAGGAACTCGCTTTGTGATCTTAGATATCCTACTCGTCTCTTCCTCGTGACAAGCCTATTGTATCTTAAATCTTTTTAAAACAAAAGATGTTTTAGATTAAACCGAAATGTTTAAAGGCCTTGTAGAAGCCGTCCTTGTCGACATCGTCCGTTACGTAGTCGGCAGCTTCTTTGGCTTCTTCTCCTCCCGATCCCATGCAGATTCCGATCTGACAGTATTTCAGCATCGGGATGTCGGACTTGGCGTCACCGATCGCAATCGTGTCTTCCCTTCCTGCTCCCAGATGTTTCAGCAGGATCTCTATCGCCTTGGCCTTGTTGATGTCTTTCACGCCCATGTCTCCAAACAGGGCCATCTCTCCCTTGCCGCCCCATGTTCCGACAGCAAGATCCGGAAATTCTTTCTGTGCTTCAAGATAGTCTTCATAGGAATGCAGGATAAAAGAAACCTTGTTCAGATCATCACGGCAGAGTTCTTCTCTTTCTACCAGACCGTGGAACAGTTCCTTAACTTCAACGTTGCTTGCTTCTTCCGGCGGTGCTCCCTTTCCAATCATATATTTGATGGCTGCTTCCCTGGCGTTCTTTACGAAGTTTTCCGAAGCAAAAAGACCGTTGTTGGATTCCTCATAGAAATCCAGATTTCTCTCGTGACACCAGTCGACGATGTGCCTGCTTTGTTCCAGCGTGATCATCTGATGCATCAGTACTTCTCCGTCCGCTTCCACATACGAACCATTTCCGCCGATCATCCCGTCAAAACCGATGTCCCAGATCTCCTGCTTGTTTTCGGCTTTTGATCTGCCGGTAACCATATAGACCTTGTGTCCGTTTTTTCTTAACTGCCTGATCGCTTCTACGGTACTCTTCGGAAGCTTGCCGTTGTAATCGTACAGCGTTCCGTCTACGTCTGTTAAAATGATCATTTTATTTCATTCCTATCGTTAAGCCTATCAGTCTAACGACATAGGCGGCCATCCAGGCAACAGCGCACTGCCACAAAACAACAGATATCGCCCACTTGTGTCCCATCTCTCTCTTCACGGCAGCAATAGCTGCGATACATGGCGTATACAGCAAAGAGAATACCAGCATCGATGCGGCAGCCAGAGGCGTGAGGATCGTTGACAGATCCTGACCAAACAGTACTTCCATCGTTGAAGTAACGCTTTCCTTGGCCATGACACCGCTGATCAGAGAGGTAACGATGCGCCAGTCTCCCAGACCGATCGGTTTGAATATCGGAACCAGCAGGCCCGAAAGCATCGCCAGAATACTGGAATGGGAATCGTCTGTCAGATTGAAATGCAGGTCGAAGCTCTGCAGGAACCAGACGACGATCGTAGCAACCAGAATGACCGAGAAGGCTCTCTGTAGGAAGTCTTTGGCTTTTTCCCAAAGCAGACGTACGACATTCTGTGCGCTTGGGATACGGTAGTTCGGCAGTTCCATGACAAACGGCGCAGCAGATCCTTTAAATAGTGTGTTCTTATAAACATGTGCGATCAGAATCGAAAGCAGAATGCCCAGAACATAAAGACCGGTCATGATGAGTGCGCCTTTTTTCGGGAAGAAGGCATTCACAAAGAAAGCGTAGATCGGCAGTTTCGCGGAACAGCTCATGAACGGGATTAGCAGGATGGTCATCCTTCTGTCTCTTTCGCTTGGCAGCGTTCTGGTCGACATGATAGCCGGAACCGAACATCCAAAGCCGATCAACATCGGTACGATACTGCGTCCGGACAGGCCGATCTTTCTTAAGAGCTTATCCATGACGAACGCCACTCTGGCGATATATCCGCTGTCTTCCATCAAAGACAGGAAAAAGAATAACGTAACAATGATCGGTACGAAACTTACGACGCTGCCGACACCCGCAAAGACACCGTCGATAATCAGATGATGGATGGCTTCGTTCACGTTCAGTACACTGAGCAGCTGATCCGCTTTCACAGTCAAGGCATCAATACCCATCTCCAGCAGACTCTGCAGTGCAGCACCGATCACATTAAAGGTCAGCCAGAACACGGCAGCCATGATCAGGATGAAAGCCGGAATAGCTGTATACTGACCTGTCAGGATCCTGTCGATTCTTTCGCTTCTTTTCTTTTCTTTACTTTCAGCGATACGGATCACCGCCTTGTCGCAGACTTTACGAATGAATGCGAAACGCATGTCCGCAATCGCCGCACTTCTATCAAGACCTCTTTCCATCTCCATCTGCAGGATGATGTGTTCGATCATTTCTTTTTCGTTCTGTTCCAGATTCAGCTGTGAAAGGACAAGTCCGTCACCCTCGATGACCTTGCTGGCGGCAAAACGGACCGGAATGCCTGCGCTCTTCGCGTGGTCGTCGATTAGGTGGGCAATGCCGTGCAGACAACGGTGAACAGCGCCTCCATGATCCGTCTCATCACAGAAGTCCTGTCTGATCGGTTTTTCCTGGTATTTCGCAATATGCAGGGCATGGTCGACAAGCTCTTCAATACCTTCGTTCTTGGCTGCGGATATCGTAACGACCGGAACCTTCAGCGCTTCTTCCATGGCATTCACATCGATGCTTCCGCCGGAGCCGATTACTTCATCCATCATATTCAGTGCTACCACCATCGGTACATCCATCTCCAGCAGCTGCATGGTGAGATAGAGGTTTCTTTCGATGTTTGTCGCATCGACAATATTGATAATGGCTTTTGGTTTTTCATTCAAAACAAAATTACGGGAAACGATCTCCTCACTGCTGTAAGGAGACATGGAGTAGATGCCCGGAAGGTCCGTGATCAATGTATTCGGATGCCCCTGAATGACACCGTCTTTTCGATCAACCGTAACACCCGGGAAGTTTCCAACGTGCTGGTTGGAACCAGTCAGTCTGTTGAACAGAGTGGTCTTGCCGCTGTTCTGATTTCCGACCAAGGCAAAAGTCAGTACTGTTCCTTCCGGTAAAGGATCTCCGCTTCCTTTCGGATGGAACTTGCCTCCTTCACCTAAACCTGGATGCGGTGTTTTGCGATGTTTCCTGATTTCCGGTTTTTCTGCTTCTACATCTGCAGGAACGGGTTCGGTTTCAATCTGCATAGCATCTTCAAGACGTAACGTCAGTTCATAGCCGTGAATCATGATCTCGATCGGATCACCCATCGGAGCGTACTTGACGACCGTGACTTCAACGCCCGGTATAACACCCATGTCCAAAAGGTGCTGACGCAGAGCGCCTTCTCCGTTTACTTTCGTAACGATTGCTTTTTCACCGATCTTGATGTCTTTTAACGTTTTCATATTCATCGCTCTTTTCTATCCGCTACCATTATATACCATCTTCTCTCCTGTACTTTCTTTGTCGCTGTTCCAAGATCGCTTCTTCGGCTTCTTTCTTGTTCGGATAGACACGGTTTCTTCTTAAACGGAATCCTCCGTGCATGTTAAAGTAGGGATTGTCGTTGCCGATCCATACCGTTACGAAATATCTTAACGTCACATAATCACCTGAGATGCGGATCACTTCCGCTTCCGCAGGCTGGCCGTTTCTGTTGTAATAGACTATATCTCCCGGCTTCATCAGTTTTATTGTAACTGATGAATTGAATTTATTTCAAGTAATATAGAAAAAGAAAAGCCCTTTTCAGGACTTAATCATTCAGATGATCCAGAAGCTCTTTCGGTCTGGACAGGATGATGTCTGCGCCGCCGTTTAGCAGGGTTTCACGATCTCTGTATCCCCACAGGCATCCGACCGCCTTGATTCCGGCGTTCTTCGCCGTCATCATATCCGTGTCGCTGTCTCCGACATAGAGAGCTTCTTCCTTGCTGATCTTCATCAGATCCAGAATCTGTCTTGCTCCAGTTGGATCGGGTTTGTGCGGAAGGCCTTCTCTTGCACCCACGACTTCCGTAAAAGCGATGTCCGGGAAACACCTGGCAATCAGAAGCTTTGTGGCGTAGTCGCTCTTGTTGGAGTTGACTGCCAGCTGTATGCCTTGTTCCTGAAGAGTTTTCAGAACCTCGTTCATTCCTTCATAGGGCACCGTATCGATGCAACAGTTCTCGCGGTAGATATCGCGATAGTATTCGCCGACTTCTTTCCGCTTTGCTTCATCAGTCTCTTCCGGAACGATTGCATTGATCAGTCTTTGAAAACCGTTGCCTACGTTTACCTTGACTTCTTCTGCCGTTCTTTCCGGGAAGCCGAAGTGCCGCATCGTCAGATTGACGGAATGATGCAGGTCAGGCAGAGTATACAGAGTCGTGCCATCCAGATCAAAGATCACGCCTTTGATCATCAGTACTTCTCCACGATGTTGTCTTCGTCTTTATAAATGGAATCGGCAGGGATGATGCCTCTGACTCTGGACAGAGGATAGACGTTGGAATTTCTTCCGATCACCGTACCCGGATTCAGAACCGAGTTACATCCGACTTCAACGTGGTCGCCGATCATTGCGCCGAATTTCTTCAGTCCTGTTTCCATGTCTTCTTCACCGTGAACGACAACCGGTTTCTTGTCGGACTTGACGTTAGAAGTGATGCTCCCGGCACCCATGTGAGCGTAGTGTCCCAGGATGGAGTCGCCGACATAGTTGTAGTGCGGTGTCTGGACATGATCAAACAGAATGACGTTCTTCAGTTCGCAGCTGTTGCCTACGACGCAGTTCTCTCCAACTAGAGCGGAACCTCTGATAAAAGCGCAGTGTCTGACTTCCGTTCCTGCACCGATGATGCATGGAGGAGCGATGTAGGCGCTAGGGAATACGGTCGCATCTTTGTGGATCCAGACGTGTTCCGATACTTCTGTATACTCGTTCGAATCAAGTTTTTCTCCCAGTTCAACGATCATTTCCTTAATCCCTTTTAATGCTTCCCAGGGATATTCGTACTGTTTCAGATAATCCTTCGCCATTGTGTGTTCCAGATCGAACAGTTCTTCCGTCTTATACATAAATCAACCTCTCTTTTTACTCTAATTCAAATACGTTTGCCTCATAGGCTCTCAGTTTATTGAAATAAGCTCCATAGTTAGATGATATCAGTTTTTCGTGAACTGTAAATGGATAATCTTTTTCTTTGTCAGTCAGATTCATGATGATCATGAACTTTCTGCCGTCTTTTTGACGATAGTAGGCAAAGATGTCTTTTCTGGTTCTGATCGGTTCAAAGCTTCCGTAGATCAGGACAGGATTGTCTTTGCGCAGTCTTATCATCCTGCGGTAGAAGTGCAGGATGGAGTTATCGTCTTTTTCTTCTGTTTCAACATTGATTTCCGTGTGGTTTGGATTGACCCTGAGCCAAGGATCGTGGTCGGAGAATCCGGCATATTGGCTGTCGTCCCACTGCATCGGGGTGCGGGCATGGTCTCTGGAACCGTAGATGATTCTCTTGAGGATCTCTTTCTCATTCATTCCTTTTTCCAGCTGTTCCTGGTAGTAGTTAAGGGCTTCGATATCCCGGTAGTCTTCAATGGATTCAAACGGGTAGTCGGACATGCCGATCTCATCGCCCTGGTAGATGTACGGTGTTCCTTTCAGTGTCATCTGCATTGTTACGAGAAGCTTGCAGATTGCATCGTGATATTTGCCTTCGTGATCGATCTTGGAACACATCCTAGGAACGTCGTGATTGTTGAAGAAAACGGTTGGCCAGCAATGGTTGGAATACTGCGTCTGCCATCTGACGATTTCCGGAATCATCTTTCGCAGATCGAAATCGTAGATATCCATCCGTTTCTTTCCCGGATTCTCGATGTGGTCGAAAGAGAACAGCTGCGTCAGTTCGTTTCTGTCATCACCCGTGATCATCCTGGACATCATCAGTCCGTTGCCCGGACATTCGCCTACCGTATAGGCGTCGTATTTCTTCAGACAGTTCTCGTGGAATTCCTTGAGATATTCATCCAGATGCGGTCCATGGAAATAGTGCTCGATGCCGGTAAAGGAAACCAGGGAACCGATCGTCGGATCCCCATCCGGTAGACCTTCGCTTTTGGAGATGAAACTTACCACATCCAGACGGAACCCGTCCGCTCCTTTTTCCAGCCAGTATCCGGCTATGTCATACATTTCTTTTCTGACCTCCGGGTTGTCCCAGTTGAGATCCATCTGTTTCTCGGCAAAAAGATGTAGCGCGTATTCCTGCTGTTCCTCAAAGTATTTCCAGGCGCTTCCGGAGAAGAAGGATGTCCAGTTGTTCGGCTGTTTCTGCCAAATGTAATAGTCCTTGTATTTCTCATCACCCTTCAGGGCTTTCTGAAACCATTCGTGTTCGTCCGAAGTGTGGTTCATTACCAGATCGATGATGATCTTCAGACCTCTTTTGTGACATTCGCTAATCAGCTCTTCCACGTCTTCCATGGTTCCGAATTCACTCATGATCTTCTTGTAGTCGCGGATGTCGTAGCCGTTGTCGGCGTTTGGTGAATCGTAAAACGGACAGCACCAGATGGCGTCAACACCAAGGCTCTTGATGTGATCCAGTCTGGATGTAATGCCCTTGATATCGCCGATGCCGTCATGATTGCTGTCAGAAAAAGAACGCGGATAGATCTGATAGAATATCGCTTCTTTCCACCAGGATTCCTTGATCGGAGTATCGTCTTCCTCGATGACTTCTTCATCCAGAGAATTCAGCAGTCTCAGTAAAGCGTCGATGGATGCGTCGTTGAGTTTTCCGAAGCTGAGTTTCTGTAGTGCGCCGATCGTGATATTCCCAAGCGGAGTCTTTGTGACGATGTTTTCATCCAGTCCAAACGAATAAAGCAATCTTGCGATCACATCGTGTCCGGACGGCGTTTTCATAACATCTTTCAGTCTGCTGTTTCGTTCTATCATATATGTTCCTCTTCATTGAATAATTCTATTGCTTCCGGGAAGATCCCGAGGAATTCTCTTTCTGCTTCTTCAAGGATTCCTTCTTGATTATGTTTTCTTAAGACACGCTGCGCACACTCGAGCAGTTCCTTACAGTGGAATGAAAACGGAAGGATCCATTCCGCGTCGGTCTTGTTCGTAACGATGAATTCCGGATCTGCCTCTTCTGTCCATTCAAAACGGCAGCACGGATCACCCTTGCTTAATACAGAAGAAACTCTCAGATCAAAACCTCCATCAAATCCTTCACAGATCGCCTTGTCTATATATCTGCAGTAATATGATCCATATTCCAGAAGACCATATTCCTTCCAGGTATCGCACCAGGCACATTTGGTAACTTCAGCTGCTGTCTTGTCTTTTTCAAAAGACATTGAGCTGATGTTTTCGCCTTCCTTGCCTTTCCATTCTGAATGGATCAGGAAAGAATTCATATTGACCTTTTCTTGATTTTCTAAAGCCAGCCGGTGCATTCTTTCGCCTCGCTGTCTTCCGTAGACTGTAGTGATTTCCTCAATCAGCTGCTCTGCTTCTTCTTCCGCATTTAAAAAACAGCACTTGCAGATCAAGGCATACAGAATCGCGTGCTGTTGAATTCCAATCTCCATTAAATCACTCCCAGATGTTCTAGCAGGATCTTGGTTCCAAGATAAATCAGGATCACGCCGCCGATGATCTTGGCCTTGTTTCCCAGCATGGATCCGACTTTTCTGCCGATCAGTACACCGACCAGCGAAAAGAAAAATGTAACGACACCGATCGAAGTAACGACTATCCAGATATTTACGTTGATGAAAGCCAAGGTAACGCCGATTGACAAGGCATCGATGCTGGTAGCCACAGCCAGTATCAGCATCGTCTTGACATCCATCTTGTCATCGACCTTTTCCGTCTCTCTGGATTCTTTAATCATCGACAGACCGATAAACAGCAGCAGCGAGAAAGCGATCCAATGGTCGATCTTCACGATCAGATCCGCAAACAGTCTTCCTAGGTAGTAGCCGATCACCGGCATCAGTGCCTGAAAACCGCCGAAATAGATTCCGCATTTTACACCTTCGGGGATTCCGGCTTTCTTGATGGAAAGACCTTTGCATACCGATACGGCAAACGAATCCATTGCCATGCCGATCGAAATCAGCAGTATATCCAGAACGTTCATATTCTTACCAGATAAAAGGCAGTATTCTGTACTTTACCTTTTCCTTATATTCCTTATAGCCTTCCAGTCCCTTCTCCAGGACTTCTTCTTCATTCAAAATACGCTTCACGATCAGCGGAATGTACAGAAGCATGATCGCAAAAGAGATCGGCGAGTTCATGACCAGAGGCATGCTTAAGAAGAGAAGCACCGTAGCCGAATACATCGGATGTCTAACAACACCATACAATCCGGTATCAACGACTTTCTGTCCTTCCTGCACTTCAATGGTACGGGAAAGATATTCGTTCTCCTTTAGTACTTCCGCAAACATCAGATAGGAAAGCAGGAAAATGACAATACCTGCGATTCTGATGGCTTCCGGGAACTTGATCCAGCTGAATCTGTAGTTGAGTCCGGCGAAGATGAAAGCCGCCAGAAACATCAGACCGCTCATGCCGATAACATCTTTCTGCTGAGCTTCTTTTTCTTTGGCGTTCAGCCTTCTTCTTAAAAGATCCGGCGCTTTCAGATACATGACGATTCCTGCGATCAACATCGGTATAAACAGCACGGCCATGAAGATCCAGCCGTCTCTCCATTTCAGTGAACCAGCAGGGATAAACAATAGCGCTCCTACCAGGATGACGCCGGCGATATATTTAATCAGTCCTTCTTTTAACAGTTCTTTATTCATAATGTAAACCTCGTTCTTTTCTATCATATCATGACAAAGAAAAGACAGGTCCCATGACCTGTCTTTGTTTGTTGATTATGCTTTCTGACTTAGATCGAAGATCTCGTCCAGCTGATCTCTGCACTTCTCCAGAGCATCTCTGTTACCGATGACACAGACGTTGTCTTCTTCATTCATCTTTTCAAACAGTCTGATTGCTTCCTTGATCTTTTCTCTGTCCGCAGACAGGATCTGATTCAGGATTTCCTGCTTATCTTCCAGAGAGATCTCCATCAGGTATTCCAGATCGGATGCACGGATGGCTCCTTTTGCGGAAAGCAGCGGATCGAAGTCGCCTGTCGTTCCGACGATGTAGTTTTCGATATCGCCTTCTCTACCGCAGAATTCTTTCAGATATTCCGTAACATCCCTGTAGATCTTCAGTGAATTGGCAGGGTTCGGGTCTCTGTAGGAATAGAAATTCGCCGACTTCGCAAAACCGCAGCGGAATCCGCAGCCGTAGGCTCCGCCCTTTACACGGATGTTGTTCCAGAGATAGTCGAAGGTCAGAATGTTGGAAATCACATACATGATGCCGAGATCCTTGATGTCATCTCTAAGTGCTGAACTCTTTGCGGCATAGGAGATGTTTGCCGGAACGGCGATGCCTTCGCGTTTATGATCCAGAGGCTTCTTTTCCGTTGTTTCAGCTACTGTTCCGTTTGGCGCATCATCCAGCAGCGCTTTGACGATTGCCGGCATGTCTTCGCTGGCTACCGATACCGTGTATCTTTCCTTGATGAAGAGTCTCTTCTTCAGGTCTTCCAGTTTCGCTATAAAGGCATCCGCTTTCTCGTCCCAGTTCTCGTCCAGATCCTTCAGATAACGGTAGGCTTCATAACCTGCTGAGTGTTCCGATACGATTGCCAGCGAGGAACAGTGGGCAGCCGCTCTTTGTAAGGCCAGAGAATGACCGGCATTGATGAATCCCTGTTCCATGATGAAGATGTTCTGTTTCAGAATGTCTCTGACGGCTTTCTTGTCCGAGAAGTCTGTTGTATAAAGAATCTCCTTGATCAGCCTGACCGCTTCATCGTCGCTGCGATGCAGGCAGGACCAACTGATGGAAACAACGTTTTTCTGATTGTGAGTATGATAGGTAACGGATGGCGAGAAGGAACCGGAGAAATCTCCCAGGATGCTCTTCATGAGTCTGCTTAAGGTCAATGGATCGTAGTGTTCCGTTTTCAGTTTTCCCAGGTATGACAGCAGCTGTACCAGTACGGTGTATTCCTGAAGCTGTAGATCGTCGGCTTCAATGTTCAGTGTGACATACGAGATACCGTCCGTATCGTTGCTGTGCTTCAGAACGGTGTTGGTTCCGTTGTGGAGACAGACTTCCAGCGGATATTCCGTCGGTGTCTTCTTCAGGTCTTCCAGATGCAGAGCCGGGAGGGTTGCCTTCTGTTCCGGGGTATCTTCTTCCGCCTGCCACTTCTGCAGTCTGCGATTCATTTCTGCCAAATTTTCTCTATCCTTGTCTGACCAGGTTGAAGCGATGCTGAGAAGTTTCTCTTTCTCGTGTTCCGCTTTCTTCTGACCCAGCACGTTCGACGGCTTCAGCAGCACTTTTGCACAGTGCCTGCTGTTGAGAATCAGATCGTTGATCAGGTCTTCGTAATATGAAGTAGAGATCTTCTTTCTCAGTTCATCAAACAGTCTGTCGAAACAGATGCTGTCGACAGGATCTCCGTCATAAAGCCAGCTGTCCAGTGCTGTGATCGCAAAGACCAGTCCTTTTGGCGCTCCGCCGAAATCTCTTTCCTTGGCCTTGAATTCTCTCTGGTTCAGGGTAGCTTCCAGTTCTTCTTTATCCAGACCTTCTCTGACGGTTCTTTCCAGTTCTTCTCTGATCGTCCTGTATATTTCTTCCTCGTTCTCGAGGTTTGCGTTGATTACATCGATCTCAACAAACGGTTGCAGGATACCGTCCTGTATATCAAAAGAAATATCTTCCGCAAGGCCCTTGCTTAAGATCGCCTTCTTTAACGGGGATTCATTCGTTCCGCAAAGCACAGATGAAATCAGAGAGAAAGCCATGATCTTCTCGTAATCATTGAAATCTCCGACTACGTAGCCGTAAGACATCTGCGCCTTTCCTTCACCGTCTTGTTCCGGAGATATTTCAAATTCGATCGTAACCGGTTCAGCCATGACTGCCGGCTGTTTCTCGATAACCGTCACCTCACCCTCTGAATTAAAGTGTGATAGATATTCGTCGTTAATGATTCCCAGTATCTGTTCTATATCCATATCGCCATCCAGGACGATGTAAGAATTGCTAGGACTGTAGTGCTTCTTGTGGGCGTTACAGAACTGTTCATAAGTCAGATCGGTAATGTGTTCCGGATCGCCGCCCGACTCGTTGCCGTAACAGGTATCCGGGAACAGCGAATGCATCATGTATCTGCTTCTAAGTCCATCCGGAGAAGAGAAAGCTCCCTTCATCTCGTTGAAGACAACACCCTTGTAGATTGGATCTTCTTTCGGTTCGTTGAGCTCATAGTGCCAGCCTTCCTGATAAAAAATGTTCGGATTGCTTAAGACATTCGGATAGAATACCGCATCCAGATAGACTCTCATCAGGTTGATGAAATCCTTGTTGTTGCGTGAACTAACCGGATAGACCGTCTTGTCAGGATAAGTCATTGCATTCAGGAAGGTCTGCAGGGACCCTTTCAGAAGATCCACAAACGGTTCCCTGACCGGATAGCGTTTTGATCCGTTCAAAACGGAGTGCTCCAGGATGTGAAAAACACCTGTATCGTCGACCGGAGTCGTCTTGAATGCGATCGAGAACGTCTTGTTTTCGTCGTCCCTCTTCAGCCAGATTGTCTTCGCACCGGTCTGTTCATGTATCATCTCATAAAGATCTGCCTTGATCTCCTCGATATGACGGATATTGTTGATTTTAAATCCGTGAATTGTGTCGTTTATCTGCATGGCTTTGCCTCCTACATACAGTTTTCATTATAACATGGCCCTATTTATGTTAAACTTGATTGAACCTTTCTGTCTGTTTTGACGTCTATATTGATGAAGGATATCTGATATGAGTTTTGAGCAGCTGCTGGAAAAGTATAGAAACAATGTCGAAGCCTATGTGAAGTATAAGGTGTCTTTTGCTGCAGACAAAGATGATCTACTGCAGGAGATCTATCTGCAGGCATACGAGAAGTTCGATGCCTTGAAAGATGAAGAAGCGTTCAAGGCCTGGATCCTGGCGATCGCAAGGAATAAGGTAAACGACTACTACCGCAGCAAAGCCAAGGACATGAATGTGCCGCTGGAAGAATATGTTCCTGTCGTATCCATTCACAGAACGGTAGACGAAACGGTTAGAGAAACGTTGAAAACTCTCTCTGTTTCCGACCGCGAGATCCTGTGTCTCTTCTACTGGGACGAACTGTCGCTGAAAGAGATCTCCGAGAAACTAAAGCTTCCGGAAGGCACGATCAAAAGCCGTCTGCACTATGCCAGAAAACACTTCAAAGAAAGATATCCGAAGGAGGAACTTATGAACAAGAAACTGCCGGACATTTTACCGGAATATACGATTACCGAAAGAAACGACAAGCCGTTTGAAACGCTGTGGGAAGAACTGATGGGATGGTTCCTGATCCCGAAGGAAGGGAACAAGATCTCCTGGGCCATTTATGACTTCCCGGAGAGAAAGAAGAGCGAGACCTATGAGATGAGATGTAAGGGCAAGGCTGAGATCCATGGTCTAGAGGGCGTCACAGTCGAAGCGATCGAGTCTTATGACAAGAAACAGATCAAGAGACATTTCATCGCTCAGCTGACCGATACTCATTGCCGCTATCTGGCCGAAAGACACGAAGAAGACGGCGTGATGAAGTACTACACTTTCCTGGATGGCGATGCCTTCCTGAACAACTGGGGCTTCGGTCCGGAGAATATAGGCAATGAAACACACCTGAAGCAGAAAGGTCTCATACAGAGAAAAGGAAACGTCATTACCACTGAAGATAACAAGGAAGTGATGGATATTGTAGGTAGATATGACGTTACGATCAACGACAGAACTTACGATACCATCTGTCTGATGGATGTCTGTACCTATGATGAATACACGATCAGTGAACAGTACATCGACAGAAACGGACGTACTGTTCTGTGGAGACGTTTCAACCGCAAGAATCAGCGCTGGCTGTTTGATGGATTCGAGTCGGTTGATGAAACGAAGCTGAAAGACAACGAGAAGCTGATCGTCAATGGCGAAGAATGCGTACACTGGTACGACTGCATCACGGAATATGTTCTGTAAAAAGCACCCTGCCGGGTGCTTTCATAATGTGCTTTTGAATCTCTCTATTCTCTCGTCAGCAGTTTCTCAAGCCTCTGTTTGTACAGCCTGTTGTCGACCTGATAGATGACAGTACAGTTTGGTTCCTTCTTGCCGTAATATCCGCCTTCAAATCCCGGACCCATTCCCGCCAGCATTCTTCCATCATAGAAGATGACCTGACCGTAGGTCTCGTTATGTTCTGTGCAGACATGAGAAACGCATTCACTGGCTGCAACAATTACATCCTTCCAAAGCATCGGTGCCAGCGATACGGCATCCGGAAGATCGATTCTTCTCTGTCCGCCGATTGCGAGACAGAACTGTGCAAGCTTCTCGTTGCAACGGACCGCATAATCTGCCGCTCTTGTTCCGGAACCGAGCAGTCTTTCCGTATCTTCGTCAAACCAGGCAGCTTCGCTCGTGCAAAGATCGTATCCGCCGACATAGACATGGACACCAAAATCCATCATGACGCGATAAGCTTCAGGGTCCGCATAGACGTTGAATTCGCTTACCGGCGTCGTGTTTCCTCTGCCAAAACCGGTCGTTCCCATCGTCCAGATACATTTCAGGTGTTTCATCGTTTCCGGTTCTTTCATCATCGCCAATGCCAGGTTGGTTACTGGTCCGATAACGGCGATTTCTATTTCATCAGGATATTTCCTGACTAGATCGATGATCGCATCGCAGGCGTGAATCCCTTCCACCGGTTTTACAGTCGGATGAATCAGATCCGCATCCGACATTCCATCATCGCCGTGAACATTGCGGGCGTGGACCCTATCTCTCATCAGCGGTCTGTCGGCACCTACATAGACAGGAGGCATCCTGTCGGCTCCAACGGCGATCTCCGCCGACATCAGACAGTTCAGCGTTGCCTGTTCCACCGGAACATTTCCGCTGACTGTCGTCAGTGCCAGAACTTCTACCGACGGCTCCCTCAAACACATCATGATTGCTACCGCATCATCAGAACCGGTATCTGTATCAATTATGATTTTTCTCATTTTTTTTCTCCCGAATACTCTTTATACATCAGTAATAAAAGGCGATCCAAAGACCGCCTTTCTTATTAGTGTAATTCCGAATGTCTGTGTTCTTTCTTGACGATTTCACCGGCTTCACCCGCAAGTCTCTTCTTTTCGTCGTTGGTTTTCTTGATCGAATAGATGACAACACCGACGATCGTCGCCAGGTATGGCCACATCTTGATCAGGTTGTCGGAAATACCCGTATTACGCGCAAAGTTGGAAAGTGCGTAGAAGAAACCAAAGAGAATTGAAGTCAATGCGGTAGGAACCGGGTTTGCGCCACCCATGGAACAGGCAGCCAGACCGATAAAGCCGCGGCCGGCAGTGATGTCTTTGGCGAAGTAAGAAACATAGGCAGAAGACATGAATGCACCCGCCATGCCTCCCAGCATTCCGGAAATAATCAAGGCGATCGTCCGGATCCTGACGGATGAAATACCGACGGATTCGGCGGCATTCGCATTTTCGCCGACAGCCCTGATCCTGACACCGAGCTTCGTCTTGAAGACAAGATAAGACAGGACAAGGATCATGACGTAAGAAACGTAAGTCAGAACGTTCTGTCCGGACAGGATCTTACCTATGACAGGAATATCCTGAATGAACGGGATATTAATCTGCGGAAGAGTGCCTGTCTGTAAAGAGTTCGTCGAGCTTCTGTCACCCGTGAACACGTACATGAAGAATGCCGTTCCGCCGGACCCCAGCAGATTCATCGCAATGCCGACTAGAATGATGTCGACTCTGAGTTTCAAGGCAAAGAAAGCGACTAGATAACCTAGCAGTCCGCCGACAAGAATGGCAACGACAAGTTCCAGCCAGGCGTTGTTGTGGCCGATATAATGCGAGGCAAGAACGCCCGTCAGCGAAGATATCAGCATGATGCCTTCCATTCCCATGTTGGTGGAATTGGATTTTTCCGCAATTGCACAGCCAAGCGCAGCCAGCAGGATCGGAGGAGTTACCGCTATGACATTTGAATAGAAGTTCGGATTTGTCAGTATTTGTACGAATGATTCAAACATAAGTCAGTTCGCCTCCTTCTTCTGCAGTTCTGCTTCCAGCCTTCTGTTTTCCTCGGTTTCCTTGACGATCATCCTACGATACGTCTTGGACAGGAATTTTTCCGCCAGCAGGAAGAGAATGACGACGCCTTCGATTACCGACGTCAGGTCGTTCTGGATATTGGTCTTGTAGGACATGACCATAGCTCCGGTTCTTAGGAAGGCGATAAAGATCGCCGCCAGCGGAACGTTCTTCGGATTGTTTTTCGCAAAGATGGCAATCGTAACGCCGTCCCAGCCGAAACCGGTCAGATCGACCCAGGAATAGTTGATGTAGTTGGACATGATCTCGCAGGCACCGCCGATACCGCCGATCGCACCGCCGATCAGCTGAACGACGATCGCGATGGATACCGCATTGATGCCGACGTATCTTGCGAAATTGTGGTTGACACCGACCGTACGCAGCTTATAGCCCGTCTTCGTACGGTACAGGAAGAACCACGCCAGAACGACGACAAGCAGCGCAATCAGAATGGAGAAGTAGATCGTCAGCTGCTGATTACCCTTACCGAACTTCAGAACCATGATTGGATCTTTCTCTGCCCAGTTGTAAGAGTTCTTCGAGCTTCTCGGATCCTTCAGATGCGAGAACAGCAGGTAGGTTGAGAACCAGAGGCAGATGTAGTTCATCATCAGCGACGTGACCATGATCGACGCGTTGAACAGTCTATCCAGCAGTGCTGGTATAAAAGTGATCAGCGATCCGACCAGAGCACCCGCTATCAGCGAAAGAGGAATGCCCAGCGTAGGATTGAACGGGGTCACATAGATGTTGATCACGGCTGCAACCAGACCGCCAAACAGGAATGAACCTTCCAGACCCAGATTGAACTGGTTTGCCGAGAACATGATACATACTGCCGTTCCGGTAAAGATCAGCGGAATGGTTTTCTGCACCCAGTAGCTGAAATAGTTGGCGTTCTGAAGTGGAGCGGTAAAGTAGTAGCGCAGCGACTCCAAAGGCTTATCGCTGGTTAATAGAATCAGTGCTGTCGCCAGTCCCAGACCGATCGCGATCGAAACGGCCATACGAAGCAGCGAGTGTTTCTGCTGCGCGTTCATATTCATCAGATTGAGGGCAGCAAGTTTTTCCTTAAGCATGCAGCGCACCTCCTATCTCTTCTTCCGTCATCTTCTTGACTCCCAGCATGTAGTAGCCGAGATCTTCCTCTGTAACCGCCTTGACATCCTTGAAGCAGGCGACGATCTCGCCGCCGTACATGACAAGCAGCGTATCCGACAGATTGAGAATCTCGCCAAGGTCGGCCGATATCAGCAGAACGGCTTTTCCCTCATCCCGCATCTGAACCAGACGTTCTCTAATGAACTGGGAAGCGCCGACATCGATGCCGCGTGTCGGCTGGTCGCAGATCAGAAGACGGTTGTAGGAAGTGAATTCCCTGGCGACGACGACTTTCTGAATGTTTCCGCCGGAAAGGTTGTTGATCTGCTGATCGCCGTTCTTGCATAGAACGAGATAGTCCTTGATCCACTTGTCTGTATCTTCCTTGATGTTTTTCGGCTTGTTCAGGATCTTTCCGGTATAGCGCTCGTCATCGAGTTTATCGGCGATCATGTTGTCCTTGATCGACATCGTACCGGCAATACCCAAGGTCATGCGGTCCTCAGGAACATGAACCAGACCGAGCTGACGCAGTTCCTTGATGTTCTTGCCGCCGACTTCTTCTCCCAGAAGCTTGATCGATCCTTCCGAGTAGACATGCAGACCGGTAATCGAGTCGATCAGTTCTCTCTGGCCGTTGCCTTCAACGCCGGCGATACCGACGATTTCGCCTTTTCGAACCGAGAACGAAATGTTCTTGACGACCTTCTTTCCCGCGTCGTTGTATACGCCAAGGTCTTTTACCACCAGAACGTTTTCTTTTGGTTTTGCCTCCTCTTTCGGAATTTCCAGAACGACATCGACGCCGACCATCGCCCTGGAGATATCCGCTTCCGTTACATCGGCAACGTTATATACGCCAACCGTACGGCCTTTGCGGATGACCGTAACCCGGTCGCACAGTTCTTTGACTTCGTTCAGTTTATGAGAGATGAAGATGATCGTATGTCCTGTCTCTCTCAGGAGTTTCAGCTGAACGAAAAGTTCTGCCGTCTCCTGCGGTGTCAGAACGGCTGTCGGTTCATCCAGGATCAGGATCTCGCAGCCCTTGACCAGAGCCTTGACGATCTCTACCTTCTGTTTTACGCCAACCGTAATATCCTGTACACGCGCCCGCGGATTGATGTCGAAGCCGTATTTCCTACAAACCTCTTCCGTCATCTCGATCGCCTTGTTCGTGTCGAAACGCATGCCCTTGACCGGCTCGATGCCCAGTATGACGTTCTCGGCAACGGTGAACGACGGAACCAGCATGAAGTGCTGATGCACCATGCCGATGCCTTCTTCGATGGCTTTGGTAGGGGATGTCAGATGAACCGGTTTCCCTTTGATGATGATCTGACCGTGATCTGGCTGTTCAATTCCGAACAGCATCTTCATCAGAGTCGATTTGCCTGCCCCGTTTTCTCCGCAGATCGCGTGGATCTCTCCCTGTCTAGCCGAAAAGTTTACGTGATCATTCGCCATGATTCCGTTGTCGTAAACTTTCGTGATGTTTTCCATTACCAGATAGTTATCCATTGAATCTCCTTAAAAAACAAGCCTCTGATACCTCAGCGATATCAGAGGCTGATAGATCTTAGTGATCTAAATCGTATTGATTAGATTGAAACAGCAGATTACTGCATAGAAGGTACGAATGTACCGTAGAACCATCCGTCAGGCTGACCGAATGCCGTTCCCGGATCGACAGCGCCGCTGATGATGTCGGCAATGATCTGATCGACCTGAGCCAGCTGTTCTGACGTGAAGAGAGACTTCGTTACGTCGTTGATAGAAACGCTGACGTATTCGCCCTTAAGACCCAGCTTTTCGTTTGAGCCGTAAGGCAGACTTCCATTCAGATGTCTTTCCATAGCCTGATAGAAACCGTTGTTGACGTTCTTCTGCATGGAAGTGATCGTTCTGGCAGCCTTGTTAGTGCCTTCTGTCGTTCCTAATGAAGCGAAGTATGAACCCTGGTCGCCATCGACACCGACGATCCACTTGCCCTCAGGCTGTTCGATAACGGCATCGAATCCACCCAGACCGGCCTGGCCGCCGCATGCGAATACAACATCGTAACCTGCTTCGTAAAGACCGGTAGCGGTATCTTTACCTGCGGTAACATCGTTGAACGAGTTCATCCAAGAGCAGTTGATGGAAGCGTTCGGATTGATGTATTTGGCACCGTTGGCAAAACCGACATAGAAGTCATCAAGAACGGTGTTGTCCATGCCGCCCATGAATGCAACCTTTCCCTCCTGAGACATCATCGCAGCCATTGCACCGGCAACGAATGAGCCTTCGTTCTGAGCGAACAGCATCGCATAGAGGTTCGGCGTGTTGTAGTACTGCCAGCCGTTTGGATCATCGAAGTTCCATTCTTCATCGAAGAACCAGAATTTCGTATCAGGATATTCCAGGGCAAGCGTACCGATGTAGTCTTTCATATCATAGGTACCAGCAACAACGATATCCCAGCCTTCGGCAACGATATCGGCAGTCTTCTGTTCCCAGGTAGAGTTGTCATAAGTCAGTTCGCGATATTCGGTATAAACCTTGTCACCGAAATCTCTGTTGATCCAATCCAGACCTTCTTTACCGGAGTCAAAGAAAGATTTGTCGCCCAGTGTTCCGTTGATGATATAAACCAGACGGATGCGATCATCGGTCGGAGTATCCTCTCCACCGGATTCTTTGCCGCATCCAGCAAGAGACATGACCAGAAGCAGCGAAAGTAAAATCGTTAAAAGTTTCTTCATCGTTTCCTCCTTGTTGTATTGATGAATAGGTCAATAAACCTAATATTATTTTATCACAACCATATGCAGATACAATTTCTTTGTGTAAAATTAATATAAATAAAGGAGTATCCAATAATGAAAGCTTGGGAAATCGAAAGGAACAATATTCTGCAGGTCGTTCCATGCTATGAAGAAGACGACAACGAAACGATCTGGGAGGAATCCTCATCGGAAATTGAAACTTCTCAGGATGAGATGATCAAGATGTACTGGCACTCTCAGGTACCGGGATCCAGAGCGCCTGAATCGATCTGTCTTGCTTCCATACAGGCGATCGAAAACAGGGGCTATAAAGTTAAAGACGGAATGGAACTGATCAAGGAAGGTTATGAAGCTTTTGAGAGAGGTGACATCGTCCGGCTGCATGAGCTGACCTATGCCGTCTTTGAAGCAGTATACAATGCCGAAAAAGACGAAGATCATCCTTACTGGAAACAGAACTTCTATGACAGTTTCAATCAGCTGAAGCTTGTTGTTGATTATCCTGAAGATTATAAGGTCGAGATCGACGAAAAATACCTGGAAAAGACCTATGCCGGCTGGCTGGCACAGATCATCGGCGGTGCGTACGGAACCTGTATCGAAGGTTATACCGGCGCCAACATCAAAAAGAAATACGGAGAGGTAGACCGCTACATCAGAAAGCCGAACACCTACAACGACGACATCACTTACGAGCTTGCTCTGCTGCTGGCATACGAGAAGCACGGAAAGAACACGACAGCCAAAGACATTTCCGATGAATGGATCGTCCGGATTCCGATGGGCTGGTCGGCAGAAGACTTTGCCTTAAAGAATCTCAAGGTCGGTATCGTACCGCCAGAGTCGGGACGTTTCCACAATCCGTTTAACGAATGGATCGGTGCCCAGATGAGAGGCGTCGTCCTAGGACAGCTTTATCCGGGGAATATTGAAAAGGCAGCTGAAGCAGCATTCATGGACGCCAGCATTTCCCATGCCCGCAACGGCGTTCTTGGGGAGGTTTTTAATGCGATGATGGCGTCCTATGCCTTTGTCGAAAAAGACATTCGCAAGATCATCAGGAACTGCATCGATCTGATCCCTGCGGACAGCGAATACGGCAGCGTCATCCGTTTTGCCTACGAACAGTGTCAGATGCACGACGACTACTACAGTGCCTGGATGCCTTGTGAAGAAAAATACCAGAGATACAACTGGATCCACGTTTATCCGAACGCATGTGCACAGATTGTCGCGCTTTGGTACGGCAATGGCGATTTCAACAAAACGCTGGCTGCCTGCGGCGGCTGCGGACAGGACGTCGACTGCAATGCCGCGCAGATCATGACGATTCTGGGTATCATCAATGGCCCGGAAAGCATTCCGGAATACTGGAAGAAACCGATCGGTGACGAGCTCGATACCTATGTCAGAGGTCTGAAAAAGATTTCCATCAAAGAGCTGGCACGTCGTACGGCAGCGGTCGCCGGGAAACTGAAATAAGACAGTTCTGCTATAAAAACAAGCCCTGCATGCAGGGCTTTTATGATCCGTTTTAACATTATACAGATGTGCGCTGTTTTGATTTGTTATACTTAAAATGGAATCATTCATCGATATATCATCATTTAATAAAGGAGGCTCTATGGATACAAACAGAAAAACATTCCAGACACCTGACGGAACAGCGATCGCTTCAGCTGTAGTTCCTGATGATTTTGAAATACAGGCACTGCTGGACCAGTCCTGGCAGTCGGAAACGGTGCCGTTTACTGCCCGTATCAAGGCGTCCGGAAGAGACGGAATCATCCTGATCGCTGATTCAAAACAGATTTATCACGATGTCAGAAACATGGTCGTCAAAGGTCTTCTGGCATTCGTTCCGATGATGGTGAAAAACAGCTATCAGTCGTTCATCGAGCCTGAAGCTTACCTGAAGCAGCAGGCAGAGGAAATGTTCGGCTACCCGCTGGAGCTAGTGGCCAAGACAGAGCTTCCAAGCTTGATGGGTGCAAATCCCGATTCCGCATTGTCTCTGCTTCAGAATGAAGTAGAAAGATTCTCGGTTCTGATGGAACTCCCTTGTGAAATAAAGGATCACTTATGTGAATCTGTCCTGTACCGCATGGAAGGCAAGCTGGCGAACGGCAAAAACGCGGTCGTGCTGGCAGGAATGGATTATCTGGGTGCCGAAATCTCCTATGGCGGACTCTACGGCGGTCTGAATTTCGACAACAAGTATCTGAACGCCACAAAAGAAAAGCTCGGTTCCCTGCTTAGCAAAACAGCAGGCACCGATCTCTCCCAGATCGGCAGTTCTTTCTCCGACATGCTCAAGGGAAAAGAAAAACTGACAATGGATGATCTAATGCACGGAGGCCTGATCGGTAAAGCGATGCGCAAGAAAAAAGAAGATCCAACTCCCGAGTCTGCTCCGCAGGTCAAGGAAGAACCCGTAAAAGATGAACCTGCCGGTTTCGGTCATAGAAAAACCGATCAGGTAACCTTTGGATCCTATCGTCGTTATTACTGTGTCTGTCTGAAAGAAAACGAAGCAGAAGCTACGCCTTTGTTCCTGAATTTTGTCAGAAGCATTGAGACCGATCCGTCTCTCTTACAGGCGGAAGGAAATACCGTCAATCAGAAGATCACGCAGTCCAGACAGATCGCCGCACAGAATCAGAATCTGGCGATGCAGAAACAGATGCAGCTGCAGCAGATGCAGAGAAGAACTTCTCAGATGATTGCGGATAACGCCAGACACGCGTCTGACGGATTGATGGATTCCTGGAACAAGAAGATGGCATCCGATTCCAGGATCTCTCAGGCTAGATCTGAAGCGATCAGAGGTGTTGACGTATATCAGAACAGCTATGGACAGAATGTGGATGTGAGCGTATCCGCAGACCATGTATACCAGAACCAGTACGGTGATGTATACGGGGTATCAGGTAATACACCTGATCAGGAAACTTTAAACAGCTTAAACTGGACAGAACTTAAGAAAAAATGAATCAGGATAGACATTACAGCGCATTTATCTCCTACCGTCATAATCCCCGGGATATTGAGGTAGCGAAACACATCCAGCAGAAGCTGGAACATTTTAAGATCCCTGCCCAGATCGCGCAAGAGTGCGGCTACAGCAAGTTCGATCCTTTGTTCCGTGATCAGGAAGAACTGGAAATCACCCCTGATCTTGCCGCCAGGATCAATCAGGCACTGGATAACTCGGATTATCTGATCGTCATTTGTTCTCCTTACTACAACGAATCGAAATGGTGCCTGCTGGAGATAGAAAACTTCCTAAAGAATCATGACCGTGATCATGTTTTGTGCGTGCTCTCTCAGGGAGAACCGCCGGAGATATTCCCTGAGACTCTGTGTCATTACAAGAAGACTGTAACGGACAAAACCGGAAAGAAGAAGACCGTTACCGTTAACAGCGAACCTCTGGCCTGCGATTATCGGGGAAGCTTTAAGGATGCGGACAGGATAGAACTCCCAAGACTTGCTTCGGCGATGATCGGCTGCAACTACGATGAACTGGTCATGCGTCAGGAGAAGTACCGCAGAAAAAAGCTGACTGCCATTCTTGCCTCTGCATTTGCTGCGGCAGCAATAATTATTTCTTATTTGCTTTATTCTAATGCTGTCATTACCCGCAACTACCGTCAGTCTTTGATCAACGAGTCCCGTCTTCTTTCCAGAGAGGCTCTAAATCAGCTGGATGAAGCGGACCGTTACAGCGCCTTGAACAGCGCCTTGAAAGCTTTGGAAGGTGACAGGCCGCAGACCGATGATGCGATCTATGCCTTAAGCAAAGCAGTGAACGCCTATCAGACGCCGTATCAGTATACGGAATCCTGGATGGTTGACGTATCGGCGGATATTCAGGATTTCATTATCAGCAAGGACGGGAAACACATTATATATAAGGATTCCGTTTCTCTCCTGCACACCATCAGTATGCCTTCCCACGAAGAAAAAACTTCCTTCTCTCTTGGAAAGAACGTCTATTCCTTTGAAGAAGGAAAACCGGGACAGCTGCTTGCCTACGTGGACGGTACCTTATACTGCGTGGATTATTTAAGTGGAGAAACCCTTTGGGATATCGGAATGAAGTACCAGCAGATCGGTGTCAGCCATATGAGCCATTCCGGGGAATATGTCGCTACCGCGGATTCCTTTGCGGTGCAGGTTACCGATGATGAAGGTGTTCCATTCCTGAGCATGCCTATGCCAGACGAAGTCGATGCTTACATGAGGGACTTCTGCTGGTCGACGGACGACAAGTATATTGCGGTCAGGCTGAGAGACTTTAACACGGAATACAGTATCGGTGTTTTCGACTTTGATACTTCCGAGTTTAAACAGGTATCCGAACCTCAGTTTGAAATCATATCCTACGGTTTCCTGGAAGATGGAAGACTTTATGTTCTGAGCGATAATAACGCTTCCGTATCTTCAAACGATACCGATTCTTTCAACAGATATGAAGGACATTATGTTTTATCTCTTTATGATCCTTGGGATCTGCTTGTTCAGATAGAGTTTTCCCAAGACAGCATCTTTGAAAAAGGATTTGTCCTAGATGGAGAAGGCGCTTTTACTCTGGTGTTCGGCGACAGGATAAGGACATATGACGATCAGGGAAATCTGCTTCACGACTATTCTTTACAGGATGACGTCTATGAGGTGCTGTATCACAATGGTGATTTTCTTTACCTTGCCTTAAACAACGGTTATAGAGGAATGGTCTGGCTGAATGACGGACACGCTTCCTTCTCCCGCTGCTTCCCGGAAAACAGCGAATCCATTCAGGCGACAGGATCCGTCCTGCTGTCCAGTACTTCTTATGTTCTGCTGAAAGACGGAAATCTACGTATCTACGAAAGCTCCTATGACAGACATCTGCAGACGCTTTCTGCCGAGGGTTTCTATTATGCGCCGGAAAGTTTTGTTTCCAGTGATGAATATATGCTGTTAAAGACGGAGGATGAACTGCTTCTGTATCCGCTCTTTGGCCCTGAAAAAGCGAAGCGGATCGAACTGGAACCGGGCCATGCCTACCATCCTCTGGAAATCCTGGATCATCGCATCTACGTGCTGAAGATCAACGCCAAAACCGCCGGCCTGTCTGTTTTGACCTATTCCGTTGAAAACGGAGAGATGATAGATGAGAAAGGTCTTCCAGCTGAGGATCTCTATATCCGAAACGGTTTCCTTTCTTATCCTTTGAACATGGCCGAATCCATGTATCTTGCGTCCGCTTATGAAGATCTGTCTCCAATCTGTCTTGTGAATCACAGATTATATCTGCACGATACAGCCAGCAGCGAAACGATCGTCATGTTTGATCTGCAGACTTCGGATATATCCCAGATCAAGCTGGAAACCGGAGGTGCGAAACTGCTTGTGAACGGGGAAGCTTCAACGATCCAGGTTTCGGATGACGAGAAAACATTGCTGAGCTTCTGCGATCAGGACTACGGAACATACGCTGTTCTGTTTGATTTAGAAACCGGGGAGATGACTCCATTGCCGGAACCTGCATCCAAAAAGATGTATGCACAAATCAGCGATTCTATCGCTTATATCGGACAGGGCTGTCTGAATGTCTGCGACCGCAAAGGAAATCCACTTTACCAGATCGGTTTTGAAAGCTTCGATGCCGTTGCGTTCTCTTCCCACAACAAACGCCTCTACTGCGTCTGCGATGATCACACGCTGAGGATCTATGAAGATGGATCTCTTGTCCGTAGCGTCAGGCTTTCCTTTGACAGCAACGCCTACACTTCCACGATCCCGTTCCGTTTCAAATTCACAAAAGACTGCCTGTATCTGTACAACGACGACCGCATGGAGGTCATCCATCTTGATTCCGACAGCTCCATGCCTCTGTACTACATAGGAGATTCCGTTCTGGAATATAATGAAAAAGAAGACAGCATCTTCGTCTATGCCTATGATCCAAGCCGCAAAGGCGACGACTACTATCTTGGATGCTATAAACCGTATGACGCTTCCTCACTGATCGAGATTGGTCAGAAGGAACTGGAACATTATAAATAAAGAAGTAACCTATGAAGAAAAAACTAGCTGTATTTGCGATTTTATCGCTTCTATTCACAGGATGTCTGGGTACGCATAAGATCAACATCGAAGTGGGAGACGAAGACCTGGTAAACTGCCCGAGGCGCGCAAAAGTCGGGGAGACTGTTGCGGTTGAAACAGTCACTGTTACCGACGCTGATCTGTATCTGATCGTAGACGGTGTAAACCTGGAACCGATCAGAGAAGGATACTATGAGTTTGAAATGCCTGACCACGATGTCAACATCAAGGTCGTTATCAAGTCCAACGGACTGGCTTAAAGGAGAATAACATGAGCGAGATCAAACAATTCAAAGACCAGAACGGCAACATTCTGGCGCATGCCGCAATACCTGATGATTACATGATCGGCGGATCACTGGTTGACGGATTCCAGCACGAGTCCGTTCCTTTCTTCATCACCGCACACGCCATCAACAATGACAAGAAGATCATGATCTTCGGCTTAAGCGACGAGAAGTTTACGACTTACAAAAACAAGATGTTGACCATGACGCTGAAGGCCATGGCTGATGTGAAATGGAATTCTATCCGTGACTTCATTGAACCGGAAGACTACATGCAGCAGTTTGCCGAGGCGTTGTCTACGATGAAACTGACGGTCGTAGGTGAAGCGGATCTTCCAAGCATCTGCGGAAAGGATCCGCAGCAGGCATACCGGAATTTCATGTCGGAATATGAAGCCTCGTTCCAGAGAGATGCTCAGCTGGGAACAGAAACCAGAGCCAACAACAGTCTGGTTCGTTCCTTTATGAGAAGATATACCGGAACCGCAGCAAGCGGGGCCCAGTGCACCGTCGTTGCCGGCATGGATTACAACGGCGTTGAGTATTACGCTCCGACATCCGTACTAAGTGTCATCAATCCTCTGGCAGGCCTGGTCGGTTCAGCGATCAAGAACAAGCAGGCGGAAAAGAGCTCAAAACAGTTCGGTCACGGCACGCCGTGCGACGGTATCGACTGGGGCGCCAAAAACAAGTTCCTGATGGTCAGCCCAAAGGAATATGAACAGGAAGCTTTCGCTGCATTCTATGAATTCGTGGAAACCTTCCACATGGATCAGAATCTCCGTCAGCGCTTCTATGAACTCAACGCTCAAAGAATACAGATGCGTCTGCAGGAAACATTACGTTTCCAGGGCATGGCTCAAGCCAATATGCAGAGTCTGATGTACAACCAGCAGAGACTGACTCAGACACTGGCTCAGAATTCGGCTGCCATGTCGGATATGATCATGGATTCCTGGAACAAGAAGATGGCATCTGATTCACGTATTTCTCAGGCAAGATCGGAAGCTATAAGAGGTGTTGATGTATATCAGAACAGCTATGGACAGAACGTGGATGTATCTGTATCAGCAGACCATGTATACCAGAACCAGTATGGAGATGTATATGGCGTATCAGGGAATGCGCCTGATCAGGACATTCTGAACAAGCTGAACTGGACGGAACTGAAAAAGAAATAGGAGAACAATGCTTCAGCAGTCTCTGTTAAGAAACGAAATGAACGAACCTCTGGCTGCCCGTCTTAGACCGGAAACGCTGGATGACATCATCGGTCAGGAACATCTGATCGATGAAGGAAAGGTTCTGCGTAAGATGATCGAGAACGACCGCGTTCCATCGATGATCTTCTGGGGTCCTCCGGGTGTCGGAAAGACAACGCTGGCCTATGTGATTGCCAACTGCACCAGGGCTTCTTTTATCAACTTCTCCGCCGTTACAAGCGGGATCAAGGAGATCAAAGAAGTCATGAAAAAGGCGGAAGACGCAACGGCTTACGGCAACAGGACGATTGTCTTTGTAGATGAGATCCACCGTTTTAATAAGGCGCAGCAGGACGCTTTCCTTCCGTTTGTGGAAAAGGGCAGCATCGTTCTAATCGGTGCCACAACCGAGAATCCTTCCTTTGAGGTTAACGGGGCTCTTCTGTCAAGGTGTAAGGTCTTTGTTCTGAAACAGCTAGATGAGCAGCAGATCGTAACTCTCTTAAAAAGAGCCATCGAAGATCCAAGAGCCTTCCAGGGACAGAAGATCACGATTGCCGATGAAGATCTCTATTTCATAGCCGGTTTCTGTAACGGCGATGCCAGAATGGCTTTGTCTACCCTGGAGATGGCCGTACTGAACGGCGATGTAACTGAAGAAGGTATAATCGTAGGGAAGCAGATCATCGAGGACATCACTTCCAAGAAGTCTTTCCTCTACGACAAGAAAGGCGAGGAACACTACAACATCATCTCCGCCCTGCATAAATCGATGCGCAACTCCGATCCGGATGCGGCCGTATACTGGCTCGCAAGAATGCTGGAAGCGGGAGAAGATCCGCTGTATGTCGCCAGAAGGGTCATCCGTTTTGCTTCAGAAGACATCGGTCTGGCTGACCCGCAGGCCTTAAAACTTGCGGTAGCCGCCTATGATGCCTGCCACTATATCGGTATGCCGGAATGTACCGTCAATCTGGCGGAAGCCGTCATATACATGTCGATGGCTCCAAAATCCAACGCAACTTATGTAGCTTATGAAAGAGCCAAGGCGGATGCGGTAGGAATGCTGAATGAACCGGTTCCGCTGGTGATCAGAAACGCTCCGACAAAGCTGATGAAAGATCTCGACTACGGCAAGGGCTACCAATATGCCCACGATACCGAGGGAAAACTTACCAATATGCAATGTCTTCCGGATTCCTTAAAGGACAGGGAGTATTATTCCCCTGGCAATCATGGAGTAGAAGTCAGAGTCGCCGAGAGACTGAAACAGATCAAGGAATGGAAGAAGGAACATCAGGATAAATAAAAACAGCCATGTATCATGGCTGTTTTTTTATGATCGGATGGACATCTTCGGCTAAAGCCTCTGTCATCTCTTTTTCGCTGATGTAATTGTTGTTTGCCATCGTCTGCAGGACCCATGCCTGCCTTTCTTTTGCCTGTTCGTATCCGTCAGAGAGCTGATAGATCGCCGGAGCATTCGGTATGCCTGCCAGGATCGCTGCCTGTCCCAGACTCAGATCGTCTGCAGAACAGCCGTAGTATCCTTCTGCCGCTTCGCCGATTCCCCAGTATCCGTCTCCGTAGTAGTTCATGTTCGCATACAAGGCAAACAGCTCTTTCTTCGAATATTTCTGTTCCAGTGCCATCATCAGGAATATCCCTGCGGTCTTTTCTTCCAGACCGTTGATGAAACCTCCCAGATACAGATTCTTGGCGATCTGTTCGCTGATTGTTGATCCTCCTTCTATAAAATCCTTTGCCAGGAAATTATGATAGAGGGCTCTGCACAAGGCGATCAGATCATAACCCTTTCTCTCAAAGAAACGCTTGTCTTCTACCGAGACTACCGCATGAACGAAGTCCTGATCGATCTGATCATACGATACATAATCGTCTTTTCCGGTGTATGCCTCGACCGCCTTGTCTAGCGGCATGACCTCTGTTTCTCTTTCATAACGGAAATATCCCTGTCCAAACAGCGTCACCAGGACAACACCCAGAATCAGCAGCAGGAAGAGAAAGATCCGAAACAGTTTCTTGTTCATTCAAGATTCAGTCTTCTATCAAGAATGTACCAGGTCAGTGTCGCATACAGTCCCGCACAGACGATCGGCGGAATGATCATAATCAGATCATCGACAAACACGTGTGTCGGGGCCGTAAATCTATCGGACAGATTCGCCAACGTAACCCACAGGAAAGAACGGGCTACACAGACAACAACCAGGAAAGCGACCGCAATCATCTTCTGATTATTGCTGAAGAGGTGACCTACCGCCATGGCGGCATAGATCAGACAGACGGAAGCGATCATTTCCAGTATCAGGAATATGATGATCTGCAGGACAGTCAGCAGAATGTCTTTCTCGATCACGCCAAGAGCCTCAAATACTTCCTGGAAGAAGATGACGACTTCCTTGATACTTCCCATGACCATGCCCATGATCAGCAGGCAGACACAAAGCATCAGTCCTTCAATAAAGGCCCAGATGATCGCGTTGATCACCTTTGCCAGAATATGCATCGCCGTGCTTACCGGCAAAGCAAAGGACAGATAGCCTTCGTTCTTCAATAAGCCGCGAGAGAATCTGGTGACGACAAAGAACACGCAGGCAATGATCGATCCGTTCAAAGCCGCAACAAACAGAAACGCAAAGATCGCAAACAGAAGTCCCTGGTCGAAGTGAAACTTGACCATCAAGGAGAATACGATCGTCAGTGCGATCAAGGCAACATAGATCGGATACAGGTTCCTGAACATCGCTTTAAAATCATATTTGATCAGTTTTCCTAACATTTAAATACCTCCCTGAAATACTCGTCGACACTCTTGCCGGTCGTATCACGCAGTTCATCAACATTCTGATGAAGCACTACTTTTCCTTCCTTCAGGAAGATCGCTTCATCCAGAACATTCTCCACATCCGCAATCAGATGTGTCGAAATCAGTACAGTAGCCGATTCATCGTAATTCGAAATGATCGTCTTTAAAATATAGTCTCTGGCAGCCGGATCGACTCCCGCAATCGGTTCATCCAGCAGATACAGTTTCGCATGTCTGGACATCGTCAGGATCAGCTGTACCTTTTCTTTTGTGCCTTTTGACATCTTCTTCAAAGGCATGTTCAGATCGATATTCAGCGAGTTCAGCATGTCTTTCGCTCTCTGTACATCGAAATCGCCATAGAAGTCCTGATACATTTCCAGCAGCTCTCCTGCTTTCATCCAGTCCGGCAGATAGTTTCTGTCAGGCAGATATGACACTATCGCCTTGGTTTCCGGTGACGGTTTTTCGCCGCAGATCGTGACTTCGCCTTCTGTCGGTACCAGCAGTCTTGAAGCCAGTTTGATTAAAGTGGTCTTGCCTGAACCGTTAGGTCCTAAGAGCCCTATGATCCTGCCCTCTTCAAGATGCAGATCAACGTTGTCTAACGCCTTGACTGAACCATAGTACTTGCATAAACCGTTACATACCATTGTTTCCATCATTCATCCCTCCATTTACTAAGAACGTCTTTGATCGTCTTGTCATCCATTCCCAGATCCTTCAGTTTTTTAAACAGATCTCTGATATAGGTATCACTAAGATCCTTTCTTAATTCCTCTATCTTCTTATCATCGATACTGACATAACGTCCGCTGGTTCTTTCGCTTTGAACCAGACCCTGTCTTTCCAGCTCCGCATAGGCTCTCTGGACCGTGTTGGGATTCACTCCCGCATCAAAGGCCAGATCCCTGACAGCCGGAAGCCTGTCTCCGCTTTTATACTTACCGGAGACAATATCGGTTTTTACTGCTTCAATGATCTGAAGATAAATCGGTGTATCATCAGAAAATTTCCAACCCATAGTTACCTCTCTTCCTTTGTATTAATACACTAATACAATAACACGCATGTTTATCCTTGTCAAACATTTTTTCATTCTTTTGATATACTCATATTGAAGTGTGATGGAGGGATTGATCATGGCTTACAGAATCATTGACATGAATGCTTATGTCCGCAGAGATCATTTTAACTATTTCCGTTCTCTGGCTTATCCATATGTCGGTTTAACCGTGGATATAGATGTAACGGAACTTCTGGATTTCTGCAGGAAACAGGGATGTTCCTTTTATCTGACCTTCATGCATGCGGCGGCACTGGCTACTGATCAAGTTCCGGAATTCCGTCAACGTATTCATGGAGACGGGATTGTTGAATATGACGAGTGTCCGGCTTCCCATACGGAACTGCTGGAGGATGGAACGTACTGCTACTGTACGCTGCATCATCACATGGATTTCTCCGATTATCTTAAGGAAGCGGAAGAGAAACGGGTAGCGTGCAAAAACAACGGCATCGTTGAAGACGAGGATGTTGAAAGCATGTATTTTATTTCCTCCCTTCCGTGGCTGCACTACACTTCTTTGATACAGCCGGTTGCGGGCGGAGAGGAATCCAACCCGAGGATCACCTGGGGAAAATACGAAAGGAACGTTGAAGGAAAATACATGATGCCGGTATCCATTCTGGTCCATCATGCTCTGGTGGATGGTGTACATATTGCCGCATTCTACGACAGTCTTAACAAACTGCTTAAGGACTCTTTCTTCAATTAAAACCTTTAGTGATAAAATAAAAATAACGAATCGCGTTGGGGTTAGTTCATGAAAAAAACAAACAATAAAAGATGGTTTCTTCTTACGGTACTGCTGATACTGACAGTAACGGCTTTCAGTTGCTTTGTTCTTGGGATTAAACTGTTTAATAAACCGAACGTAACACCAAGCGTCATGTACAACGCCGGAATAGATGTCATGGGTTCTTTTATCTGCGTGATGCTGTTCTTTGGCTGTACCGGCGGCCGCAAGAGCGAGATCGAGGACACGACCCGCTGGTTCATTATTCTGATCACGCTGAACTGCTATTCCTTCTTTATCAATGAATGGGAATGTTATGTCCTAGGCATGGCACAGTACCGTACCTGGTGTCTGATCATGAACGGGCTGACCAAGATCATCGACTTTGCGCTGGTCTACTATTTCTACCGTTATGTGCGTACGGTTCTGGAATTCAAAGGAAAAGCCATATCCGTTTTTGACCGTATTGTAGCTCTTTTGCTGATCCCGGCTACGTTGCTGATCGTCGTCAACATGTTTGTTCCGATCTGTTTCAGTGTTGATGCAAACGGCGTTTTTCAGAAAGAAAAACTCTACTGGCTTGTCGACCTTTATCTGATCTGTGTCGCTCCGCCTACTACCGCATTTGTGATTCAAAGCGAAGCATCCAGAAGACAGAAGATCGTTTCGATTTCTTTTATCCTAATCCCGATTGTTCATTACCTCTTTACTAAGGGGGCGCACGGCTATGCCACCCAGTACGGTTCCGTTCTGGTCGCACTGGTACTGATCTACAGCGTTCTTTTCTCTGATCGAAGCATTAAGCTGGCTTCAACCAAGACCGAGCTTTATACAGCCACCAAGATCCAGAGAGCCATGCTGCCGCATGAATTTCCTCCGTTCCCTGAGCGTAATGAATTCGATATCTTTGCATCCATGGATCCGGCGAAAGAAGTGGGCGGCGATTTCTATGATTTCTTCCTGATTGATGATGATCATCTGTGTGTCGTTATCGCCGATGTTTCGGGCAAGAGCGTTCCTGCCGCGTTGTTTATGATGGCTTGTAACATCGTTATTCAGGGTGTAGCTGTTCCGGGTGTTTCTCCTGAAGAGATCCTGACCATCGCCAACAGGAAGATCTGTTCCCACAATCCGTACGACATGTTTGTTACGGTATGGCTGGGTATCCTGGAGATTTCTACCGGCAAGCTGACAGCTTCCAATGCCGGACACGAATATCCAACCATCTGCAAGGCAGGAGAAAATTTTGAACTGTTGAAAGACCGACACGGTCTGGTCATGGGCGCCATGGATGATGCTGAATATACCGGCTACGAACTGCAGCTTAATCCGGGAGACAAGGTGTTTGTTTATACCGATGGCGTTCCGGAGGCAACCGACAAAAACAGCGTCATGTTTGGAACCGACAGAATGCTGGAAGCACTGAATAAAGAACCGGGAGCCGATCTGGAAACGATTCTGAAAAACGTCACAGACGGCATTGATGGTTTTGTTAGGAACGCGGAACAGTTTGACGATGTGACGATGCTTTGTCTGGAATATAAAGGAAAATAAAAAGATTTATATTTCTATAAACCTTTATATATAAACATCCGTTAAGGATGTTTTATTTTTCAATCAGACATACCGAATCCGGTACATCGATCCTGTCGATCTCTTCTTCGATCTTTCCGTTTTTTCCGATCTGAAAGGATACGACCTGATTTGAGAAACGGTTCGCTGACAGAAGAATATCATCGGTCAGAATGAAATCCCTTGGGTGCTCGCCGCCACAAGGTATCGTCTGTATCAATTCGGCTTTCTCATCATCTACTGACAGAACCGAGATCAGATCCTTTCCTCTGGTAGAAACATACAGATGCTTTCCGTCTTCGCTCATGCGTATTGCGGCTGTCCCTTCGGTGTTGCGTTCACCGTTTTCCAGCAGCCCTACACAGTCAACGATCCGGAAGGAGTCTGTTTCAATCACAAACAGCTCGTTTGACAGTTCCGATACGAGATAAAGATATCTGTTGTCTTTTGAAAAGATTCCGTGTCTTGGCCCGCTGCCTTCAGGGAATACGATCTTTTTTTGATAATTCAGACCGCCATCATAGATCATTACCTTATCCAGGAACAGGCACGGCACCAGAACCAGATCGTTCCAGAACAGCACCTGATGACAGCCTGCTTTTTTCTTAATCTCAACAGTTTTCACCAGCTCCAACCGACCGTCATTCACATCTATTGCACTGAATGTCCCGGCATGGTAGTTTGCGGTATAAAGTCTTCCTTCATGGAAGGTAATATAACAGGAAGTCACATCTTCAAAAATCAGCCTGTCTTTAACCTTTCCGTCATCGGATATGAGTGCTACGCCTGATCCGTTCTCAAAGTCGCAGACCGCAGCGATGTCATCTCCGCAGCTGCACAGGTATTTTGGATTATCGATCCTACAGAAAAGTTCGGGATCACTTAACTTTCCTTCCTCACAACTAAAACGATAAACACCTTCGCTTCCCTTTCCGGTATATGTTCCGGCAAAAATCTTTTTCTTCATTTAATTCAATTCTAGCATAGAATCCGTGTTGCTTTTTTTGACCGTTTCTTTTAATGTGAAATCGAGGTACAAATTATGAATACACAGTTTTTAATCGAGGCGTTCGGATATTTAGGGTCTCTGCTGGTGCTGGTGTCAATGCTGATGACATCAGTGGTGAAGCTTAGGATCATCAACACCATTGGCAGCGTAATCTTTACGATCTACGCCTTTATCATCAAGTCTTATCCGACTGCATTCATGAATCTTTGTTTGGTGATCATCAACCTGCGCTTCCTATGGAAGATGAGCAGGACCGACAAGGAATACGAAATCATTAAGACGGACGGGAGCGATGCGCTTCTGAATCATCTGCTGGATTACTACCATGATGATATTATGAAGTGCTTCCCGGGTATTTCCTATGACACAAAGAAGGCCGATCAGATCTATGTGGTTCTTTGTCAGGGCAAGCCTGTCGGCATGGCTCTGGGCAAGCGGGACGGCGACAGTCTTGAACTGTCTTTGGATTATTCGATTCCGGAATTCCGTGATTTCTCAATCGGTGCCTATCTGCTTTCTAATCTGAAAAAGGAAGGAATTAAAAAAGTCGTCTACAGAGGCCCGGATGAGAATCATCTGAACTATCTGAAACGGCTTGGGTTTGAATATAACGACGGTATTTACGTGAAGCAGCTGTAGCTGCTTTTTATAATCCGAATTCCGCGGGCTGGAAACGCGGAGAAACGCTCTCTTTGGTCGCCAGGACTGCGGAGGCAAGTCTCGTACCGATGTTGCAGGATTCTTTCAGATCTTTTCCGTACGTCAGTCCGACGGCGATTCCCGCAAAGAAGGCATCTCCTGCGCCGGTGGTGTCGATCACATCCGTTTTCTGTGTCGCACAGAATCCGCGCTCTCCGTCCTGTCCGGCATAGACCGCTCCGTTTTCACCCAACGTAACAACCATTTTCTTGATGTCTGCCTGCCTGATCTTTTCCGGCAGGATTTTTTCCATTTCTTCTATCGATACATCGTCGTACTCTTCCGAGAAAAGCAGTCCGGCTTCCTGCTGGTTGCAGACGATGCAGGAAACCTTGGAAAGCAGATCCCTTCTCTCCATCGCAATGGACATGTTTGAGACGACCGCAAAGATCTGTTTCTGATACTTCTCTACAAGTTTAAAGATCCGGTTCAGCAGGCCTGTTTCCATGTCTATTTCCACGACAACACTGTCCGCTTCCGAGATGATCTTGTCGCCATAAAGATCCAGGGTCTCACCGATTTTGGACAGATCCGGTCTTTTCGATATGGATGCTACGACGTCGCCGTTGTTGTCAAAAATCGCCAGCCACGTACCTAGGCCGTCCGGTGTCTTCGTGATGTATTGTGTATTGACTTTGTGCTTATTCAGCTTCTCGATTACATCATTGCCTGTTCCGGTATCATCGACAACACTGACATAAGTCGGTCTTAATTCCAGGTTGGCAATATCTTCTACTACGTTCCTGCTCACGCCGCCATGGACCTGCACCACTCTTCCGACGTTTCTTCCGGAAGGAATGTACTGGTCGATTGGATAGCCCTTAATATCTACAAACACTGCTCCAAACACAACGATTCCCATAGTTGTCTCCTTATATGGCTATATTTTACCTTATTTTCTATTGGTTTTTTCTTTGTTTCTGTAGCTCTTTCTTACAGATTTCTCTGATTTTTCCGTCTGCGATCCACTTGCGTAAGACGTCGAGTCCTTCCTGATTTTTCCGGCAAGGAAGCCAAAGCTTCAGATAGCCATTTTCTCCGTATTTGTCGTTGATGTGATAGATGATTTTACCAAGCACCTCGTCTTCGCTGTCTTCGGGGTTGTGGGCTGTTTCATACTGAACACATCTGGAAACGATTCTATCCGGGATGATGTCTCTGTCTGCTTCGGCAACGATGCAGCCGTAGACGCTACGAGGTTCTTCCTTCCTGCTGGCACGGTGGTCCTCTACCGCTTCTTTCATCGTCAGGATCTCTTCTTCGGTAAACCAGTTTCTCAGTTTTCTATCTTCCTGCAGCCATTTTCCGGAACTGATCTCATGATCGTCTCTGCCGTAACGAAGACCGATGTCGTGATAGGCGGCGATCGTATAGACCATGTCGATATTTACGTCCAGATCTTTGCTAAGTTCAAGGCTGTTGCCGATTACTGTTTGAATGTGATTCGGTCCGTGGGAAACTTCGTACCCGTTGTATTCCGGGAGTATCTTTTCTTCAATGTAGTTCTTTAGCGTTACATCGATTTCTTTCTTCCTCAACAGGTCCGGTCTAAGTTTTTCTGTTGTTTTTAAAGCTTCTTCTCTGCGCCATTCTTTGATCTTTTCGTGATTGCCTGACAGCAGAACCTCAGGCACTTTCTTTCCGTTGTAGTCTGCGGGCTTGGTGTACTGCGGATATTCCAGAAGTCCTTCCTCGAAAGACTCGTCAATGACGCTTTCCTTCTTCATGCTTCCATCCACCAGTCTCATGACCGCCTGTGTGATGACCATCGCCGGAAGTTCTCCTCCGCTTAAGACATAGTCGCCGATCGACAGCGTTTCGTCTCCCAAATCATAGATTCTGGCATCATATCCTTCATAGTGTCCGCAAACCAGAACGATGTGCGGCATCTTAGACAGACGTCTTGCGTCTCTCTGCTTAAATTGTTTTCCTATTGGAGAAGTGATGATGATGTGGCTGCTCTCGTCGCAGACGGCTTTCAACGCGTCCTCTACCGGCTGGACTCTTAAGATGGTTCCGACTCCTCCGCCGTATGGTGAATCGTCGATCTTACGAAAACTTCCGGGCACATAGTCCCGGATGTCAATGATTTCTATGTTCAGAATTCCGGAAGAAACGCTTCTTTCAATCAATGGGATTTTCAGAAAGGAAACAAATTCTTCAGGACATAACGTAAGGATGCTGATGCGGATCATTACAGACTTTCCTTCACGAAGTGTACTTCCGCTTCGCTGGTACTGACCATGACGCTTTCCTGATGAAAGAAAGCGCACAGGTCTTTGGCGATCTCTTCGATCGTCTGTTCATCCACATCCAGCAGCGTCAGCATTAATGTGTTCTCTTCCACATAAGTCCCGTCGTCATGAAAATAGCCGCCGTTGATCAGGCTCATGGAAAAGGCTACGTGATAACCCTGACACACTCTCTTCAGGATCGATACATATTTCTCAGTTTCGAATTTCTGCTGATAGGTATCGGAATCGTTCAACCCTACATAGATCTGTGTCTGTCTGACTTTCTTCATTTTTTATTGTCCTTTGATGATTTGTTTTAATGTATCGATTATCTCTTTTTCAGAATAAACCGTATAATCCGGAACGATGTTTTTATCTTTCGCTACACGTCTGCGTCTGTTGATCCAGACCGAGCGCCATCCGACGTTGTGCGCTCCGGTGATGTCGCTTTCAAACGAGTCGCCGATCATCCACGGTTCCTTGTCTTCTGCCTTTTCTTCAGCGATCCTGAAAATCCTTTCGTTTGGTTTTACGACTCCGACGTCTCCGGAAATAATGATGTTTTCTTTCTTGATCCATTGCAGCAACCCTAAGGACTTCACCTTGTCCCACTGATGCTCCGAAGGACCGTTGGAAAGGACGCCGAACACCGTATCCTTGCTGAACTCATTAAAAAACGTCCTCATGTCTTCTGACAGAACGATGTGGTACTGATTTTTCTGATATGCCTTCTGAAACGCCAGGGCTTCTTCATCGCTAAGCCCTGTTCCGAATTCTCCAAACGCCTTCTGAAGTCTGTAGCAGTACATCTCCGCCATCGTCATCCGTCCGTTCTCAACGGCTGTAAAGGAAACTTCCCCATGTCTGCGGAAAGCCAGAAACAGTTCATCCATTGGAAGAACCAGATCGCCTTTGAAGAAGGCGTCACACGTCTTACAAAACGGTTCCGCCAGATCATACAAAGTATCATCGATATCAAAAAAGAACATCTTTTCCATATTTCAACTCTTCTGTTTCTATTATACTTGTTTCCGGTACCCTTCTCCTATATTATCTATCTATTTTCTGTTTCTGTTATTTATTTAAACTGATAAAATAATAAGTAGATATGGGGGCAGATCTATGAACACAATCGAAATAAAAGACAATGTGTTTTTGCTGAATACCAGAAACACGTCTTATTTTTTCTATGTCAATCAGTATAAACATCTGGAACATCTCCATTACGGATGCCGGGTCAGGATCGAAGACGGCGAAGAGCTTGCATTGAAGCGCTGTCTCGCCTACGGAGCTACGATCCTATATAAAGAAGACCCTTCCTATTCTCTGGATCAGGTTGCCCAGGAATATGGGACCTATGGCAGAGGCGATTTTAAAGAGGCATCTATCGAGCTGGAGGCGGATGATTCCTATACAACGGAGTTTCTGTTTGATTCCTACGAAATCAAAGACGGCGAGCTTAAGATCCCCGGGCTTCCAAGTGCCTACGGCGCAGACAAGACGCTGATCATTCATCTAAAGGACGAGATCAGAAAGCTACAGCTGGATCTGTACTACACCATCTACCCTGAAGAGGACGTCATTACCAGAAGGGCTGTTCTGATCAATCAAAGCAATAAGAAATATCTTCTGCACAAGCTGATGTCCTACTGTCTGGATCTTTACGAAGACGGTCTGCAGATGATGGACTTCTGCGGTGCCTGGGATAAGGAAACGCACGTGAATCTGCGGGACATCAACAGAGGAACTTATTCCATCGGTTCAAGAGTCGGCTTCTCTTCCGCTAAACAGAATCCAGGATTTATCGTTAAGAGAAAAGACACAAACGAGAACTACGGAAAAGCCTGGGGCTTTAATCTGGTCTATACCGGCAACCATTATTCCAGCGTATCGAAGGATGAATACGGAATCCACAGGATACAGAGCGGCATCTCTCCGGAAAGGTTTGTTTATGAGCTGAAGAAAGGTGCTTCGTTCGAGACACCGGAGGCTGTTCTGTCTTTCTCTGATAAAGGACTGAACGATCTATCTCATCATTTCCATGATTTCATTAACAGACACATCGTCCGTTCCGACTGGAAAGAAAAAGAGAGACCTGTGCTGATCAACTCCTGGGAGGCGTTCGGCATGGACTTTAACAAAAACAAGCTTGTGAAGCTCGCAAAACAGGGGCTTTCTCTGGGAATGGAGCTGTTTGTTCTGGACGACGGATGGTTCGGCCGCAGAAACAACGATACCAAGGGCCTTGGCGACTACAACTGCAACACCAAGAAGATTCCGGGAGGCATCCGTTCTCTGTCGAAAGAGATCCATGATCTGGGAATGCTGTTTGGCATATGGGTGGAGCCGGAATGCATTAATATCGATTCAAAACTCTACGAGAAACACCCGGAATATGCGATTGTCGAGAAAGACAGGGAAATGCTTTTTGGCAGACACCAGCTTCTGATGGATCTGACCAATCCGGAAGTCAGGGATTATGTTGTTGAGAATGTTTCCGATCTGATCGATAAAAACAATATTGACTACATCAAGTGGGACATGAACCGGATGATGGATGGCGTAACCGGCGCATACAGCCACGAGTATATCAAAGGACTATATGAGGTTCTGGACAGAGTCTTCACCCCGCGTCCTCACGTCCTGTTTGAATCCTGCAGTTCAGGCGGAAACAGATTCGACTTAGGAATGCTGTGCTTCTCCCCGCAGATCTGGGCTTCGGACGATACCGATCCAATCGAAAGAATAGACATTCAGAAAGGCCTGTCTTACTTATATCCGTTATCTACAATGGGTGCCCACGTTTCCGCTTCACCACATCTGCAGACGCTGCGTCAGACACCGTTGGAAACCCGTTTCACAATTTCTGCCTACGGCTGTCTGGGTTATGAACTGGATCTGAATCTGCTTTCTCCGGTTGAGAAAAAGGAAATCAAAAAACAGATCACATACTACAAAAAACACCGCAGGACTTTCCAGTACGGCAGATTCTATCGCATCAACGAAGAAGAACAGTACGAACAGTTTGAAGTTCATAACGAAGAAGCAATTGTTTCCAAGTTCAGAAGAATCGTTCATGCGGCTCCAATTTACGATAAACTTTATGCCTTAGGATTAAGCGACGATGCGATGTATGAGATTGTTTCCCGCCCTTATCTGCACAATATCCGTCAGTTCGGCAATCTGATTAATTTCGTTCTTCCGGTTAAGATCGATGCGAACGGACACATTATGAACGAGATCGGAAAACGCAAGGGCATGGATGCGGCAGGACAGAACTACCGGGCATCCGGTGCCGCTCTTAGAAGCGGAATCTATCTGAACAATCTGTTCCTGGGTTCTGGATTTAATGACAGTTTAAGAATACCGCTTGATTACGGTTCAGATATGTATGAAATAAAGGAGATGAAACAATGAATCAAGACAAGAAAAACAAGTATTTCTTTGGATTGGGAACTGTTGGCAGAGATATGTTCTATGCGTTTGAAGCAAACGCCATGATCTATTTCCTTTCCAACATCCTGCAGCTTCCGCTAACGACTTTCGCGATGGTTTCTCTGGTGCTTACCGTACTAAGAATCTTCGATGCGTTCAACGACCCCATTACCGGTCTGGTGATCGACAACATCAAGTCGCCTTGGGGCAAGTACAAACCTCCAATGCTGGTGGGATGTATTCTGGCGATCGTGTTCTACCTGATCATGTTTGCGGACTTCGGTCTGACAGGCATGAAGTATGTGCTGGTCTTCGGTGCTGCTTATATCTGCTGGGATATCAGCTATGGTATTAATGACATCGCCTACTGGTCCATGATGCCTTCTCTAACGCTGGATCAGAAGAAGAGAGAGGACTTCGGTGCCTTTGCCAGAATCTGTGCCAATATCGGTATGTATATTGTAATGGTCGGTTATCCTTCCTTTACAGATATGCTGGGTGGCGGAGAAAAAGGATACTTCTCCCTGGCGGTTATCGTTTCGGTGCTGATGCTTGCGTTCCAGCTGTTTACAATTGTTGGTGTTAAGGAGAACAAGGAACAGTTTAAGGAAGAAACACAAACCTCGTTAAAAGAGATGTTCCATGTGCTGTTTGCGAACGACCAGCTGATGTGGGTGACTCTGGCGATGGCGTTGTTTACTGTTGGTTATGTTTCTACAACGAACTTCGCTTTATACTACATGCAGTACATCTATTGCGATATCGACAAGTATGCGATCCTGGCGGCCGCTTGTGGTGTTGCGCAGCTGGCGGCATTAATCATCTTCCCTTGGGTCTCCAAGCTGTTCGACAGAAAGAAGTTCTACGGGATTTCTACCATTATCGTCGTGATTGGTTATATTGTGTTCTTCTTTGCCGATCGTTCCCTGTTAATGATTGCGATCGGCGCGATCATTATCTTTGTCGGCGAAGCTTTCATTCAGCTGTTAATGTTGATGTTTATCTCAGATACGATCGAATACGGTCAATGGAAACTGGGAAAGAGAAACGACTCAATCACCTTCTCTATTCAGCCTCTCATCAACAAGATCGGAGGAGCTCTGGCTACCGGCATCGTTTCTATCACGTTGGTGCTTTCGGGTATTAAACATGGAGACGTGGCTGCCGAGTCGATTGATGCAACCGGTAAGCTAATATTTAAAAATTCCATGCTTGTAGTTCCTTTGATTCTGATTGTCTTAGGATACTTCGTCTATGCAAAGAAGTTTACTCTAAATGAAGAAAGGTTTGCTCAGATCGTAAAGGATTTGAAAGATCGCGGAGACATTACAGAAAACAAAGAATAATTCATAAAAAATCATTCAAAAAACAACGGCTTATAACCGTTGTTTTTTATATTTTAATAATAGCTGTTGGTTTTTCCACAACAATTAACTTCCACATTTTTAAACTATTAACACATTGTGGAAAAGTGGATATTCTAAATAACGCTTTATTTATAGGGTTTTTGTTGTTTCTTTTTTAACAAAGCATTGTGGAAAATAAAAATAATCCACTATTTTCCACGTTTTTAGTGATTGTGGAAAGTTTTATAACATTTTTTCCACATTTTTTATTTTGTGGAAAAATGTGGAAAACTCTTAATTCTGCCTATAATTGCTAGAAAAACGATGGTTTGTGTTGTGGATTGTGGAAAACTTCCTAAAAATGTCTATAAAAATTGTGGAAAAATAGTGCTATGATAGTCTTACACACATTAGGTTTTAAAAGATGACAACGGTTGATTTTTATTTAAATGACATATGGTCAAAAACCATAAAAAACATAGCTAATTCAAATCAGATATCAGAGAGTGTTCTTCCTTATTTTGAATCCAAACTGGTGTCTCTTGATAATGATGAAGCAACAATCGTTGTTCCTAACTTTATAAACTATTCTATCATGACTGAAAATGTGGGAATTATTGAAAACTGTCTGGAAAACGTTCTGGAGAAAAAGATGAAAATCCATATCACCCAGCAGAACGACAGTGTTCCTCTTGCTTCCAAGCAAAACGTTATTAAGAGTGATTTTCTTTCAAGAGAAATTGATCCTAATCAGACTCTTACCAACTTCATTACCGGCAGATCTAACGTCCAGGCCCATCTGGCTGCTACGACAGTCGCATTAAATCCTGGTATTATATATAATCCATTATTTATATATGGCAATTCCGGTCTGGGAAAGACACATCTTTTAAATGCCATCGGCAATAAAGTAAAAGAAACTTTCCCAAACAAAAAGATTGGCTTTACCAGTGGTCCGGAATTTGTTGAGGGTGTATTCAAAGCCAGCAAAGAAAATCGTTTTGATGAATTTAAAAGTGTCTTTAATGATCTTGATGTTTTACTGGTAGATGACATTCAGTTCCTTGCAAACAAACCAAAGACACACGAGCTGTTCTTTACGGTTTTTAATGAGCTTGTAAATAATCATAAACAGATCTGTATTACTTCCGACCGTTCTCCTGGAGAAATCAAGGGTCTGGAAGATAGAATCATATCCCGTTTTAATCAGGGATTGAATGTAAATATTGAGGCTCCGGAATACGAGACATCTATTAATATTTTAAAGATGAAAATATCCAACAGCACTCTTTCTAATCAACTGACGGTTGATGATGAAGTTTTAAGCTATCTGGCTACCAATTTCTCGCAGGACGTCAGAAGTCTGGAAGGTGCAGTTAACCGTTTATTGTTCTATTCCATCAACTTTCCACTTAAGGAAGATTCTGATCATATTTCATTAAAACTCGCTGTCGAAGCTTTTAAAGACCAAATTAAAGACAGCAGCAATGAATTAGCTATTTCATCGGTACGTAAGGCGGTATGTGATTACTACAACCTCACAAAACAACAAATCACATCCGCCAACCGTACCAGGAACATTTCCAATGCCAGACAGATCGCCATGTATCTTTGCCGGAAACTTCTGGATGCAACTTATGACGATATTGGTCAGGAATTTGGTGGCAGAGATCATTCTACAGTAATGAATGCCTGTGAAAACATTGAGAAGAAAATTAAAACCGACCCTGTTTATTTAAAAGTCATCAACGAGATTGAAAGCAACATCAGGTAACATTCTCTTCACTTTAATATCAACAGTTGAAATGATAAAATAATACTGTAAATAAAGGCTGATTTAAGGTTTTCCACAATTTTAAACATTCTAATAATAATAAGATTCAAATTATAACTATAAAGGAGTCTGACATGAATTTCAAAATCGCTAAAAAAGAATTTCTGGATGTATTAACATTATCTTCTAAAGCTATTTCTTCTACTACACCATTGCCTGCTTTATCAGGTATTAAGATCACCGTTACAGAGAATTCTTTAATACTGGTTTCTTCAGACTCTAATATTTCCATCAAAACCTGTATCAATAATAATGACAATAACACTTTAATTATTAATGAAACAGATGAAATCGTTATTGATTCAAAATACATTCTTGAAATTGTTAGAAAAATTGACAGTGACTTTATCAGTATTGAAACAATTGATGGAAATCTGATTAGAATTTATGGCGGCAACTCCGAATTTAAGATTACCGGTATCCCGGCAAGCGATTATCCGATGATCAGCTTTGATGTCAGAGACAATAATCCATTCAGACTGGAAACTACTTTATTCAATCAGATTATTGATGAAACTGCTTTTGCCTGCTCCGACAAAGAAACTAGACCTGTTCTTACCGGTGTCAATCTCAAAGCTGCAGACAAAAAACTCTATGCAAACGCAACGGACTCCTACCGTCTGGCTTCAAAAACTGTTGATATTGATACCGATCTGAATTTCAATATCACTGTTCCTTCAAAATATCTCGCAAGCATTTACCATTCTATTGAAAATGAGAAAGAAGTAACGATCGCTATTGATCGTCAGAAGATTTCCTTTATCTTCGGAAATACAATCATCGATACTCGTCTTCTGGATGATGAATTCCCTGATACATCTAAACTGATTCCTCAGAGCTACAATCAGAAACTGAAGATCTCTTCCAGAGAAATGATTAATGCGATTGATAGAACTTTATTCATTAAAGCCGATGGCAAGAACACGGTAAAGATGCATATTGATGAAAATAAACTGGAACTGACTTCATCCAACCAGTCGGGCATTTCTTCATTCGAAGCAATCAAAGTAATCAGCTACGAAGGAAACCCATTGGATATTTCCTGCTCTGGTAAATATCTCCAGGATGCAATCAAAGCTATCGGCTCCGATGAAATTACCATTAATTTCTCTGGTGAACTGAAACCGTTTGTAGTCAAGAAAGAAGATGACAACAGTCTGATTCAGTTGATTTCACCGGTCAGAACATATCGTTAAAAACACTGATTTAACAATTTAAGCCAAATAAACGCGTTCTAAGACGCGTTTTTATTTTTATTAGGTAGAGCACCTTTCTTTCGTAACGTCTCTGATATGGAAAAATAAAGCCAAAAATGTTATAATCTAAGAGAATATGGCGATAATTGAAAAAGTAGAAATTAAAGAAGATTTTATTACATTAGGACAGTTTCTTAAACTGGTGGATTTGATCTCTTCCGGAGGAGAAGTGAAAGCCTTTCTATCTGAAAATATTGTCTTAATTAATCATGAAGCGGACAATCGCAGAGGCAGAAAACTATATAAAAATGATCTGATTGAAGTTGCCTCAAAAATCTATCAGATATGCTGATAAAATCCATCGCTTTAAATGATTATCGCAATTATTCAAGGAAGTATTTTGAATTTGATCCGCATCTGAATATTATCATTGGAAAGAACGGCGTCGGGAAGACAAACATCCTGGAAAGCATCCTGGTAGTATCCAATACCAAATCCTACCGTACTTCCGATGATCAGAATCTGATTAAAAAAGACTGTGACTTTGCCCGGATCAATCTGGTATCGGACGAAGGAATCTTCAAGGTAGTCATTAATAAGAAAAACAAATCGCTTTACATAAATAATGACTTAATCAAAAAAACATCCGAGTTCATTGGCAGGATCAACGCTGTTCTTTTTAAACCGAGCGACTTGGAACTATTTACTCAATCACCAAGCGAGAGAAGAAAACTTCTTGATATTGAAATCAGTAAGGTTTCCAAAAACTATATTCAGGCTCTTCTGAAATATAATTCCTTATTAAAAGACAAAAACAAACTGCTGAAGGAACTGGAGCCGGATCGGATCCTGCTGAATGTAATAAACGAGTCCATGGAACCGTTGATTAAAATCATTATTGAAGAAAGAGAAAAATTCTTCCAGACAATTAATGAATATATCTCTGAAAAGTACTCGCTGATTTCCGGAAAGGAAACAGAAATCAAAATCATTTATGACAAATGCTGCGAAACGGATGAAATAAAAAACGAGCTGGAACGAACCAAAGAGAAAGATGATTATTATCACTACGCGGTATTTGGACCGCACCACGACGACTACCGTTTCCTGATGAATGGATATGAACTGAATTCCATCGCATCTCAGGGACAGAAACGAATGGCGCTCATTGCCTTCAAGTTCGCCCTGATCCGTTACATTAAAGACAACATCAATAAAACCCCTGTTGTTCTTCTGGATGACATCCTCTCAGAATTAGATAAGGAAAATCAAGAAAGGCTCCTTAAAATCATCCCGGAAAATGCACAGGTAATCATCACCAACACAGACATCCACAATCTTAAGATTGATAAGGAATATAAACTGATTGAATTAAAGGAGGAAGAAAATGTCTAATACTGCAATACAACACGACAATTATACTTCTGAAGATATTCAGGTTCTAGAAGGACTTGAAGCTGTTAGAAAAAGACCGGGTATGTATATCGGTACCACATCATCTACCGGCTTGCATCACTTGGTATGGGAAATTATAGACAACTCCGTCGACGAAGCTCTGGCTGGTTACGCAACCAGGATTGAAGTCAGCGTAGACAATGATGATGTCGTAACAGTAAAAGATGATGGCCGTGGAATGCCTGTTGAGATTCACCCAAAGACCGGCGTTTCTACTGTTGAGACAATTTTTACTGTCCTCCATGCCGGAGGCAAGTTCGGCGGCGGCGCATATAAGGTGTCCGGCGGTCTGCACGGCGTCGGTGCCTCGGTTGTTAATGCACTATCTGAATGGCTAGAAGCAACCATTCATAAAGACGGAAAAATCTATTTCATCCGTTTTAAAGATGGCGGAAAAGTAGATCAGCCACTAAAAGAAATCGGTACCTGTGATATAGAAGATACCGGATCAACCGTTCGTTTCAAGGCTGATGCTGAAATCTTTAAAGAGGGTACCGTCTACGATTACAAAACTCTTCACGATCGTATCCGTCAGATGGCGTTCCTGAACAAAGGTATAAGACTAGACTTCTACTGGAATAAAGACGACGAACACAAAGGTGACCATTCCTTCTGTTATGAAGGAGGTATTAAAGAATATGTTGAATTCCTTGACCAGAACGAAAACAGACTGTTTGAAAACGTGCTTTACTGCGACGGCGCAGACAGCAGCACTTCGATCGCAGTCGAAGTAGCGCTTCAATACAATACTTCTTACACAGAGAAAGTCTATTCCTTCTGTAATAATATCTTTACTCCTGACGGAGGCATGCATTTGGATGGATTTAGACAGACTTTATCCAGAGTTATCAATGCTTATGCCAAAGACAACAACTACATCAAAAAAGATGAACCAAACCTCACAAACGACGACCTGAAGGAAGGTCTGACCGCAATCATATCTGTAAAACATCCGGATCCTCAGTATGAAGGACAGACCAAAGGCAAGCTTGGAAACGCAGAAGTCAGACCGATCATGAACAAGATTTTCGGAGACTTCCTGAAGAGACATCTTTTAGAGAATCCGGATATCGCCAAGATCATCATTGAAAAAGCCAAATCAGCATCCGAAGCAAGACTGGCAGCTCAGAAAGCCAGAGAAAGCGTTAGAAGAAAAGACGACTTCGGTTCTGGAAATCTTCCGACAAAACTGAAAGACTGTGCTTCCAGAGATCCATCCATCTGCGAGATCTACATCGTCGAGGGTAATTCCGCCGGCGGTTCCGCACAGCAGGGAAGAGACTCCAACTTCCAGGCCGTTCTTCCTTTAAGAGGAAAGATCCTGAATGTCGAGAAAGCCAGGATACACAAGATCTACGACAACGCCGAAATCAGAATGATGATGCAGGCGTTCGGCTGCGGATTCGGCGATGATATTGATATTTCTAAACTGCGTTATCATAAAATCGTCATCATGACCGATGCCGACGTCGATGGACAGCACATTTCCACACTGATGCTGACGTTCCTTTACCGCTACTTCAAACCACTGATTGAAGGCGGCTATGTCTACATTGCCATGCCGCCTCTATACAAGCTGTATAAAGGACAAAAGACCTTAAGAT